>NZ_CP132343.1:3285714-3942857 GCF_040529065.1 Xanthomonas sacchari | reverse complement strand
CGGTGCGCAAGGCCGCAGCCAAGAAGGCGGCGCAGACGCGGGCCAAGAAGTCCGGTGCGCCTACATCCGCTGCAAAGAAAAGCACGGCCAAGTCCGCCTCGGCGAGGAAGACGACGGCCAGGAAGGCTGCGAGCAAGACGGCTTCGGCAAA
This sequence comes from Xanthomonas sacchari, assembly GCF_040529065.1. NCBI lineage: Bacteria > Pseudomonadati > Pseudomonadota > Gammaproteobacteria > Lysobacterales > Lysobacteraceae > Xanthomonas > Xanthomonas sacchari. Next base: position 3,942,706 of record NZ_CP132343.1, on the reverse strand, counting down.
GAAGACCGCAACGAAAAAATCTGCGACGAAAAAGACCGCATCGAAGAAGTCGACGGCCAGGAAGACGCCGGCGAAGAAGAGCGCCACGCGCGCAAGCAGCAGGCGCGCCAGCAAGACGTCGTCCGCGCGCAAGGGCGGTGAGCGGTAACAACGTCTAGCTGCCGCATGCAGCGCCGTGGCGCACGGCGGGCATCTCTGATCGTCCAGGAACGTCCGCTGTAGGAGCGGCTTCAGCCGCGACGAGTTTCACCCGGAAACGCCCGTTGTGGCTGAAGCCGCTCTACGGGGCAAGCCGCATTCGGCTTGCCCCGGAAGCCGGTGATTGGGGAGCGCCGCGTCGTTGCGCGGCAGCCTCCTCGTGCTCCCCTATAGCTCGGTGTACTTGGTGATGCGCCCCTTGGCTAGCTCCACCGGATACTTGACGGCGTTGGCCAGCATCTTGCGTTGCGCGGCCTCGATCGGATCGATCTGCAGCTTGTCGCACAACTGCACCAGATACAGCAGCACGTCGGCGATCTCGCTACCGACCTGCTGCTTTTTTTCTTCAGGAAGCTGGCGGCTCTGCGCATCGTCCAGCCATTGGAAATGCTCCAGCAGCTCCGCCGCTTCCACCGAGAGCGCCGCGGCGAGATTGCGCGGACTGTGGAACTGACCCCAGTCGCGGGCGTCGGCGAAGGCGCGCTGGGCGGCTTGCAGGTCGTGGAGGCTGTCGGGCATGGGCGTCGGCTCGCAGTGGGGACGGCGCATGGTAATGCAGCGGCCGCGCATGTACGCAGGGCATTGCCTGCAAGGCGCGCGCCGCGGTCGCGACATCGGACTCACGGCATGGTCACCGACGTTGCACGGCATCGACGGCAACACTTCAGTCACGTGTTCGCAGACGAAAGGAATGACCCATGCAAGCTCTGACCTATCACGGCACCCGGGACGTGCGCGTGGAAACCGTTCCCGACCCGGTGCTGGTCGAGACAGACGACATCATCCTGCGCGTTACCGCCACCGCGATCTGCGGTTCGGACCTGCATCTGTACCGCGGCAAGATTCCCGACCTGCACACCGGCGACGTGCTCGGACACGAGTTCATGGGCGTGGTGGAGGAGGTCGGCCCAGATGTGCAGCGGGTGAAGAAGGGCGACCGCGTGGTGATCCCGTTCGTGATCGCCTGCGGCGAGTGCTTCCATTGCCGCCTGACCGAGTACGCCGCCTGCGAGACCACCAACACCGGCAAGGGTGCGGCACTGAACCAGAAGGGCATTCGCCCACCGGCGGCGCTGTTCGGCTACAGCCATCTGTACGGCGGCGTGGCCGGCGGCCAGGCCGAATACGTGCGCGTGCCCAAGGCCAACGTCGGCCCGCTGGTGGTGCCGGACGTGCTGCATGACGAACAGGTGCTGTTCCTCTCCGACATCCTGCCCACCGGCTATCAGGCCGCAGTGAATGCGGGCGTGCGTCAGGGCAGCACGGTGGCGATCTTCGGCGCCGGCCCGGTCGGGCTGATGACCGCGGCCTGCTGCCGCATGCTCGGCGCCGAGCGCATCTTCATGGTCGACCGCTACCCGTACCGGCTGGACTTCGCCCAGCGCACCTACGGGGTGATCCCGCTGAACTTCGAGGAGATCGACGATCCGGCCGACATCATCGTCGGCCAGACCGACGGCCGCGGCGTGGACGCCAGCATCGATGCGGTGGGCTTCGAGGCCAAGGGCAGTACCGTGGAAACGGTCATGGCCACGCTGAAGCTGGAAGGCAGCAGCGGTACCGCATTGCGCCAGTGCATTGCCGCCACGCGTCGCGGCGGCACCGTCAGCGTGCCGGGTGTGTACGCCGGTTTCATCCATGGCTTCCTGTTCGGCGACGCCTTCGATAAGGGGCTGAGTTTCAAGATGGGCCAGACCCACGTGCAGCGTTTCATGCCCGAACTGCTGGAGCACATTGGCGAGGGCCGGCTGCGCCCGAACGAGATCATCACCCATCGCCTGAGCCTGGCCGAGGCGGCGCAGGGCTATTCGATCTTCGACAAGAAGGAGCAGGACTGCCGCAAGGTGATCCTGACGCCGTAAGGCGGCGCCACGCCGCGCTCTCGCCCGCTGCATCGGTAGGCGAGGGCAACGCGTTGGCGATGAATGCTTCATGCGTGTGCACGTCGCGGTGCGATACGCACACGCTGCGTGCGCATGCAGGCTGTTGTGATTCACGCCACCTTTCACCTCGGACGCTCCGCATTGCAGCTTTCGACAGCTTGCCTGGCGCCTTCGCACAGAGGATCCGCTTGACCGAACTGCGTTCCCCCATCGCCCTTGGCGATGTCGATGACCTACGCGGTGCCGCGCTGCATGCGTTGGCACGCTACCCACGCTTGCCGCTGCCTGGCGGCGGCGACACCCTGGACCGCTGGCGGATCCTGGCCGAGATCGCCGCGGTCGACGTGTGCCTGGCCAAGGTGCTGGAAGCGCATTACGACGCGCAGGCGATCCTCGCCGAACTCGGCGCGCCGGCACCGCTGCCTGGGCAGTTGTTCGCCGTATGGGCTGCAGAGGCGCCGGACGCGCGCCTGGCCTACCGTGGCGATGCGCAGCGCGGCGAGGTACTTGGCCGCAAAGCCTGGTGTTCAGGCGCCGGCATCGTCGACCAGGCGCTCGTCACCGCGCATGACGCGGAGCGGCAGCAGTTGGTGCAGGTGCAACTGCGCCAGCCCGGCATCGCCATCGACGCGCAGGCCTGGGCCGCGGTCGGCATGGCGCGCGTGGTCAGCGGGCCGGTGACCTTCGATGCGGTGCCGGCGCTGGCGATCGGCGCGCCGGGCCAGTACCTGCAACGGCCCGGGTTCTGGCAAGGCGGCGCCGGGATCGCGGCCTGCTGGTACGGTGCCGCGAGCGCCGTCGCCGAGCGCCTGCGCGCACATCCCAAGCTGCAGCGCGACGCGCATGCAGCGATGCACCTGGGCGTGATCGACCAGCAACTGGGCGCCGCGCGCGCGCTGCTGCGCGAACTGGCCGCCGCCATCGATGCCGCGCCCGAGCAGGCGCATCGGCACGCGGTGACCCGGCTGCGCTCGTTCGTGGAACGCGCCGCCACCGATGTGCTCGATCGCGTCGGCCGTGCGCTCGGCCCGGCGCCGTTGTGCAGCGACCGCGAACACGCCATGCGCTGCGCGGATCTGGCGGTGTTCGTGCGGCAGAGCCATGCCGAGCACGACTGGGCTGCACTCGGCCAGGCGCTGGGCGAGCAGGTGCGGCCATGGCGGCTGTGAGCGTGCCGCAGCCGCAGATCCATGGCGACGGCACGCCGGAGTCGGCGTGGCAGCGTTCGGCATGGCTGGCCGCGTTGCCGCAGCGCCCGATCGAGGACCTGCTCGCGGGCGCCGCGCGGTTGCTGATGGTGTCGCCGCATCCGGACGACGAAGCGCTGGGCTGTGGCGGCGCGATCGCCTGTGCGCGCCGGTTGCGCATCCCCGTGCAGTTGATTGCGGTGACCGACGGCGAAGCCTGCTATCCGCACGATCCGTACTGGACGCCGCAGCGCCTGCGCACAGTGCGTCGCGCCGAACTCGCCGCGGCCATGGGCCGCCTGGGCGCCGATCCCGCCGCGATCTGTCACCTCGGTCTCGCCGACGGCCAGGTCGGCGCGCAGGAGACGGTGCTGGCCGAGCGCCTGCATGCGCAGTTGCGCGCGGGCGACCTGGTACTGACCACCTGGCACCGCGATGGCCATCCCGACCATGAGGCAAGTGCACGTGCGGTGCGGCAGGCCGTCGCCGCCGTCGATGCACGGCTGCTCGAGTTCCCGGTCTGGGCCTGGCATTGGCTGCAGGCCGACACCGCGCCGCAGGCTCTACGCGGCGCCTTCCGCTATGCCTTGAACGATGCCGACTGGCAGGCCAAGCAGGACGCGCTGCAGTGCTTCGCCTCGCAGCTGGGTACCGCGCAACCAACGGTGCCGGCGCCGATCCTGCCGCCGCAGGTCCTGCAACGGTTCGCACGCCGCTTCGAGGTATTTGTCGCATGAATTCGGTCCAGGCCTATTTCGGCGCCCTCTACCGCGACGACGATCCGTTCGGCTATCGCGAGCGCTGGTACGAGGCGCGCAAGCGCGCGCTGCTGCTGGCCAGCCTGCCGCGTGCGCGCTTCGCGCGTGCCTGGGAAGTCGGCTGCTCCAACGGCGAACTGACCGCGGCGCTGGCGCCACGCTGCGATGCGCTGCTGGCCACCGACCTCTCCGAGCGCGCGGTGGCCCTGGCCGCGCAGCGCAATGCCGCCACGGCGCACGTGCAGGTGCAACAGGCCGAGCATCCGCGCACCTGGCCGCCGGGCCGTTTCGACCTGATCGTGTTCAGCGAGGTCGGCTACTACCTGCCTTTGCCGCAGTTGCGGGAATGCGCCCAGCGCCTGCGCGCATCGCTGAGCGAGCAGGGCGTGCTGGTCGCCTGCCACTGGCTGCACCCGTTCGCCGAGGCCTGCATGGACGGGCGCGCGGTGCACGCCTGCCTGGCGCAGCGCCTGGAGCTGCCGCGGCTGTTGCGCTACGAGGATGAGGACGTGATGCTCGAAGCCTGGAGCGCCTCGCCGTATTCGGTGGCCGCGGCGGAGCGCCTGCGGTGATCGCGGTGCTGATCCCGGCGCACAACGAGGAGGCGCTGATCGGCGCCTGCCTGCGCTCGGTGGTGCGCGCGGCGCGATGCGCGGGCCTGCGCGGCGAGGCGGTGCAGGTGTTCGTCGCCCTGGACCGCTGCAGCGACGGCACGGCCGGCATCGTCGCGGCGCATGGCGCGCACGCCATTGCGCTGCAGAGCGGCAATGTCGGCAGCGCGCGGGCGGCGGCGGCGCAGGCGGCGCTGGCTGCCGGCGCGCGCTGGCTGGCCTGTACCGATGCGGACTCGGTGGTGCCGGCGAACTGGCTGTCGGCCCAGTTGGACTGCGCCAGCGACGCGTTCTGCGGCATCGTCACGGTGGACGACTGGGCCGACTACGACACCACGTTGCGCGAGGCGTACCTGGCCGGTGAGTGCCATGAGGACGACCACCCGCACGTGCATGGCGCCAACCTCGGCGTCAGCGCCGAGCTGTACCGGCGCTGCGGCGGCTTCCTGCCGCTGGCCGCGCACGAGGACGTGGCGCTGGTGGAGGCGCTGGTGCGCGCGCAGGCGCGGATCGCGCGGCGCGCGCAGCCGGCGGTGATCACCAGCGCGCGGCGGGTGGCGCGTGCCTGCGGTGGCTTCAGCGACTATCTCAAGCAGATGGAGCGCCGCCTGGCCGATGCGCTGCTGCCGGCGGCCGACGGCGACGTGCTGGCCTGAGCACGCGCGCCGGTTCAAACGGGCATCGGGGCAAGGTGGGCCAAGTGATGGGCGCGGGTCGCGTGGCGGGCCGACCAGCGCGGCGGTCGGGCGTCGCGGGGCCTGGATGCCCCGCGGCAGTACCGCAGTGCAGCATCGGCGCTGTGTTGGAGCTTCCCGGACCAAGGCCAGCGGCCGGCGCGGCGGGGCCTTTTGGACACCTGTCCGCCGTCCGTCGTCGACACGTGAAAATTTCACACCCGCTTCACCTCGGGTGGTTGTAGACACGCCACCCCGAGTTCGGGATAAGTTTTTGCCGCCGCGCCCGCCGACCGCCCGCGCAGGAGCGGCTCGCTCGCTTCTTGTCAAGCCCGTGACATTCCTTTTTCTTCTGAATCAATCACTTGCTTGTCTGGGGAAGGTGAGGGCGGCCGTGCCCCGTTGTCCACAGGGGGTGTGGATGACTTCTGCATAAAGGTGTGGATAACACCGACGCCGGCCCGTGACACAACAGTGTCAAGAGGGGTGGCGAAAAATTGGCCAGGCTTTTTTTGGGGCGCCGCGGGGGCGTCCTGAGGGCGCTTCCGTCCCTCCTCCTTGGTGCCATCGCCCTGGCGCCACACCCATGCGGCGCCAGGGCGGAACCGTCTGGCCTGGCCCGGGCTCAGGCCAGCAGGCGCAGCTTCGGCTCGCGGCTCCACTGGCGGGTCTTGGCGGCGTTGATGAAGCCCTTGCTGTCGCCGGCCTCGACCACCCCGGCATCCTTCTGCACATTGCCGGCCTTCAGCAGTGGCTGCGCACCGGCGTCGGCCGCGATGGCCTTGAGGTGGGCGAAGGCGTTGCTGACGAAGTCGATGGCCGCCGATTCCTTGCTCAGTTGCTTGCCGGCCTCGGCCGACAGCACCACCGCCACCGCGTCGAACACGAACGATGGGGTGCCGGCCAACTGGCCGTCGGCGGCCAGCTTCTTGCCATCGCTGAGCTTGGCGCCGCCGACCTTCGGCGCGACGATCTTGACCGTGGCGCCAGCGTCGCGCGCCGCCTTCTGCAGCGCCTTCACCGTTGCCGCGTCGGAGCCGTCGTGGACCAGGATGCCGATGCTGCGCCCGACCAGGATGGGCTTCATCTTGCCGATGATCTGCAGCGCCGGCGACAGCGGCATGTCCTGCGGCGCGACGGCGGCCGGCGGTGCCGGCGGCAATGCGTCCATGCCCAGACCGTCGGCGACGCGCTGCGCCAGCTTGGGATCGACGTGGCGCAGATGCCCGACCACCGCTGCACGCACGTGCGCGGTCTCGACCTTGGACAGCTCGAACACCAGCGCCGAGGCCAGGTGCGCCTGTTCCGGCTGGGTCTGGCTGCGGAAGAACAAGCGCGCCTGGCTGTAGTGGTCGGCGAAGCTCTCGGCGCGGATGCGGCCCTTGGCGGCGTCCTCGGCCGGCGTGCGATGGCTGACGAAGCCACGCGCGGTCTCGCGCGGGCTGTCGCTCTGCAGCGAGCTGGGCTCGTAGGCGACGCGGCCCTTGGGCACGCCCATCTGCATGTGGCCGTCGCGCTGCATGTTCGCGAACGGGCACTTCGGCGCGTTGATCGGCAACTGGTGGAAGTTCGGCCCGCCCAGGCGGCTGAGCTGCGTGTCCAGGTACGAGAACAGACGGCCCTGCAGCAGCGGGTCGTTGGAGAAGTCGATGCCGGGCACGATGTTGGCCGGGCAATACGCCACCTGTTCGGTCTCGGCGAAGAAATTGTCCGGCCAGCGGTCCAGCACCATGCGCCCGACGATCTGCAGCGGCACCAGTTCTTCCGGGATCAGCTTGGTCGAATCCAGATGGTCGAACGGGAAGGCGTCCGCCTGTTCCTCGGTGAACAACTGCACGCCCAGCTCCCATTCCGGGAAGTCGCCTTGCTGGATCGCCTCGAACAGGTCGCGGCGATGGAAGTCGGGATCGGCGCCGGCCAGCTTCACCGCCTCGTCCCAGATCGTGGACTGCAGGCCGAGCTTGGGCCGCCAGTGGAACTTGACGAAGGTGCTGTTGCCGTCGGCATCGAGCAGGCGGAAGCTGTGGATGCCGAAGCCTTCCATCATGCGCAGCGAGCGCGGAATGGTGCGGTCGCTCATCGCCCACATGATCATGTGCAGCGACTCGGGCGTCAGCGAGATGAAATCCCAGAACGTGTCGTGGGCGCTGGCGGCCTGCGGGAAGCCGCGGTCCGGTTCCATCTTCACCGAGTGGATCAGGTCCGGGAACTTGATCGCGTCCTGGATGAAGAACACCGGGATGTTGTTGCCGACCAGATCCCAGTTGCCTTCCTTGGTGTAGAACTTGACCGCGAAGCCGCGCACGTCGCGCGGCGTGTCAACCGAACCGGCGCCGCCGGCCACGGTGGAGAAGCGGGTGAACACCGGGGTCTTCACCCCGACTTCGGTGAGCAGCGTGGCGGTGGTGTACTTGGCCAGCGAGGCGGTCAGCTCGAAGTAGCCGTGCGCGGCGCTGCCGCGCGCGTGCACGATGCGCTCGGGAATGCGCTCGTGGTCGAAGTGGGTGATCTTCTCGCGCAGGATGAAGTCTTCCAGCAACGTCGGCCCGCGCGGCGTGGCGCGCAGCGAGTTCTGGTTGTCGGCGACCGGGATGCCCTGGTTGGTGGTCAGCGGCGGATGCGTGCCGCCGGCCTGCTGGTGCAGTTCGTCGCCATGGCCGCGCTGGTCGGTGGGCGCGGCGGTGGAGGTGGGGGCGGTGGACGATGGGGAATCGCTGGGCGTGCGCTTGCGGCTGGCCATGGAAGATCGCTCCGGGAGGCGACGGACGGGGAGGGTGCTGAGAGACCGACGCGCGAACACGCGGGCTGCAGTGCAATCCCGATCCTGGGCGGCGCGGCGTGAACGAGCCGTGCAACGCGCTGCATCGCACATACTTGTCTACTGCAGTGTGCGCGATGCGCAGGCATGAAAAAACCCAGCCTCGCGCACGAGGCTGGGTCTCGGGTGCAGCGTCGAACGTCGCCGCGGCTCAGACCACCGCGTCTTCCTTGTACGCATCCACCGGGATGCACGCGCACATCACGTTCTTGTCGCCGTACACGTTGTCCACGCGCGCCACCGGCGGCCAGTACTTCTGCTGCTTGAGCGTCGGCAGCGGGAACGCGGCCAACTCGCGCGGGTAGGCGTGGGTCCACTCGCTGGCGGTGACCTGCGCGGCGGTGTGCGGGGCGTGCTTGAGCGGGTTGTCCTCGCGGTCCAGGCGGCCGTCCTCGATCGCGGCGATCTCCTCGCGGATCTGGATCATCGCGTCGATGAAGCGGTCCAACTCGTGCTGCGATTCGCTCTCGGTCGGCTCCACCATCAGCGTGCCGGCGACCGGGAAGCTCAGCGTCGGCGCGTGGAAGCCGAAGTCGATCAGGCGCTTGGCGATGTCCTCGGCACCGATGCCGCTGGTCTTCTCCAGCGGGCGCACGTCGAGAATGCACTCGTGCGCGACCAGGCCGTTGCGGCCGGTGTACAGGGTCTTGTAGTACGGCGCCAGGCGCTTGGCGATGTAGTTGGCGTTGAGCAGCGCGACCTGGGTGGCCTTGCGCAGCCCGGTGTTGCCCATCATGGTGATGTACATCCAGCTGATCGGCAGGATCGAGGCCGAGCCGAAGCTGGCGGCCGAGACCATGCCGACGTCGCCGTCGCCTCCGAGCGTGCGCGGCAGGTACGGCGCCAGATGTGCCTTCACCGCGCACGGGCCGACGCCGGGGCCGCCACCGCCGTGCGGGATGCAGAAGGTCTTGTGCAGGTTCAGGTGCGACACGTCCGAGCCCCACTTGCCGGGCTTGGCCAGGCCGACCAGCGCGTTCATGTTGGCGCCGTCGGTGTAGACCTGGCCGCCGTGCGCGTGCACCGCTTCGCAGATCGCCACCACGTCTTCCTCGAACACGCCGTGGGTGGACGGGTAGGTGATCATCAGCGCGGCCAGACGGTCCGAATACTTCTCGGCCTTGGCGCGGATGTCGGCGACGTCGACGTTGCCGTTGCCGTCGCACTTGGTCACCACCACGGTCATGCCGCACATCTGCGCCGAGGCCGGGTTGGTGCCGTGCGCCGATTCGGGGATCAGGCAGATGTCGCGATGGCCTTCGCCGCGGGCGCGGTGGTAGGCGCGGATCGCCAGCAGGCCGGCGTACTCGCCCTGCGCGCCGGAGTTGGGCTGCAGGCTGACCGCGTCGTAGCCGGTGCACTCGACCAGCATCGCTTCCAGTTCGTCGATCAGCTGCTTGTAGCCGACGCTCTGCTCGGCCGGGGCCATCGGATGGATCGCGCCGAACTGCGGCCAGGTCACCGGGATCATCTCGGCGGTGGCGTTGAGCTTCATGGTGCAGCTGCCCAGCGGGATCATGGTGCGATCCATCGCCAGGTCCTTGTCGGCCAGCGCGCGCATGTAGCGCAGCAGTTCGTGCTCGCTGTGGTGGGTGTTGAACACCGGGTGCTGCAGGAACGCGCTGTGCCGCAGCAACTGCGGCGGCAGCGCATCGGCGGTGGCGGCGTCGAGCGCGTCCACGTCGGCCTGCGCGCCGAACAACTGCGCCAGTGCGACCACGTCGGCGCGGGTGGCGGTCTCGTCCAGGCTGATGCCCAGCGACGCGCTGTCGATCGCGCGCAGGTTGATGCCGGCCGCACGCGCCTTGGCATGGATGGCCTCGGCATCGACGCCGGTGACGTGCAGGGTGTCGAAGAAGCGCTCGCCGACGGCGACGCCTGCACCGCGCAGCGCTGCGGCGAGGATCGCGGCCAGGCGGTGGGTGCGGCGGGCGATGCGCACCAGGCCCTCGGGGCCGTGGTACACCGCGTACATCGAGGCCATCACCGCCAGCAGCACCTGCGCGGTGCAGATGTTGGAGGTGGCCTTCTCGCGGCGGATGTGCTGCTCGCGGGTCTGCAGGGTGAGACGGTAGGCGGGGTTGCCGGCGGCGTCGATCGACACGCCGATCAGGCGGCCCGGCATCGAACGCTTGTAGGCGTCGCGGCAGGCCATGAACGCGGCGTGCGGGCCACCGAAGCCGAACGGCACGCCGAAGCGCTGCGAATTGCCGACCACGATGTCCGCGCCCCATTCGCCGGGCGCGGCGATCAGGGTCAGCGCGAGCAGGTCGGTGGCGACGGCGACCAGGCCGCCTTGCGCGTGCACTGCGTCGGCCAGGGCCTTGTGGTCACCGATGTGGCCGAAGCTGTCCGGATACTGCAGCAGCACGCCGAAGCACTCGGCCTGCAGCGCTTCCTCCGGGGTGCCCACGCGCAGCACGATGCCCAGCGGCTCGGCGCGGGTGCGCAGCAGTTCCAGGGTCTGCGGGTGCACCGCGTCGTGCACGAAGAAGGTGTCGGACCTGGACTTGGCCGAGCGCTTGGCCAGGGTCATCGCTTCGGCCGCGGCGGTGGCTTCGTCCAGCAGCGAGGCGTTGGCGATCTCCATGCCGGTGAGGTCGGCGCACATGGTCTGGAAGTTGATCAGCGCTTCCATGCGGCCCTGCGAGATCTCCGCCTGGTACGGCGTGTAGGCGGTGTACCAAGCCGGGTTCTCGAGGATGTTGCGCAGGATCACCTTCGGCGTGTGGGTGCCGTAGTAGCCCTGGCCGATGAAGCTGCGGAATACGGTGTTCTTGTCGGCGATGGCGCGGATCTTGGCCAGCGCCTCCTCCTCGGTGACGGCATCGGGCAGCGCCAGTGCGGCCGGCGACTTGATGTTGCCCGGCACGATGGCGTCGGTCATCGCCTCCAGCGAGTCGTGGCCGACGGTGCGCAGCATGTGCGCGATCTCGGCGTCGTTCGGGCCGATGTGGCGCTCGATGAAGGCGCAGTGGTGTTCGAGGTCGCGCAGCGAAGAGGTGTGAGACATGGCAGTCGTCCGGCTGAGGAAGGCACGAGGAGGCGGGGACGCGCGCAAGGCCGTCGTCGGACCGCAGCGGCGGGCACGATCGACGGGAAGCGCGTGTCTTCCCAATGCCCCTCTGTCCTTTTGCCTGAGAGTTTGGAAGCGGCGGCTGGCGCTGCGCTTCGTGCCCCTTCGGCGCCGGGTTTGACCGGTCTCTCCAGAGTCTTGGTGCGGGTGGTATCGGGCCTGAGCGATTACGGGCGTTTGCGCCTTCGGCAGCGGGTTGCCCCGCTTCTCCCACCTTGCTGCGCTGCGATTATAGCGTGGCCGGCGCCGCCCACGGCGGGCCGTTCGCCCCCACGCCAGGCTGAATGGGCAAGCCGTGGCGGATGCGCGCCGGCGGCGGCTGCGCGTATCATGCCCGCACTCCCTTCTCTCGCGCCCGTCCATGCCGGACGGCGTCGTCGCGTGTGCGCCGGTCCTGCGGCCGCCGCGGCCGGCTTTTCAGGATGATCTCCCCATGACGCTCCCGTCCGTGTCCACGCGCCGCATGGCCCTGTTGCTGGCCGGGCTGGCGATGTTCGGCCCGTTCTCCATCGACACCATCTTCCCGGCGTTCCCGCAGCTGGCGCAGCGCCTGCACGCCGATCCGGTGGCGATCCAGCAGACGGTGAGCGTGTACCTGCTGGCCTACGCGCTGATGGGCCTGGCCCACGGGCCGCTGTCCGACGCGCTGGGGCGGCGGCGGGTGATCGTCGCCGGGCTGGTCGTGTTCATCCTGGCCTCGGCCGGCTGCGCGCTGTCGCGCGACCTGCCGACCCTGCTGATGTTCCGCGCGCTGCAGGGCGTCTCCGCCGGCGTCGGCATGATCGTCGGCCGCGCGGTGATCCGCGACCTGTACCACGGCGACGATGCGCAGCGGCTGATGAGCCAGGTGTCGATGATCTTCGGCATCGCCCCGGCGATCGCGCCGGTCATCGGCGGCTGGATCCTGGGCAGCGGCCGCGGCTGGCCGATGATCTTCTGGTTCCTGGTCGGCTTCTCCTCGCTGCTGCTGGTGGCGACCCTGCGCTGGATGCCGGAGACGCATCCGCCGCAGGCGCGCACGCCGCTGGCGCCGCGTACGCTGCTGCGCGACTACATCGGCATCGCGCTCAATCCGCGCTTCCAGCGCCTGGCCGCGGCCGGCGCGTTCAATTTCGGCGGGGTGTTCCTGTACATCGCCTCGGCGCCGGTGTTCATGATCGATCTGCTGGGCAAGACCGAGCGCGACTTCGCCTGGCTGTTCCTGCCGACCATCGGCGGCATGACCCTGGGCGCGTTCCTGTCCGGGCGCATGGCCGGGCGGCTGGGGCCGATGCGCCAGGTGCGCTTCGGTTTCGTCTGCTGCGGCCTGTCGATGGCCGGCAACATCGCCTACACCGCGCTGGCGCCGGCGATCGCGCTGCCGTGGGCGGTGCTGCCGATCTTCTTCGCCGGCCTGGGCACTGCGCTGATCTTCCCGATCCTGGCGCTGGCGGTGCTGGACATGTATCCGCGCCAGCGCGGGCTGGCCTCCTCGCTGCAGGCCTTCACCCAGTTGATGGTGACCGTGCTGGTGGCCGGGGTGCTGTCGCCGCTGCTCAGCGGCCATGCGCTGCACCTGGCGCTGGGTTCGGGCGCGTTCTTCCTGCTCGGCTGGGGCTTCTGGCGCTGGGAGCGGCGCAGCGGCAAGCGCCTGCCGCGGCCGGACGCGCAGGTGCCGCGGCTGGAACCGGCGGACCCGCTGTGAGCGGCGTCGCGGTTGGGCTATCGTCGTCGGGTCATCGTTGAGGAAACCGCATGTCCATCCAGTCCAAGCAGCGCCGCGATCTGCGCAAGAAGCTGGCCGAGCGCCTGCGCCACCGTGCCGAGGACGCCGCGCCGGCCGCGCCCATCGAGCCGCATGCGGAACTGCGCGACCAGCAGCGCACGCTGCTGGCCGGTATCGTGCGCCGCGACGGCGAGTGGGTGCTGGGCATGGACGGGCGCATCGCCGGCCAGAGCGAGAGCGCCGCGCAGGTGCTGTCGTTGATCATGCAGGCGGCGGAACTGCACGAACGCGCCGGCACGCCGGTGCGGCTGATGTACTCGGACGCGCTGAAGGACGCCGCGCACGCCGATGCGCAGGCGCAGGGCCTGAGCTTCGACGAGTTCAAGACGCGCCACGCCCAGGTCATGCGTCGCGACGACGGCGCGGCGGCCCCGGCCTGAGGCCATGGGCCAGAGCGCGGGCCAGGCTGCGCAGGAGGCCGTGTCGCTGGCGCGGGTGCGGCGCCGCGACGGCATCGCGCTGATCCAGGCGCACCGCGCCAGCGTCGCCCTGCATCACCCCTGGACCTATCCGTTCACCGATGTGCCGGGGTTCGAAGCCTGGTACGCGCAGACCCTGGACGGCAGCAACATCGCGCTGCTGGCGCGCGAACGCAGCAGCGGCGCACTCGCCGGCCTGTTCACCTTCAGCCAGGTGGTCGGCGGCTGCTTCCAGAGCGCCTATCTCGGCTACCACGCCATGGCCGGCTGCGAGGGCCGCGGGCTGATGACGCATGCGCTGCGCCTGTGCGTGGCCTACGCCTTCGCCGAACTGGGCCTGCACCGGGTGGAAGCCAACATCCAGCCGGACAACACCCGCTCGCTGGCCCTGGCGCAGCGCGCCGGCTTCCGCCGCGAAGGCTATTCGCCACGCTACCTGCACATCGGCGGGGTCTGGCGCGACCACGAGCGCTGGGCGCGGCTCGCCGACGACTGAACGGTCGCATCGCGGTCGGCTGAGGGGCTCGCGCGGATCTGGGGATCTGGCTGCGCAAAACCCGCGGTGACGCCGTTGCTGTCCGGCTCGGGACATGCCGCGACGCAATGTCGGAGTTTTCCTACCCCGGTCGGCGAAACCGTTGGCGTGCCTGGCTTTACTGAATACGCCTCCCTACGGGGCCGCATGGGGCGGTGGAAATGGAATGCACTTCATGCAAGAGTCCCGCGCCACCTGACTCATCCGCTCATCAAGGACGATGGCCGCAGCAGGTTCCCGAACCCGACCATCCAGTGGCCGCGCTGCGGCCGCTGACGGCGGTTCGTCGCCGCCTGCCGCCGTGCAGTTGCCGCGATGATCGCCACCCCCTGTATCGCACCAGACTTGCCGAGACCGCCATGACCCACCCCTCGACCCGTCGCCACCGCTTCTCGCGCCTGTTCGCAGGTGTCGCGCTCGCCGCCTGCCTCGTCGCTGCGCCCGCCAACGCGACATGGATCGTCAACGACCCGATGTCGATGGCCAAGGCGCTGCAGGAATACGCCGAGCAGGCCAAGCGCTGGAGCGAGACGATCAAGCAGTACCAGATGCAGTTGGAGCACTACCAGCAGCAGCTCATCAAACTGCAGCGGCTGCAGTTCGGCGATTCCACCATGGCCGACAACTTTCCGGAGCGGCCCCAGGACTATGGGCTGGAAGACGACTGCCCGGGCGCGAGCCAGAGCGGCATCGCCGGGCTTATAAACCAGTTCAAGGCGCTGGCGCCGGACTTGAATGGCAACGCCGTCGACGAGCAGATGAAGGTCTGCGCGCGCATCGTGCTGGCCAAGAACGCCCAATACAACGAGACGGTGCGCATGCTCAAGCGCCTGATCCAGCGCAACGAGCAGTTCAAGCAGGTGCAGGCGCAGCGCGACAGCGTAAAGACCAGTCAGGGCGCCCTGGCCGCCAACGACAACGAAGTGCAGCGTTTCGTCGCCCAGAACGCCATGGACCTGGACTACTGGCAGGCACAGATGAAGGCCTACGACACCTACATCGTGGCGCTCAAGGACGACCAGTCGCGGTTGGCGCGGCGGGCGCTGGACGGCAACAAGAACAACATCCTGGGGCAGGTGATCCAGGCGGGAGTGCTCGCTGGAGCGCTGTCGAAGTGACGGCGCAGGCAACTCCAACACAGCACAGGACATCGGGCAGGCACGCAGCATGAACGGACTTTTCGACACCGCCACGCATTGGATGCAACCGTTGGCGGACGCCAATCTGGGGGACTTCCTGTTCTTCCGCCTGGTGAACAACTACTTCACCGACGAGATCGCCGATTTCGGCCTGGAGCTGATGCGCCGGGCGATGCATTGGGTGAGCGTGATCGCGCTGACCGCGACCACGTTCTGGGTCCTGATCCAGGGCTACCGCATCGCGACCGGGCAGTCGCGCGAGTCGGCGATGGCGACGATGGTCAAGGCGGCCAAGGTCGCGGTGATCCTGATGATCGCCTCGACCCTGGGCGCGAACGGCGCGGCGCTGCACAAGACGATGACCGACAACCTGGACAAGGAGATCCATGGGTTGTTCACCGGCGACGACACCAGCAGTGCGGCCGACTCGATCGACGACAACCTCAAGTACACCCAGCTGGCCCTGTCGGCGCTGGATGCGGTGCGTGTGGACGCCAGCGATCCCGAATCGATCGAGAAGAAGGGGCGCTCGATGCTGCTGGCCAGCTTCGGCACGGCCAGCCCACCGATGGCGGCGGGGGCGATGTTGCTGCTGTTCAAGTTCACCATGGCATTTCTGGTGGGCATCGGCCCGATCTTCATCTTCTTCCTGATGTTCGACCAGACCAAGGACCTGTTCCGGAAGTGGCTGTTCTACGTGCTGGGCACGTTGTTCTCGATGTCCATGCTGTCGGTGGTGTCGGCGATGGTGCTGAAGTTCACCGCCAAGGTGGCGGCGGCGTACTGGGCGATGAAGTTCATTCCGTTGGCCAACGCCGAAGGCCTGTCGTCCCAGGCGCTGCAGCAGGGCGGGATCGGGTTGCTGATGACGGTGCTGATCGTCACGGTGCCCACGATCGCGGCGGCGGTCTGGCAAGGCAACATGGGTACGTTCATGACCTACACGGCCTTCGGCCCTGCGACTGCGTCTTCGCCGGGGCCACAGGGTCAGCCGCCGGGGTCTTACAGCCCACCGCAAACCAGACCGGATTCGCAGGTTTCGCCGCACGCGGTGGGATCATCCAACCACAGGCTGGGCGGCACGTCGTCTACCAACTCTTCCTCCGAAGGCAGTGGCGTCATGGGCGCGGCCAACCGGGATACCAGGATCAGGTGATATGAGGAAAAGAGCCATGTGCCTCAAATTTCTAGCGCTTTGCTTCTTGATGGCTGTTGCGCATGGTGCTCATGCAGAAGGTGGCTGCCCACCCGGCCAGTATCCAATAGGCGGTCAGGGGGCGGCTGGTTGCGCCCCGATTCCGCAGAGTCAGGTGGCCCCGCAGGAAGCTCCCCGACCGACGGGTTACTGGGTCAAGACCTGGGGTGCCATTGCCATGGGTGCGGGCGACGGCTGGAACAGCCTGGGGGTGACGACAGGCAAGGCATCGAAATCCGAAGCGGAGGCCGACGCGCTGAGGCGCTGCTCTTCCGATGGAGTGAAAGACTGCCGAATTGGCCTCACCTATCAGAACCAATGTGCCGCCGTCGCAGAGCCACAAATCGGCGGAAGGGCATATCTCGATGGTCTTACGAACTTTGTTGCGGCCGGTAGCGAAAAGGCCGCCGGCGATGTCGCGATGCAGCGTTGCGAGCAAGACAATCGCGCGGTCACCGGCATGCAATGCAAGGTCATCTACACCGCATGTTCCAAGGCGGTTTTCAAGCGCTATTGATGCCTGGCCTCAAGCGGGTCTGGAAGATTGGTAACCCATCAAGGAGAAAGGGTGGTGAAGAAGCGTGGATTGTTTCCCTTGGCGCTGCTGTCAGTGATGGCGTTGCCCTCGTCGGCGCAGACTGACGGCTACTATGAGTTCATTCCGTACTACAACAACGATCCCTTCCTCCTCTGCACGATCGGTGTGCCCAGCGACTGCTGGGCGCCGATCAATCCGGCCACGGGAGCGTTCACTGTCACCAACCCGTACTGCTACAACGCGTACTCGTCGGAGCTGTATGCGCGTGTCTGCCCCCATGCATTCACGAGCGGGAAGGTGGGGTCAGCGGCGGCGACACCGGGCTCTTCCGTGGTGCGGGACAGCGCTGCCGTTCCCTGACTTGGTCGATGCAGGAGCCGTGACATGTCCCACGTGCTGTGGTCGAAGGAGTGGCAGCTATGCGTGCGGCGCACGTGTGCGTTGCTGACCACGGCGCTGCTCGCACTGCTGCTCACCGCCGGGATGGCTGCGCTGGCCTACCGTCATGCGGGTGGCGCGGCGCTGCTGATGGCCCAGGCGTTGGCGGTGTTGGGTGCTCTGCTGCAACTGGGCATGGTGGGCATGCTAGCGCTGCTGGTCGTGCGCGCGTCGCGCGCCTGGTGGCGCCTGCGCTCCGGTGGCAAGCGCACGGTGCAGTCCAGGCAGTTGTGCCATGCCATCCTGCAGGTAGCCGGGATGACCCTGCCGATGTGGTTGTCCGCACTGGCGGCCGTCGCGCTGCCCGGTTCGCTGCCGCTCTTCATCCGGGTGCCGGAGCTGGGCTTGTCGTTGCTGATGTTGATCGCCTTGCTGCTGATGCAACGCCTGCACGTGCACCATGGCTGTCGCCGGCTGACCGACGCCCTCGCTGCCGCCGAGCATGCCGCGCGGCGCACCATCGTGGCCTGAGATTCTATCCGTGAAAGCCAAGATCCCCTGTGCTCTTTCCTTTCTGCTGTTGTTGACAGGATGCAACCCGATGAACACTGCCTCGGAGAATGCCGGCACGCCACGCGCGGAGGCCGGCGGCGACCCGGTGTACCGAAAGAACTCCCGTCCGACGCAAGCCTTCCGGATCACGATGACGATTGAAGACTCGCCTGGCGACTTTCGGTCCGTCAAGGGCGCAGCGTTCTATCGAATCACCAACTATGAACAATGCACGCCTGTGGATCCGGTTGCGGGTGCTTGGTCGAAGCAGCGAGAGGAGAGTGTGCCTGCGGCTTTCCAGAAGATCGACGACAAGACCTACGTGTCCACGATCTATGCCGATGGGATGGTGGACGCAGACTACTTCGGCAAGGGCATCTGCCACTGGGATCTGATGGGTGTGGGGATGTCGCTCAAAGCCTCGGGGACTGAGGACGAGACGAATTTCTCCCCCAGTCTGGAAAAGGTCCAGATCATGGATTCGAGTGCCAAGACCACCTATTTCTGGAAGGGCCACTATCCCAGGGAGGACGTGAAGAACTTCGCTGATGTCGGCAGTGCAAGCGTCGAAGATTTCAAGGAAAGTGCTCGCGACGATCTCTTCAAAGTCACCCTGTCGGCGCAGAAGGTGGAGCCGTGAAGCTCGCCGATCAGCAATATGCAGCGCTTGCCTATGACGTCTATTCGAAGCCCAGGCAAACGGGCGTCAACAGCCCTGAAGTGGACATCGGTGGCGTCTCCTACAGGCGGCTGGAATATGTGGATCGTCCTTCGGGTTATCAGGGAGTCCTCTACCAACGCGTCGATGATGGCCAACTAATCGTTGCCCACCGTGGCACGGAGTTCGATCGACAGCCCTTGCAGGATGGTGTGCTCGCCGACGGGGGCATGGTCGCTACACGGCACAACGCGCAGGTGGCTGATGCCCTCGACTTCACGCGCGAAGCCTTGGCGTATGCGAACACCCTTGGCAAGGGGCGCGAAGCTCCGGAGGTTTCCGTCACCGGTCACTCTCTCGGCGGAGCGCTGGCTCAGGCGAGCGCCCACCACTTCGGCCTGAAGGGCGAAACCTTCAACGCCTACGGCGCGGTCAGCCTGGATCGCCGCATTCCCGAAGGCGGCGCCGATGTCATCAACCACGTGATGGCCGGCGATCCCGTCAGCGCGGCCAGCCGGCATTACGGCCAAGTCCGCATCTACGCCACGCCTGAGGAAGTCGCGACGCTGCAGCGCGCCGGCTACGACAACAGCAAGGGAAGCTGGGAGGCACGCAACCCCTTCAGTGCGGTCGGCGGGTTGATCGTCGAGTCGCACCGCATGCACAACTTCCTGCCGGTGGACGGCAATGGGCGGCCCGACCGCTCCGTACTGGAAGATCCAGCGGCGCATCAGCGCGCCGCGCAGGACGCGCCGATGATCGGCAGGTACCGCGAGGATGTCGAATCCATGCGGATCGGCACCACGCTTCTGGCGCGCGGCGTGCGCGGGCTGGCTGGTGACGCCGTCAACGAACTGCGCGGACCACTGCCGCCGGGCGAAGACCGGCAGGGCATCAGTGCGCCGGAATGGTCGGAGCACATGCAGCGGCTGCATCTGCCGAAGAAGGACGCCCACGCGCCGCAGGGTTGGCATGTGCCGCTGAAGGTGCCGGAGCAAGGGGCGGCAGTGCGCGACGAAGACCCGCTGTTTTGTGCCATCAAGGCGCGATTCCCGGCCGCCACGCCGGATGCCACGCTGAGGCATGCCGCGGCGCAGGCCCAGCGCGACGGCATGACGCGGCCCGAGCAGATCAAGCACGTCATGGTCGACGGCTGCAGTGCCTGGATCGAAGGGGATACGCCGGGGTTCCGGGTGAAGGTCGATCTCTCTGTGGCGCCATCGCGACCGGAAGAGGTGATCGCCTCACCCGCCAAGGGCGGGGCGGCGCTCGCTTTGCCGCAGGCCGACAGCGACGCGCAGCAGGTATCCGCACGGACGCGATGAGCACTTCAGGCATGTCGCGGCTTCTTTGCCAGCCTGACTGATCTGCACGCCGCGCATCTCCCTTGCGCGCTTACCTGCACGGTCTGTCCTGACGGCTGCGCTTCGGCGTTGCGGCCGCCGCGCCGCATCAACCTTGCTTCTGCGCCGGCACTGCAGTGGGTTGCGCAGCCGCACTTGCCTCCCACCCGCACATCCGCCCCTGGTTCTGTTGCTTGAGCCACTCCTGCATCGGCGCGAAGTACTCCAGCAGCGGGCCGGCGTCGATGCGCTCGTTGCCGGTCAGTTCCTTGAGCGTGGCCTGCCAGGGCTGGCTGGCGCCGCGCTGCAACATCGACCAGAACTTCTGCCCGGCTTCCTTGTTGCCGTAGAAGGTGCACTCGTACAGCGGGCCCTTGTAGCCGGCGGCGTCGCACAGACTCTTGTAGAACTGGAACTGCAGGATGTGCGAGAGGAAGTAACGCGTGTACGGCGTGTTGGCCGGCACGTGGTACTTGGCGCCGGGGTCGAAGAAGTCCTCGCCGCGCGGTGTCGCCGGTGCCACGCCCTGGTACTTGGCCTTCAGCTCCCACCAGGCCTGGTTGTAGCGGTCCGGGGCGATCGAGCCGTCGAACACGCCCCAGCGCCAGCGATCGATCATCAGCCCGAACGGCAGGAACGCGACCTTGCTCAGGGCCATGCGCATCTGCGCGTTGATCAGCGCCTCGCGGCCGACCTGCGGCGCGTCGACCAGGCCGATCGAATGCAGGTACTGCGGGGTCATCGCCAGCACCACGGTGTCGCCGATGGCTTCGTGGAAGCCGTCGTTGGCGCCGCCCTGGAACAGCGGCGGCAGCGGGTTGTAGGCCAGGTCGTAATAGACGTGGCCGAGTTCGTGGTAGATGGTGGTGAAGTCCTCTTCGGTCGGCTTGACGCACATCTTGGTGCGCACGTCGCCGGCCATGTCCATGTCCCAGGCGCTGGCGTGGCAGACCACGTCGCGGTCCAGCGGCTTGATGAACTGGCTGCGCGTCCAGTACGTGTCGGGCAGCTTGGGCATGGCCAGCGAGGTGTAGAAATCCTGCGCGCGCTCGGTCATTTGCCGTGCGCTGAGCAACTGCGCCTCGCGCTGGGCCATGAACCGCGCTTCCGGCGAGGTGTCGCCGTTGCGCCGCGCCAGCGCCGCGCTCAGGTTGCCCTGGTACTGCCGCTCCAGCGCGTCGGTGATGTCCAGGCTGCCGGCGCCGGGGTAGGGCTGCAGCAGGTCCCACAGGTTGCTCCAGTCCTGCTGCCACATGTTGCCCATCAGGTGCGCCGGCAGCAGGCCGCCGGCCAGTTCGCCCTTGTCCTTGCCGTACTCGGCGTCGAGCTTGCCGCGCGCGTAGCAGTGCAACTGTTCGTACAGCGGCTTGACTTGGGTCCACAGCCGGTCGGTTTCGGCGGCGAGCTGCGCGGGCGGCATATCGTAGCCGCTGCGCCACAGCGCGCCGGTGTCGGCGTAGCCCATGTCGCGCGCGCCTTCGTTGACCAGTTCGACGAAGCGCTGGTAGTCCTTGCGCATCGGTTGCACGGCGCCATGCCAGCCCTGCCAGGCATCCAGTTGCTGGTCGTAGTCGCGGCTGCGGCGCAGCACGTCCTCCAGTTCGCCCAACTGCCGGCAACGGCGCGCGTCGCCCTCGCCGGTGCAGTAGGACGCGGCGCCGTAGGCGCCTTCCATCTTCGTCGCCAGGGCGGCCAGTTCGCCCAGCCGCGCCGGATCGCGCGGCGCCGGCATCGCGGTCATCTGCTGCAGCAGACGCAGCGCGCGGGCGCTGTCGGCCGACATCGGCTTGCCGTCGTAGCGCCGCGCCTGCGCGATCCAGCCGTTGAGCGTGGTCAGCCAGCGCGCATTGGCCTTGGCCGCCAGCCGCTCGCTGTCGCCGTTGATGTAGGTGGCCGACAGCCATTGCGCCGCGGTCAGTTCCGGCAACAGCGCGCGGTATTCCTCGTTGATGCGGGCGACGAACTGGTCGGCGCTTTCGCCCTCGGGCTGTGCTGCGGCCGGGGCGGCGGTGTCGGCCGCGGGTTCCTTGCGGCAGGCGGACAGCGTCAGCAGGCTCGCGCCGAGACACAGCGCGAGCAGCGGAGAGCGGTGGTTCACGGCGAATCCTTGCAGGGCGATTGCCCGGAAGGCTAGTGGGCCGCCCGCACCGCCGCAAGTTCGGGCGGCACGCCCTCGGCTGCGCCGCCGCGTCCGATCACGCCAGGGCGGTGCGTGGACGCTCGGTCATTGCGGCTTGGCGCACTGCGCGAACAGGTCGCGCGCGCGGTCGTAGACGCCGGTCCTGACTTGCATCAGGCCCAGCACCGACGGGAACAGGTTGTCCTGGTCGGCGTAGCGGCGCGATCGCGCCTGCAGGCAGGCCAGGTCCAGGCCGCGCGCGCTGGCGAAGCCCGGCGAGAACCACATCACCATCGGCACGTGGGTCTGCTCCTGCGGCGCGATCGCATAGGGCACGCCGTGCAGGTACAGGCCCTTTTCGCCCAGCGACTCGCCGTGGTCGGAGAGGTAGAGCATGGCCGTGTCGTAGTCGGGCATGGCCTGCAGCGCGTCGATGGTGCGCGCCAGCAGATGGTCGGTGTACAGCAGCGAGTTGTCGTAGGCGTTGGTGATCAGCTCGCGGCTGCAGTTGCCCAGGTCGGCGGTGTCGCAGGTCGGGGTGAAGCGGCGGAACGCGGCCGGGTAGCGCTCGAAGTAGCTGGGGCCGTGGCTGCCGAGCTGGTGCAGCACCACCACGCGGTCGCCGGGCTTGGCGCGCACCTGCGCGGCCAGGTCCTGCAGCAGGATCTCGTCCATGCAGCGCCCGTCCTTGCACAACTGCGGATCCTTGGCGTCGTCCAGGTGCTGGATCTGCAGACCGTCGCACACGCCCTTGCAGCCGGACTGGTTGTCGCGCCACAGCGTGCTGATGCCGGCGTGCTCGAGCACGTGCAGCAGCGACTGGTGCTTGCGGATGTTGCTCTCGTTGTAGTCGTGGCGGCCGAACGGCGAGAACATGCACGGCACCGACACCTCGGTGCTGGTGCCGCAGGAGTGCATGTCGGGGAAGTTGATCACGTCGCGCTTGGCCAGCTCCGGCGTGGTCTGCCGCGCATAGCCGTTGAGGCCCCAGTTCTGCGCGCGGGCGGTCTCGCCCAGCACCACCACCAGCAGCCGCGGCTTGCTGCCCGGCGCGCGCGCGGTGGCCTTGGCGTCGTGTTCCAGCGGCAGCTTCGGCGCCTTGCGCGTGGGGCTGTCGGACTTGAAGTTCTGCCGCAGCGCGACCAGGTAGTTGATCGGCGTGGCCAGGTAGCGGATCTCGCGATGGTTGCGCATCATCGCCGACAGGTCCTGGAACGAGAGCATCGCAGCGATGCCGCCCAGCGCCAGCATGCCGACCAGGAAGCCGGCGCGGATCGCCAGCGCCTTCAGCGGCGAACGCCGGATCAGCCGCACCCGCCACAGCACCAGGATCGGCAGCGCCGCGTAGAACAGCAGCGGCGCGATCAGCGCAGGCGTCATCAGCTCGCGCGATTCCTTGTGGTCGGTGGCCAGCACGTTGCGCAGCATGTCCGCGTCCAGGTAGACGCTGTAGCTGTTCATGTAGTGCGCGGCGAACGCGGTGGTGATCAGCAGCACCGTCAGCACCGGCTTGGCGATGCCGCGCCACAGCAGCAGGCCGAGCAGCAGGCCGTGCACCGCCAGCAGCAGCAGGAACAGCGACAGCGCCAGCTTGACATCGCCGCCGTGGCCGCTCATCGCGCTGCGCCAGAACATGCCGTTGCAGGCCAGGGCGAAGAACGCGCTGGCCGCCAGCGCCAACATCTCGTTGCTCAACTGCGGACGCCAGGCCCACCAGCGAGCACGGGATGCGGTGGACGGCGAGGGCGGTGCGACGGATCGGCTCATGCGGCGGTATCGTTGAAGGTGGAGGGGCGTCGATCGGCCTGCGGCGAGTTCGCGCGCGGCCACAGCATCGCCCGGTACAGGCCCAGTGCCACGCCCCAGCACAGGGCCAGCGTCCACAGGTCGTGCGACATGAAATGCGCGCCGCGCAGCTGTTGGCCGAGACCGAACAGCAAGCCTCCCCCGAGGCCGATCGCCAGCGCTGGCCAACGCCAGGCCGGCTTGAGCGCCAACGCGACGAAGTACAGCCCCACCCAGGCATAGCCGGCACTGGAATGACCGGCGGGGAAGCATACCCCGCGCGGCATGCCCGCCGGGCGGGCCTCGAACAGGCCCACGAAGATCCGCTCGCCGCCATAGCGGGTCAGGTCCCAGGGGCAGTCCATGTGGGTCACCGACTTCAGCAGCGACACCACCCCGGTGCTCAGCCCCACCGCCAGCAACAGGTACAGCAGCGGCAGCCGGTAGCGGCGGCCATCGGGACGGCGCCAGGCCCACACCGCCAGCGCGGCGGTCACCGCCCACGCTGCGGCGCTGAGCATCTTGCCGTCGTGGTGGATCAGGCTACGGGTCAGCGCCGCATCCTTCAGCGCCCACTGTCCGCCTTCCCAGCGATACAGCAGGTCGGCGATCCAGAAATCCCCGCCCAGACCCATCAGTGCCGTGCTCGCCAGCAGCACCAGCGCCAGCGGCACCCACAGGTGGGAAAGATAGAAGTACCGGCGCGCGCCGAGGTCGGGCGCCGCCGCAGCGGATAATCGCAGGGGCGTACTGATCATGGTCGACGAAAGCGGCCAGGGACGGCGGGAAAGTGGGGGCATGGTCGGGTTGGCGGTGTCGGATAGCTGTCGGAACTGCCGGTGAGAGGACCAGGGCTTCAGCGAAGGTTGCGCACGGCCGCGGTGATGCAAGCGCCGGGCCATAGGAGTCTGTGGCCGGCGCGAATTCCAGCCTGAGGGCGTCGTGTTGGGATTCCTTCCAGGTTTTGTCGAGATTCGATCAAGGGAGCGCGGCCGTTCTGACTTCGTTCCGACACGCTTCCGCTAGCATGGGCAGGTCCGTCCCCCGAATTCGAGCGCGCCCATGCGGCTGCTGGTCATAGAAGACAACCGGAACCTGGTCGCCAACCTGTTCGACTACTTCGAGGTGCGCGGCCACACCCTGGATGCGGCGCCGGACGGCGTCACCGGGCTGCACCTGGCCACCACCCAGCGCTACGACGCGCTGATCCTGGACTGGATGCTGCCGCGCTTGGACGGCCAGCAGGTGCTGCGCGCGCTGCGCGAGGAACACCATGCCGACGTGCCGGTGATCATGCTGACCGCGCGCGACGAGCTGCCGGACAAGATCGCCGGCTTCCGTGCCGGCGCCGACGACTACCTGACCAAGCCGTTCGCGCTGCCGGAACTGGAAGTGCGGCTGGAGGCGCTGCTGGTGCGCGCCAGCGGCCGCGGCCGCAGCAAGCTGCTGCGCGTGGGCGACCTGCAGCTGGACCTGTCCACGCTGGAAGTGACCCGTGGCGGCCGCACGCTGCACCTGTACCCGGCCTGCCGCAAGCTGCTGGAAGTGCTGATGCAGGCCAGCCCGGCCGCGGTCACCCGCGATCGCCTGGAGCAGGCGCTTTGGGGCGACGAGCCACCGGACGGGGACATGCTGCGTTCGCACATCTACGACCTGCGCCGCAGCGTCGATGGTCCGTTCGCCGCCAAGCTGATCCACACCCTGCCGCGCATCGGCTACCGCCTGGCGGTGGTCGGTCCCCATGAGGGCGAGCATGCCGACTAGGGCCGGGCTGCGGCAGCGGCTGACCCTGTGGCTGGTGGGCTACGCGGCGCTGCTGTCGCTGGCGGTGTTCGTGCATGGCTACATCGTCAACGACCAGGCCGAGCAGCTCACCTGGCGCTCGCTGCTGACCTCCGAGCTGGACCACTTCCTGGCGCGCAGCGCGGCCGACCCGGACTATCGCTGGATCGACACCCGCACGGTCAGCCTGTACGGCGACGAGGGCGGCGCACCGCTGCCGCCGGCGGTAGCGGCGCTGGGCCCCGGCCTGCATGACGAAGTGCAACTGGAAGGCAGCGAGAAGGTGGTGCTGGTGCAGGACGTGCGCGGCCGCCGCCTGGCGCTGGCGCTGGACATCACCGAACTGCACGACCACGAGGACAACCTGGCGCTGTGGATGCTGGTGTCCAACGCGGTGGCGGTGCTGCTGCTCGGCGCGCTGGTGGCCTGGGGCATGGGCCGGGTGGTGCAGCCGCTGATCGACATGGCCCAGCGCATCGGCAGCCTGCGCCCGGACCGGCCCGGGCAGCGCATCGAGGTGCATCCGCGCGCCAGCGCCGAGCAGGTGGTGATCGCCGAGGCGCTGAACGACTACCTGGCGCGCAACGACCTGTTCGTGGAGCGCGAGCGCGCCTTCATCGACAGCACCAGCCACGAACTGCGCACGCCGGTGGCGGTGATCGGCGGCGCCGCCGAGCTGGCGCTGGAGCAGCACGACGTGCCGCCCAGCGTGCGCAACCAGTTGCTGCGCATCCGCCGCACCGCCAGCGGCGTCGGCCAACTCATCTCGCTGCTGCTGGTGCTGGCCAAGGATCCGGCGCGGATGGCGCGCGGCAGCGACCTGGTGCGACTGGACCAGTTGCTGCCGGAGATCGTCGAGGACCATCGGCACCTGTGTGCGGACAAGCGCCTGGAACTGGCGCTGGCGCCGATGCCGGCGTGCGAGGTGGAGACGCCGCTGGCGATCCTGCAGGTCGCCATCGGCAACCTGCTGCGCAACGCCATCGAGAACAGCGACAAGGGCCGCATCGAGATCACCATGCCGGCGCCGGGCGTGGTCTGCATCGACGATCCCGGCCACGGCATGAGCCCGGAAGAGATCAGCGCGATCTACATGCGCATGGCGCGCGGCGGCGGCAGCCGCGAGGGCAGCGGCATCGGCCTGGACCTGATCGCGCGGCTGTGCGAGCACCTGGGCTGGGCGCTGCACCTGGATTCGCTGGCTGGCAGCGGCACCCGCGCCACCCTGGACCTGAGCAGCGCGCTGAAGCGCCCCGGCGCATCGCCGCCAGCGCCCGCGTCGGCGTGACCGGCTAGTCCGGCAGCAGCCCGCGTTGCGCCAGCCAGGCACGCGCGTCGTCGGCGTCCTGCTCGAACCAGGCGCGGGTGGAGCCGAGCCGGTAGGTGTAGCCCCAGGCGTCCATGTCCGCCATCAGCCGCGCGCGGCCCACCCCGGGCAGGGCGTCGGCCAGCACGATCTGCAGGTAGCAGGTGGCGTCTTCCTCTTCCACCGAGTCGGTGGCGTCGGTATGCACCTGCGCGCGCCGCTGCGGCGGCAGCACGATCAGGTGGCAGGCTTCGTGCAGCAGCGAATGCACCGGCGTGTCGTCGCGCACGTAGACGTCGCTGGCGATCACCCCGGCCTCCGGCTCGCCCCAGTAGCTGCCGGGAATGGCGGCGCCGTCGGCGACGCGGTGCAGGGTCAGCCCGAAGCCGGCCAGCAGCGCGCGCGGCGCGTCCAGGCCGATCGCGCCCACGGTCAGCACCTTGGCGGAGGCAGCGGGGAGGGCGGCGTCGGTCTGCATCGTGTGGAGGTCGTCGGGATGGAAAAGGCGCGGAGGGCGCGCCCGATCACGGCAGGCGCAGCGCGTCGCAGCGCCGGCCCGGATCGACGCGTCAGCCGCGGCGGCTGCCACGGCCGACGCGTGGCCTCAGGGCGTCGGTCCTTCCGGCAGGGCGACGGAGATGTCGAGCACGTCGTGCTCGCCGTCCTTGACCAGGTCCACCTTGACCGCGTCGGCGTCGATGTTGACGTACTTCTTGATCACTTCCAGCAGCTCGCGCTGCAGCAGCGGCAGGTAGTCCGGGCCGCCGCGGTGGCTGCGTTCCTGCGCGATGATGATCTGCAGGCGGTTCTTCGCGGTCTCGGCGGTGTTCTTCTTGGTCTTGAGGAAATCGAATAGTCCCATGCTCACCCTCCGAACAACTTGGTGAAGAAGCCCTTCTTCTCCACGGAGATGAAACGCATCGGACGTTCCTCGCCGAGAATGCGCGCCACGGCGTCCTCGTAGGCCTGGCCGGCCGGGGATTCGGCGTCCAGGATCACCGGCTCGCCCTTGTTGGAGGCATTGAGCACGTCGCCGGATTCGGGGATCACGCCGATCGCCTTCAGGCCGAGCACTTCTTCCACGTCGCCGATGCTGAGCATCTCGCCGGTTTCCACGCGCGCCGGGCTGTAGCGGGTCAGCAGCAGGAACGCGGGCAGGCTCTTGCCGCTCTCGGCCTTGTGGGTCTTGGAGTCGAGCAGGCCGAGGATGCGATCGGAGTCGCGCACCGAGGACACTTCCGGGTTGACCACCACCACCGCGCGGTCGGCGAAGTACATCGCCAGGAACGCGCCCTTCTCGATGCCGGCCGGCGAATCGCAGACGATGTAGTCGAAGCCGTCGGCGGCCAGGTCCTTGAGCACCTTCTCCACGCCTTCCTGGGTCAGCGCGTCCTTGTCGCGGGTCTGCGAGGCGGCCAGCACGAACAGGTTGTCGAAGCGCTTGTCCTTGATCAGCGCCTGCTTCAGCGTGGCTTCGTTGTGCACCACGTTGACGAAGTCGTACACCACGCGGCGCTCGCAGCCCATGATCAGGTCGAGGTTGCGCAGGCCCACGTCGAAGTCGATCACGGCGACCTTCTTGCCGCGTCGCGCCAGCCCGCAGGCCAGGCTCGCGCTGGTGGTGGTCTTGCCGACGCCGCCCTTGCCGGAGGTGACAACGATAATTTCAGCCAAAGGACTATCTCCTGATACGTTCGAGGTTGGGCCGCGTCAGTCTTGCGCGGCGATCATGATCTGGTCCTGCTCCAGCCAGACCTGGACGGCCTTGCCACGCAGTTCCTTGGGAATATCGTCCAGCACCTTGTAGTGGCCGGCAATGGCGACCAGTTCGGCGTGAAAATCGCGGCAGAAGATCCGCGCCTCGGTGTTGCCCTGGGCGCCGGCCAGCGCACGGCCGCGCAGCGTGCCGTAGATGTGGATGCTGCCGTCGGAGATCACCTCGGCGCCGGCGCCGACGGTGGCCATCACGGTCAGGTCGCAGTTCTCCGCGTACAGCTGCTGCCCGGAGCGCACCGCGTTCTTCTGCATGCGCCCGGGTTGCGGACGCGCCGCCGGAGCGGGCGGCGGCGGAGGCGGGGGCGGGGGCGGCGGCGAGACCGGTGCCGCTGCGGCGGCGGGCGCGCCGCCATCGAAGCGCTCGTACTGCGCGCGGAACTTGGCCAGCAGCGGCAGGCCCAGCGCCACCGACAGCTCCTCGATCTCGCGGGTGCCGTAGGCCAGCGCCACCGGCAGCACGCCGGCGTCGCGCAGCCCGTCCAGCAGCGCCTGCGCGGTGGCCACGTCCGGGGTCTGCGCCAGGCCGCCGAAATCGATGATCACCGCGGCACGGCCGAACAGCTTGGGCGCGCGCTGCACGCGCTCGCGCATCTCCTGGCTCAGCCGCGCCACGTCCAGCGTACGCACGCGCAGGTTGGCGATGCCGACCTGGCCGATCTTCAGTTCGCCGGCCTGCTCGAAGTCCAGATTCACCGACGACACGCTCAGGTCCCGGTCGGGCGCTGTGCCCGCTGCAGACGATGGGCATGGCCAGCCCAGGGCAGGTCGGGCAGGGTGTCGCCATAGGTTTCGCGCACCCAGGCGTAACTGCACAGGTCCTTCAACAGCATGCTCGCACGCACCTCCACTTCGTTCATCGTGTTCTGGCCCACTTCGCGGAAGCCGAAGCTGCCATGGAACAGCAGCGCCGCATCGGCGCCGTGATCCAGAAAAACCTCGCACGCCAGTTGCGGATAGCGCAACTCGGCGTAGCTCTGCACGTCGGCGTAGAACGCCCGGCCGACGCCGCCGCCGCGGCGGCGGCTGGCCACCACGATGCGGTCGATATAGAAAAACTGCGGGTAGCGCTCGCGGAACCAGGCGAAATTGCTGCTGTCGTGGTCGCTGTCGCTGCCGAAGCCGACCAGGAAGCCGGCCAGGTTGCCGTCGCGCTCGGCGACGCGGAAGTACTCTGCGGTTTCGTAGAAGCGGTGCAGCTTGGCCGAATCCAGCGGCAGGATCGCCAGTCCGGCGTTGTTGTTCAGGGCCAGGACCGAATCGAGCTCGTGCTCGCGCACGTCGCGGATGACGATCGACATTGAGACTCCATTGCTGATGCGCGCGCGGCCCCGTGCGGACCGCAGGGGCGGATTATCGCACGCGCGACCCGGGGCGGCGAGCCGCGCCGGCATGACTTCCGTGGGAGTGCAATGCGCGCCGTTCATCCTAAGATGGCTGCATGTTGGGATATCTCAGCCATACCCGCGTTCTGCGCTATGCCGGCCTGTTCACCTGGGCCGTCATCTGCATGCCGTTGCTGTACCTGTACTGGGAGCCGGTCGAGGAATCGGGACGGATGCCCAGCGGCGAGGTGTGGCTGCTGCTGACCAGCTACCTGGGCTTCGGCGTGGTCTATTTCCTGCTGACCCGGCGCCTGCACAGCGGCGACGGCGTGCGCTGGTACGACCGCGGCATGCTGGTGCTGCTGACCATCTGCGCGCTGGCGGTCGGCTATCTGCACCGCTCGGGGCTGGGCAGCATCCTGATGATGGTCGCGGCGGGGGTGATCCCTTGGCTGCTGCCTGTGCGCGCCGGCGTGGCCTGGCTGCTGCTGAGCCAGCTGGCGGTGCTGCCGGTGTACCTGACCATCGGCTTCCCGCCGTTCGAGGCGCTGATGCAATCGCTGCTGTACGGCGGCTTTTCCATGTTCATCTTCGTCACCAGCCTGGTCGCGCGCCAGCAGACCCAGGCGCGGGAGGAGCAGCGCCAGCTCAACGCCGAGCTGCGCGCCACCCGCGCGCTGCTGGCCGAGAGCGCCCGGGTCAACGAGCGCACCCGCATCTCGCGCGAACTGCACGACCTGCTCGGCCACCACCTGACCGCGCTGAGCCTGAACCTGGAAGTGGCCGGCCACATCACCGAGGGCCGTGCGCAGGAGCATGTGCAGCAGGCGCATACCCTCGCCAAGCTGCTGCTGACCGACGTGCGCGAGGCGGTGAGCCAGTTGCGCGACAGCGGCGCGATCGACCTGGCGGCGGCGCTGCGGCCGCTGGCCGAGCGGGTGCCGTCGCTGCAGATCCACCTGCAGGTGGAGGAGCCGCTGACCGTGGAGGATCCCGAGCGCGCACACGTGTTGCTGCGCTGCACCCAGGAAATCATCACCAACGCGGTGCGCCACGCCCAGGCCGACAATCTGTGGATCGAGGTGCGCCGCGACGGCCCGCAGGTGGTGATCCAGGCGCGCGACGACGGCCGCGGGTGCGAGACCCTGGCCCCCGGCAACGGCCTGCGCGGCATGCGCGAGCGCCTGAGCCAGTACGGCGGCAGCCTGGACGTGGCGGCCGCGCCCGGTGCGGGCTTCCGCCTGCGGGCCGCCGTTCCCGGCGCCGCCACCCTGCTGCCGCCCGCCGTTTCCCAAGGAGTGCTGTGATGATCCGTGTGTGTCTGGTCGACGATCAAACCCTGGTGCGGCAGGGCATCCGCTCGCTGCTGGCGCTGGACGGCGGCATCGAGGTGGTGGCCGAGGCCAGCGACGGCCGCCAGGCGGTGGAACTGATCCCGCAGGTGCTGCCCGACGTGGTGCTGATGGACATGCGCATGCCCTCGATGTCCGGGCTGGAGGCGCTGCAGGTGCTGTCGCGGGCCGCGGCGCTGCCGCCGACCATCATCCTGACCACCTTCGACGACGACCAGTTGGTCCTCGCCGGGCTCAAGGCCGGGGCCAAGGGTTATCTGCTCAAGGACGTGTCGCTGGAGCAACTGGTCGGCGCGATCCGCACCGTGGCCGCCGGCGGCTCGCTGGTGCAGCCGGCGGTGACCCAGCGCCTGCTGTCGGGCCTGGAGCACATGCGCAACGACTTCGTCAGCCTGGACCGGCCCGATCCGCTGACCGACCGCGAGACCGAGATCCTGCGGCTGATGGCCAGCGGCTTCTCCAACAAGGAGATCGCCAACTCGCTGGGCGTGGCCGAGGGCACGATCAAGAACCACGTCTCCAACATCCTGTCCAAGCTGGGCGTGCGCGACCGCACCCGGGCGGTGCTGAAGGCGTTCGAGCTGCAACTGGTCTGAGGAACAGGATGCCCGGCCCGGCGCAGTGGGTGGTCTGAACGAGACAGGATGACGGCCCGCGGAGGCCGATAGCGCGCACGTCGGGCCGGTCCGGTGCAGCCGGGTGCCATGCACTAGATGCGGCCACAGCAGGGGCGAGACTGTCCCGCGTAGGCAAGTGGTCTGGCCTGTGGCGCGCACGCTTCCGGTACGTCCACCCGACCGATGGTGCCGTCGTTGCTCGCTTCGATGCGGTCGCAGACCGGGCGCGCAGGCCTGTCCGGTGCCGCTGCCAGGACAATGGTCTGGTCGCCCTCGGTGCCGTTCCTGCGGCCGTCGCCGGCATCGCGCCAGGCCGTTGCGGCACGGGGCGAAGCGGCATTCCGTGATGTGCTGACCACGGACAGCGAAGCCTGCTAGGATGGGCGCTTCGCTTCATCAACCCGGCCGTGGGATCGGCCCCGGAGACCTCCTGAATGACCCGTATTATCGAGTTCCTGATCGCCCTGGGGATCGTGGCTGGCCTGTTCGTCATCGTCGGCGTGGTGCTGCCCTCGGAGCGTCACATGTCCGAAAGCGTCGAGACCAATCGGCGCATGACCATCGTCTATGACACGGTCAACAGCCTGCGTCGGTTCAAGGACTGGAACCCCCTGGTGCTGCGCGACCCGCGCATCGAGCTGAAGCTCTCCGGCCCGGAATCCGGTGTCGGCGCGCGCCTGGACTACAGCTCCAAGGAGGGCTACATCGGCAAGGGGAGCTGGACCATCACCTCGACCGAGAAGAACAAGGACGTGGTCATCGCCATCGAGGACGAGACCAAGGGCAAGGACAAGACCACCAGCTTCAAGCTGGAGCCGACCGGCAAGAACGGCCGCAACGTGAAGATCACCCAGGACTACACCGTCAAGTACGGTTGGGACCTGCTGGGTCGCTACGCCGGTCTGTATGTCAGCCGCCACGTCGGCGACGACATCAAGCTGGGCCTGTCGCGCCTGAGCAACGTGCTGGCCACCGTGCCGAACGTGGACTACCGCTCCGACGACACCCCGCTGAAGGACCTGAAGGTCGTCGACGTCCCGGCCGAGGACCTGCTGGTGGTCAACGCCGGCAACATCGACCGCGACAACGACTCCATCAAGAAGTCCATCAAGGACAACCAGGAGTGGATCAAGCGGGTGATGGACGCCAACGGCCTGGAAGCGGCCGGTCCGGTGCGCATCGTCACCACCGACTTCGGCGCCGACAAGTACGCGTTCGACGTCGCCCAGCCGGTGCGCAAGCGTGCCGGTGGCGCGCCGAAGGACGACGCCAAGAAGGATGAGAAGAAGGACGACAAGAAGGACGACGCGGCCGCCGCGCCGGTCGATGCCACCCCGGTTGCCGCCTCCGGCGAGCCGCTGAAGGTGACCATCCCGCAGGGCGCCCCGGTGACCTACGTGCGTACCGAAGCGCACCGCTCCGCCTTCGCCAGCTACACCGGCCACATGGCCGGCCTGGATGCGGCGCGCAATGCGCTGCGTGCCTGGGCCGCGACCAGCGGCTACGACGTGACCGACCGTCCGTACGAAGCCTGGAAGGGCGGGGTGGACAAGGCGTTCACGCCGGAAGGCACCTACGACATCTACTGGGCGATCAAGTAAGTCCTGCCCTGGTGGACGAGTGAACCGGAACGCGCCGCATCTTGCGGCGCGTTCTGTTTATGGGGCCGGCAAAACGCTGCCACGCTCCCGGAGGAAACCCTCATGCTGACATTCGATCGCCGTGCGCGCGGGCCGTTCTGGCTGTGCAGTGCCGGCGCGCTGCTGGCGGCCGTGTCGATCGGCCTGTCGGCCTATGCCTCGCACGGCGTAACCGAGCCCCTGGCGCAATCGCATCTGCAGACCGCGGCGCTGTACGCCTTCGGTCACGGCGTGGCGCTGGCGGCGCTGGGACGCCGCAGCGAGCGCCTGCTCGGGCGCCTGGCGCTGTGCCTGTTGCTGCTCGGCACCTTGCTGTTCTCCGGCAGCCTGGCCGGCAATGCGCTGGCGCAATGGCCGACCCGGCTGGCGCCGATCGGCGGCACCACGCTGATGCTGGGCTGGCTGCTGTGGGCGGTGGATGCGCTGAGGCGCTGAGCGGAACTCGCCTCGGCACGGGGCGAAGCTAGCCAAGCGCAGCGGGTAAATGCGCAAAGACGTGCTTGAAATTTGCAGTTGCGCAGCGGGAGCAGTGCGGCGCGATGCGGCCGCCGCGGGGACTCAGGGTGCAGGCGCGCTGGCGGTCGTGGCCGCGTCGCTCGGTTCGGCGCTTGTGGGCGGTGCCGATGGTGGGATCGCGGGCGTGCGGAACAGCGGATCGTCGCTCAGCCGTGGCCGTTGCGACGATGGGAAACGCCGCTCCTGCTGCAGCCAGCGGTGGTACTGGAAGGTGCCCCGCGCGGCGCTCAGATAGGCCAGCGCGATCAGCACGGCGATGCCCAGGCCATTGATGTTGCCCACAGTCAGAATCATCAGCCGCCCCAGAATGAAGTACCCCGCCAGCAGAATTGCGGCGACGCGGCTGTTGCGATAGAGGCCGTAGGCAAACGCGCCGATCAGCACGGCATCGATGCTGCTGCCGATACCGCCAGCGATATTGCCGGAAGCGAACCGGTTCACTGCAGAAAAGAGACCGATTGCTGCGCTGAGGCTGGCAACGATGCAGCCGACCACGATCTTGCGCCCGATGGTGTCGGGTGCTTTGGCGCGCGGCAGGGCGCTCTGCGTGCTCTGCGCTTGCGGCGTGGCGTAAGGGTTTTCGGACACGAGTGCGCTTCCGTGTGGGTCGGATAGAGCATCGTTAGCGGCTTGCAAGATCGAAACTTCACTGCGCGTGGCGGGGAGCTGGCGGCGCGCGCAGCCGTCGGCCGTCGGCGAGCGGAACTGGCCCCTCCAACGCGCCGCGCTCAGGGTGCGCCGACCAGCTCCACCCGCGTCTGCAATCGCACCCACGCGTCCTGGCTGGGGTCGTTGACCGTGACTTGCACGGTGTAGGTGCCGAGCGGGTCGCTGTCCTCGAAGCGCAGTTGCACCGACAGCGGCGCCAGTTCCAGCAGGCCGGCGGCGGCCGGCGGGCCGCCCATGCCCAGCGGCCGCATCGGATCCTGCAGGGTGGTGCTGCCGTCGGGGCCGAGCACGCGCAGGCTCATCTGTGCATCGCAGGCGCCGCCGTTGTTCGGGCTGGGCGCGCAGCCGGAGTACAGCAGCGCCACGCGCAGCAACTGGCCGCGATGCACGCGCGCGATCGTGCGCAGCTGCGGCGCATGCGCGGCCTCGGTCTGCCCCCACTCCTGCGCGAACGTGGCGAAGTCGGCGTCGTCGGCGATCTGCAGCGCGGCGGCGAAGGCCTTGTCGTGGCCGCGCTCGGCGCTGTCGGGCAGGGCCTGACCCTGCCGGTCGTGCCATTGCGCGGCGGCGCAGGTGGGCAGTGCCAGGGCCAGGAGGATCAGTGCCCGCCACGTGGCGGTGCCGGCGCGCGGCCGGCGCGTGTGGGAGCGGATCATGTGCGAGCGGCCTCGTGCCAGCACCAGTGCCAGGGTTCGTAGACGATGCCATGCGGGTTGTCGCGCGGATAGCTCATCCGGTAGCCGAAGGCATCAGCGTGCGCGCGCAGCCAGGCGAAGGCGGGCGTGCGCTCGAAGCTTTCTTCGGCCGGCGGCTCGCCGGGTGTGCCGATGTCCAGGGCGTGCCCGCTGTGGTGCTCGCTGAAGCCCGGCGCAGCATTGACCGCGAGGATCTGTTCCAGGGTCTGCCCGCGGGCGAACTTGCGGGCGAAGATGCCGAGTTGATACGCGTGGCTGCGATAGCCGGAGATCGCCTCCAGCACCACGCCATCGCGTGCGGCGGCATTGCGCAGCGCGTGCCAGGCGCGTGCGGCGCCCGCGCTCAGCCACAGCGGGCGGCGGTAGCGGTCGGCGCCGGCCGCGTGCAGGGTGGCCGGTTCCGGCTGCAGCGGCAGGCCGGTGCGCTGCGCGTAGGCGTCGGCGGCCAGGCCCAACTGGTCCAGTTGGGCCTGCAGCGCGTGCAGAGGCAACCAGGCCCCGGCATCGCGTAGCGCGGCGCGTGCGGGCAGAGCGTCGAGCCGATCCAGCGCCGCGTCGATGCCGGGTTCGTGCATCAGTCGCGGCACCAGTGCGTGCAGCCCGTGTGCGTTCGCGCTCGCCAGGTAGCGCCCGTCGTGCTTGCGCCGCAGCAGCCAGGTCGCCTGTGCGAGCTGGCGCGCGTCGGCGTTGCTGCGGGCGCGCAGCAATGCGGCCGGCAGCAGTTCGATGGTCTCGGTGTTGAGCAATAGGTGGGGAATGGGGCGCATCGGCACAGGGTAGAGCCAAGCACCGCGGGCGGCCAGTCGCCGGGCGATCCCGCCGCGCCGCGCACGACGGGGCAGGCGCGGCTCAGAAGAACTCGTCGAGCAACTGATGGAACTGCAGCCGCGTGAGGTCCGGCGTGGCGATGCCGTACGCGGCGAAGAAGTGGTCGGCGAGTTCCGGGCCGAATTCGTCCAGGCAGTTGGCCAGGATCGCCAGGTCCTGGTACGGATCGGCGACCCCGGCGCGGCCGAGGTCGATCACGCCGACGACGCGGTCCGGCGCGTCGAGCAGGATGTTGTCCAGCGAGTAGTCGCCGTGGCTCAGCACGCGTTCGCTGGCCAAGGGCAGCAGCGCGGTCATCGTCTGCCACACGGCCTCCGCCGACCAGCCGGCGCGTGCGGCGTCGAAGTCCTCGGTGTCGACCAGGCCCGCCTGCAGCCGGCGCTGCGCCGCGGCCAGGCGCAGCGGGTGGCTGGCGTCGAACGGGCAGGTGTCGATTGGCGTGGCGTGGAAGTGGCGCAGGAACTCGGCCAGCGCCTGCACGATGCGCTCGGCCTGCGCCGGCACCTCCAGCAGCCACTGGTAGGCGGTCTTGCCCGGCAGCGCTTCGCTCAACAGCCAGGCGCCGGCAGCGTCGGCCTCGAAATGCAGCACGCGCGGCACGCCGCGCGTTCCGCGCAGCCAGTGCAGCCGTGCGAACTCGTCCACCACGTCGTCGTGCGAGGTGCCGGTGCCGCGCTTGAGGTACAGATCCGGGGTGCCGGCGCCGCTGAGCCGGTAGACCTGGGCACCGGCTTCGCCGACCAGATTGCGGTGCCAGTGCAGCCCGTGCAGCCGCGCCGACAACGTCGGCGGCAGCGCCGGGGCGGTAGTGGGAATCTCGCGGGGCGCTGCTTCGTCCATCGGGCCGATCCTCGAGGCGTCATGTGACGGGCGACGTCGTCGCTGTCGTCGCTGTCGTCGCGACGCGCGTGGCTGGTGTTCCAGCATATCGCTTCGCAGGCGCCAGAACGCCCGACGCGGTGTGCTTCATGGACCGGGCGCGTCGCACCGCGAGACTGTGCCGCACCGCGCAGCATGTCGTGCCCTGCGCGGCCGGTCGCAGCAGCGGCCGACGCGGCGAGGCGCGCCGGACTCAGGCCATGCGGCGCGCCGTGCCGCGCGTGCCTTCGCCGCCGTGTGCTTGCGCCGCGAGCGTCTGCCATTCCTGCAGCACCTGCCTGGGGTGTTCGACGCTGAGCAGCAGCCAGCCGCCCTCGTGCAGCGGAACGGCCAGGACGCGGTCGCTGGTGATCAGGCAGAACGCCTTATGCCCGTCGCGGGTACGGTAGTGGCCGGCATGGAAACCGGGGTAGCCGAAGCCGAGCAGCTTCAAGGCCGGCTTGAAGCCGGTGTGCTCGGACAACGCGATCACGCGCGCGTCGACCAGGCGCAGCGCAGCCAGCGGCACGCGCTTGGTCAGGAAGGTCGCGCGCACGTCCAGCAAGCCGTCGTGCAGCAGCACGCGCCGCCGCGCGAAAGTGGCGGTGCCGGCCACGCCGATCAACGCCAGGAGTCCGAAATGCCACCAGAGCGCGCCAGGCCGTGCGGCGTGCAACGCGAAGGCGCCGACCACCGCCCCCACCAGCAGCAGCGGCAGCCACAGCCACAAGGCCAGGCCCAGTCGATGCGCCGGCGCCACCGGATACTGCCGTGCCGGGGAGGGCGACGCGGAGCGCAGCCGGCTCATGGTGCGGCTCCATGGCTGGCGGGCAGGGCACGCACCCAGGCCACGACATCGGCGATCAGTGCCGGGTCGACGTGGCGGGGCGTGGCGCGCGTGGCCGGTCCGGGCGCACCGCTGTCCGCTGTGAGGTCGCCGGCCTGCAGGCGATCCAGTAGCGCGCTTTCGATCTGTTGTGGCGCCGCGGCCAGTACCGTGAGCGGGGCTCGCAGCGCCGCCAGTGCAGGCGCAAGAACCCGATGCGGGCGCATGTCAGACCTCCCGCTTGAACATCAGCAGCGGTTTGGTGCCCGGCAGTGCGACGACGTTGACCAGTTCCCAGCCGAGCTTCCCATGCTTGTTCAGGTCGGCCTGCAGTTCGTCCAGTTTCAGCCCCAGCATCAGATTGGTCTTGGCCTCGACGGTGAGGTATTCCCAGCGCTTGCTCATGCTTCCGGTTCCTTGTCGTCACGCGGCTTGGGCAGCCGCCCTGCCTTGCGCAGCGCGTCGCGCAACACGTATTCGATCTGCGCGTTGAGGCTGCGCAGTTCGTCGTCGGCCCAGCGCTGCGCCGCCGCCAGCACGTCGGCGTTGATGCGCAGCGGATAGGCCTTCTTCTCGCTCATGACCGCTCCCGCCGCGCGGCGTCGCTGCGGCGCAGGTGCAGCAGCATCGACACGATCAGCGCGTTCACCGTCAGCAGCAGTGCGATGGCCACCGCGTAGACGCCGGCGCGCTGGCCGCCGGTCCAGTACAGCGCCGCCGCGCCGAGCAGGATCGCCAGGCCGATCAGCGCCCAGCGCAGGCCCAGCCCGCGCGCGCGGTCGTCGCCCTTGCCGCCGACCCAGGCGGCGATGACCAGGGCCGGCAGGCCGGAGAGGGCGAGCGCCAGCGGCGCAATGGCGGCATACATGGGCATCGACACCTCAGTAAAGCGAGCCGGCGTTGACGATCGGCTGGGTGCCGCGGTCCGAGCACAGCACGGTCAGCAGGTTGCTGACCATGTGCGCCTTGCGCTCCTCGTCCAGTTCGACCACGCCGTTCTTCTGCAGTTCGGCCAGGGCCATCTCGACCATGCCCACCGCGCCGGCGACGATGCGGGTGCGCGCGGCGATCACCGCGTTGGCCTGCTGCCGCTGCAGCATCGCCTGGGCGATTTCCGGGGCGTAGGCGAGGTGGCTGATGCGCGCCTCGATCACGTCCACGCCGGCCTGGGTCAGGCGTTCGTCGAGGTGGCGCTTGAGCTGCTCGCTGATTTCGTTGGGATGGCTGCGCAGCGAGATCTGCCCGTCCTCGTGCTGGTCGTAGGGATAGCTGGTGGCCATCGCGCGCAGCGCCGCCTCGGACTGGATGTGCACGAAGCTCTCGTAGTCGTCGACGTTGTAGACCGCTTCGGAGGCATCCATCACCTGCCACACGATCACCGCGGCGATCTCGATCGGGCTGCCGTCCAGTTCGTTGACCTTCAGCCGGCCGCTCTCGAAGTTGCGCACGCGCTGGCTGACCTTGCGCTTGCTGAAGAAGGGGTTGTTCCAGCGCAGGCCCGGGTCCTTGACCGTGCCCACATAGCGGCCGAACAGACTCAGCACCGCGGCCTGGTTCGGTTCCAGCGCATACAGGCCGACCACCAGGAACAACGCGACGGTCAGCACCGGGATCGCGACCAGCAGCGTCCACGGCATCGCCGACGGCTGCAGCACGCCGGTGGCGATGATCGCGCCGGCGCCGGCCACGAACACCAGGACCAGACCCACGATCATCGGAATGCCGGGCAGGGAGGAACGGGGCTGCTCTTTCATGGTGGACGTCCTTGGGTGGTTGGGCGAAAAGATATCAAATTGATATCAGGTTGCAAGGGGGTCGGGATTGGGGATTGGGGATTGGGGATTGGCAAAAGCGGGCATGACGGCGGCTCAGGGTTTCGCTATCGCGAATCTGAGGCTTGAATCTCCAATCCCGTGCTGTATGCCGACACGCCCTGCTGGATAGGCATGGCCCGCGCGCCGTCACCCCGCCGGCCGCCGGCCTGCGCTTTTGCCAATCCCGAATCCCTAATCCCCAATCCCGTCGCCGCAAGCGGCGGCCACTCACCCGCCGAGGATCAGCACCGGCGAGCGGAAACCGCTGAGGTGATGGGTGCCGGTGGCGATGTCGCTGCGGTAGCGGCCGGGGATCTCGATCTGGCAGCGTTTGCCGATGCGCACGCCGGGGCCGATGTCCACCTGCCGCCCGAGCGTGGCCTGGGCGCCGATCTGCGCCTCCGTGCCGAGCGTCACGCCGGCCTCGATCCAGGCCGAGGCGCCGACCTTGACCGCCGATTCCAGTACCGCCGCCGCGCCGATCCAGGCGTTGAAACCGATGTCGCAGTGCGCATCGACGATGGCGCCGGCGCCGATCGCGCAGTTCTCGCCGACGCGCGCGCTCGCCGCCACCTGCGCGCCGCGGCAGATCAGCGGCGGCATCTTGAAGCCGCGTGCCTTCAGTTCGCCCATCAGTTCCTGGCGGCGGAAGTTGAGGAACTGCGGGCCCCAGGCGACGAAGGCGGTGGCGCCGGTGTCGGCCAGTGCGTGCAGGGCATCGAGGTCGAAGCGGTAGTCCTTGCCCTGCGCCACGTCCAGCGGATGCAGTACGCAGTCCGGCGCCGCCTCGGCCCAGGCCGCCAGCGCCCAGCGCAGCAGCGCACCGCTGCCGACCACGTATTTGTCAGAGGACATGGCGGCCCTCCATGACATCCATGTACCAGCGTTCGATCTGCATGTTGGCGTGCTCGTAGTCGCCCAGCACCGCGCGCGGGGCGCCGGCGCGCAGTCCCGACTGCACCTGTTCCATGATCTCGATGTCCTCGCGCAGCACCTTCTCGGCGCCGTGCAGGTGCCCCAGCAGCACCGCGTCGGAGCCCGGGTAGCGCTGCTTCTTGCGTGCGGTGACGTAGTAGACCAGCAGGTCGGTGCGCTGCGCCGACACCGGCTGGTGGTGCTCGATGATGAAGGAATAGCCACCCGAGCCCGAGGCGATATGCAGGTTCGGATACAGCAGCCAGTTCAGATACCAGTCGTCGTTGCCGAAGCGTTCGACGTGCGCATGCCAGGGGTAGTGCGCCATCGCCAGCAGCGGTTCGTTGAGGCCGCCGCTGCTGAAATCGCGCAGGCGCGCCAGATGCGCCTCGCGCGAGGCGCTGCCCTCGGCGTGGTAGCGGCGCGCCTCGGCGACGCCGGCATCGTCCATCTGCACCTGGAACTTCACCTGTTGCGCCAGCGTGCGCGCATGCACGAAGCGCGGGTGCAGCGCATCGCGCAGGTTCTCGTAGGCCAGCTTCCAGTTGAAGTCGGCCTCGAAGGTCGCCACCAGCACTTCGTCGTCGAACTGCTCGGAGGCGGCGCGCAGCATCTCCAGCGCCTCCAGCGAGAACTGCGTTTCCAGCGGCATCGGCGCGGGCGACAGGTTCACGAACACCAGCTTGCCGATGCAGGCCACCGCGAAGCGGCGCAGCCGCAGGCAGGCGCGCGCCTCCGGTGCCAGGCGGTAGGCATCGTCCTGGAAGGGGATGTTGTCCACGCTGCCGTCGGCGCCGTAGCGCCAGCCGTGGTAGCTGCAGACCAGCGGGCGCACGCCCTGCGGTTGCTGTTGCAGCGGGTTCTGCCGGTGCAGGCACAGGTTGTCGAAGGCGCGCAGTTCGCCGTCGATGTTCTGCACCACCACGTCCACCCCGCACACCGAGCGGCGGACGAAGGCATTGGGCTTGTCCAGCAGCATGCGCGGGGCCACGAACTGCCACAGCGGCTTCATCAGGAGCTCGCGTTCGCGCGCGAACCAGGCCTCGTCGATGTAGGCCTCGGCCGGCATCAACGAGTGCATGGGCGCTCCCCGGTGGTACGGCAGGGCGTGCCGAGGCGGTTTCCGGCGCTGCGTGCGTGCATGGCGACATCCCCAGTGACGCCGCAGAAGATAGCACCTCGCTGCGCGCAGGCGATGGCGTAGCCGGCCCTGTGCCGGCGTGGGGCGCCGGCCCGTTAGAATACAGTCCCCCTCTTCGCGCAGGCGCCGCCGTCATGGTCACTCTGGGAACCCCGCTGTCCGCTTCCGCCACCCGCGTGCTGCTGCTCGGCTCCGGCGAACTCGGCAAGGAAGTGGCGATCGAACTGCAGCGCTTCGGCGTGGAGGTGATCGCGGTGGACCGTTATGCCGATGCCCCGGCGATGCAGGTCGCGCACCGCAGCCACGTGGTCGACATGCTCGATGCGATGGCGCTGCGCGAACTGATCGCGCGCGAGCAGCCGCACCTGATCGTGCCGGAGATCGAGGCGATCCACACCGAAACGCTGGTGGCGCTGGAGCGCGACCTCGGCCAGCGGGTGATTCCGACGGCGCGTGCGGCGCGGCTGACCATGGACCGCGAAGGCATCCGCCGCCTGGCCGCCGAGACCCTGGGCCTGCCGACCTCGCCGTACCGCTTCGTGGACACGCCCGAGCAGTACCGCGAGGCGATCGCCGCGGTCGGCCTGCCGTGCGTGGTCAAGCCGGTGATGTCGTCCTCCGGCAAGGGCCAGAGCACGCTGCGCAGCGCTGCCGACATCGATGCGGCCTGGGAGTACGCGCAGACCGGTGGCCGCGCCGGCGCCGGCCGCTGCATCGTCGAAGGCTTCATCGACTTCGAATACGAAATCACCCTGCTGACCGTGCGTCACGCCGGCGGCACCGCGTTCTGCGATCCGATCGGGCACTGGCAGAAGGACGGCGACTACCGCGAGAGCTGGCAGCCGCAGCCGATGTCGGCGCTGGCCCTGCAACGCGCGCAGGACATCGCCCGCGCGGTCACCGACGATCTCGGCGGCTGGGGCCTGTTCGGCGTGGAGCTGTTCGTCAAGGGCGACGAGGTCTGGTTCAGCGAAGTGTCGCCGCGGCCGCACGACACCGGCCTAGTCACCCTGGT
Organism: Xanthomonas sacchari; assembly: GCF_040529065.1. NCBI lineage: Bacteria > Pseudomonadati > Pseudomonadota > Gammaproteobacteria > Lysobacterales > Lysobacteraceae > Xanthomonas > Xanthomonas sacchari. The sequence goes on along the minus strand of NZ_CP132343.1, from coordinate 3,900,003 downwards.
GTCGCAGGAACTGAGCGAGTTCGCCCTGCATGCGCGCGCGATCCTCGGCCTGCCGATTCCGTCGATCCGCCAGAACGGCCCGTCGGCCTCGTGCGCGCTGCTGGCGCACGGCGAAGGCGTGCCGCGCTTCGGCAACGTCGACGCCGCCCTGCAGGCCCCGGACACCGCCCTGCGCCTGTTCGGCAAGCCCAGCGTGCACGGCCACCGCCGCGTCGGCGTGACCCTGGCCCGCGGCGCGAGCATCGACGAAGCGCGGCAAACCGCCCGCGACGCCGCCGCCGCCCTCACCATCGACCTAGACGCATAAAACGGCGAGCGCTCGGAAAGCGGGGCCAAAGGGGGCCGCTTTCCCATTCCCCACTCCCGATTCCCCAATCCCGGCCACTTAGGCCGGCGGCGCAAACCGTGCCGCCGCCAGCCGGATGCTCCACACCAGTTCCACCATCGCCAGGTTGTTGAGCAGGGCCTCGCCGCCCAGCACCAGCCAGTAACCGGCGCCGTCGACCCAGAACGGCACGAACGACCAGTCCGGCAGCAGCAACTGCGGCTCGCTGTAGAACGCCACGTAGCGGTGCGCGCCGTGCCAGCCGCGCGCGCTCTGGCGCTGGGCGAAGCCGGAAAAGTCGGCGGCGGCCACGCTCAGCGTCTCGGCCTGTTCCTGGTCCAGGCCGGCATGGCCCAGGCAGAAGCCGCTGTCGGAGGCCAGCACCGCGCGGCGTTCGGCCGACAGCGGGGCGATCACGTGCTGGGCGAAATCGTCCAGGCGGATTTCCGGCCCCGGTACCGCGCGCCGCAGCAGTTGCACCCATTGCTGTTCGCGCGCCTCCTGCAGCAGCCGCTGCGCGTCGCCGCCCACGCGCTGGCGCCATTCCTGCAGCGACAACGCACCGTGCGCACCGAGCAGCAGTTGCAGCGCGCGCTGCATGCGGTCGGGCGTGGCGCTGGCAAAGCCGTGCAGTACGCCGTGCGGGGTCGGCATCAGCCAGGTCGGTTCGGAGCCGGTCGGTTCGTGGGTGGTCATCGCGGCGCACTCGCGCTGGAAAAGGACAGGGCGTCGACGCTGCGGCCGCCCAGCGGTTCGCGTTGCTGCAGCCAGCGTGCGGTGCGGTCCCAGCGGTCGCCCAGGGCCAGCGCGTGGCGGCGCAGTTCGCGGGTGGCGAGCATGAAGGCGAGCTTGTCCTGGCAACTGATGCAGTAGTCCAGGAACTCGCGCTCGCAGCGCGCCGCGGCGATCGGCGCGCCATCGCACAGCGCGTCCACCACTTCGCGCACCATCCGCCGCGAATGATCCGGGCTGGCCCGGCGCACCCGCGCCGGCACGTCGGCCGACGGCCGCGCCAGCACGCTCCAGCGCGTGGCCAGGGCGTTGATCGGCAGCAGCGCGTGGCCCTGGCTGTGGCGCTGGAAGGCCTCGGCCACGTGCGGCGGCAGATGTGTCGCGGCCATCTGCAGCGCCAACTGGCGCAGGGCGATGTCGTGCCGCGGCAGGGCCACGAACAGGTCGGCAAGCACGCCCTGGGTCGGTTCGTTGTCGTGCAGTTGCAGCGCCGCGTGCAGCCGCGCCAAATGCGCGGCGGCGTCGCGCGGGTCGCGCAGCAACGCGCGGGCATGGGTGCGCATCACCAGGCGTGCGGGATCGTGAGCGGGAGTGGTGGCCATGGGCGCCTCAGTCCAGCAGGGTGTCGATCAGGTCGATCATGAATTCGGCGTCCTCCGTGGCCATCGCCTCGAAGCCCTGCTCCAGGCCCAGCGCGTCCAGCACCGCCTGGTCGTCGCGGTGCGCGGCATCGCCCAGCGCGAGCAGGGCATCGCGCAGCACCGGCAGTTGCGGGCCCAGGCGCGGATGCGCCAACAGCACATGGCCGATGTCGCACAGCGCGCTTTCCACCAGCGGGCGCAGTCGCGCACGGGTCAGCCGCGACAGGCCGTGGTAGGCGGTGGCCAGGAACAGGCCGGCGTCGGCTTCGCCCTCCAGCAGCAACCGCGCCACCGCGGCGTAGCTGCTGGCCGGGCGCCAGGCGATGCGTTCCGGCTCCAGGTCGGCCGGTTCCAGCAGGCGCAGGCCGATCAGGCGCACGTCGTGGTTGGCGGTCAGCGCGATGCGGCAGCCGTAGGGCAGGTCTTCCACGCAGCGCGCCGGCGCCTCGGCCGCGGTCGCAATCACCACCTCGTCGGCGCGGCCGCGCGGCCGCACCAGCGGCAGGTAGCCGCGGTCGCGGATCAACGCGCTGGCGTCGAACGGGCTGGCGTACACCAGGTCGACGACGCTGTCGTCCAGCAATTGCCGCTGTTCGGCGGCATCGGCCGGCATCAGCAGGCGCAGGCCGATGCCGGCGCGGCGCTGCAGCACCGTGCTGAGCAGGTACCAGCCGCCGAAGTACTCGGGGGCGAAGTCCGGCGCGACCAGGAACGTGCAGCTCATGCCGGCGTCTCCGCCTGTTCGTCCTGCAGCCATTGCGCATACAGCGGCTGCAGCGCCTCGATGCGCCGCCGCGAGGGCTTGCGCCGCACCGAGGTGAAGCCGACCACGCGGCCGTCGCGCACGTTCGGCAACGCGGTGGCATAGACCCAATAGCAGGCGCCGTCGCGGCGCAGGTTCTTGACGTAGCCGTGCCACTTCTCGCCGGCCAGCACGGTGTCCCACAGTTCGCGGAATGCGCGCCGCGGCATCTCAGGGTGGCGCAGGATGCAGTGCGGCGCGCCGATCAGCGTCTCGCGCGGCCAGCCGCTGAGTTCGACGAAGGCGTCGTTGGCGTGGGTGATGACGCCGTCCAGGTCGGTGCGCGAGACGATCAGGCGTCCATCGGGGTAGGCGACCTCGCGCTCGCTCCAGTACACCGTGCGGTGGCTGCCATCGTGATAGCGCAGCTCGGCGCTGCGGTGCGGCTCGTGCGGCGGATCCATCGGCGGCAGCGGCATGGCGGCGCCCTACAGGATCTGCTGCAGCGCCTGCGCGGCGCGCTTGATGTCCAGGAACACCAGGCCGAGCCTGGCGCTGGGCTTGGCCAGTACGGTGAGCACCGCCTCGCGGCCGGCCGCGCTCATGATCACGTAGCCGAGTTCGCCCTGGATCAGCACCCGCTCCAGCGTGCCGCGCGCCAGCTCGCGCGCGCTGCGTTCGCCCAACGCGAGCAGCGCCGCCGACATCGCGCCGACCCGGTCCTCGTCCATGCCCTGCGGCATCGCCGAGGCGATCATCAGCCCGTCCAGGGAGATCAGCGCCGAGGCCTCGATGTCGGCGGTGGCGCCGTTGAGGCCTTCCAGCGCCTGTTGCAACTGTTGCGTTCGCATGCTCGCCTTCCGCTTGCGCATCCCGACCGGGTGCGGGAGGCATTGGACCGCGTCGGCGCGGGTTTGCCCTTGATCTGGATCAAGGCCGATGGCGGTGCTTGGCGCGGCAGTCGGTCTACGGGCCACGCGGGCCATGGTCTGCCAGAAACAACGCGGCGGCCCATGGGGCCGCCGATGCTGGCTGCGCGGGCCGCGTCGCGACCTGCGCGGTGTTCTCTCGCCTGCGCTTACGGTCCTGCGGCGACGTCGACCCAGACCAGATGGTGGTCGCTGCCGTCGGCAATGGCGGCGGCGGGATCGTTGGACGCCGGCCAGAACACGCCGCTGTCCAGGTAGCGGAAGCTGCGCGACGGGAGCACGTAGTCCAGGCGCATGGTGCCGGCCTTGGGCCCGAAATCGCCGGTGACCTGCTGCGGCGGGCCGCGGTGCGCGACGCCGTTTGCCGCGTAGGCGCGCGTGGTTTCCTCGCCGCCGGCGCTGTGCGGAGTGGGGTAGTGCAGCACGCGCGGATGCGTCACCAGTGCACGGATCGCATCGTGGCGGCCTTCGCCGTCGATCACGTCGTTGTTGAGGTCGCCGAGCAGGACGAACTGCGCATCGGCGGCCAGCCCGCCGCAGCGGCCGGCGTCGTCGCACAGCCAGCGCGCCGTGCCGCGGCCGGCATCGTCCAGGTATTCGCGCCACAGCCGCAGCTCGTCGTGGTTGCGCGCCGCGTTGCGCTTCTCCGCGCCGTCGAACACCGGCGGGGTCGGATGCGACACCAGCGCATGCAGCACGCCCAGCGGGGTGCGCACCGGCACGTCCCAATGCGATTTCGACGACAGCCGCAGCTGCGCCCACACCGCGTCGCTGTAGAAGAAGCGGCCGGTGGCCGGATCGACCGGACGCAGCGCCCCGGGCATCGCGCTCCACTTGAACAGGCGGAAGCTGCGCACCGCGGCGGTGTCGATCGGGTACCTGGACAGCAGCAGCATGCCGTACTGGCCGGGATGCAGGCCGTAGCCCCAGGCATCGTTGCCGCGCGCGCGGCCTTCGCCACCGATGTGCCCGTCGTTGTCCAGGTCCAGGCCGCTGGGCACGCCGGTGTTGACCGGCGCCAGGTAGCGATACGGATAGCGCAGCGCCGCGCCGCCGTGCGGCTGCGGCACCGCCAGGTAGCGTTGTTCGAACAGGTCGGCGGCGCGGTGCGCGTCGTCGTAGTCGAACTCGTTGAGCAGCACGATGTCGGGACGCACCTGCTGCAGCACCGCGGCGATCTTGCGCGCCTGCGCGCTGTCGCCCTGCAGCGCGGCGATCAGGCCGCCGGGTGCGTCGGCATTGAGCGAGGTGTTGTAGGTGGCCAGCCGCAGCGTCGTGGCGGCTGGCGCGGCAGCGTCGGTCATCGCGGCGGAGGTGGGAGCGGTGTGCGCGCAGGCGCCGCACAGCAGGGTCAGGGCGAGCAGGAAGAGGCGTGATGTCATGCGCCCAGTTTCGCATGCGCCGCATGTCGGCACGATGGCGCAACCAACGGCGGCGGTACTGGCCGGGCCGTGCTGCGCCAGTGGCCGTCGGCTAGCCGCCGAGCTGGCGCAGGTAGTCGTCGAAGTCGCGCCAGTGGCGGCCGTCGTAGGCCTGCAACGGCCGGAAGCGGCGCTTGTAGTCCATCTTCTGGTGGTCGCGGATCCAGTAGCCCAGGTACAGGTGGCGCAGGCCCTCGCGTCGCGCCCAGGCGATCTGCTGCAGGATCGCCAGCGTGCCCAGGCCGCGTGCGCCGGCGTCCGGGTCGTAGAAGGTGTAGACCGCCGACAGCGCCTGTTCGGCGATGTCGGTGACCGCCACCGCCAGCAGCGGCCCACGCCGGCCGTCCGGTCGGTGTTGCCGCAGTTCCAGAAAGCGCCCGTGCGACCAGCGGCCGATCAGGAACTGGTCGAACTCGTGCGCGCCGTGATCGTCCATGCCGCCGCCAGGATGGCGATGGCGCAGGTAACGTTGATACAGCGCCAGTTGTTCCTCGCTGCGCTCGGCGGCGACGATGCGCACCTCGATATCGGCATTGCGCGCCAGGCAGCGGCGCTGGCTGCGATCGGGCACGAAGTCCTCGATCGGAATGCGCACCGCCACGCAGGCGCGGCAGTGGTCGCAGTGCGGGCGGTAGACCAGGTCGCCGGAACGGCGGAAGCCCCAGCTCAACGCCAGCGGATACAGCGCGCCCAGGCGCGGATCGTGCGGGTCCAGCACCAGGTCGCGCGCCTGCCGCTCGGGCCAGTAGCCGCACGCGTGCTGGCCGGTCTGGAACAGCCGCAGGTCGTCGCTGGCGTCGGAGTGGATGGCCATGCGCCGAGCATAGCGCTTCGCCATCGCAGGGGCCGCGACTGTCCGCACCATGAATACGTCCGGCAGCCGGTCAACCGTGGCGGCGACGGGGCGTTGTCTGCAGGGAAGGCGCCACGGCGCCGGCCCGATGCAGGGGCCGCCCGCGGCGCCGGACGCCTGCCGTCCCGGCAGGTTCCCATCATCCTCAGGGAGTGACCCATGAAGTCTCGCAAACCGCTGCTTGCCCTGGCCGTGCTGGCCGTGCTGTCCGGCGCCGCCTACGCCGTTACTCCGCCGCCGGCCGATCCCGCCGCGCCCGCCGATGCCGGCGGCATCGCCGCACTCGACAAGAACGGCGACGGCGTCATCGACCGCAGCGAGGCCGCGGCCGATCCGCGCCTGGCCGAGCATTTCGACGCGCTGGACAAGAACCACGACGGCAAGCTCAGCCGCGACGAGTGGCCGCGTCACGGCCGCCATGGTGGCCGTGACGGCCCGGGTGGCCCGGGCGACCACGGCGTGCCCGGCGCGATGATGGCCAAGCTGGACACCAACAAGGACGGCCGCATCAGTCGCGCCGAAGCGCAGGCCGATCCCAAGCTCGCCGCGCGCTTCGACAAGATGGATGTGAACAAGGACGGCTACATCGACCGTGCCGACTTCGAGCTGCGCGCCAAGCAGCACCGCGATGCCTGGTTCGCCGCCGCCGACACCAACAAGGACGGCATGCTCAGCCGCGCCGAGTTCGATGCGGCGCAGGCCAAGCGCTGGGCGCATCGCCCGGACGGCCCGCGCGGTGGCGATGCACCGCCGCCGCCGATGCCGGCCCCGGACAGCAACTGAGCCATCCGCCGCGGCGATGGCCGCGGCGTCTCTGCACCAAGGCGCCGATCGACAGCGCCCCTGCGCCCCGCGCGCAGGGGCGTTTTTTGTGTGGGAGGAAACCTGCTGCCTCGCGTCGCTCCGTCAGGCAGAGGCGATCATCGGCTGACTGTCACCCTCATGAGCGACATCGCGCAGGCGTCGCCTTGCGCTCGGCGCGGCTCAGTTGCCGCGCGGTGCCGGCTGCACGCGCACGCGCACTTCGTCGCTGCCGGTGTCCTGTGCCGGCGGCCTGGCCGGCTGCGTCGCGGCGGGGTGCGCCGGTGCGGCGGTGGGCGCGCGGTTGTCGCGATGGCGCAGCACGGTGATCAGGGCAACCGCACCGATCGCCAGCAACAGGGCGATGCGGATGCGCCAGGCCCAGCGCTTGCCGGCGTCCGGCGCCACCTGCGAGCGGAACTCGTTCAGATAGGGCGCACGGCCCTGTTCCGGGTCGCGGCGGGTACTGTCGAGCAGGCCGGCGTCGCGCAGCAGTTCGCGCGCGCGCGGCTGGTCGTTGGCATGCACCACCCACACCGTGGGTTGCGCCTGCGCCGCCACCGGATCGAGATAGCTGAACTGGCCGCTGCGGCGGGTCCGGTAGGAGCGGCCGTTGCTCAGCCGCACCTCGATGCCGGCATCGCGCAGCAGGGCGGCGACGCCTTCGGCGGTTTCCACGCGTTGGCTGCTGAAGATCTGGCGCATGTCCGTGTCCTCAGCGCTTTGCCGGAACCTGCGCCGCGGCGTCGGCGTCAGGGACCACGCGGATCAGGCCTTCCTGTGCGGTGCTGGCCACCAGGGTCCCGTCGCGGGTGAAGAACTGCCCGCGCGCCAGGCCGCGCGCGCCCTGCGCGCTGGGGCTGTCCAGCGAGTACAGCAGCCAGTCGTCGGCGCGGAACGGGCGGTGGAACCACAGCGCGTGGTCGAGCGAAGCCATCTGCACGTTCGGCGTGTAGTAGCTGATGCCGTGCGGGAAGGTGGCGGTGCCGAGCAGGTGGAAGTCCGAGGCGTAGGCGAGCAGCGCCTGGTGCAGTTCCGGCGCATCGCCGACCGGCTCGCTCAGGCGCAGCCACATCTGCTGGAACGGCGGGCGCTTGGGCGGATTCAGTTCGTCGCGCGGATACACGTGGCGGAACTCGAACGGGCCGCCGCGCGAGAGCCAGCGCTGCACCTTGGTCGGCAGCGTCGCCAGCACTTCCGGGCGCGCCGCCGGAGTCGGCTCGATGTCTTCCGGCTGCGGCACTTCCGGCATCTTCAGCTGGTGGGTGGCGCCGTCCTCCTGTTCCTGGAACGAAGCCGCGCAGAAGAAGATCACCTTGCCGTGCTGGATCGCGGTGACCCGGCGCACCGAGAAGCTGCCGCCGTCGCGGGTGCGGTCCACGTCGTAGACGATGGGATGCTCGATGTCGCCGGCGCGCAGGAAATAGGCATGCAGCGAATGCACGCGGCGCGCGTTTTCCACGGTGGCCTGCGCCGCCGACAGCGCCTGGCCCAGCACCTGGCCGCCGAACACGTACTTGGTGCCGATGTCGCGGCTCTGGCCGCGGAACAGGTTGTCCTCCAGCCGCTCCAGCGACAGCAGCTCGATCAGTTCGGACACGACGGGGGCGGGCTTGGCGGACAAGAGGCGGGGCCTGGCGACGGACGTGCGCCGATTATAGCGGGCCGTCCGCGTGTGCCCGCCTGCCGCCGCGCTCAGCCCTTGCCGAGCCGCGCCGCCAGCGCGCGCAGCGCGGCCTGGGTGTCCGGCGCCTGCCAGTCGTCGATCAGCCGCTCCAGCCCGATGTGCTCATCGGCCAGCGCCGCGCGCAGGTCAGCGCGGGCGATGGCCCGGGTCTGCAGCATCGGCTGTCGCGGCCGCTTCAGCAGGTCCAGCAGCCAGGCCAGCGCGCGCGCCACCACCAGGTCGGCATCGACCAGTTCGTCGACCAGGCTGATCTCCAGCGCGCGCTCGGCGCTGACCAGGTCGCCGCCGACCAGCAGACGCTCGGCGCGGTGCGCGCCGACCACCCGCCGCAGCAAGCGCTGGATGCCTTCCGGCGCGACCAGGCCGACCTGGGTCTCGTTGAGCCCGATGGTCACCGGGCGCGCCGGCTCGGGGCTGCGCGCCATCACCCGGTAGTCGCAGCACAGCGCCAGCACGCAGCCGCCGGCCGGGGCGTGGCCGGTCAGCGCCGCCACCACCGGGATCGGGCTGGCGGCCAGCGCGCGCGCCGCACCGAAGAACTGCTGCCAGCTGGCGAGCAGCTTGGCGCGGTCGTCGCCGTGACTCAGCAGGTGCGGTACGTCCATGCCGGCAGAGAACAGGCGCTCGTTGCCCGACAGCACCAGGCCGTGCGCGCCGTCGGCGCCGGCCTGCTCGATCGCCTGGATCAGTTGCCGGCACAGGTCGGTGTCCAGCGCATTGACCGGCGGCCGCGCCAGGCGCAGTTCGCGGATGGGGCCGTGGTTGATCACGTCGATGAGCGTCGTCATGCTGCGGTCTGCTTTCGAAGAAGGAACCGCGGCGATGATAACCAAACCATTCGCTGGCGTATTGATGGTGCTGTGCACGGTCGCCACCGCGGCGTCGGCCGCGCAGCCGGCCTGCCTCACCCTCGAGCAGGGCTGGGTGCGGCTGCCGCCGAATCCGGCGATGCCGATGACCGCCGGCTACGGCGTGCTGCACAACGGCTGCGCCAAGCCGGTCACGGTCACCGGGGCCAGCAGCCCCGGCTTCGGCGATGTGTCGCTGCACGAGACCACGGTCGTGGCCGGCGTCAGCCGCATGCGCGCGGTCGAGCGCGTGCCGCTGGCGCCTGGTGCGCGCGTGGAACTCAAGCCCGGCGGCATGCACTTGATGCTGATGCAGGGCAAGGGCGCGCTGACCGAAGGCCAGGCCGTACCGCTGCAGCTGCAGCTGGAAGGCGGCGGCAAGGCCGAGGCGACGCTGACCGTGCGCAAGCAGGCGATGTAAGAGGGAGTTCCTTGGTGCCTCGTAAGAGCGGCTTTAGCCGCGACAGGCGAAGCCCAGCGTCGGCTGACACCATCCGTCGTCGGGACTGAAGTCCCTCCCACAAGGAGCGCAGGCTGCTCCTGCGTGGGCAGGTCACTGCAAAGGGGACGATGCGCCGGGTCGGACCCGGCGCACGCGCAGGCGTCAGCTCGTCGCCTTGCGCACGGCCTCCGGCAGCGGCGCGCTCTTGCCGGTCTGGGTGTCCATCCACACCACCACCACGTGGCCGTCGGAGTACAGCCGGCTGTCGTCCTGCTGGTCGACGATGCGGTGGCCGATGGTCACGCTGCTGGTGCCCAGGCGCTCGACGAACAGTTCGACCAGGATGTCGTTGGGCCACACGATCGGCGCGCGGTAGTTGACGTTGGTCGCCGCCACCACCGGGGCGATGCGGTCGCTCATCGACACGCCTTCCACGCCCAGCATCCAGCGCACGCGCGCCTCTTCCAGGTAGGAGATGTACTTGGCGTTGTTGACGTGGCCCATGCTGTCCATGTCGCGCCAGCGCACGCTGATTGGGATGCGCGCCAGGATCTTGTGTTCGCTGCTCATCAAACGTCCTTCTTCTTCTTGCTGGTACTGGTAGCGCTCTTGCTGGCCTTGCCGCTCTTGGCCGCCACCGCCTGCTTCTTCGCCGGCTTTTCCGGCTTGACCTTGCGCGGCGGGCGCGCGTCGGGCTTGTTGGCCATCGCCGCCGGCTGCTCCGGGCGTGCGCTGGTGGACGGCAGCATCCGCGCCAGGAACTGGCCGGTGTACGACTGCGGGCAGGCCGCCACGTCTTCCGGCGTGCCGGTGACCAGGATGGTGCCGCCGCGGTGGCCGCCTTCCGGGCCGAGGTCGACGATCCAGTCCGCGGTCTTGATCACGTCCAGGTTGTGTTCGATCACCACCACGGTGTTGCCCTCGTCGCGCAGCTTGTGCAGCACGCCCAGCAGCGCCTCGATATCGTGGAAGTGCAGGCCGGTGGTCGGCTCGTCGAGGATGTACAGGGTGCGGCCGGTATCGCGCCGCGACAGTTCCTTGGACAGCTTCACCCGCTGCGCCTCGCCGCCGGACAGGGTGGTCGCGCTCTGCCCGAGCTTGATGTAGCTCAGGCCCACGTCGACCAGGGTCTCCAGCTTGCGCGCGATCGACGGCACCGGCTCGAACAACTTCAGCGCATCCTCGACGGTCATTTCCAGCACGTCGTTGATGTTGAAGCCCTTGTACAGGATCTCCAGCGTCTCGCGGTTGTAGCGCTTGCCGTGGCAGACGTCGCAGGGCACGTACACGTCCGGCAGGAAGTGCATCTCCACCTTGATCAGGCCGTCGCCTTGGCAGGCCTCGCAGCGGCCGCCGCGCACGTTGAAGCTGAAGCGGCCCGGCGAGTAGCCGCGCGAGCGCGCTTCCGGCACCTGCGCGAACAGTTCGCGCAGCGGCGTGAACAGGCCGGTGTAGGTGGCCGGGTTGGAGCGCGGGGTGCGGCCGATCGGCGACTGGTCGATGTCCACGACCTTGTCGAACAGGTCCAGGTGCTCGATCTCGCGGTACGGCGCCACGCTGTGCGAGGCGCCGTTGATCTCGTTCGCCGCCAGGGTGAACAAGGTGTCGTTGATCAGCGTCGACTTGCCCGAGCCGGACACGCCGGTGATGCAGGTCAGCAGGCCGGCCGGGATGTCCAGGTCGACGTTCTTGAGGTTGTTGCCGGTGGCCCCCCGCAGGTGCAGGGTCATCTTCGGATTGGCCTTGTGGCGCTTGGCCGGAATCTCGATGCGGCGCTTGCCCGACAGGTATTGCCCGGTCAGCGAGCGCGGCGCCTTCAGCAGGTCCTGCACGCTGCCCTGGCCGACCACTTCGCCGCCGTGCACGCCGGCGCCGGGGCCGATGTCCAGCACGTAGTCGGCCAGGCGGATCGCGTCCTCGTCGTGCTCGACCACGATCACCGTGTTGCCGAGGTCGCGCAGGCGGGTGAGGGTGCCGAGAAGGCGTTCGTTGTCGCGCTGGTGCAGGCCGATCGACGGCTCGTCGAGCACGTACATCACCCCGACCAGGCCGGCGCCGATCTGGCTGGCCAGGCGGATGCGCTGTGCCTCGCCGCCGGACAGGGTGTCGGCCTTGCGTTCGAGGGTCAGGTAATCCAGGCCGACGTCGACCAGGAAGCCCAGCCGCTCGGCGATCTCCTTGACGATCTTGCTGGCGATCTCGCCGCGCCAGCCGGGCAGGTCGAGCTGGCGGAAGAAGCTCAGCGCGTCGTCGATCGGCAGCACCACCAGGTCCGGCAGCGGGCGGTCGGCGACGAACACGTTGCGCGCGGCCTTGTTCAGGCGCGCGCCCTTGCAGTCCGGGCACGGCCGTTCGCTGATGTACTTGGCCAGTTCCTCGCGTACCGCCGGCGATTCGGTCTCGCGGTAGCGGCGCTCCAGGTTGGGGATGATGCCCTCGAAGCGATGCTTGCGCTGGGTGCGGCCGCCGGCATCGGTGAAGTAGGTGAAGGTGATGGTCTCGTCGCCGCTGCCGTACAGCACCGCCTGGCGCACGCTCGCCGGCAGCGACTGCCAGGGCGCGTCGACATCGAACTTGTAGTGCTTGGCCAGCGAGGCGATCAGCTGGAAGTAGTACGCGTTGCGCCGGTCCCAGCCGCGCACCGCGCCGGCCGACAGCGACAGCTCCGGATGCACCACCACCCGCTCCGGATCGAAGAACTCGGCCACGCCCAGGCCGTCGCAGCTCGGGCAGGCGCCCATCGGTGCGTTGAACGAGAACAGGCGCGGTTCCAGCTCCGGCAGCGAGTAGTCGCAGACCGGGCAGCTGTACTTGGAGGAGAACAGGTGCGGCGCGGCCGCGGTGTCGTCCAGCGACTGCACCGCCACCATGCCGTCGGCCAGCTTCAGCGCGGTCTCGAAGCTCTCGGCCAAGCGCTGCTTGATGTCCTCGCGCGGGCGGAAGCGGTCGATCACCGCCTCGATGGTGTGCTTCTGGCGCAGCGCCAGCGCCGGCACCGCGTCGATCTCGTACAGCTCGCCGTCCACGCGCACGCGCACGAAGCCCTGCGCGCGCAGTTGCTCGAACACCTGCGCATGCTCGCCCTTGCGCTCGCGGATCACCGGTGCCAGCAGCATGTAGCGCTGCTCCGGGTCCAGGGTCAGCACCTGGTCGACCATCTGGCTGACCGTCTGCGCCTCAAGCGGATAGCCGTGGTCGGGGCAGCGCGGCTGGCCGACGCGCGCATACAGCAGGCGCAGGTAGTCGTAGATCTCGGTGATGGTACCGACGGTGGAGCGCGGGTTGTGCGAGGTCGACTTCTGTTCGATCGCGATCGCCGGCGACAGGCCTTCGATGTGATCGATGTCGGGCTTCTCCATCACGCTGAGGAACTGCCGCGCGTACGCCGACAGCGACTCCACGTAGCGGCGCTGGCCCTCGGCGTAGATGGTGTCGAACGCCAGCGAGGACTTGCCGGACCCGGACAGGCCGGTGATCACGATCAGCTTGTCGCGGGGCAGGTCGAGGTCGAGATTCTTGAGGTTGTGCGTCCGCGCGCCGCGGATGCGGATGTAATCCATCGCCATGAAGAGATTCCGGAATGTGCCGGCCGTGGCGGTGCCGCTGGCCAGTGTGGGGGCGGAAAGGGGACGGCAATCGATCAGCGTACCCAGCTTGTCAGGTGGGGGCAATTGCCGCAGATGCCAGCGCCGCCGGGCGCCGGCGGCTGGCTGGTTCAGGCAGCCGCGCCGGCCCGCGGGGCTTGACAGTCCGGGCCTGGGTGGGCTTGACCCTGCCGTGCGCGGCGGCTTACAATCCCGCTCCTGTCTGCCCGAAACGGCACGGCAGGAACGACCACAATAACTACAGAGGAAGTCTGGTCATGTACGCAGTACTGGTCACCGGCGGTAAGCAATACCGCGTCGCGCAGGGCGAAACGCTCCGCGTGGAAAAGCTCGAAGTCGAAGCCGGCAACGAGATCACGTTCGACAACATCCTGATGCTGGGCGACAGCGACGGCATCAAGATCGGCGACGCGCTGAAGGGCGCCGCCGTCACCGCCAAGGTCGTGGCCCATGGCCGCGCCGACAAGGTGCGCATCATCAAGTTCCGCCGCCGCAAGCACCACATGAAGCGTCAGGGTCATCGGCAGCACTACACCGAAATCGAGATCACCGGCATCGCCGGTGGCGACAAGAAGTAAGGAGCAGCAGTCATGGCACACAAAAAAGGCGTAGGTTCCTCGCGCAACGGCCGCGACTCCAACCCGAAGTACCTGGGCGTGAAGATGTTCGGCGGCCAGGCCATCGAAGCCGGCAACATCATCGTGCGTCAGCGCGGCACCCAGTTCCACCCGGGCGCCGGCGTCGGCCTGGGCCGCGACCACACCCTGTTCGCGCTGGTCGACGGCAAGGTCGAGTTCTCGGTGAAGGGCGCCAAGAAGCGCCGCACCGTGAGCGTGGTCACCGAGGCGTAAGTCGCCGGTGTCCAGGGCCTGCGCCATGGCGCAGGCTTGCTGACGAAAGCCCCGCTTCGGCGGGGTTTTTCGTTTGGTGGCCGGGATTGGGGATTGGGGATTGGGGATTCGCAAAGGCGGATTCCGCCAGGGCCCTCGATTGCTGGCCTCCGTTCCGTTGCCTCCGTTCTTTTGCTGGCGCCGCTAAACTGTGGCGTCCGGTGTTTTCCCAATCCCGAATCCCGAATCCCGAATCCCATGAAGTTGGTAGACGAAGCGGAAATCCAGGTCACGGCCGGCAATGGCGGCAATGGCTGCATCGGCTTTCGCCGCGAGAAGTTCATCCCGCTGGGTGGGCCCGACGGTGGCGATGGCGGCAACGGCGGCAGCGTGTGGCTGGTCGCCGACGAGAATCTCAACACGCTGGTCGACTTCCGCCACCAGCGCGCGTTCCGTGCGCAGCGCGGCGAGAACGGCATGGGCCGGCAGATGTACGGCAAGGCCGGCGAGGATCTGACCATCACCGTGCCGGTCGGCACCGTGGTGATCAACGTCGAGACCGACGAAGTCATCGGCGACCTGGTCGCGCACGGCGACCGCCTGCTGGTCGCGCAGGGCGGCAAGGGCGGCCTGGGCAACATGCACTTCAAGAGTTCGGTGACGCGCGCGCCGCGCAAGGCGACGCCGGGCGAGGAGGGCGAGGAGCGCACGCTCAAGCTGGAGCTGAAGCTGCTGGCCGACGTCGGCCTGCTCGGCTTCCCCAATGCCGGCAAGAGCACCTTCATCCGGGCGGTGTCCGCGGCCACGCCGAAGGTCGCCGACTATCCGTTCACCACGCTGTATCCGAACCTGGGCGTGGTCAGCGTCGAGGCCTATCGCAGCTTCGTGATCGCCGACATTCCGGGGCTGATCGAGGGGGCTGCCGACGGCGCCGGCCTCGGTGCGCAGTTCCTGCGCCACCTGCAACGCACCCGCCTGCTGCTACACCTGGTGGATCTGGCGCCGATGGAAGGCGGCGTGGACGGCGTGTCGCCGACCGAGCAGGTGCGCGCGATCGAGCGCGAGCTGCAGAAGCACGACCCGGAGCTGTTGGCCAAGCCGCGCTGGCTGGTGCTGAACAAGGCCGACCTGATGTTCGAGGACGAGGCGCGGGCGCTGGCCGAACAGGTCGTCGCCGAGCTGGGCTGGACCCAGCCCTGGTACCTGGTCTCGGCGCTCGGCCGCGAAGGCACCTGGCCGATCATGAAGGACGTGATGGCGTTCTTCGATCGTCAGCGCGAGGACGCGCTGGATGCGGCCGCCGATGCCTCCTGAGTCCCGCGCCGTGGGATGGCGCGCAGCGTGGGGTGACGCGCACACGAAAAACCCGGCCGAGGCCGGGCTTTTTCGTGGTGCTGCCGGAAGCGTGGGCGCTTCCGGCGTCGACGGCAGCCGATCAGGCGGCGGTCTTGATCGCCTTGATGCGGGCGCTCAGACGGCTCTTGTGACGGGCAGCCTTGTTCTTGTGGATCAGGCCGCGCGAGCTGAAACGGTCGAGGATCGGTTGGGCGATGGCGAAAGCGGCTTCGGCGCCGGCTGCGTCGTTGGCGTCCAGGGCCTTGATGACCTTCTTGACGGCGGTGCGCAGCATCGAACGCTGAGCCGTGTTGCGCGCGTTGCGCACGACGGTCTGCTTGGCGCGCTTCTTGGCGGACTTGATATTGGCCACGGTGGTGGTTTCCTGGAAAGCTGTGTGGTGGATAAAAACAAGCGGGAGAGTATGAAGCGTCCGAATATTCGCGTCAAGTCAATTGTCAAGAGGGCCGTCGCATGAGCCAGCCGCGCATGCTTCGCGGGCTGCTGTCGTTCAGCAGCATGACCATGGTGTCGCGCCTGCTGGGCCTGGTGCGCGACCAGGCCATCAACTACTCCTTCGGCTCGAACGCCACCAGCGATGCGTTCTGGGTGGCGTTCCGCATTCCCAACTTCCTGCGCCGGCTGTTCGCCGAAGGCTCGTTCGCCACCGCCTTCGTGCCGGTGTTCACCGAGGTAAAGGAAACCCGGCCGCACGCCGACCTGCGCGCGCTGATGTCGCGCGTGTCAGGCACCCTGGGTGGAGTGCTGCTGCTGGTCACCGCGCTGGGGCTGCTCTTCACCCCGCAGATGGCGATGCTGTTCAATCCTGGCTCGATCGACAATCCGGCCAAGTTCGGGCTGATCGTCGACCTGCTGCGGCTGACCTTCCCGTTCCTGCTGTTCGTGTCGCTGACCGCGCTGGCCGGCGGTGCGCTCAACAGCTTCCATCGCTTCGGCCTGCCGGCGCTGACCCCGGTGATCCTTAACCTGTGCATGATCGCCGGCGCATTGTGGCTGGCGCCGCGGCTGCAGGTGCCGATCCTGGCGATGGGCTGGGCGGTGCTGGTGGCCGGCGTGCTGCAGTTGCTGTTCCAGTTGCCGGCCTTGCGCGGCATCGACCTGCTGACCCTGCCGCGCTGGGGCTGGCAGCATCCGGACGTGCGCCGGGTGCTGACCCTGATGGTGCCGACCCTGTTCGGCTCCTCGATCGCGCAGATCAATCTGCTGCTGGACACGGTGATCGCCTCGTTCCTGTATGCCGGCTCGCAGAGCTGGCTGTCGCAGGCCGACCGCTTCCTGGAGCTGCCGCTGGGTGTGTTCGGCGTGGCCCTTGGCACGGTGATCCTGCCGGCGCTGTCGCGGCACCACGTCAAGACCGATCGCGCCGGGTTCTCCAACGCGCTGGACTGGGGGCTGCGTACCACCTTGCTGATCGCGGTGCCGGCGACCCTGGGCTTGATGTTGTTGAGCCAGCCGCTGGTGGCGACCCTGTTCCAGTACGGCAAGTTCACCGCCTTCGATACGCGGATGGCGGCGATGTCGGTATTCGGGCTGAGCTTCGGCCTGCCGGCGTTCGCCCTGCTCAAGGTGCTGCTGCCGGCGTTCTACTCGCGCCAGGACACGCGCACGCCGGTGCGTGCCGGCGTCGCCGCGCTGGTCGCCAACATGGCGCTGAACCTGCTGTTCCTGGCGATCCTGTACCAGTTGTGGGTGCCGGCCGAGTTGCGCGCGCAGGGCGTGCGTGCGGCGCTGGAGGCGGTGCCGGGCCTGCACCTGGCGCTGGGCCTGGCCAGCGCGGTGGCCAGCTACCTCAACCTGTCGCTGCTGTGGCGCTGGCTGCGCCGCGACCAAGTCTACCAGCCCAAGCCGGGCTGGGGCGGTTACCTGCTGCGGCTGGGCCTTGCCTGTGCGCCCATGGTTGCGGTGCTACTGCTGGGTCAGCATTGGCTGCCGGCGTTCACCGGGATGGACAAGTGGCACCGCATCGGCGGCCTGCTGCTGCTGGTCGGCGGTGGCGGCGCGGTGTACCTGCTGGCGTTGCTGGCGCTGGGGTTCCGGCCGCGGGATCTGCGCGAGCATTGAGAGGCGCCGGGAGCGGCGAGTCGGGATGCGTAGGAGCGGCTTCAGCCGCGACCTGGGGTACCGGTGAAATCCCCCGGTCGCGGCGGAAGCCGCCCCTGCAACGGTTGGCTGCGCCCGGGTTGTGGCCCCACCCGCTATACTCGACGGTTACGCATCATCGACCGGCGCCTCCTGCGCCGGCGCTTCGGACCGAGGAATGAGCAGGCTGTTTAGAGACGTCGAGGGCGGGACCCTGTTCCCGCAGGGAAGCGTGGTCTGCATCGGCGCCTTCGATGGCCTGCACCTGGGCCACCGCGCGCTGGTGCGGCAGGCGATCGCGCGCGCGCGCGAAGCGGGCGTGCCGGCGGTGGCGTTGAGCTTCGAGCCGCTGCCGCGCGAGTTCTTCGCCCCGGCCGCGCCGCCGCCACGGCTGACCCTGGCCCGGGCCAAGGTGCAGGGCCTGCTCCAACTCGGCATCGACAGCGTCGGCCTGCTGCGCTTCGACCGGCGCATGGCCTCGATGAGCGCGGAGGACTTCGTGCAGCGCGTGCTGGTCGAGCGCCTGCGCGCGCGCGAGGTCTGGATCGGCCCGGCGTTCCGCTTCGGCCACAAGCGCGGCGGCGACATCGCGCTGCTGCGCGCGCTGGGCGCCCAGCATGGCTTCGCCGCCGACGAGATCGCGCCGGTGCACCTGCGCGAGGAGCGCATCTCCAGCACCCGCATCCGCGAGCTGCTGGTGGCCGGCGAGTTCGCCCATGCCGCCGAACTGCTCGGCCGCCCGTACGCGATCGGCGGCCGCGTGGTGCGCGGCAAGCAGCTCGGGCGCACGCTCGGCTATCCCACCGCCAACCTGCGGTTCGCGCGGACCCCGGCGCTGTCCGGCATCTACGCCACCTGGGTGCACGGGGTGGCGGCGCAGCCGTGGCCGTCGGTGTCCAGCTTCGGCACCCGCCCGACCGTGCAGGGCGTGGAGCCGCTGCTGGAAGCGCACCTGTTCGATTTCCAGGGCGACCTGTACGGTCGCCACATCGAGGTGGAGTTCGTCGCCAAGCTGCGCGACGAGGAAACCTTCGCCGATCTGCCGGCGCTGACCGCGCAGATGCACCGCGACGCCGCGCTGGCGCGGCAACTGCTCGCCGCCCCTGCGGTGGCGGGCCTGCCGCCCGTGTCCGCCGCCCCGCGTGCGGACCTCCCCCTGAAGACCACCGACCGGTAACTGCCCGTGACCCAGGACTACAAAGCCACCCTCCATCTGCCGGCGACCGAGTTCCCGATGCGCGGCGACCTGCCCAAGCGCGAGCCGGACATCCTGGCGCGCTGGGAGAGCGAGGGCCTGTACACGCGGCTGCGCGACAACGCCCAGGGCCGGCCGCTGTTCGTGCTGCACGATGGCCCGCCCTACGCCAATGGCGCGATCCACCTCGGGCATGCGGTCAACAAGATCCTCAAGGACATCATCGTCAAGTCCAAGTACCTGTCCGGCTACGACGCGCCGTACATCCCGGGCTGGGACTGCCATGGCCTGCCGATCGAGATCGCGATCGAGAAGAAGTTCGGCAAGGTCGGGGTCAAGCTCGATGCCGAGCAGTTCCGGCAGAAGTGCCGCGAATACGCCAACGAGCAGATCGACATCCAGCGTCGCGACTTCAAGCGCCTGGGCGTGATCGGCGACTGGGACAACCCCTACCGCACGCTGGACTTCCATTTCGAGGCCAACGAGATCCGCGCGCTGGCCAGGATCGTCGAGAACGGCCACCTGACCCGCGGCGTGAAGCCGGTGCACTGGTGCTTCGACTGCGGCTCGGCGCTGGCCGAGGCGGAGATCGAGTACGCCGACAAGCAATCGCCGACGGTGGATGTGGCCTACACGGCCCGCGACGGCGCGGCGCTGGCCGCCGCGTTCGGCGCGACCCTGCCGGACGGTGCCGACGTGGCCGTGCCGATCTGGACCACCACGCCGTGGACGCTGCCGGCCTCGCTGGCGGTGTCGCTGGGGCCGGAGCTGGTCTATGCGCTGGTCGAAGGCCCGGCCCGCGACGGCCGCCGCCGCTGGCTGGTGCTGGCCGATGCGCTGGCCGAGCGCGCGCTGCAACGCTACGGGGTGGATGAGGTGGTGGTGCACGGCCGCGTCGCCGGCGCGGCGCTGGAACACCAGGTGCTGGCGCACCCCTTCTACGACGAGCGCGACGTGCCGGTGATCCTCGGCGACCACGTCTCCGACACCGACGGTACCGGCGCGGTGCACACCGCGCCCGGCCACGGCCAGGAGGACTACGTGGCGGTCAAGCCGTACGGGCTGCTGGAGCGCTACGGCGCGGCGCAGATCAACCCGGTCGATGCGCGCGGCGTGTACCTGCCGTCGACCCCCGCGGTCGATGGCACGGAGCTGGCCGGGCTGCACATCTGGAAGGCCAACGACGTCATCGCCGACCTGCTGGCCGGGCGCGGGCTGTTGCTGGCGCGCGCCAGCATGGTCCACAGCTACCCGCACTGCTGGCGGCACAAGACCCCGATCGCGTTCCGCGCCACGCCGCAGTGGTTCATCTCGATGGAGCAGGCCAACCTGCGCGCCGAGGCGCTGCAGGCCATCGAGGGCGTGCACTGGTACCCGGCCTGGGGCCAGGCGCGCATCGCCGGCATGGTCGCCGGGCGTCCGGACTGGACGATCTCGCGCCAGCGCACCTGGGGCGTGCCGATCGCGCTGTTCGTGCACCGCGAGACCGGCGAGCCGCACCCGCGCAGCACCGAGCTGATGCGCCAGGTCGCCGACCGCGTCGAGGAGGGCGGGGTGGACGTGTGGTACGCGCTGGACGCCGCCGAGCTGCTCGGCGACGAGGCGGCCGACTACGACAAGATCACCGACATCCTCGACGTCTGGTTCGATTCCGGCGTCACCCACGAGGCGGTGCTGACCGAGCGTGGCCTGCCCAAGCCGGCCGACCTGTACCTGGAAGGCTCCGACCAGCACCGCGGCTGGTTCCAGTCCTCGCTGCTGACCGGCGTGGCGCTGGACCACGCCGCGCCTTACCGGCAGTGCCTGACCCACGGCTTCACCGTGGACGAGCACGGCCGCAAGATGTCCAAGTCGCTGGGCAACGGCATCGAGCCGCAGGACATCATGAAGACCCTGGGCGCGGACATCCTGCGCCTGTGGATCGCCTCGGCCGACTACAGCAACGAGATGTCGCTGTCGCAGGAGATCCTCAAGCGCAACGCCGATGCCTACCGGCGCCTGCGTAACACCGCACGCTTCCTGCTCGGCAACCTGCACGGCTTCAACCCGGCCGTGCACCTGCGGCCGCTGCCGGAACTGGTGGCGCTGGACCGCTGGATCGTGCACCGCGCCTACGAGGTGCAGGAGCAGATCAAGGCTGCCTACGCGCGCTACGACTTCGCCGCCATCGTGCAGGCGCTGCTGAACTTCTGCAGCGTGGACCTGGGGTCGCTGTACCTGGACGTGACCAAGGACCGGCTGTACACGATGGCCGAGGACTCGCACGGCCGGCGCTCGGCGCAGACCGCGATGTTCCATGTGGCCGAGGCCTTCGTGCGCTGGATCGCGCCGATCCTGAGCTTCACCGCCGACGAGCTGTGGGGCTATCTGCCGGGCGCGCACCTGGGCAACGTGCTGTTCGCGACCTGGTACGAGGGCCTGGCGCCGTTGCCGGACGACGCGGCGCTGAGTGCGGCCGACTTCGAGCAGTTGCTGGCGCTGCGCGAGCAGGTGGCCAAGGTGCTGGAGCCGATGCGCGGCAACGGCGTGATCGGCGCGGCGCTGGAGGCGGAGATCACCGTCGCCGCCGACGCCGCCACCGCGGCCAAGCTGCAGCCGCTGCAGGAAGAGCTGCGCTTCCTGTTCATCAGCGGCGACGTGGTGGTGCGCGAGGCCACGACCGACGAGATCTTCGTCAGCGCCCAGGCCACCGAGAAGCCAAAGTGCGTGCGTTGCTGGCATTACCGCGCCGACGTCGGCGCCGACCCGGCGCATCCGGAACTGTGCGGCCGCTGCGTCAGCAACATCGAAGGACCGGGCGAGGAGCGCCGCTGGTTCTGAGTCCCGTCCCCGGCCACGCGGCTTGCGCGTCGCCGGGGCCGACGGCGGCGCCGTGGCTGTCGCGCCGTCCATCCTTCCTTTCCTTCTTCGCCCAAGGCGGACTTCCCGCATGACCGCACGACCCAACCCTTCCGCCCTGATCTGGCTGCTGCTGTCGGCCGCGGTGATCGGCCTGGACCAGTGGAGCAAGGCCTGGGTGCTGTCCAGCCTGCCCGAGTTCACCGCGGTGCCGGTGATTCCCGGTTTCTGGAACTGGTACCGGACCTATAACACCGGCGCGGCGTTCAGTTTCCTGAGCCAGGCCGGCGGCTGGCAGCTCTGGTTCTTCACCGCGCTGGCGGTGGGCATCAGCGGCCTGCTGGCCTGGTGGCTGGCGCGTACCCCGCGCGGCGAGTGGCGCAGCGCGCTGCCGTACGCGCTGGTGATCGGCGGGGCGATCGGCAACGTGATCGACCGGCTGATGCACGGCCACGTGGTCGATTTCATCCAGTGGTACGTGGGCGAGCACTACTGGCCCTCGTTCAACATCGCCGACTCGGCGATCGTCGCCGGCGCCATCGGCATCGCCCTGTTCGGCGTGTTCGACGGCAAGGCGAAGCGAAAAGCGGGATAATCGGTGCCACTCTCCCTGTCGAAGCGCCTGGCCCCCTGCGGCCGGCGGATCTAGCTAATGGATGTCCTGCTCGCCAACCCCCGTGGCTTCTGCGCTGGCGTCGATCGCGCCATCGAGATCGTCAAGCGCGCCATCGAAACCCTGGGCGCACCGATCTACGTGCGCCACGAGGTGGTGCACAACCGCTTCGTAGTCGACGACCTCAAGCAGCGCGGCGCGATCTTCGTCGAGGAACTGGACGAAGTGCCCGACGGCAACACGGTGATCTTCAGCGCCCACGGCGTGGCCCAGGCGGTACGCCAGGAGGCCGAGCGGCGCGGACTGAAGGTGTTCGACGCGACCTGCCCGCTGGTCACCAAGGTGCATTTCGAGGTGGCCCGGCACTGCCGCGCCGGCCGCGACGTGGTGCTGATCGGCCACGCCGGCCACCCCGAGGTGGAAGGCACGATGGGGCAGTGGGACCGCGAATGCGGCACCGGCCGCATCTACCTGGTCGAGGACATCGAGCAGGTCGCCACGCTGCACGTGCAGCAGCCGGAGAACCTGGCCTACACCACCCAGACCACGCTGTCGGTGGACGACACCCGCGGCATCATCGAGGCGCTGCGCGCGCGCTACCCGGCGATGCAGGGGCCGAAGAACGACGACATCTGCTACGCCACCCAGAACCGTCAGGACGCGGTGCGCGACCTGGCCAGGGAGTGCGACCTGGTGCTGGTGGTCGGCTCGCCGAACAGTTCCAATTCCAACCGGCTCAGCGAGCTGGCGCGGCGCGACGGTGTGGAGTCCTACCTGATCGACGGCGCCGACGAGATCGACCCGGCCTGGATCGCCGGCAAGCGCCGCGTCGGCCTGACCGCCGGCGCCTCGGCGCCGCAGGTGCTGGTGGACGGCGTGATCGCGCGGCTACGCGAACTCGGCGCCGATGGCGTGTCGGAACTGGCGGGCGAGCCGGAGTCGATGGTGTTCGCGCTGCCCAAGGAACTGCGGCTGCGGCTGGTCGACTGACGGTCGCGTTCGGTCGCGCGTTTGTGCTGGAGAGGCGGCTGTCTTGGCGAGCCGTAGGAGCGGCTTCAGCCGCGACGGGCCTTATCGGGAACGCCCGTCGCCGCTGCAGCCGCTCCTACGAAATAGCTGAGACGGCGCGATGCGCGCCCTGAAGCCACTACGGCTTACTGGCGCTGCAAGCCGCGCGGCCGCCCCTGCGCATCGAAGTCGATGCCCACGGTGACGCGATCGCCTTCCACGCCATCGGGCATCCAGCGCAGGCGGCCGCGTCGGCCCACCAGCACGTACACGTGATCCACCTTCTTCGGCTCGGCCTGTAGCGCCTGGCCCTGTTCCTGCAAGGCCGTGGCCACCCGATAGGCGCCTTCGAAGTCGATGTCCTGCAGCGCGGCGGTGTCGGTGGCCGGCTTGAGGAACGGTCCGAACATGCGCGGATTTACCGGCGCATCCTTGTGCCAGGTCGCGTCGTGGAAGCTGTATTCGTCCACGTGGTCCGGCTGCGCGGGGTCCAGCAGTTCGAGCCCGATCCGGTCATCGTAGAAATGCACGGCATGGAACACGCGCAGGTCGTGGCCCTGCAGATCCGGCAGGTCCGCCAGCGCCTGCCGTGCCGCGCGCAGCCGCTGCGGGTCGAACAGCAGGTTGCCGCGCGGTGCCGGCGTCGGCGCCGGCTCGGTGTCGGCAGCACGGGCAGCCGGGGTCGGCGCCGCCAGCGATTGCGGCGTGGAGGGGGACTGCAGGGTAGCCCCTGGGCCCGCCGCCTGCAGGCGCGATCCCGCCTGCAGGGTGGCGCGGATGGTGTCCCAGGCGCCGCCGGCGAAGGCGACGCCGCCGAGCAGCAGCACCACGCCGGCGAAGACCAGTGGGGTGCGCGGCGTCTTCATGGCAGCTCCAGGTCGGCGCGGGCGGGGTGCTGCGGGTCGTACAGCACCGACACCGTCTCGCGCGGCAACTGCCCGACGTCGAGCAGCGACACGAACCGTCGCATCGTCGCCTCGTGCGGGTTGCCCGACGCGTCTTCGAACGCCACGCGGAATTCCACCTGCGGCTGCTCGTTGAGGGTGGTGCCGGTCTGGCGCACGTCCAGCACCCGCGCACGGGCGCGCAGGCCGCGGTACTTCAGGGTCTCGTCGGTGGCGTTGCGGCGGATCACGCGCAGGATCACGCGCAGCGCCAGCAGGTAGCCGTTGAGCACCAGCGCACTCATCAGCAGCGGGTGGTTGAAGGTCAGGAAGGTCCAGCCCAGGCCGCGGTTCTGCAGGCGCCAGGCCACCACGTAGGCCGCGCCGACCAGGACCACCAGCAGCACGGCGCCGGCTGTGCGGCGGCACAGGCTGGCGTGGTCCAGAGCCGGCTCGGCGTCCTCCAGCACCAGGTTCGGGGTGGTTCCCGGCGTGGTGCTCAGCCGCAGCGGCATGGTGCGTCCGCTCTCGAAGCGGCGTTGCGCCGGCTTGCGGTCCACGATCAACACGGTGTCGCGGATGGGGGTGCCGGACAGGTTGTCGAAGGCCAGGGTCAGCGACAGCTGCGGCCAGCCCTTGACCTCGACGCCGGTGGGTGCGGCGCGTTCGATCAGTGCCTCCCGGCGCACGCCGTGGGCGAGCAGGTGGCGCACGCGCTGCAGGGCGCGCCCGGGCATCAGCAGCAGCGTGTCCAGGTAGGCGTAGAGCAGGTGCAGCCACAGGCCCAGCGACAGCGCCAGCAGGATCAGCGCCCATGCGGGCGTGCTGGGCTGGGCCAGCATGCGTGGCCAGTCGCTGGCGAAGTAGAGGATGCAGGGGAAGGGGATGGCGAAAAACAGCAGGAACGCGAGCCAGAACCAGGCGAACAACTTCACGATGAGCAGGGGGAGGGCGGCGGCGGGGCGGGAGGGTAACCCATCGATTGCGGCGCGCGCGCGAAGGCCCGCGCGGCGATTGACCCCGGCCCGGGCCGACGCCTAGAATTGCCAGTTCCGCCGGAATAGCTCAGTCGGTAGAGCGGCGCATTCGTAATGCGTAGGTCGCAGGTTCGACTCCTGTTTCCGGCACCAGTCGTACCCAGAAGGCAGCCGCGAGGCTGCCTTCCTGGTTTCTGCGCTCCCGTTTTTCTGCGACGCAGGTCCGTGCGCGCAGCGGCCTGCGACGCCGTGTCGCAGCCGGGTGCGGCAATGTGTCGCACATAAAAACGCGGCCTGGCGCGCGCCCGGGCTTGTCAATGACTTCCGGAGTTGCCGCACGGCAGCATAAAATGCGTCGTTGATCGCGCATGCCGGCCCGGATGCCGCGGCGGACGCGGGACAGCCCTCTCTACGGCGCCCCGCCTCCCGCTCCCGCGCGGTTCGCATCCCCTACGCAATTGGATCGTTCGATGATTCCGTTGAAACAACTCCGGCGCTCGCTGCGCTCCGGTCTGTTGCTGCTGGCCGCACTGCTGTTGGCCGGCTGCAACTCGGCCATCCTCAACCCCAAGGGTCAGATCGGCCACGACGAGAAGACGCTGCTGATCACCTCGGTGGTGCTGATGCTGCTGGTGGTGATCCCGGTCATCGTGATGACCCTGGCCTTCGCCTGGCGCTACCGCGCGTCCAACACCAAGGCCCGCTACGAGCCGAACTGGTCGCACTCCACCGCGATCGAGGTGGTGGTGTGGTCGATCCCGTGCATGATCATCCTGGTCCTGGCGGTGCTGACCTGGCGCTCCTCGCATGCGCTGGATCCGTACAAGCCGCTGGACTCCAAGGTCAAGCCGATCACCATCGAGGCGGTGGCGCTGGACTGGAAGTGGATGTTCATCTATCCGGAGCAGGGCATTGCCACGGTCAACGAGATCGCGTTCCCGGTCGACACGCCGCTGAACTTCAAGATCACCTCCGACACGGTGATGAACTCGTTCTTCATCCCGCACCTGGGCACGCAGATCTACGCGATGGCCGGCATGGAGACCAAGCTGCACCTGATCGCCAACGAGCCGGGCGAGATGTTCGGCCTGTCGGCCAACTACAGCGGCCACGGCTTCTCGAAGATGGGCTTCGCCGCGCATGCCACCGACCGCGCCGGCTTCGACGCGTGGGTGGCCAAGGTCAAGGCGTCGCAGAAGACCCTGGACCAGGCCGAGTTCCAGGTGCTGGCGGCCAACCGCAACGACAAGGCCGCCTACCCGGTGACGTACTACGCCTCGGTGCAGGACGGCCTGTTCAAGTCGTTGATCGACAAATACATGATGGGCAAGGGCCACAAGATGGAAGGCCACGACGCTCATCCGGCATCGGCTGCTGAGCCGGTCGCCATGTGCACTTCTGGAGACAAGTGATGCTAGGCAAACTCACGCTCGAGGCGGTTCCGTACCACGAGCCGATCATCATGGCGGCCCTCGGCGGCGCCGGCCTGCTCGGCCTGCTGGTGGTGGCCGCGGTCACCAAGTACAAGCTGTGGGGCTACCTCTGGAAGGAGTGGTTCACCTCGGTCGACCACAAGCGCATCGGTGTCATGTACATCGTGGTGGCGCTGGTCATGCTGCTGCGCGGCTTTGCCGACGCGGCGATGATGCGCACCCAGCAGGCGATCGCGCACGGCGGCAACGAAGGCATCTTCCCGCCGCACCACTACGATCAGATCTTCACCGCGCACGGCGTGATCATGATCTTCTTCATGGCCATGCCGTTCATGACGGGCCTGCTGAACCTGATCGTGCCGCTGCAGATCGGCGCGCGCGACGTGGCGTTCCCGTTCCTGAACTCGCTGAGCTTCTGGCTGTTCGTGGCCGGCGCGGCGCTGGTCAACATCTCCCTGGGCGTGGGCGAGTTCGCGCAGACCGGCTGGCTGGCGTACCCGCCGCTGTCCGGGCTGGAATACAGTCCAGGCGTCGGTGTCGACTACTACATCTGGGCGTTGCAGATATCGGGCCTGGGCACATTGCTCACAGGCATCAACTTCTTCGTGACGATCATGCGCATGCGCGCGCCGGGCATGACCCTGATGCGCATGCCGATCTTCACCTGGACCGCGCTGATCACCAACATCCTGATCATCGCCGCGTTCCCGATCCTGACCGTGGCGCTGGCGCTGCTGGGTGCGGACCGCTACCTGGGCACGCACTTCTTCACCAACGACGGTGGCGGCAACGCCATGATGTACGTCAACCTGATCTGGATCTGGGGCCACCCGGAGGTCTACATCCTGATCCTGCCGGCGTTCGGCATCTTCTCCGAGCTGATCGCCACCTTCAGCCGCAAGCGCCTGTTCGGCTACACCTCGATGGTGTACGCGACCTCGTGCATCGGCGTGCTGTCGTTCATCGTGTGGCTGCACCACTTCTTCACCATGGGCTCGGGCGCCAACGTCAATGCCTTCTTCGGCATCACGACGATGATCATCTCGATCCCCACCGGCGTGAAGATCTTCAACTGGCTGTTCACCATGTTCCGCGGCCGCGTGCACATGACCGCACCGGTGCTGTGGACCATCGGCTTCATCATCACCTTCGTCATCGGCGGCATGACCGGCGTGATGCTGGCGATCCCGGCGGTGGACTTCGTGCTGCACAACAGCCTGTTCCTGATCGCGCACTTCCATAACGTGATCATCGGCGGCGTGGTGTTCGGCTACCTGGCGGGCCTGACCTACTGGTTCCCGAAGGCGTTCGGCTTCAAGCTCAACGAGAAGCTGGGCAAGGCCTCGTTCTGGTGCTGGATCATCGGCTTCTTCATCGCCTTCATGCCGCTGTACGTGCTCGGCTTCATGGGCATGACCCGGCGCATGAACAGCTACAACCATCCGGAGTGGGCGCCGTGGCTGATGGTGGCCGCGGCGGGTGCGGCGATCATCGGCACCGGCATCTTCCTGAACCTGGTGCAGATCGGCTACAGCATCTGGAAGCGCAAGGACAACCTGGACCTGACCGGCGACCCGTGGGACGGCCGGACCCTGGAGTGGGCGACTTCCTCGCCGCCGCCGTTCTATAACTTCGCGGTGCTGCCGCACATCGACGACCGCGACCAGTTCTGGGAAGACAAGCTCAAGGGCAAGGGCTGGCCGCGTCCGGCCAAGTACGAGCCGATCCACATGCCGCGCAACACGGCGGCGGGTCTGTGGATCGGTGCCTTCAGCGTCGTCATGGGCTTCGGTCTGACCTGGCACATCTGGTGGATGGCGGCGATCGGCCTGGTCGGCATGATCGGCAGCTTCATCGCGCGCACCTTCGATGACGACATCGATTACTGGGTCCCGGCGGAGGAAGTGGAGCGCATCGAGAACGCGCGCTTCGCCCTGCTGGAACAGCAACACGCGGCCAACGCCGCAAAGGCGGTCTGAACCATGGCTTCCACGACGCTCGATCCCCACGCCGCCCACGCGGGCGGCCACGACCACGACCACGAACATCACGACGCGGGCGGCAACACCGTCTTCGGGTTCTGGGTCTACCTGATGAGCGACTGCCTCATCTTCGCCGGCCTGTTCGCCACCTATGCGGTGCTGGCCGGTGCGACGGTGGACGGCCCGACCGCCAAGGAACTGTTCGACCTGAAGTTCGTGCTGGTGGAAACCTTCCTGCTGCTGTTCAGCAGCCTGGGCTTCGGCCTGGCGATGATCTCGGCGAACAAGCGCAGCATGGGCGGCCTGTACGGCTGGCTGGCGGTCACCGCGGCGCTGGGCCTGGGCTTCCTGGGCATGGAACTGTACGAGTTCCACCACCTGATCGAAGAAGGCGCCGGCCCCGGCCGCAGCGCGTTCCTGT
This sequence comes from Xanthomonas sacchari, assembly GCF_040529065.1. Classification (NCBI taxonomy): domain Bacteria; kingdom Pseudomonadati; phylum Pseudomonadota; class Gammaproteobacteria; order Lysobacterales; family Lysobacteraceae; genus Xanthomonas; species Xanthomonas sacchari. Next base: position 3,871,361 of record NZ_CP132343.1, on the reverse strand, counting down.
CGGCCTTCTTCACCCTGGTCGGCACCCACGGTCTGCACGTGGCCTCGGGCCTGCTGTGGATGACCGTGCTGGTGATCCAGATCGCCAAGAACGGCCTGACCCCGCGCAACATGACCCGCCTGGCGTGCCTGAGCCTGTTCTGGCACTTCCTGGACGTGATCTGGATCGGCGTGTTCACTATCGTCTACCTGCTGGGAGCGCTGTAATGGCCAACCATCATTCCTCCGACACGCACGCCGAGCACGGCCACGGCGGCGGCCTGAAGTCCTACTTGGTCGGCTTCGTGCTGGCGGTGATCCTGACCGTGATCCCGTTCGGCATGGTGATGAGCGGGGCGTTCCCGCGCGGCGTCACCGTCATCGTCATCGCGGTGCTGGCCGCGGTGCAGATGCTGGTGCACCTGATCTACTTCCTGCACATGGACCGTTCGGCCGAACAGCGCTCCAACGTGCACGTGGGCCTGTTCTCGCTGCTGATCATCGGCATCGTGGTAGTCGGCTCGCTGTGGGTGATGCACAACCTCAACGTCAACATGATGCATTGAGGGCGGCACCGCCGCAGGTTCGCGAAGGCCGCCTCCGGGCGGCCTTTTGCGTTCTACGGTCCGGTGCGGCCGCCCTGCAAGGTGCAGATGGCCGATAGGCGCGACGTCGGCGTCGCGGGTTTTTAGCGATCGGCGTGCCGAGGCGACCCGCGCGCATCGGCGCCGGGGGCCGGCCACGACGACGTGCGGCGCGCCGCTGTCAGCTGCGGTCCGAGCCGAGCGTCGCGGAGAGTTTCAGCAGGACCTGCGCGTCTTCCGCGCTGAGGCGATCGAGCAGCCAGGTTCTGACCGCGGCGGCGTGGATCGGCTGCGCCGCCGCGATCTTCTCCCGGCCCAGGGGGGTGATGACCACCGTCACCACGCGCGGCTCGGCGTCGCTGCGGCGGACCAGGCCGCGCGTCTGCATGCGCGTGAGCTGATGCGACAGCCGGCTCTTGTGCCATCCCATGGAATCGGCGAGCGCCTGCTGGCGCAGCTCGCCCTTGCCCAGGTCCACCAGCCTCGACAGCACGCCGAAGTCGCTGCCGCTCAGGCCGGCATGGTCGGCCAGGTCCTTTTCGACGGCCGCCATCACCGCCTGGCCCATCTGCTTGAAGGCGTGCCAGATCGCCAGTTCGCCTGCGGAGAGTCGTGCGTGCTTCATGCGATCACCATAGGCGGCGCCGGTTGACATGGCAACCCGGACGGCGTATCTCTGGGTTGACGTGACAACCAATGCGTGGCCGCTGGCAGGCGTGCGATGCCAGCCGAGCGGACGCGCAGTTCCCGGAGGCGATGGCGATGTCCGCAACGACGTTCGCAGGTGTGGATGTGGTGGTGACCGGCGGCAGCGACGGCATCGGGTTCGGCCTCGCGCGGCGCTTCCTGGCCGCGGGCGCAAACGTGCTGGTCACCGGCCGCGATGCAGGCAAGCTCGACCGCGCGGCTGCGGCCGCGCCCGGCCTGCAGACCCTGGTCAACGACATCGGGGTCGCCGAAGAGCGCGAGCGACTGGCGCAGTACCTGCAAGCGCGGCATCCCGGGCTGCGCGTGGTCGTCAACAACGCCGGCATCCAGCGGCGTGTCGCGCTCGCCGACGACCAGGCGCCCTGGGCCGAGCGCCAGCGCGAGATCGACATCCTGTTCGCTGCCGTCGTGCATCTGAACCATTTGCTGGTCCCGCTGTTGCTGCAACATGGAGAGCCTGCGCTCATCGCCAATGTCTCCTCCGGCGGCGCCTTCGTTCCGCAGCCGTTCGCCCCGGTCTACAGCGCCTGCAAGGCGGCGCTCCACAGCTATACGTGCAATCTTCGCTTCGCGCTTGCCGCGACGCAGGTCAGGGTCGTCGAGATCATTCCGCCCGCGGTCCGCACGGCGCTGGCGGGCCCGGGCATGGCCCATGGCGTGGACCCGGACGACTTCTGCGACGCCATCTTCGCCGGCTTCGCGGCGGGACAGGCCGACGAACTTGGCTTCGGAATGACCGATACGGCGGAGTTTCGGCAGCGTCTCGACGTGGAGCGTGCCGTGTTCGATGGATTCTCCGGGCGTTTTCCCGTGCGAAGGTACTGAAGCGCGATCTGCCGCGTCTTCGGATTCGCCTCTCGTCGAGCGCGGCGCCGGGTTGGCCGCGCGATCGCCGGGGCATGACCTATGGCATGGCACGCGGCGGCGGCGCAGGCATAGCATGGAGGTTTGCCTGTCCGCTGTCGTTCGCCCCTTGGAGACCCCATGAAGAAGTCCACCGCCTGGATGGCGCCGTTGCTGCTGGCCGCCACTGTCGCGTTCCAGGCCTCGGCGCAGACCGCCCCGCCGCGCGACGTGCCGTTCGCCGGCACGCTGAAGATCGATGTCGATGCCACCGATCTGGCCCATCGCATCTTCCGCGTGCGCAGCACCATCCCGGCCACGCCGGGGCCGATGACCCTGCTGTACCCGCAGTGGATCCCCGGCAACCATTCGCCGACCGGCCCGATCGACAAGCTCGCCGGGCTGGTGATCAAGGCCAACGGCAAGGTGCTGCCGTGGACGCGCGACCAGTACGACGTCTATGCGTTCAAGGTCGACGTGCCCGCCGGCGTCAGCGAGATCGTCGCCGAGTACCAGTTCCTGTCTTCGCAGGGCGACGGCCAGGGCCGGGTGATGATGACCCCGGAGATGCTCAACCTGCAGTGGAACACCACCGCGCTGTATCCGGCCGGGGTGTACGCGCGCAACATCAAGGCGCAGGCCAGCGTGACCCTGCCGGCGGGCTGGAGCTATGCCACCGCGCTGGAGACCGCCACGCGCAGCGGCGACACGGTGACCTTCAAGCCGATCGATTTCGACGACCTGGTCGACTCGCCGATGTTCGCCGGCAAGTACTACAAGCGCATCGTGCTGGACGACAAGGCCAAGGCGCCGGTGGCGCTGAACGTGTTCGCCGACAAGCCCAAGTCGCTGGAGGCCAAGCCCGAGCAGGTCAAGGCGCACGTGGCCCTGGTGCAGCAGATGGACAAGCTGTACGGCGCGCGGCACTTCGACCACTACGAGTTCCTGCTGGCGTTGACCGACAAGCTCGGCGGCATCGGTCTGGAGCACCATCGCTCCAGCGAGAACAGCGGCCCGCTCGACTACTTCACCGAGTGGGACAAGAGCTGGGAGATGCGCGACCTGCTCGCGCACGAGTTCAACCACTCCTGGAACGGCAAGTACCGCCGCGGCGCCGACCTGGCCACGCCCAACTTCAACGTGCCGATGGGCGACAGCCTACTGTGGCTGTACGAGGGCCAGACCCAGTTCTGGGGCGAGGTGGTCGCCGCGCGCGCAGGGCTGTGGACCCAGGACCAGGCGCGCGACATGCTGGCCAACGTCGCCGCGACCTACCAGCGCGGCCGGCCCGGCCTGGCCTGGCGCGCGCTGCAGGACACCACCAATGATCCGACCATGTCGATGCGCCGGCCACGCGCCTACCGCAGCTACCAGTTGAGCGAGGACTACTATTCCGGGGGGCAGATGGTCTGGCTGGAGGTCAACGCCAAGCTGCGTGAGCTCAGCGGCGGCAAGCGCTCGCTGGACGATTTCGCCAAGGCGTTCTTCGGCATGCACGACGGCGCCTGGGACGTGAATCCCTATACCTTCGACGACATCGTCGCCACGCTCGACGGCATCGCCAAGTACGACTGGGCGACCCTGCTGCGCAGCCGTCTCGATGCGCACGATTCGCTGGTCGGCGGCATCGAGGCCAGCGGCTGGAAGCTGGTCTATACCGATCAGCCGAACGCGGCCAACAAGACCAGCGAGGCGCGCAACAAGAGCCTGGACCTGAGCTATTCGCTGGGTCTGAGCCTGGACCAGCAGGGCCAGGTGCAGGCCGTGCTGTGGGACAGCCCGGCGTTCAACGCCGGCCTCATCGCCGGCAACCGCGTGGTCGCGGTCGGTGGCCAGGAGTACAGCGCCGAGGCGCTCAAGGACGCGATCACCGCGGCCAAGGGCGGCAGCACGCCGATCGAACTGCTGGTCAAGCGCGGCGACCGCTACGACACCTTGCGCATCGCCTACCACGGCGGTCTGCAGTATCCGCACCTAGAGCGCATCGCCGGCACGCCGGATCGCCTGAGCGAGCTGTACAAGGCGCGTTGATGTTGGCGGATGCGGCCGACGACCCGGCGCCATGGCGCGCCGGGTGGTAGGCAGGGTGCGTCATGGCGTCTTGAGTGGATCTTCCGGCCGCTGCGGATCGCCCAAGGCCGCAGCGGCGCCATTCCTGCAGCCAGCGGAGCGTCGTGTGGGAGCAACTTCAGGCGCGACGAGCGGGAAAGGCAACGCCTCCCGGGCAGCGTGCAGTCGGGACTGAAGTCCCTCCCACAAGGCATCGACTGGGCGCATCGTGTAGGAGCGGCTTCAGCCGCGATCGGGCATGACCGGTAACGCCAGGTCGCGGCTGAAGCCGCTCCTACGGAAATGCCTGGTTTGCCTGCCCGCCGATGCCGCTGCACGAGCGCGGCGCACCTCCGTCGCGGACGCTGAGACCGCCAGCCACTATGCTGATGCATTGTCTGAGCGGACCAGAAGCAGATGGCGAAAGCGAAAACGGCCTATGTCTGCGGCGAGTGCGGCGCCGAATACAACAAGTGGCAGGGCCAGTGCACCGAATGCGGTGCCTGGAACACGTTGAGCGAGATCGTGCTGGAGAGCGCGGCCACGGCCAAGGCGCCGGCCGCGGCGCGGCGCAGCGGCTGGGCCGGCAAGGCCGAGACGCCCAAGATCACCGCGCTCAAGGACGTGGAGCATCGCGACCAGGCGCGCGTGTCCACCGGCATCGGCGAGTTCGACCGGGTGCTGGGCGGCGGCCTGGTGGAAGGCGCAGTGGTGCTGATCGGCGGCGACCCCGGCATCGGCAAGTCGACCCTGCTGCTGCAGGCGCTGGCGAAGATGGCCGGCACGCTGCCGGTGCTGTACGTGACCGGCGAGGAATCGCTGGGCCAGGTCGCCGGGCGCGCGGTGCGCCTGGACCTGCCGCTGGACGGCCTCAACGCGCTGGCCGAAACCGGCATCGAGCACATCCTGCAGCATGCCAGCGCGGCGCGACCCAAGCTGATCGTCGCCGACTCGGTACAGACCCTGTGGACCGAGGCGTTGACCGCCGCGCCCGGCTCGGTCAGCCAGGTGCGCGAGAGCGCGGCGCGGCTGGTGCGCTACGCCAAGGAGACCGGTACCGCGGTGTTCCTGGTCGGCCACGTCACCAAGGAGGGCGGCATCGCCGGCCCGCGCGTGCTCGAGCACATGGTCGATGCGGTGCTGTACTTCGAGGGCGAGAGCGGCAGCCGCTTCCGCCTGCTGCGCGCCTTCAAGAACCGCTTCGGCGCGGTCAACGAGCTGGGCGTGTTCGCGATGGGCGAGAAGGGGCTGAAGGAAGTCTCCAACCCGTCTGCGATCTTCCTGTCCGGCGGCAGCGCGCACCAGCCCGGCAGTTGCGTGATGGTCACCCGCGAAGGCACGCGGCCGCTGATGGTGGAAGTGCAGGCGCTGGTCGATGCCTCGCCGCTGTCCAATCCGCGGCGCGTGGCGGTGGGCCTGGAGCAGAACCGGCTGGCGATGCTGCTGGCGGTGCTGCACCGCCATGGCGGCATCGTGGTCGGCGACCAGGACGTGTTCGTCAACGTGGTCGGCGGCATCCGCGTGCAGGAGACCGCGGCCGACCTGCCGGTGCTGTTGGCGGTGCTGTCCTCGCTGCGCGACCGGCCGCTGGCGGAGAAGACCATCGCCTTCGGCGAGGTCGGCCTGTCCGGCGAGATCCGTCCCGTGCCCAACGGCGAGGACCGGCTGCGCGAGGCGGCCACGCACGGCTTCAAGCGCGCCATCGTGCCCAAGGCCAATGCGCCCAAGACCGGCACGGTCAAGGGTATGGAAGTGATCGCGGTGGAGCGTTTGTCGCAGGCATTGGAGGCGGCGAGCGAGTGAGTGCGGCGTGCAAGTGACCGCGCGGGCCGTCCTCCTGCAGGGCGGCGCGTATTTCGTGGTCCCTGCAGGAGCGGATCATCCGCGACCGGCACAGTCGTGTCACGGCTGACGCCGCTCCTGCAGCGCTCCACCGCCTTGTCAGGCACGCTTCATCGGCAGTGCACGTCGGACAATGCAACTCTGATATCGCCCTTGTAGTCGACATAGCCCATCGATCGCACGCATTTGTTCTCTCCGTCGATGCGCACGGGGCCTGCCTCATAGGCATAGGTGCCGTCGTCGCGATCCCACCACGGATCCCATTGCCACACGCCGCAGGTGTCCTTGTTCGGCTTGCAGACATACACCTCCACACTGGTGGTCAGCGGTTTGCCCCAGGTCGGGCCTGCGTGGGAAAACACCGCGCAGTTCTTGCCGTTGGCGCTGTTGTAGTACATCTGCAGTTCGCCGACCTTTTCGCCGCCGACGCGCACCGGCTTGTAGTCGATCAGGGTGCCGCCGCACGCATCGGCGCGTGCCTTGCCGGCATGGCCAAGGGCGAACAAGGCAAGCAGTGCAAGAGCGAGATAACGCATAGAGATCTCCGTCCATTGGGTGGCTGTAGTCCAGCGTCGCGTGTCCCTGGCGGATCGGTGGATCGGCATTGCCTTGCGCAATGCGGGACATGCAGGACCACGTTGCATACGCCCGATCCTGCCGCCGAGGCTAGCGCGATCCGCAACGGAGTGCGTGAAAGCGACGGAAGCTCGGTTGTGCTGCGAGCGCTGCGGTGCAGCATCGCGCGTTGCGCGCTCGAGAAAATCGCAGCATGGCCGGGCATCGCACAGGTCGCGTAGCGTGGTGGCCCGATGCAGCCGCTGGATTGGGCCGCTACCGTGGTAGCGGTACGGAGGGCTGCGTCATGCCAGTGAGCGCCTGGCACTTACCGGCCTGCGACGCCGGGACGGCGGCGGCGTTGCAGACGCCGCCGCCGTGTCGATCCCGATTTTGGTGCGACGGCTGTGCGCGCCGCTCAATCCTTGCGGTAGACCACGCCGAGCTTGTCGATCTCGTCGCCGTCGCGGCCGGTGAAGCCGGCGATGTGCCAGCCGCTGGGTGCGGTGAGCGTGTAGGTCTCGGCGGTCGGCGTGCCGGCGCTGAGGCTGCGGCCCTGGTTGGTGCGCAGGCTCAGCGAGAACAGCCGGGTGTGGCCGTTGTACTGGCCCACGCTCAGCGTGGCCGAGGTCAGTCGCTCGTTGGCCGCCAGGCGCAGCGTGACCGGATCGCCGCCACTGCCGCCGTGGGCCAGGGTGCTGCCGTTGTCCAGGCCCAGCGCGATGCCGTCCAGGCGCTCGGCGCCACGCAGGGTCACGCTGGCGATCGTGCGCTGCTCGGCGCCCTTGGAGATGTCGTTGAACGGGGTGCCGTGCGGGCCGCCGAACTGGTCGCTGGTGCGCACGGTGGTCCCGACCGCCCAACCGAACTGCGCGGCCAGCGGGTAGTGGTCGGACAGCGGCTTGCCGGCGCTGTCGTAGAAGTTGCCGTCGTCGAGCTTGTAGCGGTTGGCGACCAGGGTCAGTTGCGGCGCGTCGCGGTACAGGATCTTGTCCACCACCTCGCAGTCGTTGGTCGGCGGGGTGCCGCACAGCAGCGGCGCGGCGCCGGCGGCCGGGGCGCTGCCCTTGACCAGTTCCACCCAGGCATCGGTCAGGCCGTTGCCGGCGATCAGCGTGCGGATGTTGTCGTCGGCGCGGGTGTAGCGGGTGTTGGAGTCCATCATCACAAGCACCGCGTTGCCGGCCGACCAGGTCTGGATGAACTGCGAGAGCTGGCTGATGTTGGCGCGCCGCGCGGCCAGGTCCGCGCTCTCGGTGCCGGCGTTGGGATGGGCGTTGTACACGTCGAGCAGCACGCCGTCGTCCAGGCGCACGCGCATGTAGCTGAAGCCCTTGGGGGTGAGGCAGTCGGTGCCGTTGCACTTGTCCCACTTGATGCGGGTGAAGTCGTCGAAGCGATAGTTGCTCAGCGTGTTGAGGCCGTCGCCGATCGCCGCGCCGCCGCTGGTGGGCGTGCGGTAGGGGTGCTGGTCGCCCGCGTACAGCGTGGCGTGGTAGTTGAAATCTTCCTGCACGTTGATCAGGCCGTACGGCGCCAGCTTCGGTGCGATCTGGGCGGTGTTGGCGGCCGGGTTGCTGCTGGAAATGCCCTGCGGCAGGCCGGCGACGTTGTAGGTGAGTACGTCGAGCACGCCGACGTCCGATTGCGCGTGGACCACGCCGGCGCAGGCCAGGCTCAATCCGATACCGTAGCTCACGAGGGTGCGTAGATGCTGGATCATGAATCGCCTCTTGCGGGTTGGGAGGAACAGCGGGTGGCGCGAGCGCCAGGGGGCGGTGCCGGAAGGCACCGATGCCGCCGCGCGACCGGCCGGGGCCGGCGCACGTGGCGTCATGGGGTCAGGAACTGCGGATCGAGCGCGGCCTCGACCGCGGCGGCGAAGGCCGGCAGCGGGCAGTCGTAGGCGGCATCGGCGCGGCTGCACTGCGGAATGAACACGGGCGACTCCAGCGGCGGCGCCTGCACCGTCAGCGCGCGGCGTTCGCGTAGCTGCGCCAGGCTCTGCGCGGTGTAGCGCAGGCGGATCACGCGTTCGCCGTCGGCGCGGCGCCAGCGCTCGAACACCAGTGCGCCGCCGGGCACGGTCTGGTCGGGCTGGTAGCCTTGCAGTTGCCAGTGCAGATCGAGCATGCCGGCCAGCAGGGTCAGGGTGCCGTCGTGGCCGGACAGCACCACCAGCCGCGCCGCGCCGCCGATGGGTTCGGCGCGCGTGGCCTGGCCGCTGCCGTCCAGCAGCGTCGCCAGCAGCCGCGCCGCCAGCGGCGAGGCGGCCATGCGCGCCACCGCCGGCGCGCGCAGGCGCAGCGCGAATTCGGCCTGGTGCGGGGCGAAGGCGCGCAGCAGGCTGGCCTCGTCGACGCCGCGCCAGCCGAGCGCGGCGAAGTCCTGGCCGTCGGCCCAGGCCATCAGCAGGCTTTCGCTGAGGCCGGAGGCGGCCGCGGCCGGGCCTTCGATGCCGGGGATCGCATCCTCGGCGTCGCCCAGCCGCGCCGGCACCGCATCCAGGCGCAGCTTGCCGCTGCCGCTGCCGCTGCCGGCGTCGGCCGGGCAGGGCCGTTGCGCGCACTGCAGCAGCAGTTGCTGCAGGCTGTCGATGGCGTCGGCCTGGGCCGCATTCCAGGCCCGCGCGTCGCCGCCGATGCGGCCGGCGATGGCCGCACGCATCCGCGCCACGGCGGCGGGATCGCGCAACGCGGGCGCGCCGTCGAACAGCGGGTCGGAGGCACCGTCGGCGACGCTGTGCACCGGGTTGGCGCAGCCCGGGGTCAGCGTGCTGGCCAGCGCCTGTGCCGAGGCGAGGGTGCGCTGGGTGCGGTTGGCCCAGTAGTACGCGGCCGCGCAACCGTCGCCGGCGAACAGCCCCAGCGGCGCATAGCGGGCGCGATAGTAGGCGCCGAACAGCCGTTCCAGCGCCGCGCCGTTCGCGGTGAGATAGCCGGCCGGCACCGCGAAGCGCGGCCACGGGCGTGCCGAATAGCGCTCCAGTTGCTCCGCGCTGGACATCGCTGCACGCACGCCGTGGCGTTTGAGGATGACGACTTTTTCCAGCGTCTCCGTCGCGGTCGCTTGTGCGCGTGCCGCGGCACAGCCCAGCGGCATCAGGGCGAACAGGACGAGGGTGGCGAGGCGCGGCAGCGATGGCATCGGCAAGCTCCAGGCAGAGGCGGTGCGCCGCGCGGCGGTGTGCGGCGCACGGTGCGGTGGCGGGCTGCGGCACGTGGGCCGCGGCGCGGCGGATCAGAATCGTGCGCGCAGGCCCACCGACCAGGTGCGGCCGTAGTCGGTGTAGCCGCCGAACAGGCGGTCGCCGACGTACTGGCGCTGCACGGCACCGGTGAGGTTGATCGCGTTGACGAACACCGACAGGGTGTCGTTGACCTTCCAGGCCACGTTCGCGTCGAGGCTGCCGAACTGGTCGCTGTTGAGCGTGGCGACGTTGGCGGTGCCCACCGCGTTGACGATGTCGTCGCTCCAGCTGTAGCTCACCCGCGCCATCAGCGGCCCCTTCTCGTAGAACAGCACCGCGTTGTAGGTGTTCTTGGCCACGCCTTCGAGGCTGTCGGTGAAGATGCGGCTGCCGTCGCGGTAGGTGGCCTCGCTGTCGGTCCAGGTGTAGTTGAGCTGCATGCCGAGCCCGTCCAGCGGCGCCGGCAGGCCGGCGAACACCTGCTGGTAGGCCACTTCCACGCCCTTGACACTGGCCTGGCTGCCGTTGGTCTTGGACGAGAGCAGGTAGGTCTGGCCCTGGTACTGCAGGTTCGACATCTGGGTCTGGATGAAGCTGGAGATGTCCTTGTAGAACACGCCGCCGGTCAGTGCCGAGGTGCCGTCGATGTACCACTCGAAGGTCAGGTCGTACTGCCAGGCCTCGAACGGACGCAGCGACGGATTGCCGCCGCTGGCGGTGAGGATCTCGCCGCTGGAATTGAAGGTGAGCTTGGACGACAGGTCGGTGAGGTCGGGGCGGGTGATGACCTTGGCCGCGGAGCTGCGCAGCACGATGTCGTCGCGCACGTCCCAGGCGGCGTTGAACGAGGGCAGCGCGTTGCTGTAGCTGCGGGCGAAGTGCACCGGTTGCGCGCTGCCGTTGACGTCGGCATGGCCGTCGGTGGTCTGCTCGGTGCGCACCAGGCGCACGCCGAGGTTGCCGCGCAGCTCGCGGCCGGCCAGTTCGCTGCCGAAGTCGGCCATCGCATAGGCCGAGCCGATCTTCTCCTTGACCTCGTAGGAGTTCTGCAGGTCGGCGCTGTTGGGCGTGTTGACCAGGTCCGCGGCGGTCGGCCAGGTGCCGAAGAAGGTCGATTCGATCGGCGCCAGCCACCGCCGCGGCAGGTTGCCGTTAGCGTCGGCGAGCATGTCGTCCACCGGCAGCGCGGTGAAGTTGCCGGCCGGGAAGCGCACGCCGGCGATGCTGGTCAGCAGCAGGTCGGCGCGATCGTAGGTGCGCGAGCGCTGCCGGTACTTGGCGCCGACCTTGAGGTCGCGGAAGAAGCCGTCGCCGAGCGCGCGCTTGGCGTCGAACTGCAGCGCGTCCTCCTTGTCGCGCGCGTCGATCTCGCGCCACTCCAGGCGCCGGCCGGCCACGCTGGCGGGGTTGGTCGGATCGAAGCCGTTGGTGAAGCGCCAGTCGGGCACGTCGTCGCCATCGGCCTGCGGCATGTCCACGCGCATCGACAGATTGGTGCCGCTGCGCAGGCGCGTGCGCCGGATCGGATCGGAATCGTAGCTGTGCGCCTGCGAGTGGAACGCCACCGCGCCGAGCGTCCACGCATCGCCGCTCCAGGTGCTGGACAGGCGCGCGCTGCGGTTGTCGTCGGTGATGCCGGAGGTCTCGCGCGAGATCTGCACCTGGCCGTTGCGGTAGTCGAAGCCGGCGACGCCGTCGTGCGCCACGCGCAGGTTGCTGAGCTTGGCCAGGCTGTCGAAGCCCACGCCCAGGCTGTACTCGTCGTAGTGCACGGTCTGCTTGGCGTACAGCAGGTCCAGGTTGGTTTCCCAGGCCGCGCTCGGCTTCCATTGCAGGGAGGCGGCGATGCCGGTGCGCTCGCGCTGTTCCAGTTCCAGCGTCGGGCGCAGGCCGGTGGGCACGTAGTGGGCGCCGGGCACGCCCGGTACGCCGTCGCGGTAGTAGTCCCAGCTCACTTCGTTGACCCGGTCCTGGCGCAGGCTGCGCTGCGCATAGGCGCCGGACAGCAACACGCCGAAGGTGCCCTCGGCGTTGACCCAGTTGAACAGGCCGGACACGCGCGGATCGTTGGCGTGGGTGCGCTGCGCCTGGCTCGACTCCAGCGACACGTTGGTCAGGGGTTTGCCCAGTTCCAGCGGGCGAAAGGTGCGCACGTTGACGATGCCGCCGATCGCGCCTTCGTCCAGGTCGGCGGTGGGGCTCTTGATCACGTCCAGGCCGGCGACCAGTTCCGCCGGCAGGGTGTCGTAGCGGAACTGGCGGCCGGTCTGGCCGGAGGTGCGCACGTTCTCGTTGACCGCCATGGTCTGGCCGTTGAGCGTGGTCACCTGGAAGTTGGGCCCGAGGCCGCGCACGCGCACGTACACGCCTTCGCCGCGGTCGCGCACGATCGACACGCCGGGCACGCGCTGCAGCGCTTCGGCCACGTTCTGCGCCGGCAGCTTGCCGATGTCCTCGGCGGCGATCACGTCGACCACGCTGTCGGCGTAGCGCTTCTCGCGCAGCGCGGCGCTGAGGCTGCCGGCGTAGCTGCCGAGCACCTGGATGCCGTCCAGTTGCTTGACCGGCGCATCTGCGGTCGGTGTCGGTGCCTGCGTCGGTGCGGCGGTCATCGCGGCCGGCGCGGTGCTGGCGGTCTCGGCCGGCGCGCTCGCGGCCTCGATGGTCACCGTGGTCGGGGTCAGGAAGCGATAGCGCAGCCCGGTGCCGTCGAGCAGTTGCTGCAGCGCCTGTTCCGGCGCCGCGCCGGCGCGGCTGCCATGCGTCTGCGGATTGCCGGTGCTGCCGGCGGCGTAGACGAACTGCAGGCCGGTCTGCCGCGATAGCGCGTTGAGCGCGCGCGCCAGCGGCTGCGCGGGAATCGCATCGACCGCGACGGGCGCGGTCTGCGCGCCGGCGGTGCCGGCGTGCAGGGCGAGGGCGATGGAAAGGAACAGGGTGCGGCGCATCGTCGGGTCCTGTGGAAGCGGGGGTGGTGGTGCGCGCGGCATCTCCCTCGGGCGTTTGCCTGCGCTGTCCCCGGACTACGAGGCGCGACGGCGAAGATCGGGCACCGTTTTTCGATGAATTTTCTGTGACACGTGCAGGGCGTGCTGGCGTCGCGTGCGCGCACGGATACGCGTGCACGATGCGTGTGACGCGTTGATGGCACGCGACGGCGTACCGACCCAGGTCTGGACGATGCGTGCGATGTGCATCGCGCGCGACGCGCTTGTCGCGCTACTGCAGGTGCGTCTGGGTGGGCGCGCGGCTGCGCACGTGGATGCCGTCGGCGCTTGCGTATACCTGCAATGTCGGCTGCGCGTCGAGGAACGCACGCAGTGCGGCGACGTCGTCGCCACGCAGGTTGCCGGTCAGCCGCATCGCCCCGGCATCGCCATCGTCGATCAGCAGGCGGGTGCGATTGAGCCGGTTGAAATCCTCGGCGACGTTGGCCAGCGGTTCGTCGCGGAACACGATGCGGTGTTGCCACCACGCGTGCATGGCGGCGACATCCTCGTTGCCCAGTTCGACCCGGCCGTCGGCGATGTCGATGCGTGCGCTCTGGCCGGCACCGAGATCGGCCAGCATCGGCTGCTGCGGCCGATCCTCGCGCCACACCTGCACGCGCCCGGACGATACCTCGATACGTGCCTGGTCGGGGTGCAGGGCGATGTCGAAGGTGGTGCCGATGTCCTGCACGCGCAGGCCGCCGGCCTGCACCTGCAGCGGGCGGCGGTCGGCGGCGACCACGAAGCTGGCCTGGCCCTGCAGCAACTGCAGCGTGCGCCTCCACGGGGTCAGTGTGGCCTGCACCTGGGTCTGCGCGTTGAGCCGTACCACGCTGCCGTCGGCCAGTTGCACGCTGCGCTGTTCGCCGAGCGCGGTGCGGTAGGTCTGGGTGCGCGGCCAGGCCCAGCCGACCAGCACCGCCATCGCGCACACCGCGGCGGCCGCGGCCAGGCGCCAGCGCGAGGCGGCGTGGGCGCGCGGCGCGCGCGCCGGTGCCGCCGCTGGCGCGCGCCGCGGCACGGGCAGGGCGATCACGTTGTCGCTCGCGGCACCATCGGCGGCGGCGTCGCTGGCCAGCAAGGCATCCACGTCCAGGTCCATGCCGCGCAGCGCTTCGCCGAGGTCGCCGGCCACGCGCTGCATCGCCAGATACTCGCGCAGATGCTGCGGCGAGGCGGTCAGCCAGTCCAGCAACTGCTGTTCCTGTTTCGCATCCAGCGGCTGCATGCGCTGCACCGCATGCCAGTGCGCGGCATCGGCGATGGCGCTGCGCGAGGAGAAGGCGCTGTCGTTCACCCGCGGTCTCCGCTGTCGGCCAGCGCGCGTCGGCACGCCGACAGGCCGCGCACCACGTGTTTCTTGACCATGTGCGGCGACACGCCCATGCGTTCGGCGATCTGTTTGTAGCTCATCCCGTCGCGGTACTGCATCACCAGCACCGCGCGGGTGCGCGCGGGCAGGTCGGCGAGCAGGGCCTGCAACTGTTGCTGGCGCTGCCGCCGGTGTGCGCTGTCTTCCACGTCGTCTCCCGCCGCCAGCAATTGCGAGAACTGCTCCATCTCGTCGATGCGCAGCGGCGCCTGGCGGCGACGCGCGGCCTGTTCGCGCGCCAGGTTCTGCGCGACGGTGTACAGATAGGCTTCGGGATTGGCGATGGCCTCGCCCTGCTGCCGATGCGCGCGCAGCAGCCGCAGATAGGTCTCCTGCACCATGTCCTCGGCGTCCTCGCGTGCGCCGCGGCGCACGAAGAAGCCGCGCAGCACCGGGCCGTGTTCGGCGAACATGCGCGCCCATGTGCGTTTGGGGTGAGCCGCCACCGCGCCTGCCTTGTCCCTGGGGTGCCGGGCAGGCTAGAAGCTGCAGATGACGGTTCGGTGACGTGGGGGCGATGCGCGTGGAAGAAGGCGGCATTCGCCACTTCCTAGTGGAATCGACTGCCATACAGCCGCGACGCACGAAGTGGTGCGCTTTCCGATGGCGCAATGCGTCGGGACTGAAGTCCCTCCCACAGTGCGCACGGCGGGCTCGCTGTAGGAGCGGCTTCAGCCGCGATGGGCTCTACCGGTAGCGTCTGTCGCGGCTGAAGCCGCTCCTACGACAGCATGGTGGATGCATCTGGCCGCGTCCGCTAATGCGAATCGCGCGCCACGGCGTCGCCGCTGCCGCCGACCAGGAAGTCCAGGTCCGCGCCCAGGTGCGCCTGCTGCACGTGCTCCACGTAGAGCTTGCTCCAGCCGCGCGTCGGGGCCGGTGGCGGCGTCCATTCGCTGCGCCGGCGCAGCAGTTCCTCGTCGCTGACTTCCAGGTGCAACGCGCGGCCGGGGACGTCGAGTTCGATGATGTCGCCGTCGCGCACCAGCGCCAGGGTGCCGCCGGCGGCGGCCTCCGGCGAGGCGTGCAGCACCACCGTGCCGTAGGCGGTGCCGCTCATGCGCGCGTCGGAGATGCGCACCATGTCGGTGACGCCGGCGCGCAGCAGCTTCGGCGGCAGCGGCATGTTGCCGACCTCGGCCATGCCCGGGTAGCCGCGCGGGCCGCAATGCTTGAGCACCATGATGCAGTCGGCGTCGATGTCCAGCGCCTCGTCGTCGATGCGCGCCTTGAAGTCCTCGATGCTCTCGAACACCACCGCGCGCCCGCGGTGCCGCAGCAGGTGCGGCGAGGCGGCCGACGGCTTGATCACCGCGCCGTCCGGCGCCAGGTTGCCGCGCAGCACGGCGATGCCGGCCTCCGCGCGCACCGGCGCGTCCAGCGGGTGGATCACCTCGCGGTTCCAGCACGGCGCCTGCGCCACGTTCTCGCCCAGGGTGCGGCCGTTGACGGTGCGCGCGTCCAGCGCCAGTTCGCTGCCGAGTTCGCGCATCACCGCCGGCAGCCCGCCGGCATAGTAGAAGTCTTCCATCAGGTAATGGCCGGACGGTTTGAGATTGACCAGGCACGGCAGCCGCGAGCCCAGCCGGTCCCAGTCGTCCAGTTGCAGCGGCACGCCCACGCGGCCGGCCAGGGCGAGCAGGTGCAGCACCGCGTTGGTGGAGCCGCCGATCGCCGCATTGACCTTGATCGCGTTGGCGAAGGCGTCGGCGGTGAGGATCTGCGACATGCGCAGATCCTCTTCCACCATCTGCACGATGCGCCGGCCGCTGAGCCGCGCCAGCCGCGCGCGGCGCGCGTCCACCGCCGGGATCGCCGCGTTCTCCGGCAGCGACATGCCCAGCGCCTCGACCATGCTGGCCATGGTCGAGGCGGTGCCCATGGTCATGCAGCTGCCCTTGGAGCGCTGCATGCAGGCCTCGGCCTCGACGAAATCGTCCTGACTCAGGGTGCCCGCGCGCACCATCTCCGACATCTCGATCACGCCGGTGCCCGAGCCCAGCGGCTGGCCGCGCCAGTTGCCCGACAGCGACGGCCCGCCGGACACGCCGATGGTCGGCAGGTCCACGCTGGCCGCGCCCATCAGCAAGGACGGGGTGGTCTTGTCGCAGCCCATCAGCAGCACCACGCCATCCAGCGGATTGGCGCGGATCGATTCCTCCACGTCCATGCTGGCGAGGTTGCGGAACAGCATCGCGGTGGGGCGCATCTGCGTCTCGCCCAGCGACATCACCGGGAACTCCAGCGGGAACCCGCCGGCCTCGTAGACGCCGCGTTTGACGTGTTCGGCCAGTTCGCGCAGGTGGCCGTTGCACGGGGTCAGTTCCGACCAGGTGTTGCAGATGCCGATCACCGGACGGCCATCGAACATGTCGTGCGGATGGCCGGCGCTCTTGAGCCAGCTGCGGTAGTAGAAGCCCTGCTTGCCTTCGCGCCCGAACCACGCCTGGCTGCGGCGCGGCGGTTTGCTGGGTGAGCCCATGTCGGCGGATTCCTCGAGTCCAGGACGCCGGGATCCGCCTTGTGCGCAAGCCGCCCCCGGATGCTTTACGCCGGGGATGCTAGCGGGCATATTGATACGTGAAAAATAGCAAATATCTCCGAATGGATATTTGTTTTCATATATCGAAATCCTATCCACCTAGAGCGAAACGGCATGGACAACTCGGCAAGCGCAGCGCCTTCCTCCCTCGGCAACGCAACCTACGGCAGCCTGCACGGGCGCCGCGTCTTCATCACCGGCGGCGGCTCCGGCATCGGTGCGGCGCTGGTCGAAGCCTTCGCCGCGCAGGGCGCGCAGGTGGCCTTCGTCGACGTCGCGGCCGAGGCCAGCGCCACCCTAGCCGAGCGCCTGGCCGTGGCCGGCCTGACCGCGCCGTGGTGGCGTCGCTGCGACGTCACCGACGTGGCCGCGCTGCAGGCGGCGATCGGCGACGCGGCGGCCGAGCTGGGCGACTTCCACGTGCTGCTCAACAACGTCGGCAGCGACGACCGCCACGCGCTGGAGGCGGTGACCCCGGAGTACTGGGAGCGCTGCGTGTCGATCAACCAGCGTGCGGCGTTCTTCGCCATCCAGGCGGTGGTGCCGGGCATGCAGCGGCTGGGCGGCGGTTCCATCGTCAACCTCGGCTCCACCGGCTGGCAGAGCAAGACCGGCGGCTACCCGGTTTACGCCACCGCCAAGTCTTCGGTGAACGGCCTGACCCGCGGCCTGGCCCGCGACCTGGGCGCGGCGCGCATCCGCATCAACGTGCTGACCCCGGGCTGGGTGATGACCGAACGCCAGGTCACCCTGTGGCTGGACGAGGCCGGCGAGCGCGAACTGGCGCGCAACCAGTGCCTGCCGGACAAGGTGATGCCGGAAGACATCGCGCGCATGGCGCTGTTCCTGGCCTCGGACGAGGCGCGCGCGATCACCGCGCAGGAGTTCGTGGTGGACGGCGGCTGGACCTGAGTGGTGCGGGATTCGGGCTTCGCGCGTCGCGGCTGAAGCCGCTCCCACAAAGGCCGCGCGCCGGGAACGGCGGCGGTGTTGTGGGAGGGACTTCAGTCCCGACGCGATCGGCTGCCCTGGCAGCGGCAGGTGCGTCACGCATTGCGCGTCGCGGCTGAAGCCGCTCCTACCGCAGACGCAATCAGTCGTCCGTCGACAGCGACGGTGCGGCGATACCGTAGACCGAGGTCGCCGCCTCCTGCAGCGCCTGCAGCACGATCCGCGCGCCCGGCGACAGCAGCCAGTCGCGACGGGTGATCAGGCCGAAGGCGTCCATGCGGCAGGACAGCGCCACCGGCACGATCGCCACGCTGCCGTGGTCGGCGAAATGCCGGGCCACGTCCTCCGGTACCACCGCCAGCGCGTCGCCATGCCGCAGCAACTGCGGCAGCACCACCAGCGCCGAAGTCTCGATCACCCGCTTGGGCGCTTCCAGCCCGGCGTTCTGGAACATCAGTTCGAAGCGGTGGCGCAACACGCTGCCGTCCGGCGGCACGATCCACGGCGTCTCGGCCAACACCGCCAGCGTCGGCACCGGCCCCGCCAGCAGCGGATGGCCGGGGCGGGCGATGGCGCAGACCTTTTCCTCAGCCAGCGCCTGGTAGTGCAGGTGGCGCTTGTCGTGCCGTGCGAACAGCCGCGCCACCACGATGTCCAGTTTGTTCTGCGCCAGTTGCTCCAGCAGCACGTCGCTGCCGTCCACGCGCAGGCTCACCCGCAGCAGCGGATGCTGCGCGCCGACCTGTGCCAGCGCCGACGGCAGCAGGCTCATCGCTGGGCCTGCGATCGCGCCGACGCCGACGCTGCCGGCATAGCCTGCCTTCAGCGCCTCGATCTCGGCGCCGGCCTCGCCGAGGCTGGCCAGGGCGATGCGGGCGTGGCGGATCATCGCCTCGCCGTACCAGGTGGCGCGCATGCCGCGCGGCAGGCGCTCGAACAGCGGCACCGCCAGCATGTCCTCCAGGTCCTTGAGCAGCTTGGAGGCGGCCGGCTGCGACATGTTCAAGGTCTCGGCGGCGCGGTGGATGTTGCCTTCCTCCTCGATCGCCAGCAGCAGCATCAATTGCCGGGTCTTCAGGCGGGCGCGGACGAACCAGGGCGGGGCAGCGGGCATGGCGCTCAGAGCGATATGAATGTTCGTATACGTTAAGCCAAAACCGATATTTGTTGCATATAGGTCGTCCGGCCAGAATAGGTCGGGCGCATCGCGCCACGCGTGTCCCGCGTCGCCCGCTGCGCGTCCGCATTCCGACAGGCGACAGATTCATGCGATTGATCCAGTTGCTCGATGACGCCGGCACGCCCGGCGTCGGCGTGGTGGAAGACGACGGCCGCCAGGTGCGGCTGCTGCGCGAGGTGGCGTCGACCTATGCGTTGGCCAACGCGGCGCTGGCCGCCGGCGCCAGCCTGGAGGCGCAGGCGCAGCAGTTGCGCGGCGAGCGCGTGCTCGACTACGCCGCGCTGCTGGCCGCCGGCCGGGTGCTGTCGCCGTTGACCCATCCGGACCCGGCGCATTGCCGGGTCACCGGCACCGGCCTGACCCATCTGGGCAGCGCCGCTACCCGCGATGCCATGCACCAGAATCTGCAGCAGCAGGCGGCGCAGGGCACGCTCACCGATTCGATGAAGATCTTCCAGCTCGGCGTGGAAGGCGGCATCCCGCGCGACGGTCAGCCCGGCGCGCAGCCGGAATGGTTCTACAAGGGCGACGGCAGCAGCCTGGTCGCGCCGGGTGCGCCGCTGCCGTCGCCGGACTTCGCCCTGGACGGCGGCGAGGAGCCGGAACTGGTCGGGCTGTACGTGATCGGCGCCGACGGCGTGCCGTACCGGCTCGGCTTCGCGTTGGGCAACGAGTTCTCCGACCACGTCACCGAGCGCCAGAACTACCTGTACCTGGCCCATTCCAAGCTGCGCGCCTGCGCGGTCGGTCCGGAGCTGCGCTGCGGCGCGTTGCCGCGCGATCTGCGCGGGCACAGCCGCATCCGCCGCGGCGATGCGGTGATCTGGGAGAAGCCCTTCGTCACCGGCGAGGCCAACATGTGCCATTCGCTGGCCAATCTCGAGTACCACCATTTCAAGTACGTCGCGCACCGCGTGCCCGGCGACGTGCACCTGCATTTCTTCGGCACCGCCACGCTGAGCTTCGCCGACGGCGTGCAGGCGCAGCCCGGCGACCGCTTCGAGATCGAACTGGCCGAGTTCGGCGCGGCGCTGGTCAATCCCTTGCAGCGCGTCGACAGCGGATTCGCCCTGGGCGGCGTGCGCGCGCTGTAGAACCGCACGGAGGTAGGCATGACCCGACGTTTCCAGAGCTACATCGACGGTCGCTGGGTGGCCGGCGACGACCTCGCCCCCGACGAGAATCCGTCCGACCTGTCGGCACCGGTCGGCGAAGCCGGCAGCCTCGACGCGGCCGCGGTGCGCGAGGCGATCGCCGCGGCCAACGCGGCGCAGTCGGCGTGGGCCGCGAGCACCCCGCAGCAGCGCGCCGACGCGCTGGACGCGGTCGGCAGCGAGATCCTGGCGCGCAAGCAGGAACTGGGCGCGCTGCTGGCCTCGGAAGAGGGTAAGACCTTGCCGGAGAGCATCGGCGAGGCGGCGCGCGCCGGGCAGATCTTCAAGTTCTTCGCCGGCGAGGCGCTGCGCATTCCCGGCGAGACGCTGGCCTCCACCCGGCCCGGGGTCAACGTCGAGATCACCCGCGAGCCGGTCGGCACCGTCGGCATCATCGCGCCGTGGAATTTCCCGCTGGCGATCCCGGCCTGGAAGATCGCGCCGGCACTGGCCTACGGCAACACCGTGGTGTTCAAGCCGGCGGAGATCGTGCCCGGCTGTGCCTGGGCGCTGGCCGAGATCCTCAGCCGCGCCGGCTTGCCAAACGGCGCGTTCAACCTGGTGCTCGGCAGCGGCAGCACGGTCGGCCAGGCGCTGGTCGGCGAGCGCGGCATCGATGCGCTCAGCTTCACCGGCTCGGTGCCCACCGGCAACCGGCTGCTGCGCCAGGCCGCCGAGCGCGGGCTGAAGATCCAGCTGGAGATGGGCGGCAAGAATCCGCTGGTGGTGCTGGCCGATGCCGACCTGGACCTGGCGGCGGAGATCGCGGTCAACGGCGCCTACTTCTCCACCGGCCAGCGCTGCACCGCGTCGAGCCGGCTGATCGTCGAACGCGCGGTGCACGACGACTTCGTCGCGCGCGTGCGCACGCGCCTGGCCGCACTGAAGATCGGCCATGCGCTGGAGCCGGGCGTGGACATCGGCCCGGTCGCCAGCGCCAGCCAGTTCGAACAGGACCGCGACTACCTGCGCATCGCCCGCGAGGAAGGCGCCGAACTGCTCTACGGCGGCGAGGCGCTGGAGTGCGCGCACCGCGGCTACTACCTGCGCCCGGCGCTGGTGGCCGCGCAGCCGCAGCACCGCATCGCCCGCGAGGAGGTGTTCGGCCCGGTCGCCGCGGTGCTGGTGGCCGACGACTACGAACACGCGCTGGCCCTGGCCAACGACACCGAGTTCGGTCTGTGCGCGGGCATCGCCACGCGCTCGCTGAAGCACGCCACGCATTTCAAGCGGCACGCGCAGGTGGGCATGGTGATGGTCAACCTGCCCACCGCCGGCGTCGACCCGCATGTGCCGTTCGGCGGACGCAAGGCCTCCAGCTACGGCCCGCGCGAGCAGGGCCGGTATGCGGTGGAGTTCTACACCACGGTCAAGACGGCTTACACATCCGCACCATGAACTGATCGAATCAGCGCACGCCGGCCTGGGAGGGTGGGCGGCGCGTCGCGGCCTCCGGGCCCGTCCGCCGCCAGCGTGCCATCAACGAGGAGGGGCTATGCACAAGCACACGTCGGGAATGCGGGCGCTGGGAATCGCGGCACTGCTGGGGATGGCGCTGGCCGCGTGTTCCGGCGGCGGCAAGGACGCCGGCAAGGAGCCGGGGCAACTCACCGTCGGTTTCAGCCAGGTCGGCGCCGAGAGCGAATGGCGCACCGCCAACACCGCCTCGATCAAGCAGGCCGTCGCCGATGCCGGCATGACGCTGAAGTTCTCCGACGCGCAGCAGAAGCAGGAGAACCAGATCAAGGCGCTGCGCTCGTTCATCGCCCAGCGCGTGGGCGTGATCGCGTTTTCGCCGGTGGTGGAGTCGGGCTGGGAGACGGTGCTGCGCGAGGCCAAGGCCGCGAAGATCCCGGTGGTGCTGACCGACCGCGCGGTGAAGGTGTCCGACGACAGTCTGTACGTGACCCTGATCGGTTCGGATTTCGTCGAGGAAGGACGCAAGGCGGCGCGCTGGCTGGTCGAGCGTTCGCCGCTGAAGGACGGCGACAAGCCGGTGCGCATCGTCGAACTGCAGGGCACGGTCGGCTCGGCGCCGGCGATCGATCGCATGAAGGGCTTCAAGGAGATCCTGGCGGCGCATCCGCGCTTCCAGATCGTGCGCTCGCAGAGCGGCGACTTCACCCGCGCCAAGGGCAAGGAAGTGATGGAGGCGTTCCTGAAGTCGGAGGGGCGCAACATCGACGTGCTCTATGCGCACAACGACGACATGGCGATCGGGGCGATCCAGGCGATCGAGGAAGCCGGCCTGAAGCCGGGCAAGGACATCCTGGTGATCTCGGTGGACGGGGTGAAGGGCGCGTTCGAGGCGATGCAGGCCGGCAAGCTCAACGTCACCGTCGAATGCAACCCGCTGCTGGGCCCGCAACTGGTGCAGGCCATCCGCGACCTCAAGGCCGGCAAGCCGCTGCCCAAGCGCATCGTGGTGAAGGAATCGGTGTACACCCAGGACCAGGCCGCGGCCGAACTGCCCAAGCGCAAGTACTGAGGCCGCGCGCATGCATCCGCTGGTGCTGGAGGCGCAGGGACTGAGCAAGGCCTACGCCGGCGTGGCTGCGCTGGAGGACGTGGCGCTGCGCCTGCGCGGCGGCGAGATCCACGCGTTGATGGGCCAGAACGGCGCCGGCAAGTCGACCCTGATCAAGCTGCTCACCGGCGTGACCGCCGCCGACGCCGGGCGTATCGCGCTGGACGGCGCGGTGGTGGCGCCGGCGTCGCCGCAGCAGGCGCAACGGCTCGGCATCAGCACCGTGTACCAGGAAGTGAACCTGTGCCCGAACCTGTCGGTGGCCGAGAACCTGTTCGCCGGCCGCTACCCGCTGCGCGGCTGGCTGCGGCGCATCGACTGGCGCCGGGTCGAGCGCGAGGCCGGGGCCGGTCTGCAGCGTCTGGGCATCGCCATCGACGTGCGGCGCGCGCTGGGTAGCTATCCGGTGGCGGTACAGCAGATGGTGGCGATCGCGCGCGCGGTCGGCGTGTCGGCGCGGGTGCTGATCCTCGACGAACCCACGTCCAGCCTCGACGAAGGCGAGGTGGCCGAACTGTTCCGGGTGATGCGCGCGCTGCGCGATGGCGGCATGGCGATCCTGTTCGTCACCCACTTCCTGGACCAGGTGTACGCGGTGGCCGACCGCATCAGCGTGCTGCGCAACGGCCGCCTGGTCGGCGAATACACGCCGGCGGAATTGCCGGCGCCGCAACTGGTCGCGGCGATGGTCGGGCGCGCGCTCGACCCGGCCAGCGCCGCGGCCGCCGCGGTGCGCGCGGCCGCGCCCGAGGACACGGCGCCGCTGCTGCAGGCGCAGGGCCTTGGACGGCGCGGCCAGTTGCAGCCGATCGACCTGCAACTGCGTCAAGGCCAGGTGCTTGGCCTGGCCGGCCTGCTCGGCGCCGGCCGCACCGAACTGGCGCGGTTGCTGTTCGGGCTGGACCGTGCCGATCGTGGCCGCGTGGCGATCGACGGCCGCGAGGTGGCGTTGCGCGGCCCGCCCGACGCAATCGCCCACGGCCTGGCGCTGTGCCCGGAAGAACGCAAGACCGAGGGCATCGTCGCCGAACTGTCGGTGCGCGAGAACATCGTGCTGGCCTTGCAGGCGCGCATGGGCCTGCGCCGGTTCCTGGCGCCGGCCGAGCAGCTGCGCATCGCGCAGGGCTACGTGGACGTGCTGGGCATCAAGACCGCCAGCCTGGAGACGCCGGTGGGGCTGCTGTCCGGCGGCAACCAGCAGAAGGTGGTGCTGGCGCGCTGGCTGGCGACGCGGCCGCGGCTGCTGATCCTGGACGAACCCACCCGCGGCATCGACATCGCCGCCAAGCAGGAGATCATGACCCGGATCCTGGCCCTGGCCCGCGAGGGCATGGCGGTGCTGTTCATCTCCGCCGAGGTCGCCGAGATCGCGCGCATCGCCGACCGCATCGCGGTGCTGCGCGAACGCCGGCTGGTCGGCGAGCTGCCGGGCGGCTGCGGCGAGCGCGCGATCTTCGAGCTGATCGCCGGGAGCGCGGCATGAACGCCACCGCCGCCCCCGAGTCCACCGTGGCGCGCTGGCCGGCACGGCTGCGCACGCACCCGCTGTTTTGGCCGCTGGCGACGCTGGCCGTGTTGCTGCTCGGCAACGGCCTGTTCGATCCGGGCTTCCTGAGCCTGCAATGGCGCGACGGCCACCTGTACGGCAACCTGGTCGACATCGGCAACCGCGCCGCGCCGCTGGCGCTGGTGGCGATGGGCATGACCCTGGTGATCGCGGTGCGCGGCCTGGACATCTCGGTCGGTGCGGTGGTGGCGATCGCCGCGACGGTGGCGGCGTGGATGATCGGCGGCGGCGAACACAGCCGCTTCCCGCTGTGGGCGGTGCTGCTGGCACCGCTGCTGGTGGCGGCGCTGTGCGGGCTGTGGAACGGGCTGCTGGTGGTCAAGGTCGGCATGCAGCCGATCATCGCCACGCTGATCCTGATGGTGGCCGGGCGCGGCATCGCGCAGTTGATCGGCGACGGGCAGATCCTGACCATCTACTACCCGCCGTATTTCTATCTGGGCAACGGCTTCCTGCTCGGCCTGCCGTTCGCGCTGTTCGTGGTCGCGGCGGTGTTCGCGGCGTTGCAACTGCTGCTGGGGCGCACCGCGCTGGGGCTGTTCGTGCGCGCGATCGGCCACAACCCGCGCGCGGCGCGGGTGGCCGGCGTGCGTGCGCGGCTGATCGCGGTGTTGCTGTACGTGTTCTGCGCGTTCAGCGCCGGCCTGGCCGGGTTGCTGATCAGTTCCAACGTCAAGAGCGCCGACGCCAACAACGCCGGGCAATTGATGGAACTGGACGCGATCCTCGCGGTCACCCTCGGCGGCACACTCCTCGATGGCGGCCGCTTCAGCCTGGCCGGCAGCGTGATCGGCGCGCTGATCATCCAGACCCTGACCGCGACCATCTATGCCTTCGGCGTGCCGGCGCAGGTGACCATGCTGATCAAGGCGCTGCTGGTGTTCGCGGTGATGCTGCTGCAATCGCCGCGCTTCCGCGCCAACCTGCGCGGCTGGATCCGGCGGCCGCCGCCGCAGGTGCGGCCATGAGCGCGGCGGCTCCATCCCTGGTTGGGTCCGGCCTGCGCAAGGCGGCGGGCATGCTGCAGGGCGCGCGCTTGCCGCTGGCGATCACCGTGGCGCTGTTCGTGGCCATGCTCGCGGCCGGCGGAGTGCTCTACGACGGCTTCCTGGCGCCGCAGGTGCTGGCCAATCTGCTGATCGACAATGCCTTCCTGTGCATCGCCGCGGTGGGCATGAGCCTGGTGATCCTCAGCGGCGGCATCGACCTGTCGGTGGGCGCGGTGCTGGCGTTCACCACCGTGCTGTCGGCCTCGCTGGTCGAGCGCCATGGCTGGTCGCCGCTGGCGGCGATCCCGCTGGTGCTGCTGCTCGGCAGCGTCTTCGGTGCGTTCATGGGCCTGCTGATCCAGCGCTACCGCTTGCAGCCGTTCGTGGTGACCCTGGCCGGCATGTTCCTGGCGCGCGGCGCCAGTTACCTGATCAGCGTCGATTCGATCCCGATCACCGACCCGCTGTACACCGCGATCGCGCAGGCGCGGCTGCCGCTGGTCGGCGACGCGTCGCTGTCGGTCGGTGCGTTGATCGCGCTGGCGATGGTAGCGCTGGGCATGTGGCTGACCCAGTGCACCCGCTTCGGCCGCTGCGTGTACGCGCTTGGCGGCAGCGAGGCCTCGGCGCGGCTGATGGGCCTGCCGGTGGAGGCGACCCAGGTGCGCGTCTATGCCTTCAGTGGCTTCTGCTCGGCGCTGGCCGGGGTGGTGTGCACGTTCTACATGCTGTCCGGCTACAGCCTGCATGCGCAGGGCCTGGAACTGGACGCCATCGCCGCGGTGGTGATCGGCGGCACCCTGCTCGCCGGCGGCAGCGGCTACGTGATCGGCACCCTGTTCGGGGTGCTGATCCTGGGGACGATCCAGACCCTGATCGTGTTCGACGGCACCCTCAGTTCGTGGTGGACGCGCATCGTGATCGGTGGCCTGTTGCTGCTGTTCTGCCTGCTGCAGCGGTTGCTGGCCCGGCGCCTGCCGGCGGCGGATGCGGTTGCCTGACCCAGGTCGCCGCGTGGCATCAGCGCGCCCGCTCGCGCGCGCCTGCGTTGCCGGCGGCAGCACCCGCTAGCGGGGCGCCAACGCCGCGGTGTCGTCCTGCAGCGGGGTGACCGCGATCCAGTCGATGTCCGGTGCGTACCGCGAGCGCAGCAGGATGTCGGGCGCGCGCTGCGAGATGTAGTGGACGCCGTCGGCGTCCGGGACCTCTTCGCCGGAGATCTGGATGCGATTGCGCCCGGCGTGCAGTTCGATCGGCACGCTCAGTTCCCACCAGTTGTTGCGGTGGAAGCTGTGCGGGAAGCTCGCCAGCATCGGCGGCGCCCCGTTGACGCGGATGCGCCCGATGCGGGCCAGCGGATCGGCGTTGTAATGGCTCGCCTTCGACTGCTCGTCGTTGGCGTAGCGCAAGGTGAGCATGTACGAACCGGTGCGGGCGACCGCGACCGAGTCGAAGGTGAGCGTATTGCCGTTGCCGGGTGCGCCGCCGATCCCGGTGACCGCCTCGCCGCCGCTGGCGAGCGTGGCCTTGGTGCGCTGCGTGCTGCCGGCGAGCGTCGCCTGTTCGGCTTCGTAGCGCGGGCCGAGCACGGCGCCGGGGCCTACACGCAGGCGATCCAGCAGCGGGCGCTCGGTGCTGCCACCGACCACGATCTTGTTGATCCCGCCCATCAGGAACACGCGCTGCGCAGGTGCCTGCAGCGGATGGCCGTTGACGGCGAGCGACAGCGCGCCGGGCGTGGCCAGATCCAGCGACAACGGCGTCAATCCTGCCTGCGGCGCATACACCCAGAAGGTGGCGGTGGCGCCGGCCGGCAGCGCCACCGCGCCGGCGCCGGAGACGTCGTCGCGGTCGTAGCGCGCCTGCGCGCCGCCCTCCAGTCTGGCGAGTTCGGCTTCGTAGACCTGCGTGTCGCTGGCGGGGTCGGGCAAGGACAGGCTGATGCGATCGATCAGCGCATTGCCGTGCGTATGCCGGCGCCCGTCCGCGCTCGTGCTGGCGATGCTAAGCACATGGCGGCCCGCGCGCAGTGCGATGCGCAGGTCGGCGTGGTCCCACACCACCGGCTTGTAGCCGAGCGGCAGCATCACCTCGCGTTCGCTGGCCGCGTCCCCGTCGATGCGCACGAAGACGTTGGTCGGCCCGAGTGCGGCGACCAGCGGATCCTGATTGAAGCTGTTGGCGAGAATGCGCAGATCGTACACGCCGTCCTGCGGCACCTCGATGGGGACGTCCAGGCGCACGTCGCGCGCGCTGGCGAATCCGCCGACGGCATAGCGGCCGGAGGTGAAGAAGCGATCGAGCGCCTGCGGCGAGCCTTCCGGGCCGCGCCGTTCGTAGCCGCTGCCGTGGTGCGCGGCGTCCTCGGCTTCGTACTGCCGCTGCCAGCGCAGTGGCGGCGTGCCTGCGGGGCCGCCGTGCGTGCCGGGCATGACCACCAGGCTGTAGGCCGATTCGGCCGCCAGCGCCGGCAACGCGCCGTGGCCGAACTGCAGATCGATGCCGTCCGCGACGACCGGCACCTGCACGTCCGCGAGCAGGCGCGGCGCAGCGGCGTCGCCGAGCTGTCCGGTCCAGGGGATTTCGTGCACCACCACGCGGGCCTGCTTGCCGAAGCTGGCATGGGGAACGTGGGTCAAGGACAGCGTGGCGGGCCCGCTGCCGCCGCCGAACAGGACCCGCGCCTGCATCTGCTGCGGGTCGAACGCGGCCACGGCCTGCAGGCTGTCGTCCTGCCCGGGATGCGGTGGCGTGACCGCCACGGTGCGCATGCCGCGCATCGCGGCATAGGCGTTCAGCAGCCACCACTGGCCGTTGCCGCGATTGGCCTGCACGGCCGAGTCGCTCAGGTTGCCGTCGATGTTCCAGTACGCCAGATCGGCATCGACCTTCGCCGCTTCGATCGCCGCCGCCCACTGCACGATCTGCCCCGGCACCGACGTGTGGTAGTTGAACGCGTATTCGTCGATGTTGATCGGCAGGTGCCGGCCGGCCAGCGCGGTGCCGGCGAACAGGTCCTGCTCCCAGCCGCGGAAGCGGGCCACACTGCGCGTCAGCGACGCGGGATTGGTCAGCTCGTGCCAGGTGACCACGTCCGGCAGGGTGCCCGCGCGCAGCGCATGGTGCAGGAACCCCTTGTCTTGGTCGTACAGGATGCTGGTGTTGGGGCCGGCGATGCGCGCGTCCGGCAGGATGGCGCGGATGCGTCGCCATGCACGGTCCCACGCGTCGAAATAGGCGCTCGGGTCGCTGCGCCAATCCACGCCGTTGCAACTGTCCGGACCCGCCTGCCCGGGTGCGGCGGCCTTGGCGAACATGTTGCCTTCGGGCTCGTTGAACGGCACGAACACCACGTGTCGGCGGTACTGCGCGGGCAGCGCCTTGACCTGTTCGACCTGGCGCGCGATCTCGTCCAGATAATGCGCCACCGACTGCGCGCAGTCGCCCTGCGTCCAGCGGTAGGGGAAACCGCGGTGGATGTCGGTCATGTAGATGTAGGTATCGCCACCGGAGCCGCTAGCGATGGAACGGATCACCTCCAGCGCATCGGCGCCGGGATGCTGCAGCCCGTCCTGCGCCTTGGTCGCCACGCTGCGCAGGCCGATGCCCTCGACCAGGTTCGGGGACGGCAGGCGCGCGTCGTAGAGGCCGTAGAGACTGCCGGACGCGCCGCCGTGGAACGGGCCGGTGTCCTGCCCCAGGTCGACGGTGAGGCGATCGGCGGCGATCGCGGTGCCGGCGCAGGTGGCCAGGCAGCAGGCCAGCAGCCGCAAAGCGGGAGAACGGTCGAATGCGCGCATGGGCGGGAAGTCGGTAGGGGAGCGATGCGTCCGGCAGGGCACAGCAACACGTCTGCCAGGCCTTGGCGGCAGGATAGGGCAGCCGTCCAGCGCCGACCAATCACGTAAATCGGCCGCGCGATACGCAAACTGGAATGGTGCGCCGCGCACGCCGCCGACCGCGATGGCGCGGCGGCGCATGCCGCGTTGGGCGCTGGCGCAGCGCGCCGGCGTAGAATCCGGCAACCGCAAGCGGAGTGCCGACATGCTGACCATCTGGGGCCGCCACAACTCGAGCAACGTGCGCAAGGTGCTGTGGTGCGCCGAAGAGATCGGCCTGGCCTACACCTCCATCGAGGTCGGTGGCGCCTTCGGCGGCAACGACGCACCGGCCTATCGCGCGCTCAATCCCAACGGCCTGGTGCCGGCGATCGAGGACGATGGCCTGGCGCTGTGGGAATCCAACGCCATCGTGCGCTACCTGGCCGCGCGCTACGCGCCTGGCACGCTGTACCCGCAGGATCCGGTGCTGCGCGCCCACGGCGACAAGTGGATGGACTGGACCACCTCGCGCTTCGCCGGCGCCTTCCGCGATCTGTTCTGGGGCGTGCTGCGCACCGGGCCCGAACAGCGCGATGCGGCCAGGATCGCTGCCGCGCTGGAACAATCGGCCGCGTTGCTGCGCACCGCCGACGCCGCGCTAGCGCAGCAGCCGTGGCTGTCGGGCGAACACTTCGCGATGGGCGACATCCCGCTGGGCAGCTTCGCCTATGCCTGGTTCGAGATGCCGATCGACCGCCCGGCGCTGCCGCACCTGCACGCCTGGTACCAGCGCCTGCAGCAGCGCCCGGCCTACCGCAAGGGCGTGATGACGGCGCTGACCTGAGTGCGGCGCGCACTGCCGGCGCGTCATCGGCGGCCATGCGCGTGCACTGTTCTTGCGTGTGCGATTCCACTGACGGCAAGGAGCCGCCTCCCTTGATCGAGCCTCCCAAAATCGTGCTGTGCATTCCCGGTCCATGGCTGGATCGCTCCGAGCTGCTCGCGCGCATCGTCCAGGACAGCGGTGGCTACCTGTTCGCCGGGCTGGTGCTGATGCACATGGACAGCGGCCAGGCCTGCGAACTGCAATACGAGCCGCACGACGCACGCATGATCGACGCGTTCGCCGCTGCCGGACCACACTGGCGCGGCTCCGCGGACATGGCGCGCATCGGGACGCACGCCTCGGTCGTCTACCTGATCGGTGCCGGCGGCTCGCGGGTGCGCGCGGAGGCAATGATGCGCGCGGCCGCGGCAGTGCTGGATGCCGGCGGCCTGGGAGTGAAGGTCGAAAGCAGCGGCGTCGCCCACAGCCCGGCCGCTTGGCGGCAGCTGTGCATGACTCTGTCGCAAGGCAGTACCCATCGCGCCTATGTGCTGAACATCACCGGCGAACAGGTGCATTCCTGCGGCATGCACCAGTTCGGCATGAAGGACGCGATCGTCGCGGCGCAGGCGGCGCCCGACCCGGTCGGCCTGCTGCACACCTTCACCTGCTACCTGTTCAACGAAGCGCCCGACGTGCGTGCCGGCCATACCTTCTCGGTCGCGGCGGACGCGCCGCGCTACCGGCTCCAGGCCGAGCCGAGTACCCAGTTCCAGCCTGGCGACCTATTCTCCAATCCCTACGGGCTGTGGCGGCTGACGCCGCTGTGACGGCGCGTTTCTTCCCGCATCCGTGTACGCCGATCGACGCTGCCGCCGTCTAACGCCTGCGTGGCGTCAGGGGCGTCCGCCCGCCACCGCCGGCAGTGCGTCGCCGCCCGCGCGGCGCATCACCCAGTTGAACAGCGGGGTGGCCATCAGCGTGGAGGTGATGGCCATCAGCACCAGGATCGAGAACAGCCCCTGTTCGATCACCCCGGCCTGCAGGCCGATGTTGATGATGATCAGCTCCATCAGCCCACGCGCGTTCATCAGCGCGCCGATCGCCATCGCATTGCGGTTGTTTTCGCCACTGATCCGCGCCGCGGCCCAGCAGGCGATGCCCTTGCCCAGGAACGAGGCCAGCAGGACCGCGCCGGCGGCCAGCAGGATCTGCGGGTCCAGCAGCACGCTCAACTCGGTCTTGAGGCCGGAGAAGGTGAAGAACATCGGCAGCAGGAACACCACCACGAACGGTTGCAACTGCTCGCGCAGCTTCTCGGTCAGCGCGCCCTTGGGCAGGCAGGCGCCGAGCAGGAAGCCGCCGAACACCGCGTGGATGCCGATCGCGTCCATCGCCCAGGCGCTGAGGCAGAACAGCATCAGCACCACCGCCAACACGCCGGCGCTCAGCGGCTGGTCGGGGCGCACGTGGTCGGCCAGGCGGCGTAGCCAGTGGCGGCCGACCAGCAGCATGAACAGCGCGTAGCCCACGCCGCCGCCGATCGCTAGATAGGCGCTGCCCCAGCTGCCGCCGAAGCTGGCCAGCACCACCGCCAGGATGCACCAGGCCGCGGCGTCGTCGACCGCGCCGGCGGTCAGCGCCAGGGTGCCCAGCGGACTGTTGGTGAGCCCGCGCTCGTGGATGATCCGCGCCAGCATCGGGAACGCGGTGATGGCGATGGCCGCGCCCAGGAACAGCGAGGCCTCCAGCAGCTTGGCCTTGGCCGAGAACAACCCCGGCACGTGCAGCAGCCACGGCGCCAGCACGAACGCCAGCACGAACGGCACGGCGATGCCGGCCAGCGACACGCCCATCGCGCTGCGGTAGCGCGTGCGGAAGTGGTCGCCACGGAAATCGGTGCCGACCAGGAACATGTACAGGCCCACGCCGAACTGCGCGGCCACGTACAGCATGTCCAGGGTCGGCTTGGGAAACAGCGCCTGCTGCAGGTCCGGCAGCAGCGCGCCGAACAGCGATGGGCCCAGTGCCACGCCGGCGATCATCTCGCCGACCACTTGCGGCTGGCCCAGGCGCCTGGCCAGCAGGCCGACCAGCCGGCACACCAGCAGGATCACCGCCGCCTGCAGGAAGAAGTACACCGACATCTGCGGGGTGGTCATGGGCGGCCGTCCTGGAAGTGTCGGCGGATGATAGGAGGCCGGCGCTGCGAAATCCATGCGCGCGCCGCGTCACGTGGTGGGGTGGGGCGCGTTTGCGGTATGGTGCCTCGCGTGCCGCGTGCCGCGTGCCGCGTGCCGCGTGCCGCGTGCTTGTTACGCGCGCAGGTCAACAGCGCAGGACGCACCGGAGGACGAAGCGATGAGCACGGTATGGACGCGGCGGCAATGCCTGGGCGCGGTTGCCGCAGGCGCAGTAGCCGGTTTGATGCCTGGGGCCGCCATCGCAGGCGCTGCCAATGCAAGCGGTGCCGAGGCGCTGTATCGGGGTGCGCTGGTGCTCGACGCCAACGCCCTGGCCTCGATCGGGCAGGTGTTCGACGGCCCGGATGTGCCGCAACTGCTGCAGCAGCTGCACGACTCCGGCGTGTCGGCGCTCAAGACCACGCTGGGCGGTGCCGCCGGCGACTTCGAGACCGCCGTGCAGGACATCGCCGCCGCGCAGGCGCTGGTCGAGCGCTATCCGCAGCACTTCCTGAAGGTGCTGCAGCCGGCCGACCTGCGCCTCGCCAAGCGCGAGGGCCGCGTGGCGTTGATTTTTTCCTTCGAGTCGGCGGCGATGCTGGAGGACAAGCCGGCGCGCATCGACCTGTTCCGCCAGCTCGGCGTGCGGGTCATGCAACTGACCTACAACCGCACCACGCCTTTCGGGGTGGGCTGTCTGGATGGGGATACCGGCGGCGTCACCGCGCTCGGCCGCGACGCCATCGCGCGCATGAACCGGCTCGGCGTGGCACTGGATCTCAGCCATTGCAACCTGCAGACCACCCGCGACGGCATTGCGCTGTCGCAGCGTCCGCCGGTCATCACCCATGCCGGTTGCGCCGCGGTGTTCGCGCATCTGCGCAACAAGCCGGACGCCGAACTGCGCGCGCTGGCCGACAAGGGCGGGGTGATGGGCGTGTACATGCTGCCGTTCCTGACCGAGGACAGCCGCCAACCGCAGCTGGCCGACTACATGCGCCACCTGCTGCACGCACTGGACGTGTGCGGCGAGGACCATGTCGGCATCGGTACCGATTCGCTGTTCTTCCCGGCGACGGACCAGGACAGGCGCGCATTCGCCGCGGACCTGGTCCAGCGGCGCCGCGACGGCATCGGCGCGCCAGGCGAGAACCGGCTGCCGTACCTGCCCGACGTCAACACCCCACGCAAGCTCGAACGCGTCGCCGACGCGCTGCTGCGCCAGGGCTACAGTGCCCGGGTCGCCGAAAAGGTGCTGGGAGCGAACTTCGAACGGGTGTTCGGCGAAATCTGGAGTGTTTGACGCCGGCTGTCGCTGACAGCACACCGCCGGCTCACGGTGCGATCGCGGTCGTTGGCGGGTGCCGGCTGAAATGTTTTTGGGATCACATGTGATGCCGCCGATGCGGCTTTCTCCACAACGCCCTTTTTCACCAAAACGAGAGATGGACATGCAACAGAATTCGAATGGACAGCGTCCCCTGGCCGGAATGTCGCGCCGCGATTTTTCCCGCTTTGTGGGGCTGGGCGGCATGGCTGGGGTGGCGGCGCTGGCTGGCGTGGACGTGGCCGGCGCCAACACGACGCAGGCGGCGGCAACAGCTTCCCCGATCGTCAATGTCAAGGATTTCGGCGCAGTCGGCGATGGTGCGACGAACGACCAGCCGGCGATTCAGGCAGCCCTGGACAGCGTGGGGACCGATGGCGGCTACGTGTTCTTTCCCGCGGGCTCTTATCGGGTCGACTTTCCACTATTCGTCAAAAGCAAGGTCAACAGCGCGGCGGGCTTCGTGGTGGCCGGCTCTGGACAGAACTGCGCCATTCGTGCAGGCGAGAACTTTCCCACCAACGTAGCTCTGGTCTACGTGCTCGGCGGCAACGCCGCGCTGTTCGACCTGGGGCTGGATGGCATGAATCGCGCGCAGAATGGCGTCGAATACGCGTACTCCGCACCGGACCGTCCCGACGACCGCACCATCCTGATCCGCGGCGTGGCGTTCTCGCGGTTCCTGTCCAACGGCTTTCACTGCGTCGGCGGCGAGGGCTACCAGATTCGCGAGTGCTTCTTCAATTCCATCGGCGACTATGCGGTCTACAACCGCGACGGCGGCATCAACTCGTTCGTCGAGGGCAATTACATGCTTGGTTGCGGGGGCGTCTATCTGGGGTCCACGTCGGCGCAGCCGGAGGGCGTCAGAATCGTCAACAACTCGATTCTCGCCTCGGCCGGTGCAGGCATTGGCGTCTACGTCGACCACGGCCTGGAGATCAACATTTCGCACAACGTGATCGATCAGGTCAAGGTGGCCTCGGTGCAGATCACCAATAACAGTTCCTACGTCAAATGCATCGGCAACTGGTTGTCCGGACCGCCCGGCACGGTGGTGTGCTCGTTGAGCCAGGATGCGAATTCGATCACCTTCGCCGACAACACCTTCGAGGGCGGCGACTTCCAGTTGTCGGTGGTCTCCGACACCGTCGGCCGCATCCACGACATCACCGTCCACAACAACATCTTCAACAATACGCGCGACACCGCGATGTTCTTCAACAACATTTCAAGGGTCAGCATCATCGGCAACCATTGCCGCTCCAGTGGCAAGGAATCGTTGTTTTGGGGCGGCGGCCAGTACGGCGTGGCGATGGGCAACGTGCTCTGGAAGGGCCCCAACGCCGCGGCCGGGTTGGTCCAGAACACCAATATCGGTTGGTGAGGCGCACGTCGTGTCGGTGCCGGCAGGTGCATCTGCCGCACCGGCGCGGCGATCGGGGCGGTCCGATTGAAATGTCCCGCCCGTGGCGCCGGACGGGCATGCATGGCCGCGCGCTTCTGTACCGACGGCAGTGCCTCCAGCCATGTCAGCGTTGCATGCAGCGCTTCGGACCGTTCCAGCGGCGCCGCGCCGCCTGCATTGACCGAGCCCTCGCACAGGTTCAGACTTGCGGCCACATTTCCACCCGATCGTCCTGCCGCCATGGCCCACGCACCGCTGCTGATATTGCCCAACGCCCTGCGCGTCAGCGCAGGCCGGGTGCGCCTGCCTGAAGGAGTGGTCGACGCCGTGCGCTAACGCCGGCCATCGCCGATCCACCGCAGACAAGCACCCGATGGGTGCTTTTTTATTGCCTGTTTTTCGCTGTTCCACCGTTCCGACACGCCAAGGAGAACGTGCCATGCACTACGCCGCCGAACCCGAAACCTAGCCGCATGCCCGCTTCGCCAACCGGGGCATGCGGCGTCCCCCGTGTTGGCAATTGCGGAACCTATCTCATGAATACGCACACCCTTTCCCGCTGGCGCAATCTCGGCATCATCGCCCACATCGACGCCGGCAAGACCACCCTCACCGAACGCCTGCTGTGGGCCACCGGCGCGATCCATCGCATCGGCGAAGTCCACGATGGCGCCGCCACCACCGACTTCTCCGAGATCGAGCGCGCCCGTGGCATCACCATCGGCGCGGCCGCGGTACAGGCGCAGTGGGCGCCAACCGGGCAGCCGGCGCATCGCCTGACCCTGATCGACACCCCTGGGCACATCGATTTCGCGATCGAGGTGGAACGTTCGCTGCGCGTGCTCGACGGCGCGGTCGCGGTGTTCTCCGCGGTCGACGGCGTGCAGCCGCAGTCGGAGACCGTGTGGCGGCAGGCGCGTCGCCACGGCGTGCCGATGCTCGCCTTCGTCAACAAGATGGACCGTGCCGGCGCCTCGTTCGACGGCGTGCTGGCGCAGTTGCGCAGCAAGCTCGACGCGACGGTGTGGCCGGTCGGCGTGCCGTTGCCGGGCGACTCCGGTTTCGACGGCTGGAGCGATCTGGTCGGCGGCCGCCTGCTGACCTGGGACGACGCGGGGCAACTGCACACGCGCGCCTGGAACACCGAGGAGGACGCCACGTTCGCGGATGCGCGCGAGCAGTTGATCGCTGCGGTGGCCGAGCACGACGAGGCGCTGGCGCAGGCCTATCTCGAGGAACGCGCGATCGACGCCGGATTGCTGCGCGCGGCCTTGCGCCGGGCCACCCTGGCCGGCGCCGGCGTGCCGGTGC
Source organism: Xanthomonas sacchari (assembly GCF_040529065.1). Lineage (NCBI taxonomy): Bacteria > Pseudomonadati > Pseudomonadota > Gammaproteobacteria > Lysobacterales > Lysobacteraceae > Xanthomonas > Xanthomonas sacchari. The sequence continues at coordinate 3,835,464 of NZ_CP132343.1, read as the reverse complement.
TGGCCGGCTCGGCGTTCAAGGGCAAGGGCATCGAGCCGCTGCTGGACGCGATCGTCGACTGGCTGCCGTCGCCGCTGGACCGCCCGCCGGTCGTCGCCCGCGCCGATGCGGACACCGATGCCGGCGCCGAGGACGGGCACGAGACCTTGCTGGCTCCGGATCCGTCCGGTCCGCTGGCGGCGCTGGTGTTCAAGTTCGCGCATACCGCGCAGGGGCCGCTGGCGTTCGTGCGCGTGTATTCGGGCACCTTGCGCGTCGGCGACACGGTGTGGACCTCGCATGCGCGACGTCCGCGCCGGGTCGGGCGGCTGGCGGTGGTGCAGGCGCAGCGCACCCACGACGTGGAGCAGGCCCAGGCCGGCGAGATCGTCGCCGTGCTCGGCTGGAAGGATGCGGTCAGCGGCGAGACGCTCAGCGGCGTGCAGGCGCGGTGGGTGCTGGAACGCATCCGCGCACAGCCGCCGGTGCTGGCGTGGCGGCTCGGCGCGGCCAACGCGACCGACTTGGTGCGGCTGGGCCAGGGCCTGGCGCGGTTGGCGCAGGAGGATCCGTCCTTCCGCGTCGACAGCGATCCGGAGACCGGTGAAGCGGTGATCTGGGGCATGGGCGAACTGCACCTGGAGGTGATGGTCGAGCGATTGCGCAGCGAGTGGCACGTGGACGTGCGCACCGGTGCGCCGCGCGTGGCCTACCAGGAAACGCCGCGCGCGGCTGCGCTGGGCGTGGCGGCGCGGCTGTCCAAGCAGAACGGCGGCCAGGGCCAGTTCGCGCAGGTGGTGCTGGATGTGCTGCCGCGCGCGGACGGTGCAGTCACCTTCGTCGACCGTAGCCGCGGCGGGGTGGTGCCGAAGGCCTTCATTGCCGCCACCGAGAAGGGTGCGCGTGCGGCGCTGGCGCAAGGCCCGCTCGGCCACCCCGTGGTCGGCGTGGAGGTGGTGCTGGTCGATGGCCAGGCGCACGCGGTGGATTCGTCGGACCTGGCGTTCCAGCGCGCGGCGTCCGACGCGGTGAAGGCGGCGCTGGCGCAGGTCGGCACGCAGTTGCTGGAGCCGGTGATGGCGGTGGCGATCGACACGCCGGCCAGCAGCGTCGGCGACGTGCTCGGCGATCTGCAGCGGCGCGAGGGACGCGTCGTGGCGATCGAAGAGCGCGGCGCCCGTGCCGAGGTGGTCGCGCAGGCGCCGCTGGCGCAGCTGCAGGCCTATACCACCGCATTGCGTTCGCTGACCCAGGGACGCGCATCGGCGAGCATGACCTTCGATGGCTATGCGCCGGTCAAGGCCGCGTGAGCCGGATCGCCTGCTGGCGATGCGGCAGGAGGACGAGGAGCCGGTTCGCCGGCTCCTCTTTTTTTGTCCGCGCTTGCGTTGGCGCCGCGATCCGGGCTTCATAGCCGGCCCCGATCGCCGGAGCCACTCATGCATCGCCGTCTTGCCTTCCTCACTTTGCTCGCGCTGTCGCCGACGCTCGCCGCCGCGCAGCCGCCGGCATGCGCGACGCCGCTGCAGATGGCCGAGCGCCTGTACAAGGCGCGCGATTTCTACTGGCAGCCGCAGAACCTGGACGGCTTGCTGACGCCATCCTTTGCGCATGCGCTGCAGGCCGACCAGCGCTGCGCGGCGCGCGAGGGCGTGTGCCGGCTGGACTTCGATCCGTGGACCAGCGCGCAGGACGGCGACATTCAGGGCGCGCCGACCTTCACCCTGGTCTCGGGCGGTTCGCAGGCCACCGTGGTGGAGGTGCGCATGGACTACCGCTTGGCGTTCGGCGGTCGTGCCGCGCGGGCGCAGTCGGTCAAGATCGAGCTGCAGCGCCGCGGCAACGGTTGCTGGGCGGTCAGCGACCTGATCGCGCCGGACGGGCAGTCGCTGTTCGCGCTGCTGACCGATCCGGAGGACTAGGCGCGCGGAGCGTCACGCGACGCAAGGAATCCAAATCCTTCTGCTGGGAGAGGGGCTGTGCATCGTGCGGATGGCTGCATGCGCCCTCAATGTGCGGAGGTGATGGGTGCGCTGGCAGGTGGGTCTGTCCCGCGCGCTATTGATCGGCGACAGGCTATTGGGGAGGAGTGGATGTGCTGCGCGCACGTACCCTCACCCCAACCCCTCTCCCGGGGGGGAGAGGGGCTAGGAGCGGGACGGTGACTTCGGGCTACTGCAACTTCAGCATCACGATCGCCTTGGCCGGCAGCGCCACCTGCAGCGTGTCGCCTTGCAGGCGGGCACCTGCGAACGCGGCCGGGCGCACCGCCTGCGGCTGGGCGAAGGTGTTGAGTGCATCGATGGTCGGGGCGGTCAGGATCTGCCCGTCGACGCTGCGTGCCTGCACGCCGTCGACCTGCACCGCGATGTCGGCGCTGCGGTTGGGGTCCAGATTGGTCAGCGCCACGTACACGTGCCCGTCCTTGGCCCGCACCGCCGAGCCGTGCACCGCCGGCACCGTGTAGCCGGCATGCCGGTAGTCCGGCGTCGTGATCTGCAGCGGCAGCGCGGTCGCGTCCTGGTAGGGCTTGTACAGCATGAACACGTGGTAGGTCGGCGTGAGCAGCATCCTGTCGCCGTCGGTGAGGATCATCGCCTGCAGCACGTTGACCATCTGCGCGATGTTGGCCATGCGCACGCGATCGGCATGCTGGACGAAGATGTCCAGGTTGAGCGAGGCCACCAGTGCGTCGCGCAAGGTGTTCTGCTGGCGCAGGAAACCCGGGTTCACGTCGGGCAGGCCCTTGTACCAGGTGCCCCATTCGTCGACCACCAGCGCGACCTTCTTGTCCGGGTCGTACTTGTCCATGATCGCGCTGTGCTTGGTGATCAGCTCGTCCATCAGGAGTGTGCGCGACAGCGTCTCGATCCAGGCCGCCTCGTCGAAGCTGATCGAGGAGGCGCGCGGCGGCCAGCCGCCGGGGATGGTGTAGTAGTGCAGGCTGAGGCCATCCATGAACTTGGTGGCCTCGCGCATCATCACCTCGGTCCAGTGATAGTCGGCATCGCTGGGGCCGGGAGCGATCTTCATGATCTTCTGGTCGGCCGGCGCCTTGACGAAGGTCTGGTAGCGGCGGAACACGTCGGCGGCGTATTCGGCGCGCATGTTGCCGCCGCAGCCCCACAGTTCGTTGCCCACGCCGAAGAACGGCACCTTCCACGGCGCCTGGCGGCCGTTGCGGCGGCGCTGCTCGGCCAGGGTCGAGCGCGTGGGCGCGGTCATGTACTCCACCCACTGCGCCATCTCGTCCGGCGCCGCGTCGCCGACGTTGCCGGCCACGTAGGCCTGCGTGCCGAGCAGTTCGGTGAAATCCATGAACTCGTGGGTGCCGAAGCTGTTGGGTTCCTCCACGCCGCCCCAGTGGGTGTTGACGCTGGTCGGGCGCTGGTTGCGCGGACCGATGCCGTCGCGCCAGTGGTATTCGTCGGCGAAGCAGCCGCCGGGCCAGCGGATGTCGGGGACATCCAGCGCCTTCAGCGCGGCGACCACGTCGTTGCGGTAGCCGCGGGTGTTGGGGATCTTCGAGTCCGGGCCGACCCAAACGCCGCCGTAGATGCCGGTGCCCAGGTGCTCGGCGAACTGCCCGAACAGGTGGCGCGACACTGCGGCGCCGGGGCGGTCGGCACGCAGGGTGCCGCGCACCTCGACGTCGGCGGCCTGCGCCAGCGTGGCGGCCAGCGCCAGGCCGAGCGTCGCGGCGATCAGCGGCAGCCGCCGCCACTGCACCGCACGCTGCTTCAGGAAACGGGGCGAACGCATCGGGAACTCCTTGTCGGTAGGGCGGCGCTGTCGCCAGCGTCGCGTGGAAGCGACGGCCGGCAGGCGGCCACGACGTGGCGCCAGACCGATGCCGCATTCGGGTGGCGCAACCCCGGCGCGCATCGCCTCCGCGCCTGCCCCCGGTTGCCCCTGTCCCGAGCATAAAAGAGACGCGCAGAGCGGACCAATGTCCGAATGCGCTGCCGCCATATCCGAATTGCAATACGCGGCACTGCCCCCCGCGCAGCCCGGTCCGCGAGTGTGCGCGCTATCGCACAGCGCACGGCCGCTGCTCGCGCAGCGATGGCCGCGCCGCGTCCTCGCTGGTTATGCTGCGGACCCCGCGCATGCGCACCGACTTCCAAGGCTCCTGCATGTCCTCGCTTTTCGGTCATCTTCCCGACGGTACCGCCATCCAGCGCATGGTCCTGGACAGCGGCGACGGCCTGCGCGCCGAACTGCTGACCTACGGCGGCCTGTTGCGCAGCCTGCGCCTGCACGGCGCGCATGGCGAAACCGACCTGGTGCTGGGGCTGCCGACGCTGCAGGACTACCTGCACGACCCGGCCTACCTGGGCGTGCTGGTCGGCCGCTTCGGCAACCGCATCGCCGGCTCGGCCTTCACCGTCGATGGCCGGCACTACGCGGTCACCGCCAACGAGGGCGCCAACCACCTGCACGGCGGCGCGCTGGGCTTCGGCCGGCGGGTGTGGACGGTGCTGGCGCAGACCGAGCGCACGTTGCAGTTGCGCTACGACTCGCCGGCGGGCGAGGAAGGCTACCCGGGGAACGTCGCGGTGGAGGCGACCTACCGCGTCGATGGCCGCTGCCTGAGCGTCGAGTTCGTCGCGCAGACCGATGCGCCGACCCCGCTCAATCTCACCCATCATCCCTATTTCAACCTGGCCGGCGACGCCGCGGTGCCCGCCGCGGCGCAGTGGCTGCGGGTGCCGGCCGACCGTTACCTGCCGGTGGGCGACGCCGCGTTGCTGCCGCGCGGCGAGGTCGCCACGGTGGCCGGCACGCCGTTCGATTTCCGCCAGGCGCGGGCCATCGCCGACAAGGACATCGCCGCCGATCCGCAGCTGTCGCTCAGCGCCGGCTACGACCACTGCCTGGTGCTGGCCGACGGCCACGACTGCACCGCGCTGCTGTATTCGCCACACAGCGGCGTGGCCATGCGCATCGCCAGCCCGATGCCGGCGGTGCAGTTGTACGAGGGCCAGGGCCTGGACCGGCAGCATCCGGCGCTGGGCCGCGGCATCTGCCTGGAGCCGCAGGGCTACCCGGACGCGCCGAACCAGCCGGGTTTTCCCGATTGCATCCTGCGTCCGGGCCAGGTCTATCGGCACCGCATCGTGTATCAGTTCGCCGACGTTGGCCGCGGAGCCGACTGGGCGGCGGTGGAGGCGGCCCTGGCGGAGCAGGGCGGCGGTTGATGCGTGGGACGTCGCCGTAGGAGCGGCTTCAGCCGCGACCGGGCCTTCACCCGTCGCGGCTGAAGCCGCTCCTACGGGAAGATGGGGATGCTACTGCGCGTGCCCCAGCACCAGCTCGATCACGAACTTGCTGCCGAAGAACGACAGCAGCAGGAGCACCATTGCCGCCAGGGTCCAGTGCACCGCCTTGACCCCACGCCAGCCATAGCGCCAGCGGCCGAACAGCAGCGCGCCGAACACGATCCACGACAGCACGCTGAGCACGGTCTTGTGCACCAGCCGCTGCGCCAGGAAATCCTGCACGAACAGCACCCCGGTCAGCAGGGTCAGGGTCAGCAGGATGAAGCCGACCACGATGGTGCGGAACAGCAGCGTCTCCAGTGCGGTCAGCGGCGGCAGCGCCCGCAGCCAGGGATGAAAGTCGCGGCGTCGCAGCGCGCGTTCCTGCAGCCACAGCATCACCGCCAGCAGGGCGGCGATGCCCAGCGTGGCGTAGGCCAGCAGCGCCAGCCAGGCATGTAGTTGCAGCCGCCAGTCCAGCACCGGCGCCGGCTCGTGGCCGTAGCCGTGGTAGGCCAGCAGCAGCGCCGCCGACAGCGGGAACACCACCACGCCCAGCGCGGCCATGCGCCCGCTGGCGCCGACCAGGGCGGTCATCAGCGCCATGCCCAGGCTGACCAGCGACAGCGCGGCGAAGAAGTGCATGTCCGGGCCGCCGGCGGTGTGCAGGGCGACCTGCACGTGATAGCCCGCATGCAGCGCCACTGCCGGCAGCGCCGGCAGAAGCCACGCCCGGCTGCGGTCCACCCGGTCGCGCACCACCGCGGCGATCAGCAGGCCGGTCGCGGACAGGTACAGCAGGGCGGCAAGGACGGTGATGAGCATCGCGCCAGTTTCGCATATCGGGCCCGCCGCCGTGATGGCGGCACCGGGATCGCCGGCGCGCCCGGCTATAATCGACGGCCGTTTCCCGCTCGCGACCCGCCCGCATGTTCGAATCCCTCACCCAACGCCTCTCCGGCACCATGCAGCGCCTGCGCGGCCGCGGTCGCCTGACCGAGGAGAACATCCGCGAAGCCACTCGCGAAGTGCGCATCGCGCTGCTCGAGGCCGACGTCGCCCTGCCGGTGGTGCAGGCGCTGATCGAGCGCATCAAGGTACGCGCGGTCGGCCAGGAAGTGCTCAAGAGCCTGACCCCGGGCCAGGCGCTGATCAAGGTCGTGCGCGACGAGCTGACCGCGGTGATGGGCTCGGCCGCCAGCGACCTCAACCTCAACGTGCCGGCGCCGGCGATCGTGCTGATGGCCGGCCTGCAGGGCGCGGGCAAGACCACCACGGTCGGCAAGCTGGCCAAGCACCTGAAGGAAAAGCGCAAGAAGAAGGTGATGGTGGTGTCGGCAGACGTGTACCGCCCGGCCGCGATCGAGCAGCTCAAGACCCTTGCCGAGCAGGTCGGGGTGCTGTTCTTCCCGTCCGAGGCCTCGCAGAAGCCGGTGGACATCGTCCGCGCTGCCATCGCCGACGCGCGCAAGTCCTTCGTCGACGTGCTGCTGGTGGATACCGCCGGCCGCCTGGCCATCGACGCGGCGATGATGGAGGAGATCAAGGCGCTGCACGCGGCGATCGCCCCGGTCGAGACCTTGTTCGTGGTCGACGCGATGACCGGCCAGGACGCGGCCAACACCGCCAAGGCGTTCAGCGAGGCGCTGCCGCTAACCGGCGTGGTGCTGACCAAGACCGACGGCGACGCCCGCGGTGGCGCGGCGCTGAGCGTGCGTTACATCACCGGCAAGCCGATCAAGTTCATCGGCGTCGGCGAGAAGCCCGACGGCCTGGACGTGTTCCACCCCGACCGCCTGGCCAGCCGCATCCTCGACATGGGCGACGTGCTGTCGCTGGTCGAGCAGGTCGAGCACCAGGTCGACAAGGACAAGGCGCAGAAGCTGGCCGAGAAGGTCGCCAAGGGCAAGAAGTTCGACCTCAACGACATGCGCGACCAGCTCGAGCAGATGCAGAACATGGGCGGCCTGTCCGGGCTGATGGACAAGCTGCCGGGCATGGGCCAGATCCCCGAGCACCTCAAGCAGCAGGTCGCCGGCAACAAGGACGTGCCGCGGATGATCGCCATCATCGGCTCGATGACCAAGAAGGAGCGGCGCAACCCGGGTCTGCTCAACGGCTCGCGCCGCGCGCGCATCGCCCGCGGCTCCGGCACCCAGCCGGCCGACGTCAACAAGCTGATGAAGCAATATCAGCAGATGGAAAAGATGATGAGCAAGATGGCCGGCGGCGGGATGAAGGGCCTGATGCGCGGCATGAAGGGCATGCTCGGCGGCATGGGTGGCCGCGGCGGCCTGCCGTTCCGCTGAGCCTGCAGCCACGGCACGCGTGGTGAGCGCGTCCGCTGGCACGCGCGTGCTGCGTCTGGCCCTCGCGCTCGCCCTGGCGCTGCACGCGACCTCCGGCTGGGCGGTGCTGCCGGCGACACTGGTGTACTGGGTGCTGGTGGTGCTGGTTGCCGCCGCAATCGATCACGCGATGGCGCGCCACACGGTCGGCAGTGCCGCGGCGGCGTCCATGGACTCCGTCAGTGGCGAGGCCGGCGCCGCGCCCGCACCGGCGCGGTTGCCGCCGCCAGCGCAGCCGGTCATCCCACCTGCGGCGCTGTGCGCGCGGCCGTCCGGTCCGCGCCAGTGGCGCCTGCATCTCGAGGACATCGTTCCATTCCCGGAGGAGCGCTTTCCGCGCCAGGGCATCTGCACCACCTCCGAACTGGTGCTGTACGCCGGCGATGCGCTGGTGCTCGCCTTCCATCCTGCTGCCGATAGCCCCGCGCAGTGGCGCTGCGACGTGCTTGCGCCGGGCGCGACCCAGCCGCAATGGCTGGAGGTGGCGGCGGACGTCGAGTACGTGGTGCCGATCGCGCAGACCGGCGTGTACTCGATCGGCATCGGCCAGGCCGAACTGCATGTACCCGGTACGGTGGCGCTGTGGCGACGCGTGCCGGAACCGGAACGGCTGGCGTGGCCGGTGCAGCCGCTGCGCGGCGCCCCCTTGGTCTATGCGCAGCGCTCCGACGGCTCCCTCGCCATCGATGACGCGCCGGCTCTGGATGCATGGCCGCTGGCGCAGTTGCCGCTCCGTTGCGTGGCACGCGCGCCGGCGGGAGCCGCGTTGCTCTTCGCCAGCGTCGATCGGAGCTGGGATGTGCCTGGAGCATCCGACGCCGCGGTGGCGGATCCAGCGGATGGCGCGATCGTGCATCGCCACTTCCTGCAGCTGAGCCAGGGTGACGTCCTGGTGCTCGAGGCGGTGTGGACATCCGCCCTCTTCGGCCAGCCACTGCCGGTGCCCGGCGGCACCCGTCCGACCGACGGCGAACTGCGGCTGTTCGCGCTGTTGCACGGGCCGCAGCTGGCGGCCTTGCATTCGTCCGCGACTGCGCCGACATGCGTGGAGGTGGTCTGTCCGGTCGACGGGCTGTATTGCCTGGAGTTGTGGTTGTCCGGCCCGGCGTCGTGGCGCGATCGTGCTGTGGAGACGTTGGTCGATCTGCGGCTGTGGGGCGCCTTCGTGCAGCGCCCGGCGCGGCTGCGCGCTTTTTCCCTGCAACAGGTGTGGGTCGGCGATCGGGGCCGGCAATGTCTGCCGGTGCCGGTGCCGGTGCCGCTGCCGCTGCCGTGAGCGTCGCCGCGTCGGTGGTACGGCGGCCCGGAGGCAGCGCGGCTAACATGGCGATTCCTGGAATCGCGGAGCACGCATGATGGAGCGCCTGGCGCGCGTGGAGGCCTTTCGGCAGCGCTTCGGCCTGCGCCTGCCGATCCTGCTCAGCCCGATGGCCGGCGCCTGCCCGGTGCCGCTGTCGGCCGCGGTCGCCGCGGCCGGCGGCATGGGCGCGATGGGCGCGGTGCTGTCCGCCCCGCAGGACATCGTGACGTGGATGGACGCGCTGCGTGCCGCCGGCGGCGGGCCGGCGCAGGTCAACCTGTGGGTGCCGGATCCGCCGCCCGCGCGCGATGCCGCCGCCGAGGCCGAGGTGCGCGCCTTTCTCGCTGCCTGGGGGCCGCCGGTCGAGGCGGCGGCCGGCGATGCGGCGCCGGCCGACTTCGACGCCCAGTTCGAGGCCTTGCTGGCGGCGCGGCCGGCAGTGGCCTCCTCGATCATGGGACTGTTCCGCCCGGATCAGGTGCAGCGGCTGCGGCAGGCTGGGATCGCCTGGTTCGCCTGCGTCACCACCCTGGACGAGGCGCTGGCCGCGCAGGCCGCCGGCGCTGATGCGGTGGTCGCGCAGGGGGGCGAGGCCGGTGGTCACCGCGGCGCCTTCGAGGCCGGCAGCGCCGAGCGGCAACTGATCGGGCTGTTCGCGTTGCTGCCACGGCTGGCCGACCATCTGCGGATCCCGGTGATCGCCGCCGGCGGCATCGGCGACGGCCGCGGCATCGCCGCCGCGCTGACCCTGGGCGCGAGCGCGGTGCAGATCGGCACCGCCCTGCTGCGCAGCCCGGAGGCGGCACTGACGCCGGCCTGGGCCGACGCGCTGGCCAGGGCCGAACCCGAGCAGACCACGTTGACTCGCGCCTTCTCCGGCCGCCTGGGCCGCGCGCTGGTCACCGACTACGTGCGTGCCGCCGCCGCGCCGGACGCGCCACCGCCGCGACCGTACCCGGTGCAGCGCGGGCTGACCGCACCGATGCGCCAGGCCGCGCAGCGTGCCGACCGCCTGGCGGCGATGCAGGCCTGGGCCGGGCAGTCGGCGTGGATGGCACCGGCCGAGCCCGCCGCGACGTTGGTTGAACGCTGGTGGGCGCAGGCGCAGGCCCTGCTGTGACATCGCAAGTCTTCCACCGCGGGCAGCCTGCCGGCGCCGAGCTGCTGGCCGCGGCCGCGCTGGTGAACTATGGGCATTTCAGCACCATGCAGGTGCGCAATGGTGCCGTGCGCGGGTTCGACCTGCATCTGCAGCGGTTGCAGCAGGCCAACGCGGCGCTGTTCGGGAGTGCCCTGCCGCATGAGCGCGTGCGCGACGAGCTGCGCGCGGCGCTGGCCGCCTTCGGCACGGGCGACGCCTCGCTGCGCGTCACCGTGTTCTCGCCCGCATTCACGCTGCGCCTTGCCGGTGCTGACTGCGCCGTGGAACTGCTGCTGTCGCTGGCGCCACCGGCACAGGCCGAGGCGGCGCCGCTGCGGCTGCGCAGTGGCGTATTTGCCCGGGAGACGCCCCACCTCAAGCACGTCGGCACCTTCGGTGCTTTTTACCAACGCCGCCTGGCGCAGCAGGCCGGCAGCGACGACGCGCTGTTCGTCGACGCGAAGGGGCAGGTGGCCGAAGGCCCGACCTGGAATCTGGGATTGTGGGACGGGGCCTGCCTGCACTGGCCACAGGCCCCGGCGCTGCATGGCACCCAGCAGCGGCTGCTGCAGGCGGGCCTGGCAGAGTTGGGTGTGGCGCAAGAAGTACGACCACTGCCGCTCCAGGCGTTCGGGCCCGACGTGGCCGCCTTCACCTGCAATGCCCGCGGCCAGCAGCCGGTGGCGGCGGTGGACGGGCGCGCGTTGCGCCCGGCCGAGGACTTGCTGGCCTTGCTGGAAGAAGCGCTGCGCACCCAGCCCTGGCAGGCGATCTAGGCGGCTCAAGAGGCATCTCGTGGCCATCGGCACCGCTTCTGGCGAATCCCCAATCCCGGATCCCCAATCCCTTGCCGCGGCAGCGGCACCCGACTTGGCAGAGCCGGGGCCGGCCGCTATAATCGCCGGCTCACCGCGCCATCCTGGCGACTGGGCAACACCGGAAACTCACCATGGTCAAGATCCGCCTCACCCGTGGCGGCGCCAAGAAGCGCCCCTTCTACCACATCATCGTCACCGACGTGCGCAGCGCGCGCGACGGCCGCAACATCGAACGCGTCGGTTACTACAACCCGGTCGCCCAGGGCGCCGAGCCGCGCGTGGTGCTGGACCTGGCCCGCGTCGACCATTGGGTGTCCAATGGCGCGCAGCTGACCGACAAGGTGCGCAACCTGTACAAGGAAGCTACCAAGAACCAGGCCGCCGCGGCCTGATTCCGCGGGCCGCGCCCAGCGCGCGGCCCTTACGTTTGCGCCAATGAAAGACAGCCAGCGCCGCATCCTGCTCGGTCGGGTCCTCGGCGCGTTCGGCATCCGTGGCGAGGCCAAGCTCGAGTCCTGGACCGAGCCGCGCCTCGCCATGTTTCGTTATCAGCCCTGGATCGTGCGCAAGCCCGACGGCAGCGAGAGCAGCCTCACCGGCGTGCGCGGCCGCGAGTCCGGCAAGTACCTGATCGCCACGCTGCCCGAGGTCACCGACCGCGACGCCGTGGAAGCCCTGCGCGGCACCGAGATCTACGTGGCGCGCAGCAGTCTGCCGCCGCCGCGCCCGGACGAGTACTACTGGGTGGACCTGGAAGGCCTGGACGTGCGCACCGTCGACGGCGTGGCGCTGGGGCAGGTGTCGCACCTGTTCTCCACCGGCGCCAATGACGTGCTGGTGGTGCGCGGCGACCGCGAGCGGCTGGTGCCGTTCGTGCAGCCGGACTACATCAAATCGGTGGATTTCGAGGCCAACCTGGTCGTGGTCGACTGGGACCCCGAGTTCTGAGCGAAGCGGCCATGCGGCCGCCTTGGCTTTTGCTTTTGCTTTTGCCATTCCCCATTCCCGACTCTCTATTCCCAGCTTCATGCGCATCGACGTCATCAGCCTGTTCCCCGAGTTCGTCGCCCAGTGCGCCGGGTTCGGCGTGGTCGGGCGTGCGCAGGAGCGGGCGCTGCTGGACCTGCACGGCTGGAACCCGCGCGACTACGCCGGCGGCGGCTACCGCAAGGTCGACGACCGCCCGTTCGGCGGCGGCCCGGGCATGGTGATGATGATCGAGCCGCTGCAGGCCTGCCTGCAGGCGGTGCGCGACGCCGATCCACAGCCGGCGCCGCTGATCTACCTGAGTCCGCAGGGGCGGCCGCTGACCCAGGCCAAGGCCCGCGAACTGGCCGCGTTGCCGCGTCTGCTGCTGCTGTGCGGGCGCTACGAGGGCGTGGACGAGCGCTTCGTCGCCGCCGCGGTGGACGAGGAAATCTCCATCGGCGACTACGTGCTGTCCGGCGGCGAACTGGCCGCGGCGGTGCTGGTGGATGCGGTGACCCGGCTGCAGGAGGGCGCGCTGAACGACGCCGAATCCGCCGCCCAGGACAGTTTCGAAGGCCCGGACGGCCTGCTCGACTGCCCGCACTACACCCATCCGCGCGAACACGCGCTGGGCGAGGTGCCGGCGGTGCTGCGTTCCGGCAACCACGCTGCGATCGCGCGCTGGCGGCGCATGCAGGCGCTGGGGCGGACCTGGCTGCGGCGCCCGGAGCTGCTGGACGAGGCCGCGCTGAGCGCCGCCGACCGGCGCCTGCTGCAGGAATTCCGCCAGGAGCGGGAGGCGGCGCAGGCCGCCGAACAGGAAAATCCATCCAGGCCCTAGCCATTGCCGCCGGGCTGGGTTAAAATGCCCGGCTTTCCGGCCAGTGCGTTCCGTGCTTGGCCCATCCGATATCGCGCAATCGCCGTGCGGCGACTGCCGGACCACCTCACCAGACACAAGCGGTGCCCACCATGAGCAAGCTCAACAAGACCATCCTGGCCGACTTCGAAGCCGCCCAGATCCAGCGCAAGCTGCCGGAGTTCAACCAGGGCGACACCGTCGTCGTCAACGTCAAGGTGAAGGAAGGCAACCGCGAGCGCGTGCAGGCCTACGAAGGCGTGGTGATCGGCACCAAGAACGCCGGCCTGAACTCCTCGTTCACCGTGCGCAAGATCTCGCACGGCTACGGCGTCGAGCGCGTGTTCCAGACCCACAGCGCCACCATCGACTCGGTCGAAGTGAAGCGCCGCGGCAAGGTCCGCGCCGGCAAGCTGTACTACCTGCGTGGCCTGGAAGGCAAGGCCGCTCGCATCAAGGAAGACCTGGCCGCCGCTGCGCAGGCCAAGGTCGCGCGTCAGGCCGCTGCCGCCGCCGCCAAGGCCGAGTAATCCCCCGGCGACCAATCGGTCGCTGCCGCAACGGCCGCCTTCGGGCGGCCGTTTGCGTTTGTGGCGTCGGCCATTGTGCCGGCCCGGTATGTCAGCCAAGGCCGCGCGCGCGGTGCTCTGTAGGAGCGGCTTCAGCCGCGACAAGCTCGACCGGATCAAGGCCGATCCAGGCGCGTAGCGGCAATGGCTTTGCGGGGAATGCCGTCGCGGCTGAAGCCGTTCCTGCGCGAGGATGGTGCGATACGCGGACGGGCGCACTCAGCGCGCCGGATCCTGCGCCACCGCCACGTCGGCGACCGGCGCCGGCGGCTGCACCGGGACTTCCGCCGGATGCGCCACCGTCTCCGGTGGCGCGGGCGCCAGCATCCGCGCGGTGCGCCAATTGCCCCAGCGGTAGTACGCCAGCGACACCAGCATCGCGCAGGTGGCGCTGGTCGGGAAGCTCCACCACACCGCATCGGCACCCAGTTGCGGCTGCAGCAACTGGGCGAACGGCACGCGGATGCCCCACAGCGACAGCGCCAGGATCAGCAGCGGCGGGATCACCGCACCCGTGGCGCGGACTACGCCGGAGATCACGAAGGTCACCCCGAAGAACAGGAACGACCACACCGCGATGTGGTTGAGATGGCGCGCGATCTCCAGCGCCGCGCTGTGCGGCGGCAAGAACAGCGCCAGGGTCCAGCGGTCGAACAGGATCAGCGGCGCGATCAGTGCGCCGGTCAGCAGGAAGTTGAACAGCACGCCCTTGCGCGCAGTCGCCGCGACGCGGTCCCAGCGCTGCGCACCGACGTTCTGCGCGGCCATCGACGAACAGGCCGCACCGATCGCCATCGCCGGCATCTGCAGATAGGCCCACAGTTGCAGCGCTGCGCCGTAGGCCGCGGACGTGTCGGTGCCGTAGCCGTTGACCAGGGCGATCATCACGATCATCGCCAGCGAGATCAGCACCATCTGTAGGCCCATCGGCACACCCTTGACGATCAGCGCGCGCAGGATCGGCAGGTCGAGCCGGAACAGCCGCGCGTCGCGGCGGCCCAGCCACAGCACGTGGCGCTTGTGGCGCAGGTACAGCAGCAACCCGGTCAGCGACACCGCCTGCGCGATCAGCGTGGCCCAGGCCGCACCGGCGATGCCCAGCTTGGGGAACGGTCCCAGCCCGAACAGCAGCAGCGGATTGAAGCCGATGTCCAACGCCACCGACAGCAGCAGGAAGCGGAACGGCGTGCGCGAATCGCCGGTGCCGCGCAGCGCCGCCGACAGGAACGCGAACGTGTACAGCAACGGCATCGCCAGGAAGATCACCCGCAGGTAGGCCTCGGCCAGCGGCAGCGACGCCGCCGGCGTGCCCATCGCCGCCAGCAGGTGCCGCGCCAGCCACCAGCCGCCGGCGGCGATCAGTACCGAGATGCCGATGAAGAAGGTGGCGCTGGTGCCCATAACCCGCCGCGCCTGCGCCACGTCGCCGCGGCCCATCGCCTGGCCGATCAGGATGGTGGCGGCCATGCCGATGCCGAACACCGAACCGATCAGGAAGAACATGATGCTGTTGGCGTTGGCCGCGGCGGTGAGTGCCGCTTCGCCGAGATAGCGGCCGATCCATACGGCATTGACCGAGCCGTTGAGCGACTGCGCGATGTTGCCGGCCAGGATCGGCAGCGAAAACAGCAGCAACTGGCGGCCGATCGGGCCTTCGGTTAGCGCGGCGGGCTTGGTCATCGCGGGTCGGGATCGAGCGTGAGCCGGCCACACTATCACCGACGGATGTCGCTGGGCGATGGGCGGATCTGGGTCTGCAGCGTTCGTGCAGCAGACGGGCTGTGGGGCGGGCCTGCGCCGCCCCCACGGCGGGTTGCGTGGGCCGTCACGCGTGGCGGCCGGTCCAGCCCGAGTCGCGGTAGTGCGCTTGCGCCGAGGATGGGCGCGCGTTCGGCATGGATCGCGTCATTCGCTTGGTGTGGGGGTGGATCAAGGCCAGCGTCAGCCTGGGACAGTAAATCTGGGTGAGCCACACCCACGGTGCGCCTGCCTGGAGTTCGCTCGCTACCTGCCAACGCATTCATCCTGAAGGGGCGTGTCCCTGCGGACGCGGTGCTTGTATTGGCGCGATCGCATCGCCATCTGTGCGGAAAGACCTGCGCGCCGCCCATGCACCCTGCCGGTGCCATGGTGTCCGATCCGGCGGCGTCCCTTGGCTGCCTGCAACCTCAACGTGAGTGGATGTCGAGCAACGCAATGAACGAACCTGTCGTGCAAGCTGCTTCGGTGCGCCTGGATGTCTGGCTATGGGCCGCGCGCTTCTTCAAGACCCGCAGCCTGGCCAAGCAGGCCGTGGAAACCGGCAAGGTGGACGTGGCCGGGCAGCGGCCCAAGTCCTCGCGCGCGGTGCGCGTGGGCGAGCAGGTGCGGGTGCAGCGCGGAGACGAGCTGTTCGAGATCCAGGTGCTGGGGCTGAGCGATACGCGCGGTCCGGCCAGCGTGGCGCAGGCGCTGTACCAGGAAAGCGAGGCGTCGCGCGAGCGCCGCGCGCAGTTGCGCGCGCAGCGCAGCGCCGAGCGCAACGGCTACCAGGCACCGGAGGGCAAGCCGGACAAGCGCGCGCGGCGGTTGATCCGCGCGTTGGGTGATCTGGACGCGTTGTAGCCGAACCTGCGTCGCCGTGCTTAGGCGGGCGGCGTTGCGCCGATCTTGGTCAGAAGGTGGGCTGCGGCCCGTAAGCCGTTCGCGTCGATGGCAGTGGCGACGCGTCCGCTGTACCGCAGTCGCAGCTGAAGCGGCTTCTACGAGGCGGCTTTTGCCGCCGCCAATGCCCGGTATTCCCGATCCAGCCGCTCCACCGACGCCTGCAAATCCGCTGCGGCGCCGTCGTTGACCACCACGTCGTCGGCAATGGCCAGTCGCGCGGCGCTGGTGGCCTGCGCTGCCAGCATGCGCTGCGCCAGGTCGGCGGTGATGCCATCGCGCTGCATCAGCCGGGCGTGCTGCATTGCCTCGGGGGCGTCGATCACCAGGATCCGGTCGAGCCAGGGATAGGCGGTGCGTGCGCCGACCTCGGTGAGCAGCGGAATGGCCGCGATCGCGTACGGTCCTGCGGCTTCGCGGCACTGTTGCTGCAGCAATTGGCGGATGGCGGGGTGGGTGATCGCTTCCAGGTCGCGGCGTGCCGTCGCGTCCTCGAAGATGCGCTGACGCAAGGCGGCACGATCGAGCTGCCCATCGTCCTGCAGGATCTGCGGCCCGAACCGCGCCACGATCTGCGCCAGCGCGGGATGCCCGGGGGCGACCACCGCACGTGCGGCAAGGTCGGCATCGGCGACGACGATGCCCCTGGCCTCGAAGCGGCGACTCAGTTCGCTCTTGCCGGAGGCCACGCCTCCGGTCAGGCCGACGACGAAATCAGTCAAGCGGCGGGCTCCGTCAGCGCAGTCCCGACCAGCGCATGTAGGTCTCGACGATTTCCGTGCCCCAGAAGAAGGTGATCCAGCCGGCGATCGCCAAGTACGGGCCGAACGGGATCGGCGTGGCGCGGTCGCGGCCCTTGGCCGCCAGCCACAACGAACCCAGGATCGCGCCGACCAGCGAGGAGATCAGGATGGTCGGCAGGATGCCCTTCAGGCCGCACCAGGCGCCGATCGCGGCGAGCAGCTTGAAGTCGCCATGGCCCATGCCCTCCTTGCCGGTGATCTGCTTGAATAGCCACCACACCGACCACAGCGAGAAATAGCCGACCGCGGCGCCAAGCAGGGCCGGTTTGGCCGGCATGTACAGGTTGTCCATGCTGCCGATCAGGCCCAGCCACATCAGTGGCAGGGTCAACTGGTCCGGCAGCAGGCGGGTACGCAGGTCGATGCCGGACAGCGCCACCAGGAAACAACTGAACACGATCGCGCCGAAGCCCTGCCAGCCGAAGCCGAAGCGCCACACGCTCGCGACCACCAGCAGGCTGGTGAGCAGTTCCACCAGCGGGTACTGCGGCGAGATCGGCGCATGGCAGTAGCGGCACTTGCCGCGCAGCGCGAGCCAACTGAACAGCGGGATGTTCTCGAACCAGGCCAGCTTGTGCTTGCAGTGCGGGCAGTGCGACGGCTCCACCACGATGCCGGGCGGCGGCGGATCGTAGATGTCCGGCAGCTCCAGGATCTCGCGCGAATCGCGCTTCCACTGCCACTCCATGCGCTTGGGCATGCGCAGGATCACCACATTGAGGAAGCTGCCCACCAGCAAGCCGAGTCCGGCCGCGGCCGGGAAGCCGAGGCCGGGGTGTTGATCGAGAAATGCCATTAATGCTTATCCAACGACGGAGGCCAGCTTGAAGATCGGCAGGTACATGCCGATGACCATGCCGCCGACGATGGTGCCGATGAACACCATGATCAACGGCTCCAGCAAGCTGCTCAATGCATCTACCGCGTTGTTCACTTCTTGCTCGAAGTACTCGGCCACCTTGAACAGCATGGCATCCAGTGCGCCGGCCTCTTCGCCGATCGCCGTCATCTGGATCACCATGTGCGGGAACAGATTGGTCTGCTTCATCGCCATGTTGACCGGGTAGCCCACCGCTACGTCGTCGCGCATGCGCAGCACCGACTTTTCGTAGACGCTGTTGCCGGTGGCGCCGGCGACGATGTCCAGCGCCTCCACCAACGGTACGCCGGCGCGGAAGGTGACCGCCAGGGTGCGCGAGAACCGCGCCACTGAACTGTTGTGCATGATCTGGCCGATGATCGGCACCTTCAGGATCAGCCGGTCCATGCCGTGTTGCATGGCTGGCGACCGCTTGTAGGCAAAGGTGAAGCCGACGATAGATCCGACCAGCGCAACCAGCAACAACCACCAGTAGGCCACCATGAAGCGCGAGGCTGCCACGATCATCTGGGTGAAGGCTGGGAGTTCCGCACCGAAGCCCTTGAACACGTCTTCGAACTGCGGAACCACGAAGACCAGCAGGATCGAGCTGACGATCAAGGCGACGGCCATGACCATGGCCGGGTAGAACAGGGCCTTCTTGATCTTGCCCTTCAGTGCTTCGATGTTTTCCTTGTAGGTCGCGACCGTCTCCAACACGGTCTCGAGCACACCTGCACCTTCGCCAGCCTTGACCAGATTGCGGTACAACTCATCGAACTGCACCGGGTGCTTGCTGATGGCTTCGTATAGGGACGAGCCGCCCTCAATATCGGTACGGATCTGGTCGACCATTTTTTTCATGCGCGGGTTCTTGTGCCCGCTGGCGATGATTTCCAGTGAACCCACGATGGGGACGCCCGATTTCATCATCGTCGCCATCTGGCGGCTGAAGAAAGCGATGTCCTTCGTGCCGATCTTGCTGCCGCTCGCCCCGAACAGCGGTTTCGGCTTGGGTTTGACCACCGAGGGCGTGATGCCTTGCCGGCGCAATTCGGCGCGCAGCAAGTTGGCGCTCTTGGCGACCTGTTCACCCTTCATTTTGACGCCGCGCTTATCCGTACCCTCCCAGACGAAGGGCACCTGCTGACTGGTGCTGCGTGCGACCGGCTCTTTCTTGACTGCGCTGCGCGTTGCGGACATCAGGTTGTCTCCCCCGTCCGGCCATCCCCGGGCGGACATATCCAGCATGGTATCGGTTTCCTGGACGTCTGACATCCGCAGCGGCCATCATCAAACCGGATCGCACCCCGGAGGTGACGCAGTGCGTCACTTTCTGCCCCGCATGGGCGGATGGTCCATCCTGTCGCAAATTCCTGATTTGCCTGCAACTTGGGCCTGTGGCTGAGGCATGATGCACTTCGGTAGGGGATTGGACGTGCGCGCGAAGTTGGCACGCAGTCTGCTTCACTTACCCCACGTGGCGCTCCGCCGCGGCGCTCGGGGAGTAGGATCCGCGGGCGAGTGCCCATCACTCACATTCCATCTCTAGGGGTTTGTTATGAAGAAGCAGCAGGGCTTTACCCTGATCGAACTGATGATCGTGATCGCGATCATCGCCATCCTGGCCGCCATCGCGCTGCCGATGTACCGTGATTATGTGGCCAAGTCGCAGCTCGCCGCCGCGCTTGCTGAGGTGAATCCGGCCAAGACCATGCTGGAATCCAAGCTGCAGGAAGACAGCACCTACGTTCCGGCAACTGCCGCCGACGTTGGCCTGCAGTCCACCTCGCCGCGCTGCACCACCTTCAGCGCCACCGCAACCACCCTGTCGTGCAACACCATCAAGGGCAACGACATCGTCGCCGGCGCGACCTTGACCCTGACCCGTGCCAACACCGGTGTCTGGACCTGTGCGATCACTGGTGGTGCGGTGCTTGCCAAGCACAAGCCGAGCAACTGCACCTAAGAGATTGCTCGCGGTTTCAAAAAGAAAAGGCCCTATCGGGCCTTTTCTTTTTTGCCCCCTCGGCTGGTGGGGCGGCGGTATAGTGGCGGTCAGGTCGGATTGAAGTCGGTCTCGGCTTTGACCACGATCGTTTCAGCCGCGCTGACGAAGTTCGAACGGCCTGTCTGAATATTCGATTTGAAATTTTCGAGCAGGTATTCATGAACGCAATGACGAGCAACCTAGTCGGCATCACCGGGATCGCCCGCCGCCTCGTGCAGGACGGTGTGCTCGAGGAAGCCGCGGCGCGGACCGCCATGGCCCAGGCGGCCGAGGCGAAGGTGCCGCTGCCGCAGTGGTTCTCCGAGAAGAAGCTGGTCACTGCCGCACAGCTGGCCGCCGCGAATGCGGTCGAATTCGGTATGCCGTTGATGGATGTCTCGGTTTTCGACGCCAGCCAGAACGCGATGAAGCTGGTCAGCGAGGAGCTGCTGCAGAAGTACCAAGTGCTGCCGTTGTTCAAGCGTGGCACCCGCCTGTTCGTCGGCATCAGCAACCCCACCCAGACCCGGGCGCTGGACGACATCAAGTTCCACACCAATCTGACGGTGGAGCCGATCCTGGTCGACGAGGACCAGATCCGCCGGACCCTGGAGCAGTGGCAGGCCAGCAACGATTCCCTCGGCAGCGCGCTGGGCGACGACGAGGGCATGGACAACCTCGATGTCGGCGGCGGCGACGAGGACATGGGCGGCGGTGGCGACACCGGTATCGACGCCAAGGGCGAGGACACCCCGGTCGTCAAGTTCGTGAACAAGGTGCTGGTCGATGCGATCCGCCGTGGCGCGTCCGACATCCACTTCGAGCCCTACGAGGACGACTATCGGGTGCGCCTGCGCATCGACGGTCTGCTCAAGAGCGTGGCCAAGGCCCCGGTCAAGCTCAACCAGCGCATCGCCGCGCGCCTGAAGGTGATGGCCCAGCTGGACATCGCCGAGAAGCGGGTCCCGCAGGATGGTCGCATCAAGCTCAACCTGTCCAAGAACAAGCAGATCGACTTCCGTGTCAGCACGCTGCCGACGCTGTTCGGCGAGAAGATCGTGCTGCGTATCCTCGACGGCAGTGCGGCCAAGCTGGGCATCGACAAGCTCGGCTACGAGCCGGAGCAGCAGAAGCTGTTCCTGGATGCGATCCACAAGCCGTATGGCATGGTCCTGGTCACCGGCCCCACCGGCTCGGGCAAGACGGTGTCGCTGTACACCGCGCTGGGCATCCTCAACGACGATACCCGCAACATCTCCACCGCCGAGGATCCGGTCGAAATCCGGCTGCCCGGGGTCAACCAGGTGCAGCAGAACAACAAGCGCGGCATGACCTTCGCCGCGGCGCTGCGCTCGTTCCTGCGCCAGGATCCGGACATCATCATGGTCGGCGAAATCCGCGACCTGGAGACCGCCGAGATCGCGATCAAGGCCGCGCAGACCGGCCACATGGTGCTGTCCACCCTGCACACCAACGACGCGCCGCAGACCATCGCGCGCCTGATGAACATGGGCATTGCGCCCTACAACATCACCAGTTCGGTGACCCTGGTCATCGCCCAGCGCCTGGCGCGGCGCCTGTGCAACAACTGCAAGCGTCCGGTCCAGTTGCCCGAGAAGGCCTTGCTGGCCGAAGGCTTCACCGAGGCGGAGATCGCCGCCGGCGTCCAGCTGTACGAGGCGGTCGGCTGCGACGAGTGCACCGAGGGCTACAAGGGCCGCACCGGCATCTACCAGGTGATGCCGATGAACGACGAGATCGCGGCGATCGTGCTGCAGGGCGGCAACGCCATGGACATCGCCAGCGCCGCGCAGAACATCGGCGTCAAGGACCTGCGCCAGTCGGCCCTGCTGAAGGCCCGAAACGGCATCACCAGTCTGGCCGAGATCAATCGGGTGACGAAGGACTGATTGGGGCGGGGATTGGGGAGTCGGGATTGGGGATTGGCAACAGCGGCGCAGCGGCTTGCGTCACCGTGCGCTGCCTTGCCGCTTCACCTGCTTGAGATCCGATCGCTCGGAAGCCGCTCTTCGCTCTTGCTAATCCCCAATCCCGACTCCCTAATCCCGGCGCTCCTACTCCATCCCCAGCTTCTTCAGCTTGTAGCGCAGCGCTCGAAAGGTGATGCCTAGTTGCGCGGCGGTGCGGGTCTTGTTCCAGCGGTTCTCTTCCAGCGCCTTCTGGATCGCGGCGCGTTCGAGTTGCTCGATGTAGGACGGCAGGGCGGAGGAGCTGGGGTCGATGTCGACCACGCCGCGCGGCAGGGCGGGGGCGGCTTCGGCGGCGCTGCGGGCGTGGTTGCCGGGTTGCGGCAGGCGCAGGTCGGTGGCGCTGATCTGGTCGTCCTCGGCCATCGCCAGGGCGCGTTCGAGGATGTTTTCCAGTTCGCGCACGTTGCCGGGAAAGGCGTAGCTGCTCAGGGCGTCCAGCGCCGAGGGCGACAGCAGCGGGGTGGGGCGGCCGTGGCTCTTGGCCAGCCGCGCCAGGATCGCCGCGGCCAGTTGCGGCAGGTCGCCGCCGCGCTCGCGCAGCGGCGGCACGCGCAGTTCGATCACGTTGATGCGGTAGTACAGGTCGTGGCGGAAGCGGCCCTCGGCGACCAGGTCGGCCAGGTCCTTGTGCGTGGCCGAGAGGATCCGCACGTCCACCGGCACTTCGCTGGCGGCGCCGACCGGGCGCACCGATTTCTCCTGGATGGCGCGCAGCAGCTTGACCTGCATCGGCAACGGCAGTTCGGCGACCTCGTCGAGGAACAACGTGCCGCCGTGCGCGGCCTGGAACAGGCCGGCCTGGTCGGCATGGGCGCCGGTGAAGCTGCCCTTCTTGTGGCCGAAGAACTCGCTTTCCATCAGTTCGGCGGGGATCGCGCCGCAGTTCACCGGCACGAACGGACCGGCCGCGCGGGCGCCCTGTTCGTGGATGGTGCGCGCGACCAGTTCCTTGCCCACGCCGGATTCGCCGAGGATGTAGACCGGCGCCTGGTTGCGCGCGACCTTGGCGATGGTGCTGCGCAGCGCGTCCATCGCCGCCGAGGCGCCCAGCAGGCGGCTGGCCTGTTCCGGGGCCGGCGGCGGCGGCGCGGCGCGGCTCTCGTTGTTGAGTTCCAGCGCATGCTTGACCAGGCCGCGCAGCACCTGGATGTCCACCGGCTTGCTGACGAAGTCGAAGGCGCCGGCCTTCAGCGCCTCCACCGCCAGGTCCATGCTGCCGAAGGCGGTGATCATCGCCACCGGCGTGCGCGGGTAGTGCCTGGCGATCTCGCTGACCAGTTCGATGCCGTTGCCGTCGGGCAGGCGCATGTCGGTGATGCACAGATCGTAGGGGTTGCTCGCCAGCAGTTCGCGCGCTTCGGCGAGGTTGGCGGCGGTGCTGATGCGCAGCCCCATCCGGCCCAGGGTCAGGACCAGCAACTCGCGGATGTCGCGCTCGTCGTCGACGACCAGGGCGCTTCGGGTTTCGTTCATGTGCAGGGAAGATAGCGTAGGAACCGGGGCATGCGCCAATTTACCGGCGCCGGCCGCGCGCTGGCGGAGCGATTCTCACCTGTCAGCCGCTGAGCATGGCGTGTGGGCCGGGCAGGGCGACGCGGAAACAGGCGCCGCCGGCCGGCACCGGCACGTACTCCAGGCGTGCCTGGTTGGCCCGGCACAGCTCGCGGGCGATGTACAGGCCCAGCCCGGTGCCGTGCTCGGAGGTGGTGAAGAACGGCCGGAACAGCTGTGCCGCCACCGCCTCGGGGATGCCGGGGCCGCGGTCCATCACGTCGACGATGGCGTTGCGCTCCTGCAGCGCCACGCGCAGGCGCACTCGCGCCGGTTCCTCCATCACCCGCCCGTACTTGAGCGCGTTGTGCACCAAGGCGCTGAGGATCTGGTGCAGGTGCTTGGGATCGACCAGCGCGTGCACCGGCTGCGGGGCGAGGATCGCTTCGAGGCTGTCGGTCTCGATCGACAGGGTCTGCCGGTACTCCAGCACGAAGCGGCGCACGAACGCGCCCAGGTCCAGGTTCTCCGGATTGGAGCGTTCGCGCCGGGCCAGGCCGAGCACGCTCTCGACGATGCCGTTGGTGCGCTGGCACTGCTGGTGGATGATCTGCAGCAGGCGGCGGTCGGCATCGCCGATCGCCGGCGATTCCTCCAGCAACTGCGAGGCGTAGTTGATCGCGGCCAGCGGGTTGCGGATCTCGTGGGCCAGGCTGGCCGAGAAGCGGCCCAGCGCCGACAGCGTCAACGACTCGGCGCGCCGCGACACCACCGTGGCGTCGTCCAGGAACACCAGGGTCAGGTCGCCCTCGGCCAGCAGCCGGGCGAAGCGCGGCTGCACCTCGGGCTGGTCCGGCGACAGCTGCAGCGGGCTTTCGTCCTGGTTCCAGCCGTTGCGCCAGCGCTGCAGGCGCCGGGCCAGTTCCGGCGCGGCGCTGAGCAGGTCGAGCCGGCCGCTTTCGCTGTTGCCGTCGGTGTCGCCGAGCAGGGCCGACGCGGCCTCGTTGGCCAGCGTCACCCGGTTCTGCGCGTCCACCACCAGCACCCCGGTGCGCATGCGGCGGATGATCAGTTCGTTGATTTCGTAGAGATTGGCCACCTCGGCGCCGCGGCGTTCGGCCAGGCTCTGGCTGGCGCGCGCGCGCTGGCCGAGGCGGTTGCAGATGTAGGCCACCGCCAGATAGCTGGTGGCGAACATCGCCAGTTCGGCCAGGCTGCGGGTGTTGTCGGCGCCGTCCAGGACGCTCCAGATGTATTCGGCCAGTGTCGCCGCCGAGGCGGTCAGGGCGACGGCGAGGCCGCCGCGCAGGCGCAGCAGCATCGCCGCGGCGGCGACGTTGAACAGCAGCATCATCGCGATGCCGGCGCTGGCCGCGGGCAGGGCGTGCGCGGCCAGGGTCGCGGCGACGATGTCGGCGATGGCGCTGAAGCCGACGATCGGCGCCAGGTGCGCCTCGTTGCGGCCCCACACCAGCAGCGCCAGCGCCACCGCCAGGTAGGCGGTGGACAGGGTGGTGGCCAGTTGCGGGTAGCGCGGCTCGCCGACCAGGATGCCGAGCGGACTGAACACCAGGGCGGCGATCAGCCCGGCCACCAGCACACGGTACAGCGCGAAGAAGTACAGCTCGCGGCGCGGGATGGACTCGATGCGATCGATGAGCGAGGCGCTGGTGGGCAAGCCGGACTCCGGGCGGGCAGCGGACGGCGCGAGTATAGGGGCGGTGCTGTCTGCGCGGATGGCGGCCGGGGCGCAGCGACCTGGCCGGGCCGTCGCCGCCGGCGGTGCGGTGCCCGGTCGAGGCAGGAGAAAGCACGGGCGAGCACGGCGGGGCGGATGCGGTCCGCCAGCCGATGGCGCCACCGCGGACCTCCCCGGCGTCCTCGGCCGGGTCGGCGCGCCGACGCTTTTGCGCCGCCGCCCTCGGTCGGCGACAATAGGCGTCCCGTCCGTACCGCTCCCGGCCGCCACTCAGGGCCCGGATCGCTGCGGGACGGCCGTTCCTTTTCCCACGGTGACGCATGAATTTCCACGAATATCAGGCAAAACAACTGCTTGCCGAGTACGGCATCCCGGTCCCGGCCGGCAAGGTCGCGGCGACTCCGGAAGAAGCGGTTGAAGCCGC
Source organism: Xanthomonas sacchari (assembly GCF_040529065.1). NCBI lineage: Bacteria > Pseudomonadati > Pseudomonadota > Gammaproteobacteria > Lysobacterales > Lysobacteraceae > Xanthomonas > Xanthomonas sacchari. Next base: position 3,810,320 of record NZ_CP132343.1, on the reverse strand, counting down.
CAAGTCGCTGGGCGCTGGCCCTTGGATGGTCAAGGCGCAGATCCACGCAGGTGGTCGCGGCAAGGCCGGCGGTGTCAAGTTCTGCAAGACCACCGACGACGTGAAGGCCGTTGCCGAGAAGCTGCTCGGCACCAAGATGGCCACCTACCAGACCGCCGGCGTCGAGCTGCCGATCAACCTGGTGCTGGTGACCACCGCCGGCGAGATCGTCAAGGAGCTGTACCTGTCGGTGCTGGTCGACCGCGGCACCCGCACCATCAGCTACATCGCCTCCTCCGAGGGCGGCATGGAGATCGAACAGGTCGCCGCCGAGACCCCGGACAAGATCCACACGCTCAACGTCGACTTCGTCGAGGGCGTGCAGGGTTACCACGGCCGTGACATCGGCTTCAAGATGGGCCTGACCGCCAAGCAGGCCGGCCAGTTCGCCAGCATCATGGTCAACCTGTACCGCATCTTCAACGAGAAGGATCTGGCCCTGGTGGAGATCAATCCGCTGGCCATCCTGGACGACGGCAACCTCTACGCGCTGGACGGCAAGTTCAACAGCGACGACAACGCCAACTTCCGCCACAAGGAACTGGTCGCCATGCGCGACAAGTCCCAGGAAGACGAGACCGAAGTGACCGCTTCGGAGCTGGACATCAACTACGTCACCATGGACGGCAACATCGGCTGCATGGTCAACGGCGCCGGTCTGGCCATGGCCACGATGGACGTGATCAAGCTCAACGGCGGCGAGCCGGCGAACTTCCTGGACGTGGGCGGCGGCGCCAACAAGCAGCGCGTGATCGAGGCGTTCAAGCTGATCCTGTCCTCGGACAAGGTCGAAGGCATCTTCGTCAACATCTTCGGCGGCATCGTCCGCTGCGACATGATCGCCGAGGGCATCATCGCGGCGGTCAAGGAAGTGGGCGTCAAGGTGCCGGTCGTGGTGCGCCTGGAAGGCACCAACGTGGAAGAAGGCAAGCAGCTGCTGCGCGACAGCGGCATGGCCATCATCCCGGCCGACAACATCAACGACGGCGCCAAGAAGGTCGTTGAAGCTGTCAAGAACGCTGCCTGATCCACGACACCAAGGAACTCCAATGTCTGTTTTGATCAACAAGAACACCAAGGTGATCGTGCAGGGCTTCACCGGCCAGCAGGGCACCTTCCACGCCACCCAGATGATCGAGTACGGCACCCAGGTCGTCGGCGGCGTCACGCCGGGCAAGGGCGGCACCACCCACATCGACCTGCCGGTGTTCAACACCGTGGCCGATGCGGTGCAGAGCACCGGCGCCGATGCCTCGGTGATCTACGTGCCGCCGCCGTTCGCGGCCGACGCGATCCTGGAAGCGGCCGCGGCCGGCATCAAGGTCATCGTCTGCATCACCGAAGGCATCCCGGTGCTGGACATGCTGCGCGTCAAGAACGTGCTGACCCGTTCGCATCCGGACACCGTGCTGATCGGGCCGAACTGCCCCGGCGTGATCACCCCGGGCGAGTGCAAGATCGGCATCATGCCGGGCCACATCCACAAGCCGGGCAAGATCGGCATCGTGTCGCGTTCGGGCACGCTGACCTATGAAGCGGTCAAGCAGACCACCGAAGTCGGCCTGGGCCAGTCCACCTGCATCGGCATCGGCGGCGACCCGATCAACGGCCTGAACTTCGTCGACTGCCTCAAGCTGTTCAACGAGGACCCGCAGACCGAAGGCATCATCATGGTCGGCGAAATCGGCGGCGACGCCGAGGAAGCCGGTGCCGAGTACATCGCCAAGCACGTCAAGAAGCCGGTGGTCGGCTTCATCGCCGGTGCCTCGGCGCCGGCCGGCAAGCGCATGGGCCACGCCGGTGCGATCGCCTCGGGCGGCAAGGGCACGGCTGAAGGCAAGTTCGCGGCGATGGAAGCCGCTGGCGTCAAGACCGTCCGCTCGCCGGGCGACCTGGGTGCGGCGATCGCCTCGCTGGTGAAGTAAGGCGTCAGCGCCGCCACGGCAGCGACCCGTCTCCGGGTCGTCGCTGTCGCCGCCGCTGTCCGGAAAGGCCTCGCGCAAGCGGGGCCTTTTTCGTTTTGGTTGGCCGGTGTACGGCATCGTTGCGACGTGCCTGGTGTGACCGGCCGGGTGCGGGCGGCCACGCGCTGCAGCCGACCAGCCCCCTGCGCAATCAAGCGTTTGCGCCATCCCCGGGGTCGCCACTCGTCCCTGCCGACCCGCCATTGGTCCCCAGGCCTGGGGTTGCCGTCCCTGCTGCGCTGACAGGGCCCGGCACGACTCCGACACTGGCGCCACTTTCTTCGGCAGCGACAGGAGCGGATGCGTGATCAGGCGATGGCGGGCAGCGGTATGCGGGGCGGGCATGGCGATGGGTATCGGTGGCATCTGCGCGGCGGCGCCAGGCGACTGGGCCAGTTATGCCGGCGCGCCCGGCGGCGGGCAGTATTCGCCGCTGACCCAGATCACCCCGGACAACATCGGCCGGCTGCGCATCGCCTGGTCGTTCCGCACCGGCGAACTCGGCGCGGGCCTGCCCGATCCGGAACGGCGCCGCTTCGAGGCCAATCCGCTGGTGCTGGGTGGGCGCATGTACCTCACCACCGGGACCGGCATCGCCTTCGCCCTGGATGCGACCAGCGGCCGCACACTGTGGTCGTTCGATACCAAGGTCGCGCGCAACAAGCACTACAGCGACCCGGCCTCGCGCGGGGTGAGTTTCTGGCGCGACACGCAGGCGACGGCGGGCGCGTGCCGCGAGCGCATCGTGTACGGCACCCTGGATGCGCGGCTGATCGCGCTGGACGCCGCCGACGGCAAGCCCTGCGCCGGGTTCGGCAAGGACGGCACGATCGACCTGCATGCCGGCATCGACGTGCACGACAACGCCAGCGATGCCTGGGCCAACTATGCGGTGACCTCGCCACCGGTGGTGGCCGGCGACGTGCTGGTGGTCGGCAGCTCGATCGGCGACAACCGCGGGCATGCGCTGGAGCAGGGCGTGGTACGTGGCTACGACGCGCGCAGCGGCCGCGAGCTGTGGCGCTGGGATCCGGTGCCGCGCGATCCGGCCAAGGCGGCTGCGGCCGGATGGCAGCCGGCGCAGGCGGCCACGGTCGGCGGCGGCAATGCCTGGGCGCCGCTGTCGGTGGATCCGGCGCTGGGTCTGGTCTACGTGCCGACCGGCTCGGCCAGCCCCGACTACTACGGCGGCGAGCGCCTGGGCGACAACCGCGACGCCGACTCGCTGGTGGCGCTGGACCTGCACAGCGGCCGCCGGGTGTGGGCGCAGCAACTGGTGCACCACGACCTGTGGGACTACGACCTGGCCTCGCAGCCGGTGCTGACCACGGTGCAGACCGCGCAGGGGCCGCGTGCGGCCGTGTTGCAGGCGACCAAGACCGGCTTCCTGTTCGCCTTCGATCGCCGCGACGGCACGCCGCTGTTCCCGATCAGCGAGGTGCCGGTGCCGACCTCCGACGTGCCGGGCGAGCGCACCTCGCCGACCCAGCCGATGCCCGAGCCGGGGTTGCGTCTGGCACGGCATGCACCGCTGACCGCTGCCGATGCGTGGGGGGCGACGCCGGGCGCGCGCCGCGAATGCGCCGCGCTGATCGCCGGGCTGCGCTCGGAAGGCCTGTTCACCCCGCCCAGCGTGCGCGGCACGATCGCGCTGCCGGGCTGGGCCGGCGGCGTGAACTGGGGCGGCATCGCGGTGGATCCGCAGCGGCAGCTGGCGATCCTGCCGGTGTCGGACCTGCCGATGCAGGTGGCGCTGATCCCGCGCGAGCAGTTCAGCAAGGCCGAGCACGCGCGCCATCCGGACCAGCAGTTCAACGACATGGAAGGCACGCCGTACTACATGCGCCGCGGCATGCTGAGCTCCTCCGGCGGCATTCCCTGCGTCAAGCCACCGTGGGGGCGACTGGTGGCGGTGGATCTGCGTACGCGCAAGATCGCCTGGGAGCGCCCGCTCGGCACCCTGGAAGAGAAGCTGCCGTGGCTGCCGCTGGAGGTGGGCACGCCGCTGCTCGGCGGCGCGGTGACCACGGCCAGTGGTCTGACCTTCATTGCCGCGGCGGCCGATGCGCGCCTGCGCGCGCTCGACAGCGCCACCGGCAAGACCCTGTGGGAAGCCAAGCTGCCGGCCGGCGGCCAGGCCACGCCCTCGGTCTATGCGGTGGGCGGCAAGCAGTACGTGGTGATCGCGGCCGGCGGGCGCGAAGGCATGGGCACGATGGGCGATTACGTGGTTGCCTATACGCTCGACGGCGAAGGCAAGGAGGTGGTGTTCCAGCACGGCGTCGGTGTGCGCATGGCGGTGCTGGGCGCCGTCGCGCTCGGGTTATGTGCGGGAGTGGTGATGCTGTTGCGGCGTTGGCGCCGGCGGCGCCGTGCACGGACCGGTGCTGGCGTCCGCTGAAGCACTTGGCGCTGGCAGGTTAGCGCCTTGGAGTGATGCAGTCGGGACTGAAGTCCCTCCCACAGTGACGCCTCGGCACGTGCTGTCCCTGGCGTGAGCGCGGCTTCGGCGGCGACGCGCGGCGCATGCGCCAGCGATTTCTGTTGGTCGTGCATGTTGCTCGATCGTGGGTGCGACTTCAGGTCGCGACGCGGGGTGCCTGGCCAAGCGGCTTTCTCGGGCGCGCGCAGCGGAGAGAGCGTCCTGCGGCATCGCCGCGGCTGCCGCCATGTGCGCATCCAAGATGCGGCTTGCCCGGGCTGCACGCCGCATTCCAGCGTGGCGGCATGCGCATCATCGGCCGCAACCCGGCACAGCGCTACACTGCGCATGGCGCCGCGCGATGCAACGGCGCTGCGGCAGGTGCGATGCGCTCGCGTGGCGCCTGACGGTCTTCCATCCGTTCCTGCAAGGTTGCCTATGTCCGCCTCCCTCCGCCTCGCCATGGCCCAGTTCGATTTCCCGGTCGGCGCCGTGGCCCAGAACACCGACCGCATCATCGCCTTGATCGAGGAGGCGCGCGACGAGTACGGCGCCGACGTGGTGCTGTTCCCGGAGCTGGCGGTGAGTGGCTATCCGCCGGAAGATCTGCTGCTGCGGCCGGGCTTCTTGGCCGACTGCGAGCGCGCAGTGCAGCGCATCGCCGCGCAGGTGCGTGGCATCGTCGCGGTGGTCGGCTGGCCGCAGAGCGCCGGCAGCGTGGTCTACAACGCCGCCAGCGTGCTGCGCGGCGGCCGCATCGAGCGCACCTACCGCAAGCGCGAACTGCCCAACTACGCAGTGTTCGACGAGCGCCGCTATTTCGACGTGGACCCGGACGGCGAGAACTGCGTGTTCGAGGTCAAGGGCACGTCGGTCGGCCTGGTGATCTGCGAGGACCTGTGGTTCCCGGAGCCGCTGGCGGCGACCGTGCGGGCGGGTGCGGAACTGGTGCTGGTGCCCAATGCCTCCCCCTACGAACGCGGCAAGCATGCGCAGCGCGACGCGCTGCTGGCCGAGCGCAGCCGCGAGAGCGGCGCGGCGCTGGCCTATCTCAACGTGGTCGGTGGCCAGGATGCGCTGGTGTTCGACGGCGCCTCGGTGGTGGCCGACGGCGACGGCACCGTGCATCCGGCGGCGGCTGCCTTCACCGACCAATGGCTGGTGGTGGAGTACGACACCGCCGCGCGCCGCTTCGCGCCGCTGCGCTGGACCGACGACGGCGACGAGAGCATGGATGCGCTGGCCTGGCGCGCGGTGGTGCGCGGGCTGCAGGACTACTGCGCCAAGAACCGCTTTTCCAAGGTCTGGCTGGGCCTGTCCGGCGGCATCGATTCGGCGCTGGTGCTGGCGATGGCAGTGGACGCGCTGGGCGCGGACAACGTCACCGCGGTGCGCTTGCCGTCGCGCTACACCGCCGATCTGTCCAACGACCTGGCCGCGGACCAGTGCCGCGTGCTGGGCGTGAAGCTGGAGACGGTGGCGATCGAGCCGGCGTTCGAGGGCTTGCTGAGCGCGCTCGGTCCGTTGTTCGCCGGCACCGAGCCGGACGTCACCGAGGAGAACCTGCAGTCGCGCAGCCGCGGCGTGATCCTGATGGCGCTGGCCAACAAGTTCGGCGGCCTGCTGCTGACCACCGGCAACAAGAGCGAGTACGCGGTGGGCTACGCCACCATCTACGGCGACATGTGCGGCGGCTACGCGCCGCTGAAGGACCTGTACAAGACCGAGGTGTTCGGCCTGGCGAAGTGGCGCAATACGGTCGGCGGCACGCCGGTGATCCCGCCGGCGGTGATCGCGCGGCCGCCCTCGGCGGAACTGCGCGCCAACCAGACCGACCAGGATTCGCTGCCGCCGTACGACGTGCTCGATGGCATCCTCTACCGCTACGTCGACCAGGAAGAATCGCGCGACGAGATCGTCGCCGCCGGCTATGCCGCCGAGGTGGTCGACCGGGTGGTGCGGCTGGTGCGCATCAGCGAATGGAAGCGCCACCAGGCCGCGCCGGGGCCGAAGGTGTCGCGCCGCGCGTTCGGGCGCGAGCGGCGCTATCCGATCAGCAACGGGTACCAGGCCTGACGCGGTCGTCGACCTGGCATCTGCCTCATCTGTCTCATCTGTAGGAGCGGCTTCAGCCGCGACGGGCCTTACCAGGGTTGCTGGAAAGCCTGTCGCGGCTGAAGCCGCTCCTACGAGGGATCTACGCGAGGTTTCGTTGACAGGAAGCTACAGCATCGCGCCGTATTAGCTTTTACGAATCCCCAATCCCAAATCCCCACCCTTCAGACCGTTTGCAACAACCGCAGCCCGAACGCATCGTCCTGCGCATTCCAGCCATGACTGACGCGCAGGCCGGCTTCGGCGGCCATCGCCGCGAAGCTCTGGTCGGTGTACTTGTGGCTGTACTCGACCTGCATCGCTTCGCCTTCGGCGAAATCGAAGCGGCGCCCGGCCACGGTCACCTGCTGCGCGCACTGGCTGACCAGGAAGGTCTCGATCCGCTCGCGCGCTTCCGAGTACACCGCATGATGGCGAAACTGCGCCAGGTCGAAATCGCTGCCGATCTCGCGGTTGAGCCGGCGCAGCAGGTTCAGCGTGAATTCGGCGGTGACCCCGGCGGCGTCGTTGTAGGCGGCCTCCAGCAGCGCCGTGTCCTTGACCAGATCGATGCCGATCAGCGCGCAGCCGTCCGCGCCCATGGTCTGGCGCATCGAGCGCAGCAGGGCGATGCCGTCCTCGCGGGTGAAGTTGCCCAGGGTCGAGCCGGGGAAGAACACCAGGGTGCGGCGCGCGCCGCGCTGCGGCGCCGGCAGCGCCACCGGCGCGGTGAAGTCGGCGCACACCGGCAGCATCTGGATGTGCGGGAAGCGCTCGGCCAACCGCGCGGTGCTGGACATCAGCATGTCGCGGGATATCTCTATAGGCGTGTAGGCCACCGGCATGCGCAGGCCATCCAGCAGCAACTGGGTCTTGCGGCCGCTGCCGCTGCCCAGTTCCACCACGTGCGCGCCGGTGCCCACCGCCTGCGCGATCGACGGCATGCGCGCTTCCAGCAGGTCCAGCTCGGTGCGGGTCAGGTAGTACTCGGGTTGGCGGGTGATCGCCTCGAACAGGCGCGAGCCCTCGGCGTCGTAGAAATACTTGGACGGCAACTGCTTGGGGCTGCACGACAGGCCAGCGATCGCATCGGCGGTGATGTCGTCCGGCTGCGGATGCAGGTCGGTCAGGGCGGCTTCGGTGAGGGCACGGGCGGTTGCGGCATTCATGCGGGATCCTTGGCCAGGCGCACGCCGGCGAACTGCCACCGCGCATCGGAGGGGAAGAAATTGCGGTAGCTGGCGCGGATGTGATCGTGCGGCGTGGCACAACTGCCGCCGCGCAACACCCACTGCGCGTTCATGAACTTGCCGTTGTATTCGCCCAGCGTGCCCGACCACGGACGGAAGCCGGGGTAGGGCAGGTAGGCACTGCCGGTCCATTCCCAGACATCGCCGAACAACTGCTGCAGGCCAGTACTGGCCGGCGCCGTCGACTGCGGATGCAGCGCATCGCGTTCGACGAAGTTGCCGGCGACGGCGACGCCGGCCGCCGCCTGTTCCCACTCCGCTTCGGTCGGCAGGCGTGCGCCGGCCCAGCGCGCGAACGCATCGGCCTCGAACAGGCTGAGATGGCACACCGGCGCATGCGGATCGCGTTCGCGCCAGCCGCCGAGGGTGAATTCGCGCGCGCCGTCGGCATGCCAGTACAGCGGGCGCTGCCAGTCCTCGGCGCAACGCTTGGCCCAGCCGTCGCTGAGCCACAGCCCGACCGTGCGATAGCCGCCATCGGCGATGAACTCGGCGTATTCGGCATTGCTCACCGGGCGGCTGGCCAGCGCATGCGCCGGCACCAGCACGCGATGCCGCGGCGATTCGTTGTCGTAGGCGAAGTCGGCATGCGCCGGCCACGGCGCGGCACCGATCTCGCTGATCTGTTCGTCGCGCTGCAGCCAACGCAGGGGGGACGCCGGCGCGTGCTGCGTCGCCAGGTCGGCGCGATAGGCCGGGCCCAGTGGATTGCGCCAGAACGCGTGCTTGATGTCGGTGAGCAGCAACTCCTGGTGCTGCTGCTCGTGCTGCAGGCCCAGCTCCAGGATCTGCAGCGTCTGCGGCGCCAGCGTGCCGGCCTGCAACTGCGCCAGCACGCGGCTTTCGATCTCCGCGCGGTAATCCAGCACCTGCGCCAGCGATGGCCGCGACAGCAGGCCGCGATGCGGTCGCGCATGCGCCGGGCCGATGCTCTGGTAGTAGCTGTTGAACAGGTAGTCCCACTGCGGGTCGCGGGCACGGTATGCCGAATCGGCGCCGAGCACGAAACGCTCGAAGAACCAGGTGGTATGCGCCAGATGCCATTTGGCCGGGCTGGCGTCGTCCATGCTCTGCACCATCGCGTCTTCTTCGCTCAATGGTGCGGCCAGATGACGGCTGCGGTCGCGCACGCGGCGCAGGCGCTCGGCCAGCGTCGCGGCGGACGCGATGGGCGAGGGCGGTGACGCCGGAGAGATCGCTTGCATCGCCGCAGTCTTAGCGCTGGGGCGTGAACGGACCGTCACGCGTCGCGGACCGTGGCGTTACCCTAGGCACATGTCTACGATCGCCTCGCGCCACGCAGCCGGTCTGGCGTCCACCGGACAACTGGTCGACCTCGATGCCGCGGCGGAGGCGTTCGCCCTGCCGGCCGGAGTGCGCCACCTCGACACCGCCAGCAAGGGGCCGCGCCTGCACCGTGCGCTGGCCGCGGGGCAGGCGACGTTGGCCGACTCGGTCGCCCCATGGACGCTGTCCTTCGATGCCTGGCGCGGGCAGATCGAAGACCTGCGTGCGCTGGCGGCAGCCACCGTGTTCGCGGGCGACAGCGAAGGCGTGGCGATGGTGCCCTCGGCCGCCTACGGCCTGGCTATCGCGGCGCGGCAGGTGCCGTTGGCGCCCGGCGATGCGGTGCTGCTGCTCGATGGCCAGTTTCCGTCCAACCTGCTGGCGTGGCAGCAACGCTGCGCCGAGAGCGGTGCGCACCTGGCGGTGGTGCGGCGGGCGCCCGGACAGGACTGGACCGATGCGGTGCTGGCCACGCTCGACGCGCAGCCGCGCGTGCGTGTGGCGACATTGCCGAATGCGTATTGGCGCGACGGCGGTCTGCTGGATCTGGATCGGATCGCGCCGCGCGTGCATGCGGCCGGCGCAATGCTGGTGCTGGACCTGAGCCAGAGCCTGGGCGTGCTGCCGGTGCGGTTGGACGCCTGGCGGCCGGACTTCGTGGTCTCGGTCGGGCATAAATGGCTGCTCGGGCCGATCGGGCTGGCATGGTTGTGGGCCTCGCCGCACTGGCGCGCGCACGGCGTCCCGTTCGAGCAGCACTGGCAGGCGCGCGATCCGGGTGGCGACTGGCAGTTCCCGGCCGAAGCGCCGCCACCGTACCGTAGTGGCGCGCGCCGCTTCGATGCCGGCGGCGTGGCCGATCCGCTGCGCCTGGCGATGGCCAACGCGGCGCTGCAGCAGGTGCAGCAGTGGCAGCCGGCACGCATCGCGCAGCGGCTCGGTGAACTTGGCGCGGCGTTCGATTCGGAACTGCAGGCGCTGGGCGCGGGCGACTGGATCGCGTCGGGGCATGCGCCGCATCTGTATGCGCTGCGTCCGCCGGCGTCGACGATGCCGGTGTTGCTGCCATGGCTGCAACATGCGCAGGTCATCTGCACGCATCGCCACGGCGCGCTGCGCATCGCGCCGTACCTGCAGCTGACGGCGGAGGCGATGCGCGACCTGGCGCGCGAGATGGTGGCGGTGGTGCGTGGCTAAAGCACGCGTGTGCGAGCGTCGTCTGTCCGCGGCCGACGACCGATCCGAATCGTCGATTGTGTTGAGATGCATGCCTTCGTTCGTCGCGGCAGAAGCCGCTCCTACGAGAGACGCGGCATGCATGCCGTAGATACCGTCTTACCCCCTAGCAGGCAAGTCCCCTTTTCGGATCGAACGCCGTACCCGATTTGAGAACCCCGTAGGCCAGGTGCAGGAGCTTGCGCATGGCGGCGCACACGATCTGCTTGCCGGCTTTGCCGCGTTCGCTCAGCCGCTGTTTCAGCGTCCGGATGATCGGGTTGTGGGTCATGGCCACCAGGGCCGGCATGAACAGGCCCGCACGCAGGCGGGGCGAGCCGGTGCGCGAGATGCAGACGTGGCCTTTGCGGTCGCCCGACTGCTGCAGGCACGGATTCAGGCCCGCGAAGGCGGTCACCGCCGCGGCATCGGCGAAGCGCCTCACATCGCCAAGCTCGGCCAGCATCAAGGCCGCGCTGGTGTCGGCAATCCCCTGGATGCTCACCAGCAGCTCGCGCTGCCCACGCAAGGTCGGATCCTGGTCGATGTGGTCATCGATGGCCTGCTCGATCTGGGCGATGTGGTGTTGCAGATCGGCCAAATGGACCTGGATCGAGTCCTTCACCTGGGCCGGAGCGACGTCCAGCCGGTTGCGCTCCATCTGCAGCATCTGTTGCAGATCCTGGCGCCGGCGCACCAGCGCTTTGAGCTGCTTGAGCGCCGGCGGATCAGGGTGCCAACGGCGTAACTGCTCGCGGTGACGCAGGGCATAACTGGCGATCAGCTTGGCATCGCTGCGATCGGTCTTGACCCGGCTGAGCTGGCTGCGTGCGTACGCGGCCGTCTGCGCAGGGTTGAGCACGCACACCTGATAGCCTCGTGCGTGGAGGAACTCGGCCAGCGCCTGGTGATATGTGCCGGTGGCCTCCATGGCGATCCAGCTATCGGGCTGCGCATGCGTCTGCAGCCATGCCTGCAGGGCCTGGAAGCCCTTGGCATCGTTGGACAACTTGGCCTTGGTACGGTGCTTGCCATTGGTCAGATCGATGGCCGCATCGAAACTGCGTTTGGCGACGTCGATGCCGATGACGGGAGACATACGCGATTCCTCCATCGTGTCAGGGTCATGATCGGCGCTGGGCCCGGTCCTGCCTTGTCGATGCGAGTTCACGCCCGGGAGCGGACTCTGGATACCGTTCGGACACACAAGGGCCAGCATGTGGAGGGCGGAGCCGATCTACGATGCAAGCTCGAAGCTTTAGGAGCGACTGGACCTGCCACACCTCCTCCGATGATCAGTCGGAAGACATGACGCCTGTCTAGGGGCGACATGTCCAGATACAAGGAGCGGCTTCAGCTGCGACCTCTACGTCGGTGTGAAGCGTGTCGTGTTGCCACGGGTCGGCACACGCGCAACTCTCCAGGCGCTGCACCTGCTTCACCGCCGCGCCGCCAGGCGCAACCCGCGCGGCGTCAGCACCCGCTCCAGCAGTTCGAACAGGCCCTGCACCAGCAACGCCAGCAGTGCGGCCGGCACCGCGCCTTCCAGGATCAGGCCGAGGTCGTCCAGGCGGATGCCGGTGAGGATCGGCTGGCCGTAGCCGCCGGCGCCGATCAGCGCGCCCAGAGTGGCGGTACCGACGTTGATCACCGCCGCGGTCTTGATGCCGGCGAGGATGGTGCGCAGCGCCAGCGGCAGTTCGATTCGCCACAGCCGGGTGCCCGGCGGTAGGCCCAGCGCGGCGGCGGTCTCGCGCAGTTCGCGCGCAATGCCGGTGATGCCGGCGTGCGTGTTGCGCACGATCGGCAGCAGGCTGTACAGGAACAGCGCGGCGATCGCCGGTTTGGCGCCGATACCGAACAACGGGATCATGAACACGAACACCGCCAGCGACGGCAGCGTCTGCAGCACGCCGGTCAGGGCCAGCACCGCCTGGCCGAGCCGTGGCCGATGCGCGGCCAGGATGCCCAGCGGCAGCGCCACCAGCAGGGCCAGGCCCAGCGACAGCCCGACCAGCGCCAAGTGCTCGCGGGTGCGTTGCAGCAGCCTTGGCAAGCGGCCGTCCTCGGCCGGCGCGGCGATGCCCAGCCAGTGCGCGGCGATGGCGCTCTCGGCGCGCTTGTCGAGCTTGGCTTCGGCGTTGAGCCGCTGCATGGTCGCCGCGTCGATGCGTCCGCCCAGTCCCTGCAGCGCCTGCACGAAGCGCGGCGCGCGCTGCGCCAGGTCGGCGCGGTACAGGAACACCGCGGCGTAGCGCGGGAAGTAATGCCTGTCGTCCTGCAGCACCAGCAGGTCGTGCGCGGGGATCTCGGCGTCGGTGCTGTACAGGTCGGTGAGGTCGATCGCGCCGCTGTCCAGCGCGCGGTAGGCGAGGTCGTGGTCCAGGCCGGTGGGCACCTGCGGCAGGCCGTAGGCGTCGCGCACGCCGGGCCAGCCGTCGGCGCGCGAGACGAATTCGTTGCTCAGTCCGAACTTCAGCGTCGGATGCGCGGCCAGGTCGGACAGGTGCACGATGCCCAGCGCCTGCGCGCGTTGCCGGCGCATGCCGAATGCATAGGTGTTGTCGAAGCCCAGCGGCGCGCTCATCGCCAGGCCGCGCTGCGCCAGCGCCTGCCGCAGCGCGGCGTCGTCGGCGCCGGGCATGTGCAGCAGTTCGGCGGCCAGGGTGCCGGTGTACTCGGCATAGGCGTCGATCGAACCCTGTTCCAGCGCGCGCCACAGGATGCGGGTGCCGCCGAGTTGGCGCCGGTGCTCGACCTCGACGCCGGCCTGGCGCCCGGCGCCGGCGGCGATCTCGCCCAGCACCACCGCTTCGGTGAAGTTCTTGGAGCCGACCACGACCTTGGGGTCGGCGGCGGCGGCCGGCAGGCTCAGCAGACTGGCTGCTGCACCGAAGGCGAGCAGCGCGACCGCGCGCCAGTGCGCGCCCAGCGACGTCATCGCGCATCCTCCAGGGTGCGCTGCGCCTGCAGGAACTGGCCGACGAACGGATCGGCCGGCGCCTCCAGCAACTGGCGCGCGCTGCCTTCCTGCAGCACGCGGCCGCCACGCATCAACACCAGCGTGTCGCCCAGGTAGGCGGCCTCGGCGACGTCGTGAGTCACCAGCACCACGGTCTTGCCGAGCAGTGCGAACAGGTCGCGCATCTGCGTCTGCAGTTCGTGGCGCACGATCGGGTCGAGTGCGCCCAGCGGTTCGTCCAGCAGCAATACCGGCGGATCCAGCAACAGCGCGCGGATCAGCCCCACGCGTTGGCGCTGGCCGCCGGACAGCTCGGCCGGGTAACGCGCCAGCAGCGCTTCCGGCAGCCGGCACAGCTCGGCCAGCTCGTGCAGGCGCGCGGCGATGCGCGGTCGCGTCCAGCCCAGCGTGCGCGCCAGCAAGGCGGCGTTGTCGCGTGCAGTCAGGTGCGGGAACAGCCCGCCTTCCTGGATCACGTAGCCGATGCGCCGGCGCTGCGCCAGCAGGGTGGCGCGGCGCAGCGGTTCGCCCTGGAAGCGCACCTCGCCGCCATCCGGCCATTCCAGCCCCAGCAGCAGGCGCAGCACGCTGGACTTGCCGGCGCCGCTGGGGCCGATCAACGCGGTGGTGCGGCCGGGGGCGATGCAGAGATCGACCCGGTCCAGCGCCAGCATGTCGCCGTAGCGGCGGATGACCCGATGCAGTTCGAACATCGCCGCAGCATAGCCGCAGGCGGCGACCACGCCGCGCGAAGACGCGGCCGGCTCAGCGCGCGGCGTCGGTCAGCAGGTCCAGCGTCGGTTTCGGCCGGCTCAGGTCGTACATCAGGCCGAAATGCGCTTCCGCGCCCTGCTGGTCAGGCTGGTCGAGCAGTTCGTAGAGATTGATCTCGGCGACCACGTCGGCGTAGTCGCTGCGCAGGGTCTGCAGCAGTTCCGCCACGCTGTCGTAGCAGGCGCCGTCGCCGGGATGGCCGCCATCGGTGTTGCCGGTGTAGATCTCGGCGCAATTGAGCTCGTTGACGTAGACCTTGGTGGCGTATTTCTGCGCGGCGGCGCGCACTTGTCCGAGATACAGGTCCATCCAGTAGCCGCGCTCGCCGTGGAAGGCGTAGTAGTGGAAGCTGATCCGGTCGAAGTCGAAGCCGGCGGCCTTGGCCTGGTCCAGGAACCACAGCGAGCCGTTGCGGTCGCCCGGGCAGCGCGCGTTGGCCGAATGATCGTCGCTGTTGCAGGCGGTGATGTTGATGGTGAACTGCAGGCCGGCGCCCAGTTCGTCGGAGGCCTGCTTCATGCCGCGGTACATCGTGGTCATCGCCGCGATCCGCGCCGGCGCGGCGGCACGATCCAGGTCCTGCTCGTTGCCGATCTCCCAGACCTTGATGTCGTTGGCATAGCGGCGCGCCAGTGCGTAGCCGATCTCGCGCGACATCGGGTACACCATCGGCCGCAGCGCGATGTTGTACTGGCGCGAGAGCTGCACCAGCCGGTCGAGCACGGTGAAGTTGCGCGGGTCCACGTCGAACCGGTAGCTGCGCAGGTTGCGCTGATCGAGCAGGCGGAACACCGCCTCGCTCTGGCTGAGCGGGTAGGCCTGGCGGCCGTCGTGACCATTCACCCCGTACACGATGGCCGGTGCCGCGGCGGCCGGGAGGGCGGCGATGGCGAGGACGGCGGCGAACAACCACAGCAGCGGGCGCAGGATGGGCATGGGCATGGTCCCAGCGGATCGGCACGGAGGAGGTGTGCGGGCAGCCTAGCAAGCCTGCGCAGCGGTCTGGCCGACAATCGTCCGGATTGGGGCGCGCGTCGCAGTCCGCAGCGCCGGGCTGGCCCGGCGTCGTTGCGCTGCTGCGCGGCGTTCCCGGCGTGTGCCGGTTCGGATCGGCTCGCCTTGCAGGGAGGCCGCGGTGATCGCCCTTCAGAACGCGACAGGGGCCTTGCGGCCCCTGTCGGTGTGCATCGTGTCGGCGCGGTGGATCAGCGCTGCATCTGCGAATTCGATTGTCCGGTGGCGGCGGACTTCTCGCCGGCGAACGGGTTGAGCTTGCGGATCATCCACGGGTACTTCGGCCAGTTGCCGGTCAGCCACGGATGCTGCGGATCGTTGAGTTCGAGCACGCGGCGCGCGTCGGCGGCCAGGGTCTTGTTGCCCAGGTGGGTGTAGGCATCGGCCAGCACCGCCACCGCGTCGTTCTGGTAGGCGCTCTGCGGGTAGGTCTCGAGCAGGTAGGTGGCGCGCGAGGCGGCCGACACCCAGGCGTCGCGGCGCAGGTAGTACAGCGCGTTGTCCAGCTCGTGCTGGGCGAACACGTTGCGCAGGGCGATCATGCGCGCGCGCGCGTCGGCGGCGTAGCGGCTGTTCGGGTAGCGCTCGGCGACGGTGTTGAAGTCGGCGTAGGCCTGCTGCGGGGTGGACAGGTCGCGGCGGCTGGGATCCAGCGACCACACCCGGCGCAGGAACACCGTGTCGCGGTTGGAGTTGGACAGCCCGCGCAGGTAGTACATGTAGGCGATGTTGCGCTGGGTCGGATAGGTGCGGATGAAGCGGTCGATGGTCGACACCGCGTCGTCGTGCTTGCCGGCCTTGTACTGGGCGTAGGCGCTCTCGATCATCGCCTGCTCGGTGTAGTTGCCGTACGGGTACTGCGCGATCAGCCGCTTGAAGCTGCTCTCGGCGCCGGCCCAGTTGCCGGTCTCCATCTGCCCGTGCGCCTTCTGGTAGAGCTGCTCCACCGGCATGCCTTCTTCGGGGTTCTTCTTCTGACGGTGGCAACCCGTCGCCACGACCAGCGTGACCAGCAGCAGGGCGATGAAACGGACGTGCGCGGACAGCGGGACGGAGCGTCGGATCATGGGTTCGGGCGCGGCAGGGCAGGAATACGAAGGGGCGATGATAGCCTAGTGGCCTGTCCTGCGACTGACTACGGCCGCCGCGACCCTCCTTTTCCGACCCAAGCCGTGCACCTGCCATGCCCCATACCCCCCCGGATCTGCCCGAGGACGCCGTCAGCGACGGCCCGCGCCAGGCGCGCGTCCCCGATCACGCCGCCGGCCGCCGCTTCGACGCGGTGCTGGCCGAACTGTTTCCCGAATACTCGCGTTCGCGCCTGGCCGAATGGATCAAATCCGGCGACGCCCTGCTCGACGGCGCCCCGGCGCGGCCGCGCGATGCGCTGCGCGGCGGCGAGATCGCCAGCCTGCACGCGGTGCTGGATACCCAGACCCACGCCCTGCCCGAGGACATCCCGCTGGAGGTGCTGTACGAGGACGACCAGGTCATCGTGCTGAACAAGCCGGCCGGGCTGGTGGTGCACCCGGGCGCCGGCAACCCCAGCGGCACCCTGGTCAACGCCTTGCTGTACCGCGACCCGGGGCTGTCGGCGCTGCCGCGCGCCGGCATCGTGCACCGCCTGGACAAGGACACCAGCGGCGCCATGGTGGTGGCGCGGACCCTGCAGGCGCATACCTCGCTGGTGGCGCAGCTGTCGGCGCGCGACGTGCACCGGCAGTACCTGGCGGTGGTGGTCGGGGCCCTGGTCTCCGGCGGCACCGCCAACGCGCCGATCGACCGCCACCCGCGCGACCGCCTGCGCATGGCGGTGCGCGAGGACGGCCGCGACGCGGTCACCCACTACCGGCTGCGCGAACGCTTCCGCGCCCACACGGCCCTGGAATGCCGCCTGGAAACCGGCCGCACCCACCAGATCCGCGTGCACATGGCGCACCTCAAGCACCCCATCGTCGGTGACCCGCTGTACGGCGGCCCGCTGAAGCTGCCCAAGGGCGCCAGCGACGAACTGATCGCCGAACTGCGCGGTTTCAAGCGCCAGGCGCTGCACGCCGAGACCCTGGAGTTCAAGCACCCGCTGAGCGGCGAGCCGGTCCGCGCCACCGCCGCGGTGCCGGCCGACCTGCAGCAGTTGATGGCCTCCCTGCGCGCGGATGCGCAGGCGGCGGCCGAGCGGACGCGGCGCTGAACATGGCCGCGGCGTCGCTCTCCCGCGCCATGGCGCGCGGCTCCCACCTGGGACGTGGCCTGGGACGCCAGGCTGCCGGCATGGCGCCCGGTGTCGGCCGCGGGCGTTGCCGATGAGCGACTTCGCATTGTCGGCCGACTGGCCAGCCCCGCCCCGCGTCCATGCCCTGACCACGCTGCGCCATGGCGCCGGCGCCTCGTTGCCGCCATTCGACCGCTTCAACCTGGGCAACCGCAGCGCCGCCGACGGCGACGACCCGGCCACGGTGCAGCGCAACCGCGATGAGTTGGCCGCGCGCCTGGCGCTGCCGACGCCGCCGCATTGGCTGCGGCAGGTGCACGGTGTGCAGGTGCTGCGCTTCGACGCGCCGCCCCGCGGGACCGGCATCGACGCCGAGCCGACCGCCGATGCCGCGGTCACCGCCGAGCCGGGGGTGGTGCTGGCGATCCTGACTGCCGACTGCCTGCCGGTGGTGTTCGCCGCCCGCGACGGCAGCGAGGTCGGCGCCGCGCATGCCGGCTGGCAGGGGCTGGCCGGCGGCATGCTCGAGGCCACCATCGCCGCGCTGCGCACGGCGCCAGCGCAATTGCAGGCCTGGCTGGGACCGGCGGCCGGACCGCAGCACTACGAGATCGGCGTCGAGGTGCGCGAGGCGTTCCTGCGCCACGATCCGGCCGCCGCGGCCGCGTTCGTCGCCACCCGGCCCGGTCATTGGTTGGTGGACCTGTACGCGCTGGCGCGGCAACGTCTGGTCGCGGCCGGCATGGACCCGGAGCAGATCCACGGTGGCGGGCTGTGCACCATCGCCGATGCGCAGCGCTTCTACTCCTATCGGCGCGACCGCCGTAGTGGACGCATGGCGACCCTGGCGTGGATCGCGCCCTGACGCCGCCGCTGTTCGCGCAGGTGCTGGGGCCGGCGTTCGCGCAATTGCCGCCGGTGCTGCGCGCGCTGCACACGCCCTCGTCGCAGTCGCGCTATGTCGGCCAGGCGATGGTGCAGCGCGGCCGCCACCCGCTGCTGCCGCTGTGCGCGTGGCTGGTGCGGTTGCCGCGCACCGGGCCGGCGACGCCGGTGGAGGTGGTGTTCCGCGCCGATGCCCGCGGCGAGCGCTGGGAACGCCGCTTCGGCACGCATGCCATGCCGTCCGGGCTATGGCTGCACCGCGGCCGGCTACGCGAGCGCCTGGGCGCGGTGGTCTTCGAATTCGCCTTGCGGGTCGACGGTGCCGGCATCGAATGGCGTGCTGCCCGCGCCTGGGCCTTCGGCGTGCTGCCGCTGCCGCGACGTTGGCTGGCCGGCGTGCACTGCCGCGAAGACCAGCGCGACGGCCGCTACGCGTTCGTGATTGCGGTGACGCTGCCGTGGATCGGCCCGTTCATCCGCTACGAGGGTTGGCTTGCGCCGGCCTGAGCCGCCACCGGGTGCGGCGCCTGCGGCGTCGGAAGACACGGCCATCGTCGTGTTCGATGGGGTATGCGCGCTGTGCAGCCGCTGGGTGCGGTTCCTGCTGCGCTTCGATCGCCGCGGCCGCTACCGCTTCGCGGCGATGCAGTCGCCGCGCGGCAGCGCGCTGTTGCGCGAGCATGGCCTGGATCCGGCCGATCCGCTGTCGTTCCTGCTGCTGACACGGCACGGTGCCTTGACCGATTCGGACGCGGCGATCGCGGTGATCGCCGGGCTTGGCGGCGTGTGGCGCAGCGTCGCGTTGCTGCGCCTGCTGCCGCGTCGCTGGCGCGATGCCGGCTACCGCGTGCTGGCGCGCAACCGCCATCGCTGGTTCGGCACGACTGCACAGTGTTTCCTGCCGGAACCGCAACAGCGCGCGCGCTTTCTGGACTGAGCGCCTCGCGCGGACCGGCTCAGCCGGCGCCGCGCGCGAACGGCACGACCTTGCCGTCGCTGCCGCCGGCGCGGCCGCTGTCGATCCGGAACACCGCAACCGCCGCAGCCAGCCCACCGGCCTGTTCCTCCATGCTGCGCGCGGCGGCGGTGGCTTCCTCGACCAGGGCGGCGTTGCGCTGGGTCACCTCGTCCAGTTGCGCCACGGTGCGGTTGACCTGTTCGATGCCGCTGGACTGCTCGCCGCTGGCTGCGCTGATCTCGCCGATCAGGCCGGTGACCCGCTGCACCGAACCGACGATCTCGTGCATGGTGGCGCCGGCGCGGTTGACCAGTTCGGCGCCTTCGCCGACGGTGCGTGTGGAGGCCTCGATCAGTTCCTTGATCTCCTTGGCCGCATCGGCCGAGCGCTGCGCCAGCGAGCGCACTTCCGAGGCGACCACGGCGAACCCACGGCCCTGTTCGCCGGCGCGCGCGGCTTCCACCGCCGCGTTGAGCGCCAGGATATTGGTCTGGAAGGCGATGCCGTCGATCACCCCGATGATCTCGCCGATGCGCTGCGAAGACGTGCTGATCGCGCGCATCGTCGTCACCACGTCGTCCATCACCTTGCCGCCGGAACGGGCGACCTCGCCGGTGTTCTGCACCAGGCCGTTGGCCTGCTGGGCGTTGTCGGCGTTCTGCTTCACCGCCGAGGTCAACTCTTCCATCGAGCTGGCGGTTTCCTCCAGGCTCGCGGCCTGCTGCTCGGTGCGGTCGGACAGGTCGGTGTTGCCCGCGGCGATCTCCGAGGCGGCGCGGCGGATCGTTTCGGCCGAGTCCTGGATGCCGACGATGATCTCGGTGAGCTTGGCAACGGTGCGGTTGGTGTCCTCGCGCAACCGCGCGAACACGCCCTGCGCCTGGCCGTCGACGCGGTGGGTGAGGTCGCCTTCGGCCAGTGCCGCCAGCGCCCCGGCCAGTTGCGCGAGGTTGCTTTCCACTCCATCGGCGATGCGGTTGACGCCCTCGGCCAGCGACTTGAGGACGCCGTCCATCGCCGCGGTCTCGATGCGCTGGCTGAAATCGCCGTGCGCGGCGGCTTCGATCACCGTGGCCAGCGCTTGTTCGGCGTTGACCTGTGCGGTCACCTCTTCCCATTGCGCGATGGTGCCCAGGCGGCGGCCGTCGGCGCCGTCGATCGGGCTGTACACGAAATCGATCTGGCGGCCGAAGAACGGCGCGCGCACGCGCTTGGAGCCGGTCAGTGCGCGCATGCGGTCGATCGCCGCCTGGCTGTCGGGATAGATGTCGCCGATGCTGCCGCCGACGAACTGCTCGGCGCGGAATTCCGGACGGAAGCGCTGCACGTCCGGTTCGATGGTCTTCAACATCTGCAGCAGCTTGCGGTTGGCGAAATGCACGCGGCCATCGTCGTCGGCGATGCGCACCATGGTGTCCAGGTCGTCCAGCGCCTGGATCACGAAGCGGCCATGCTGCAGCTCTGCTTCGGTCTGCGCCTGGCGTGCGGCCAGCGCCTGTTGTGCGTTCTGCAGCGCGCGCAGCAGGGCGACTTCGGACGCGTCGCCGGCCAGTTCTAGTTCCACCCGTTGCGCGAAGCGACCTTCGCCCAGCGCCTGCAGCGCCTGCGTAGCCTGCTCCAGGGCACGCGGTGCGCTGCGCCTGCCGAGCCAGGCCAGCGCCACGGCCACCGCCACGGCGATCAGCAGGGCCGGCAGCAAGCGCGGTAGCGCCGATCCGGTTGCACCGACCGTGCGGCCGACGTGCAGCGCATAGCCGGCCAGCGCCAGCAGGAGCAGCGCATGGAAAAGGGCAAGCAGCGTCGAACGGGAGCGCAGCCACGAGGCTGTGGTGAAGCGGGGAACGGCGGATGGCGAGGGCATGGTCTGCACCGGCTGGGAAACAACGGGCATCGCCGCGAGGGCGAGGCGGTCGCGCGGGGGCTTATCCAGTATCGGCGCATCGCCACGCTGGCTTGATCGCCTGCACCTGCCGTTCGTCGGAAACTTTACTTGGCCTGAACGTCCGTGGGCGTCTGCATGGGGTGTTCTGACATGCTGCATTGCAGCAGGGTGAGCGGCGGAGACCCTGTGGCGGGCGCTGGGGTGTTCCGCCGCCCCTGGCCGGGTCGCTCAACGCCGCTGTCGGCCACCCGCCATGGCCGCAGGCGGCCGGTGGCGGGTGGCGCGGTGGGCGGTTACTTCGCCGGCGCCGCCGCATCCGGCAAGGTCCAGGCGATCACGCTGTCGCCGGCCTTGGTGTCCATTCGGTCGTGGCCGCCGATCGCCGCGACGATGTACTGCTTGCCATTGACGGTGTAGCTCAGCGGCGCGGCCTGCGGGCCGGCCGGCACGCGCACTTCCCACAGCAGCTTGCCGGTCTGGGTGTCGTAGCCGCGCAGGAAGTTGTCCAGCGCCGCACCGATGAAGGTCACGCCGCCGGCGGTGGCCAGCGAGCCGCTGTTGTTGGGCGTACCCAGTTCGAACTTCATCTTCGACGGGATGCCCATCGGGCCCTGGTCGTAGCCGGTGCCCAGCGGGCGCCGCCAGATCACCTGCTGGGTGCGCAGGTCCACGCCGGAGATGTAGCCCCACGGCGGCGCCACGCACGGGGTGTTGAGCGGCGACATCCACGGTTCCTTGCGCGCGCCGTAGGGCAGGCCTTCCTGGGCCATGTAGCCGGGCGTCCTGCTCTTGCCGTTGAACACCGACACCACCCCCAGCGACTGCATTTCCTGCCGCGGGTACACGTGTTCGGTGTAGGGCAGGCGATTGCTGTTCATCACCATGATGCCGCGCTGCAGGTCCACCGACACGCCGCCCCAGTTGATGCCGCCGTGGTTGCCGGTGAAGGCCAGCGAGCCGCCCAGGCTGGGCGGGGTGAACATGCCTTCGTAGCGCAGCCGCTTGAACTGGATGCGGCATACCAGTTGATCGAACGGGGTGATGCCCCAGGCGTCGGATTCGACCAGGGTCTCGTACTCGTGGCTGGGCGCGCCGACAGTGTTGGGCATGCCCGGGGACACCGGTTGGGTCCTGGCGGTCCAGTCGCCGTGGTCGGTGCCCTGCGGCACCGGCTTCTGCTCCACCGGCATGATCGGTGCGCCGGTTTCGCGGTCGAGCACGAACACCTGGCCGGACTTGGTGGCCTGGATCACCGCCGGGCGGGTGCCGCCGCCGGGCACCGGGAAATCCACCAGGTTCGGCTGCGGGCCGATGTCGTAGTCCCACAGGTCGTGATTGACCGTGCGGAAATGCCAGCGTTCTTTGCCGGTGGCCGCATCCAGCGCGACCAGCGAGGCGGTGTACTCCTCTTCCTGCGGCGTGCGCTGCTTGCCGAAGAAGTCGCCGGAGGCGTTGCCGGTGGGCAGGTAGACCAGGCCCAACTGGTCGTCGGCGGCCATCAGCGACCACACGTTCGGGGTGGAGCGGGTGTAGGTCTGGCCGGCCGGCGGCGCCGCGTCGATCGCCGGATTGCCCAGGTCCCAGGCCCAGCGCAGTTGCCCGCTGACCGCGTCGAAGGCACGCACCACGCCAGACGGCGCGTCGCGTTCCTGGCCGTCGCGGATCTGCCCGGTGGGCTGGATCACCACCCCGCGCATCACCACCGGCGGCGAGGTCGGGCCGACGTAGCCGGGCTTGGTGTTGCCGGTGTCCTTGTTGAGGTCGACAAAGCCGTGCGTGCCGAAGCTGTCGCACAGCTTGCCGGTGAGGGCGTCGAGCGCACCCAGGCGGCCGTCGACCATCGGCCAGAAGATGCGCTTGGCGCATTCGGCGACCGGCGTGGTGGCCTCGAAGTAGGACACACCGCGGCAGGTGGTGGCGGCGACGCCGGCCATGGCCTTCGGATCGGTGTGCGGATCGAAGCGCCAGCGCTCCTTGCCGGTGGTGGCCTCCACCGCGATCACCTTCTGCGTGGGCGTGCAGATGTAGACCAGGTCGCCGACCTTCAGCGGGGTGTTCTGGAACGCGTAGCCGAGCTTGGAGCCGGCCGGCTTGAGGTCGCCGGTGTGGAATTCCCAGGCGATCTTCAGGTCCTTGACGTTGTCCGGGGTGATCTGCGCGCCCGGGCTGTAGTGGTTGGACAGGTTGGAGCCGGCGTAGGCGGTCCAGTTGCCGGCGTCGTGGTTGCCGGCGACGTTGCCGTCGGGGCTGTCCACCGTGGCGCGGCTGAAGGCGGCCTGCGGGCGCTGCGCGGCCAGGCTGGGGTCGGCCAGTTCCACCGTGCGCGGGAACAGCAGCGGCACGAACACCAGCGCCGCGCCGAGCACCGGCAGCACGCCGGCGATCAGCAGGTAGCCGACGCCGGAGACGGGCGCCAGGCGCCAACGTGCGACCTTCCAGAATGGCAACAGCAGCAGGCCGAGCACCGAGATCATCGCCAGGCGCGGGATCAGTGCCCAGCCGTCCAGGCCGACCTCGGCCAGGGCCCAGGCGATGGTCGCGGCCAGGGTGACGCCGAACAGCCACAGGCCGACGCGACGGCCCAGTGCGAGCAGCAGGCCGGACACAGCCAGCGCCACGCCGGCGAGCAGGTAGTACCAGGAGCCGCCGACGGCGACGAGTTGCCCGCCCATGACGGCGAGCGCGACGCCGATCGCGGCGATGAGGACGGCATAGCCGGCGAACAGCCAGCGGCCGGCATTCGGTGGGGAAGAAACGGTCATGAGCGAAACATCCGACGAGGATCCCTGCGCGTGGCGCGAACGGCGGCGGTGCAGGCGGATCGTGGGGGGAGAGGCGAGGGCGGGGCCGCAAGCGCGGCGTGCATCGCGAAGCAGCGGCCGCGCTGGGGTGGTCTGGCAAAGCAGAGGACCGGCGCGGCGCGTGCTGGCTATTTTAGGCGACGCAGGTGGTCGGGCCGTGACGGAACACGGAACACTGCGTCATGCGGCGCCATGGCGGGCGCCGCATGGCGTGCAAGGTCGGATCGTGCGACGCGCAGGCGATGCGCGCCGCGTCGTGCGAAGCGCGCGATGCCGCTAGCGCACGCTCTCGAGCGCCTGCAGATAGCGCTGGCGCCACGCATTGATGTCGTGCTTGCGCAGGTGATCCATCATCGCCTGCCAGCGTTCGATGCGCTTGGGCTTGGGCAGCGAGGCGCCGGTGGCGATGGCATCGGCGACGCCGTCCAGGTCGTGCGGATTGACCAGCAGCGCCTCCTTCAGTTCGTCGGCGGCGCCGGCCAGCAGCGACAGCACCAGCACGCCGGGATTCTCCGGGTCCTGCGCGGCCACGTATTCCTTGGCCACCAGGTTCATGCCGTCGCGCAACGGCGTCACCAGGCCGACCTGCGCAGCGCGGTAGAAGCCGGTGAGCGTGGCGTGGGTGAAGTTGCGGTTGACGTAGCGCAGCGGGGTCCAGTCCGGCTCGGCATGGCCGCCGTTGATGTGTCCGGCGATCTGCTCGAGCTGGTTGCGCAGCTGCTTGTACTCGGTGACGTCGCCGCGCGAGACCGGCGCGATCTGCAGGTAGGTGAGGCTGCCGCGCTGGTCCGCATGCCGTTCCAGGTAGCGTTCGAAGCCGAGGAAGCGTTCCGGCAGGCCCTTGGAGTAGTCCAGCCGGTCCACGCCGATCGCCAGTTGGCGATCGCGCAGGCTGCTGCGCAGGTCGCGCACCGCCGGCTTGGACATCGCCGCGCGTGCCTGCTGCGCGATCAGTTCGGTGTCGATGCCGATTGGGAACATGGCCGCGCGGAACCGGCGCCCGCCCGGCGCTTCCAACACGCCGTCCTTGATCACCTTGCCGCCGCCGAACAGGCGCACGTAGGCCTGGAAGCGGTCGACGTCGCGGCGGGTCTGGAAGCCGATCAGGTCGTAGGCGTAGAAGCCGGAGAACAGCCGCGCGTGGTCCGGCAGCGCCTGGATCAGGTCGGCCGAGGGGAAAGGCACGTGCAGGAAGAAGCCGATGCGGCAGCCGATGCCGCGCTCGCGCAGCAGCGAGGCCAGCGGAATCAGGTGGTAGTCGTGGATCCACACCGTGTCGTCCTCGCGCAGCAGCGGCGCGAGCTTGTCGGCGAACATGGCATTGACCCGGCGATAGCCCTCGCGCGTGGCGCGGTCGTAGTCGACCAGGTCCAGGCGGAAGTGCAGCAGCGGCCACAGCGTGCGGTTGGCGAAGCCGTTGTAGTACGCGTCCAGGTCGGCGCGATTGAGGTCCATGGTGACGAAGCGGATATCGCCCTGGGTCTGTTCGTGCATCGCGCCGCTGTCGCCGCGCACGGTCTTGCCGCTCCAGCCGAACCAGACGCCGCCGCGCTCCTTCAGCGCCGCCAGCAAGCCAACCGCCAGGCCGCCGGCGCGGTTCTCGCCGGGCAAGGCCACGCGGTTGGATACCACCACCAATCTGCTCATGATGCCTCCTGCCAACTGCGCGACAAGCGCATGGCGGCGATGATCAGGCCGACATGCGAATAGGTCTGCGGGAAATTGCCCCAGGCTTCGCCGTTGTCGAAGGCCAGATCCTCCGACAGCAGGCCCAGGTGATTGCGCCGGGCGAGGATGCGCTCGAACAGCTCGCGCGCCTCCTCCTTGCGGCCGATCGCGGCCAGCGCGTCGATGTACCAGAACGTGCAGATGGTGAAGCTGGTCTCCGGTTCGCCGAAATCGTCCGGCGCCACGTAGCGGTACAGCGCATCGCCATGCTTGAGATCGCGGCCGATCGCCTCGACGGTGGCGATGAACCGCGGATCGTCCGGGGCGATGAACCCGATGTCGGCCAGCAACAGCAGCGAGGCGTCCAGCCGGTGGCCGTTGAAGGTGTCGGTGAAGTGCCCCAGCTCCGCACTCCAGGCCTCGGCCAGCACGCGTGCGTGGATGCGGTCGGCGCGTTCGCGCCAGTGCAGCACGCGGTCTTCCAGGCCCAGCCGCGTGGCGATCTTGGCCAGGCGGTCGCAGGCGGCCCAGCACATCGCGCTGGTGTAGGTGTGCACCTCGGCGCGGCCGCGGAATTCCCACAGACCGGCGTCGGGCACGTCGTGCAGTTCGAACGCGCGCTCGCCCAGCGGTTCCAGGCGCAGGAAGGTGTGGGTGTCGCCGGGATCCTTCAGGCGCAGGTCGAAGAACAACTGGGTGGAGGCGAGCACCACGCTGCCGTACACGTCGTGCTGCTTCTGGATCCAGGCCAGGTTGCCGCGCCGCACCGGGCCCATGCCGCGGTAGCCGGCCAGCGACTCGACCTCGTGTTCCTCCAGCGCCGCCTCGAAGCCGATGCCGTACAGCGGCTGCAGACTGCCGTCGGTGGTGGCGATGTTGAAGATGTAGCCGAGGAACTGCTCCATGGTGCGGGTGGCGCCGAGCCGGTTCAGCGCGCGCACCACGAAGGCGGCATCGCGCAGCCAGCAGTAGCGGTAGTCCCAGTTGCGCGGGGTGTCCGGCGCCTCCGGAATGGAAGTGGTCATCGCCGCGATGATCGCGCCGCTGTCCTCGTACTGGCACAGCTTCAGCGTGATCGCGCTGCGGATCACCGCCTCCTGCCAGTCCAGCGGCACCGACAGATAGCGCACCCACTCGCGCCAGTATTCCTCGGTGCGTTCCTGCGCTTCCTGGATGTAGCCGGTGAGCGAGCGGGTCAGCGATTCGTCCACGCCCAGCATCAGGTTGACCGGGTGGTTGAGCACGAACGGCAGTTCTTCGCGGATGAAGCGCACCGGCACGTCGGTGGTCAGGCGCAGGGTGAAATCCGGCAGCAGCCAGCGCACGTGGTTGCTGCCCCAGGTGCTCTCCGGCTGGCGCGCGCCCCAGTCGGCCAGCGGCCGCGCGCGCACGCGGATGCGCGGGTTGCCGGCCAACGGCCGCACCTGGCGGATGATGCTCACCGGCCGGTAGAAGCGGCCGTGGTTGCGCCAGCGCGGGGCGAAGTCGATCACCTCCACCGCGCCGCCGTGGGCGTCGCGCAACACCGTGCGCAGGATCGCGGTGTTGGCCAGGTAGTGCTGGTCGCTGTCGACGAAGTCTTCCAGGTCGATGCTGAAATCGCCGCCTGGATGCGCGCGTGGGGAGAGCAGGGCGCAGAACGCCGGGTCGCCGTCGAAGGCCGGCAGGCAGCTCCACACCACGCTGGCCCGTTTGTCGATCAGGGCGCCGAAGCTGCCGTTGCCGATGACGCCGAGGTCGAGATTGGGGGAACTCATGGAGCGGACGGGTCCTTGTGCGGAAGCAGTGGGGGAAACGGCCACGGGGCGCGGACGGACGGGCGTTGCGGCGGCCTCATCCGGCGTTATCGCGCAGCCAGGCGTGTACGCCGCGTGGATCGGGCAGCGCATAGGTGGCGACGCTGTCGGCGCGGCTGCCGACCAGCACGCTCCAGCCGCCGGCCTGGTTGGCCGCGGCGAAGCCGAATTCGTCGGTGAGATCGTCGCCGACGAACACCGGGCGGCGCCCGCGGAACGGCGGCTGCTGCAGCAGCGTGGTCAGCGCCACGCCCTTGTCGCTGCCTTCGGGCACGAACTCGACCACGTGGTCGCCGGGCTGCAGGCGGTAGCCGGGCAGGTCGCCGAGCTGTTCGTTGGCGAACGCCAGGACCGCCTCCGCGGCGGCCGGCGCGGCCCGCCAATGCAGGGCCATGCTGGCGCCCTTGTCTTCGACCAGCACGCCCGGATGCGCCTGGCGCAAATGTGCGGCGCGCGCATGCAGCGCATGGAGAAAGTCGGAGGTGTCTGCGGGCATCGCCGCCTGCGCGTCGGCGGCGCTGCGCAGCTCGTGGCCGTGCAGCCCGGCAGCGGGCAGCCGCAGTGGCGCGAACAAGGCGTCCAGCTGCGTCAGCGGACGTCCGCTGACCAGCGCCACCGCGCCACCGAGGCGCTGGTGCAGGCGGCCGATCGCCTCACGCACCTCGGGCAGCAACTGCACCTGGTCGGGGCGTTCGGCAAAGGCGATGAGGGTGCCGTCCACGTCCAGGAACAATGCGCAGGCATCGTCCAGACGCGGCGGCGGCGGTCGGAGGGGGAGCGCGTCTGCCATCTGTTCATGATGAACGGGACAGCGTTAGCGCCAGGTGGATTGGAGCTGGGAATGGGGAGGCGGGAATCGGGAATGGGGAAAGCAACAGCCGTGCGGGCAGGCTCTTGCTCTTCCGATTCCCGTTTCTCGATTTCCGATTCCCCGCTCCTTCCCATTCCCGATTCCCGTCTCCCCATTCCCCACACCTTCGTCAGAAGGTGTACCGCACCCGCCCATAGTAGTAAGCGCCATTGCTGCCGATCGGCGAGAGCACGTCGTAGGGCAGGTTGCCGAAGTAGGCGATGTCCGGCTTGGAGCGGTCGGCGTAGGCGTCGGTGAGGTTCTGGCCGCCCACCGCCACGCTCCACTGCGGGGTGAGGTGATACTCGACCTCGGCGTCGAGTTGCCACTTGGCGCTGTAGGTCTGCTCCGGGGCGAAGCCGCCGCCGAAGTCGAACACGCGGGTGGCGCTGCCGTAGCGGGTGACGCGGGTCTGCAGCGACCAGCGCGCGTCGCTCCAGTTCGCCGCCAGCTGCGCGCGGGTACGCGGGGTCGCCTCGGTCAGGGTGTTGCGCTCCTCCACGCCGAACAGCACGTAGTCCGGATTCAGCGCCAGCAGCTGCGCCGGCGTGGCCACCACGTTCTCCAGTTCGGTCTTGGCGTAGCTCCAGGTGCCGGTCAGCTGCAGTTGGCCCTGGCCCAGCGCCTGCCGCCAGTTGCTGACCAGTTCGGCGCCGCGGGTGCGGGTGTCGGCGGCGTTGACGAAGAAGCTGGCGCTCTGCAGGCCGGTGATGCCGAAGCGCTGCGCGACGAAGTCGGTCAGGGCGTCGCCGTCGATGCTTTCCGACAGCGCGATGCGCTTGTCGATGTCGATCTGGAACAGGTCCAGCGACAGGTCGAAGTGGCTGCCGACGCGGCTGGTGAAGCCCAGGCTGTAGTTGCGCGACTTCTCCGGCTGCAGCGTGCGCGCGCCCAGCGCCTGCGCGATCGGGTTGTCGACCGAGAGCAGGCGGCCCTGCAGCAACTGCCCGTTGGCGTTGTAGCCGGTGGAACTGGCCTCGTAGCCGATCTGGCTCAGCGACGGCGCGCGGAAGTTGTTGGAGATCGCGCCGCGCAGGGCGAACGCCGGGACGAACTCGTAGCGCGCGGCCAGCTTGCCGGTCAGTTCGCCGCCGAAGTCCTGGTAGTGCTCGTAGCGCGCGGCCAGGTCGGTGGAGAGCTTGTCGCCGAACTGGCTGGACACGCTGGCGTAGAGGCTGGCGACGTTGCGCGACAGGTCGGCCGCGTCCTGCGGGGTCAGGCCGCCGCCGGCCTGGGCGCCGGTGGGGCGGTCGGTGTAGGGGCCGGCGGCGTAGCTGGCCGGGTCGCCCGGGCGGGTGCGGTAGTGCTCGCGGCGCAGTTCCACGCCGGTGCCCACGGTGTGGGTGGCGCCGGCGGCGTCGAAGCTGCGGCTCAGGTCGAGGTTGGCCACGCCTTGCTCGAACGCGTAGTCGCCGGTCTTGAAGCGGGTCGGGCTGCCCGGGCCCAGCGAGGCGTTGAGCGAGTGCTTGAGCCGGTAGGTGAAGTCGTTGCGGCCGTAGTCGAGGCTGGCGTCGTAGGCCCATTCGCCCCACTGCCCGCGCGCGCCGAGCACCGCCTGCAGGTCGCGGTTCTCGCCCAGCGACACCGGGCGGTAGCCCTGCGGATACACCTGGGTCCAGTTGGCGGCGCCGTCGGGATAGCGGAAGTAGTTGTCGCCCTGGGTGTCGCGCTGGTTGTAGGTGCCGAAGGCGTAGACCTCGCTGCTCTGGCCGAACGGCAGCTTGCCGTTGAGCCAGGCGTTGAGGTCCTTGCTGGCGCCGTCGCCGAGCGCGTAGTTGCGCTTGCCGGCCAGGGCCAGGTTGGCCGGGGTCTGTTCCTCGAACGAGGGGATCTGGTCGAAGCCGGCGCGGTTGGTGGCTTCGTGGTTCTTCAGTTCCAGGCCGACCTTGAAGAAGCCGCCGTCCTCGCCCAGGCGCGTGCCGACCTTGCCGCTGGCATAGCCGGTCTGGCCGTCGGTGAGGGTGCGGTGGATCGGCTTGACGTCGGTGTGGTTGGCGCCGTAGCTGGCTTCCAGCGCACCGCTGTCCGGGTCGTCGTCGAGGATCACGTTGATCACCCCGGCCACCGCGTCGGAGCCGTACTGCGCACCGGCGCCGTCGCGCAGCACCTCGATGCGCTTGATCGCGCTGATCGGGATCGCGTTGAAGTCCACAGGCGTGGTGCCCTTGCCGATCTTGCTGTCGGTGTTGACCAGCGCCGAGGTGTGGCGGCGCTTGCCGTTGACCAGCACCAGCACCTGGTCGGGCGAGAGCCCGCGCAGTTGCGCGGCGCGCACGTGGTCGGCGCCGCCGGAGTTGGACTGGCGCGGGAAGTTGAAGGAGGGCAGCAGCGCCTGCAGCGCGCTGCCGAGTTCGCCGTTGACCACGCCGGCCTTGCGGATGTCCTCGGCGCTGAGCACGTCCACCGGGGCGGTGGATTCGAGCACGGTGCGGCCGCTGGCGCGGGTGCCGGTGACGATCACTGTGTCCAGATTGGTCGTGGTGGCCGGGGCGGCGTCCTGGGCGAAGGCGGGGGCCGCCAGGGCCAGGGCGATGGCCAGGCTCAACGGCCTGACGAACGGGGACGACATGGGGGCTCTCTCCTGAAACGATGACCATCAAGACCGGCCGCGCCGGCCATGGCGTCGACCGAGGTCGGCAAAGGTTGCTGCATCCATCCGGATGAAGCGATATATTAGCCCGACGTTAAGGCGATGTGCGAGCCGCGTGTTCGGTGCGCTCGGGCATGAGCTCATGCTCGGCGGTTATCCGGCCCGGTCCGCACCTGGCCTACGATCGTGTGTTGCCTGCCCCTTCCGACCGAGACCTTGCCGATGCTGCTGCGTGCCCCGTTGATCGCCGTCCTCCTGGCCCTGAGCGCTTGCGCCAGCGTCGCCCCGTCTGCCCCCACCGCGCCGAGCAAGGTCAGCGCGACCATGCAGGGCGATGCGGCGCGGCCGGCGCAGGCCAGCGGCTGGGTGCGCAGCGAGCTGTACTTCGGCGTCGGCGAGGAGAGCGGCCCGGCCGACCGCCCGCAGGCCGAGCCGATCAGCGAGGCGCGCTGGCGCGCGTTCCTGGACAAGGAAGTGACGCCGCGCTTTCCCGACGGCCTGACCGTGTTCGATGCCTACGGCCAGTGGCTGTTCCGCGGCGCCAAGGAGCCGAACCGGCTCAACACCAAGGTGCTGGTGATTCTGCACGAGGACACCCCGCAGCGCCGCGCCGACATCGAGGCGATCCGGCTGGCGTGGAAGCAGGCCACCGGGCATCAGTCGGTGCTGTGGGCGCGGCAGGCGGTGGACGTGTCGTTTTGACTGCGGGGATTCGGGAGTGGGGAATGGGGATTCGCAGAGGCGGAGCGTTGCGGTGACGGTGGGGGCGTTTGTGATCCGGCCGGGGGAACTGGACGATCCGGCGGTGCGTGGGTTGCTGGAGTACCACGTGCAGCAGATGCATGCACAGTCGCCGCCGGGCAGCGTGTATGCGCTGGATCTGTCCGGTCTGCGGCAGCCGCAGGTGCGGGTGTGGAGCGTGTGGCGTGATGAGGCGCTGGCCGCGGTCGGCGCGTTGCGGACGCTGGACGATGGCGGTGGCGAGCTGAAGTCGATGCGCACGCATCCGTCGTTCCTGCGCCAGGGCGCGGCCGCGGCACTGCTCGACCACCTGATCGCGCTCGCCCGTGCCGAAGGCCTGCAACGGCTGAGCCTGGAGACCGGCAGCGGCGCGGCATTCGCGCCGGCGCTGGCTTTGTATCGCCGACGCGGCTTCCGCAACGGGCCGGCGTTCGGCGATTACGTACCCAGCGCGTTCAACCAGTTCCTGCATCTGCCGCTGTCGCCGTAGCGGCGCGCCGCCGCCGGAAAACGGCATCCTGCGCGTGCACCGATCCGTCGGTGCCGCTTCCCCTTACCATCCCTCGACTCCCCACGCCGCCACTGCCCGCATGTCCAGTCCCGCTCCCGTTTCGCCGCGCCTGCGCTGGTTCGTCGCCGGCGACCTCAACGGCTTCTTCGGCCTGGTGGTCGACAACCTGTCGATCCTCGGCTTCATCACCCTGGCGCTGGTCGGTCTCTTCCAGTTCCCCGCCGAGGTCATCTACACCCGGATGATTCCCGGCACCGCCTTCGGCGTGTTGGTCGGCAACCTGCTCTACACCTGGATGGCGCGGCGCCTGGCTGCGCGCAGCGGGCGCAGCGACGTCACCGCGATGCCGCTGGGCCTGGATGCGCCGACCAGCATCGGCATGGCCCTGCTGGTGCTTGGCCCGGCGTTCGTGCGCTACAAGCAGCAGGGCCTGGATCCGCAGGCCGCGGCGCTGGCCACCTGGCACCTGGGCATGGCGTCGCTGGTGGTGATGGGCACGCTGAAGACCGTGCTGTCGTTCTTCGGCGACGCGGTCACCCGCGCCTTGCCGCGCGCCGCGCTGCTCGGCTCCATTGCCGGCATCGCCATCGTGCTGATGGGCTTCCTGCCCCTGCTGGAGACGCTGCGCACGCCGCTGGTCGGGCTGGTGGTGCTGGGCCTGCTGCTGTACGTGCTGATCGCCAAGGGGCGGTTGCCGTGGCGCCTGCCTGGGGTGCCGGTGGCGCTGGCATTGGGCACCGGCCTGTACTACTGGGCCAATGCGGCCGGCTTCGGCATTCCCGGCCACCAGGCGCCGCAGTGGATCGCGCCGCAGCTGGTGCTGCCGTGGCCGAGCCTGGGCTTCGTCGCCGGCCTGGCCGACACCGTGCCGCTGCTACCGCTGCTGCTGCCGTTCGGCCTGCTGATGGTGGTGGGTGGCATCAACGTCAGCGAGAGCGCACGCGCCGCCGGCGACGACTACCGCACCCGCGACATCCTGCTGGTCGAGGCCGGCGCCACCCTGATCGCCGGCGTCTGCGGCGGCGTCGCCCAGACCACGCCGTACATCGGCCAGCCGGCCTACAAGCACATGGGCGCGCGCAGCGGCTACACGCTGCTCACCGGCCTGTTCATCGGCCTGGGCGGCATGCTCGGGCTGGTCGCCGGCCTGGTGCAGTGGCTGCCGATGGCGGTGCTGGCGCCGATCATCGTCTACGTCGCCATCGACATCACCACCCAGGCCTTCCAGGCCACGCCCAAGCGCCACGCCGGTGCGATGGTGCTGGGCTTCCTGCCGTCGGTGGCCTACCTGCTGGCGATCAAGGCACCGGGCTGGATCGCCCCGGAGCAGCTGGCCAAGCTCACCACCACCCTCGACGGCCACGGCCTGCCGGAGCTGGCGGTGATCCTGACCCTGGGCAACGGCTTCATCATCACCGCGATGCTGTGGATCGCCGCGGTGGCGGCGATGGTCGACGGCCGCTTGCGTCGCGCCGCCGCGTTCCTGCTGGTGGCGGCCGGGCTGACCCTGTTCGGGCTGATCCATTCGGTGGACCCGCGCGGCGGCCTGTACCTGCCGTGGACGCTGAGCGGCGTGCCAAAGCTGATCGCCTGGCAGTTCGTCGGCGGCTACCTGGTGCTGGCCGCCTTGCTCGGCCTGCTGTCGTTGCAGAAGCCGCGGGCGGTACTGGTGGACTGACGGCGCGGTGGTGCGCCGACCATGGCGACATTGCATGGGGACGATGCGTCGAGGCTGAACGCCAGCCGTCGCACGCTGGAACCGGTGCGCATCGCGACGGTCACACCTCCATTGTCCGATGGAGATGTGCATCCCATGCAGTCGCGTCCTTCGTTCTGGCCGTGGATCCTGGTCGCCGTGCTGGTGGCCGCTGCTGCGGCATGGTTGTTCCGCGACAACATCGCAGCGTTATGGCCGGCCGCCGCACCGGCGCCTGCCGCAGTCGCGCCGGCACCCGTCGCGACCCCGCCCGCAGCGCCCGTTGCGCCGGCCGCGGCGGCAACACCTCCGCCGATCCAGCACCCGATCGATGCCGCGGCCGCTGCCGATGCGGCGATTCCGGCGCTGGCCGCCAGCGACGACGCAGCCTGGTCGGCACTGAGTGCGCTGGCCGGCGGCGACGCACCGCTGGCGCTGCTGCTGCGCGACCACCTGATCCAGCGCTTGGTGACCATGGTCGACAACCTGACCCAGCGCCGCGTCACTGCCCGCTCCCTGGCGCTCAAGCAGGTGCCGGGCGACCTGCAGGTGAGCACCGATGCCGGCGGCGCCAGCGTCATCGCCGACACCAATGCCCAGCGCTATGCGCCCTACGTGGAGGCCTTCACCCGCGCCGATCCGGGCACGGCGGTGGCGGCCTACCGGCGCTTCTATCCGTTGTTCCAACAGGCCTACGTGGAACTGGGCTATCCGCAGGGCTACTTCAACGATCGGCTGGTGCAAGTGATCGACCACCTGCTGCAGACCCCGACACCGACCGCGCCGCTCGCGGTGGAGATGGATCCGGTGCGCGGCAAGTACCGCTTCGTGGATCCGGCGCTGGAATCGCTGTCGATCGGGCAGAAGGCGCTGCTGCGCATGGGCCCGACCCAGGCCGCGGCGGTGAAGGCGCAATTGCGTGCGGTGCGCGTGGAGTTGACGCGGACCTGAGTCGGACGCGGGCTTTTGGTTCTCGTAGGAGCGGCTTCAGCCGCGACGGGCCTTACCGGGAAATGCCCATCGCGGCTGAAGCCACTCCTACAACCGCGATGCCGTCATCTGCCAGCCCGCCGGGTGACAGCGGGCTTCCGGTAAACGACAAGGCCGTCGGCCCGCTCAGCCATCCAGCTCCGGGTAATGCCGGAAGATGCCGTTCTCGTTGAACGGCAGGCGCCGTGGCGAGGCCAGGTAGGCCGCGATGCCCGGGCGCTCGCACACGCGCTGCTGCAGCGCGCGCAGTCGCGGCAGCTTCGGCGACAGTTTCTTCATTGCCTGCGGAAACGCGTAGTCCAGTCCGCTCATCAGCTGGAACAGCGACAGATCCACATAGGAATGCTCGCGCAGCACGTGGCGCCCGCCGCCCTGGTCCAGCACCTGTTCGAAATAGCCCAGGAACTTCGGCAACCGCTGCTTGCGCAGGTCTTCGGCGCGGCGCTGCGCTTCGGCCTTCTGGTCTTCGTAGTACAGCCCACTGGCGATGGGATGGTGGCTGTCGTGGACCTCGGCGACCAGGTCGGCGATGGTCAACTGCAATTGCAGCGCCTGCAGCCGCCGCGAGTCGCTGTCCGGCACCAGGCCCAGCGGCGGGCCGAGGTAGTGCAGGATGTTGGCGACCTGAGCGATCACCAGCCGGCCGGCCTTGAGGAACGGCGGTGCGAACGGCCGCGCGCCGGCATGGGCGCCGTCGAGGAAGGGCTGCATCGCCGCATCGCCCTGTTCGCGGGCCACGTCGCGGTAGCCGGCACCGGCATCCTCCAGCGCCAGCCGCACGAACTCGCCGCGGCCCTGGATGCCGGTCCAGTAGTAGAGCTCGTAGTGCATGACGGGGCCTGCGCGTGGGGACGAAGCGCCGAGGGTAGCGCCCTTGCGGTAGCGGCGTGTGACTGGCAGGTACCAAAGTGCGGCCAACGGCACACCGCGTCGCGGTGCTCCTGCGTAGCGTATACAGACGCCGCCGACGGCCTTGAAACAGAAGCGGACAGCCGCATTTTGCTGGCATGCCGGCATGGCCGGCCCTTTCCTTCAGAGGACTTCCCGATGCGGATGGACAAGCTCACCTCGCGCTTCCAGCAGGCCCTGGCCGACGCGCAGTCGCTGGCCGTGGGCCGCGACCACACCATCATCGAGCCGGTGCACGTGTTCGTGGCGCTGCTCGACCAGGCCGGTGGCAGCACCCGGCCGTTGCTGGCGCAGGCCGGCGTCAACGTGCCGGTGCTGCGCGAACGCCTGGGCGAGGCGCTGGACAAGCTGCCCAAGGTCAGCGGCCAGCCCGGCAACGTGTCGATGGGCAACGACCTCAGCCGCCTGCTCAACCAGACCGACAAGCTGGCGCAGCAGCACAACGACCAGTTCATCGCCAGCGAGTGGTTCGTGCTGGCCGCGGCCGACGACGGCGGCCCGTTGGGCCTGGCGCTGCGCGCGGCCGGCGCCGACAAGAAGAAGCTCGAGTCCGCCATCGACAAGCTGCGCGGCGGCGAGACCGTGCAGTCGGAAAACGCCGAGGAACAGCGCCAGGCGCTGGAGAAGTACACCATCGACCTCACTGCGCGCGCCGAGAGCGGCAAGCTCGATCCGGTGATCGGCCGCGACGAGGAGATCCGCCGCACCGTGCAGGTGCTGCAGCGGCGCACCAAGAACAACCCGGTGCTGATCGGCGAGCCCGGCGTCGGCAAGACCGCCATCGTCGAGGGCCTGGCCCAGCGCATCGTCAATGGCGAAGTGCCGGAAGGTCTGCGCGGCAAGCGCGTGCTGTCGCTGGACATGGGCGCGCTGATCGCCGGTGCCAAGTTCCGCGGCGAGTTCGAAGAGCGGCTCAAGGGCGTGCTCAACGACCTGGCCAAGAACGAAGGCCAGATCATCCTGTTCATCGACGAACTGCACACCATGGTCGGCGCCGGCAAGGCCGATGGCGCCATGGACGCGGGCAACATGCTCAAGCCGGCGCTGGCGCGCGGCGAGCTGCACTGCATCGGCGCCACCACCCTGGACGAGTACCGCAAGTACATCGAGAAGGACGCGGCGCTGGAGCGCCGCTTCCAGAAGGTGTTCGTCGGCGAACCGACGGTGGAGGACACCATCGCCATCCTGCGCGGGCTCAAGGAGCGCTACGCGGTGCACCACGGCGTGGAGATCACCGACCCGGCGATCGTCGCCGCGGCCACGCTGTCCAACCGCTACATCACCGACCGCCAGTTGCCGGACAAGGCCATTGACCTGATGGACGAGGCGGCCAGCCGCATCCGCATGGAGATCGACTCCAAGCCGGAGGAACTGGACCGCCTGGAGCGGCGCCTGATCCAGCTCAAGATCCAGCGCGAGATGCTGAAGAAGGAGAAGGACGAGGCCTCGCGGCAGCGCCTGGCCGACCTGGAGAGCGACATCGCCAAGCTCGAGCGCGAGTTCTCCGACCTGGACGAGGTGTGGAAGTCGGAGAAGGCGGCGCTGCAGGGCGCGACCAAGATCAAGGAGCAGATCGAGCAGGCGCGCGTGGAACTGGAGGCCGCGCAGCGGCGCCAGGACTACGCCAAGATGAGCGAGATCCAGTACGGCCTGCTGCCGAATCTGGAGAAGCAGCTGGCCGCGGCCAACGAGGCCGAACAGCACGACTTCAAGCTGGTGCAGGACCGCGTCACCGCCGAGGAAATCGCCGAGGTGGTGTCGCGCTGGACCGGCATCCCGGTCAACAAGATGCTCGAGGGTGAGCGCGACAAGCTGCTGCGCATGGAGGACGAGCTGCACCAGCGCGTGGTCGGCCAGGAAGAAGCGATCAAGGTGGTGTCCGACGCGGTGCGCCGCTCGCGCGCCGGTCTGTCCGATCCGAACCGGCCCAGCGGCTCGTTCCTGTTCCTGGGCCCCACCGGCGTCGGCAAGACTGAGCTGTGCAAGGCGCTGGCCGAGTTCCTGTTCGACAGCAGCGACGCGATGATCCGCATCGACATGAGCGAGTTCATGGAGAAGCACTCGGTGGCGCGGCTGATCGGCGCGCCTCCGGGTTACGTGGGTTATGAAGAAGGCGGCTACCTCACCGAGGCGGTGCGGCGCCGGCCGTATTCGCTGATCCTGCTCGACGAGGTGGAGAAGGCGCACAGCGATGTGTTCAACATCCTGCTGCAGGTGCTCGACGACGGCCGCCTCACCGACGGCCAGGGCCGCACCGTGGACTTCCGCAACACCGTCATCGTGATGACCTCCAACCTGGGCTCGCACCAGATCCAGGAACTGAGCGGCGACGGCAGCGCCGAGGCCTACACGCAGATGAAGGCGGCGGTGATGGGCGTGGTGCAGGCGCACTTCCGCCCGGAGTTCATCAACCGCCTGGACGACATCGTGGTGTTCCACCCGCTGGACAAGGCGCAGATCAAGTCGATCGCGCGCATCCAGCTGCATGGCCTGGAAAAGCGCCTGGCCGAGCGCGGGCTGAAGATCGAACTGGGCGACCGCGCGCTGGAGCTGCTCGGCAATGTCGGTTTCGACCCTGTGTACGGTGCGCGCCCGCTCAAGCGTGCGATCCAGGCGCAACTGGAGAACCCGCTGGCGCAGCAGATCCTGTCCGGGCAGTTCGTCAGCGGTGACACCATCAAGGTCGAGGCCGAGGGCGGCAAACTGGTGTTCGAGAAGGCGTGATGGGGCACGTCGCGCAGGCACCGCAGGCGCGCACCGCCGCGCCTGCGGCGCGCGCGCTGTTGATCGACATGGACGGCGTGCTGCGGCTGTGGCCCGCCGACGACGCCGAACTCGAGCGCGCACACGGCGTGCCGCAGGGCAGTCTGCGCACGGTGGCGTTCGCGCCGGCGCTGCTGGAGCCAGCGATCCGCGGCGCGACGCGCGATGCGCAATGGCGGGCCGAGGTGGCCGCGCGCCTCGCTACGATGGCGCCGGAGGCCGATGTCGCGGCCTTGGTCGCCGCTTGGTCCGCGCCGACGGCGGCGCGGCTCAACCCGCCTGTGCTGGCGCTGCTGCAGCAGGTGCGCCAGCGCATGCCCGTGGTGTTGCTGAGCAACGCCACCTCGCGCCTGTCGCACGATCTGCAGGCGCTCGGCATCGCCGATGCGTTCGACGCGGTGGTGAATTCGAGCGAGGTCGGCGCGATCAAGCCGGAGCCGGCGATCTTCCTGCATGCGCTGGCGCAATTGGGAATGGCCGCGGACGAGGTGCTGTTCGTCGATGACACGGCGGTCCATGTCGAGGCCGCACGTGCCCTGGGCCTGCGCGCCGAGCGTTATGTGGACGCAGAAACCTTGCGTGCCTGGCTGCTCGTCCAGGGCGCGCTCGGCGACGACTGAGCCTGGCAGGTCGCCACGCTGCCGGCCGCAACGCTGACAACCCAGCGGCATGGCCTCATAACCGCAGGTTTGCATCTGCCGTCGCGCGCGGCGCTATCGTCTGCGCTCCC
Organism: Xanthomonas sacchari; assembly: GCF_040529065.1. NCBI lineage: Bacteria > Pseudomonadati > Pseudomonadota > Gammaproteobacteria > Lysobacterales > Lysobacteraceae > Xanthomonas > Xanthomonas sacchari. Next base: position 3,771,317 of record NZ_CP132343.1, on the reverse strand, counting down.
TCGTTGCCGAGACGCGCGCATGTCCGACCCGAACTGGAAGCTGGAAACCATCGCCGTGCACGGCGGCTATCGTCCCGATCCGACCACCCGCGCGGTGGCGGTGCCGATCTACCAGACCGTGGCCTACGCCTTCGACGACACCCAGCACGGCGCCGACCTGTTCGACCTGAAGGTGCAGGGCAACATCTACAGCCGCATCATGAACCCCACCACCGACGTGCTGGAGCAGCGCATCGCCGCGCTGGAAGGCGGCATCGGCGCGCTGGCGGTGGCCTCCGGGCAGGCGGCGGTGACCTACGCCATCCAGACCATCGCCGAGGCCGGCGACAACATCGTCTCCTCCAGCGCGCTGTACGGCGGCACCTACAACCTGTTCGCGCATACGCTGCCGCTGTCCGGCATCCAGACCCGCTTCGCCGACTACCGCGATCCGGGCGCCTTCGCCGGGCTGATCGACGAGCGCACCAAGGCCATCTTCGTCGAGTCGATCGGCAATCCGCGCGGCAACGTCACCGACCTGGAAGCGGTGGCCGCCATCGCCCACGCCCATGGCGTGCCGCTGATCGTCGACAACACCGTGCCCACGCCGTACCTGCTGCGGCCGTTCGAGTTCGGCGCCGACATCGTGGTGCATTCGCTGACCAAGTACCTGGGCGGCCATGGCACCAGCCTGGGCGGGGCGATCGTCGATTCCGGGCGCTTCCCGTGGGCGGCGCACGCGCAGCGCTTCCGCCGCCTCAACGAGCCGGACGTGAGCTACCACGGCGTGGTCTACACCGAGGCGCTGGGCGAGGCCGCCTACATCGGCCGTGCGCGGGTGGTGCCGCTGCGCAACACCGGCGCGGCGCTGTCGCCGTTCAATGCGTTCCAGATCCTGCAGGGTATCGAGACGCTGCCGCTGCGCATGGACCGGATCAACCAGAACGCGCTGGCGCTGGCGCGGCACCTGCAGGGCGAGGCCAAGGTGGAGTGGGTCAATTACGCCGGCCTGCCGGACCATCCCGAGCACGCGCTGGCGCAGAAGTACCTGCGTGGGCATGGCTCCGGCGTGCTGACCTTCGGCCTGCGCGGCGGTCGTGCCGCCGGCGCGCGCTTCCTCGACGCGCTGCAACTGTTCACCCGGCTGGTCAACATCGGCGACGCCAAGTCGCTGGCCACGCATCCGGCATCCACCACGCATCGCCAGCTCTCGCCCGAGGAGTTGCAGCGCAGCGGCGTCAGCGAGGACACGGTGCGGCTTTCGGTGGGCATCGAACATATCGACGATCTGCTCGCCGATCTGCAGCAGGCGCTGGGGCAGGCCTGAGCGCGCGGCAGCATCGCCGCGATGGAGGCTTTTGGGACTTCAGGGCTGTCCTGTAGGAGCGGCTTCAGCCGCGACCGGGGCGTTCCCGGTAGCCCATCGCGGCTGAAGCCGCTCCTACCGGGCAACTAGACTCCGGCTTGCTGGGCCGGAGGCAGCTGACGAGAGGTGCCTTTCAATCGCACACGCGCCAATCGGCGAAGATCTCCAGCAGGAAGTCGACGAACGCGCGCACCTTGCGTTCCTGGGTGGCGCGACGCGGATACAGCGCGGTGATCTCCAGATCCGGCCAGCGTTGCCAGTCTGGCAGCACGCGCACCAGTTGGCCCTGGTCGAGCCGCGATTGGACCAACGGCTGGGAGAGCAGGGCGATGCCGGCCCCTTGCGCCACCTGGCGGATCACCGTGGTCGATTCGTTCGAAATCAGCAGCGGCCGCAGGGTCAGCTCGATCGATTCGCCGGTGCCGTGCCGCAACGCCCAGACCACGAGCGGGGCATCCGCGCCGACCGCGAGCACCGCGTGGCCGAGCAGGTCCTTGGGATGTGCAGGCGTACCGGCACGGGCCAGATAATCGGGACTGCTCACCAGGATGGCGCGCGAGGCGCCCAACGGCCGCGCAACGTAGCTGGAGTGGGGCGGTGGCCCGACGTGGACGGCAACGTCCAGGCCATGGCTGAGCAGGTCCAGCGGCTGATCGTCGTAGGTCAGCGCCAGTTGCACGCCTGGGTGGCGCTGGCGGAGTCGCGCCAGCTGCGGCTCCAGCACCAGCAGGCCCAGTGCATAGGGAGCCAGCACACGCAGGGTGCCGCGCGCCTGCGCGCGCAGGTCGCGCGCGTCCTGCACGGCATCCTGCAGGGTCTGCTCGGCCTCCACGCAACGGGCATAGAAGGCGCGCCCGGCCTCGGACACCGCCAGCCGACGGGTGCTGCGATGGAGCAGTTGCACGCCCAATGCCTGTTCCAGTGCCTTGATGCGACGGCTGACGCTGGTCAGCGGCACGCGCGCCTGGCGCGCGGCGGCGGTGAGGCTGCCCTGTTCGACCACGCGCAGGAACAGCCGCACGTTGTCGAAGTCCACGCGGGCGGCGCGCGCGCTTTCTTCCGTTTCTGGCAAGGGTCTATCCATCTTTGGCTGCATTATGCTGAAAATCGTCTGGCCCTACGATGAGGGCCATGCGCCTGCCCAGCTTCGACGCGGTGTCGATGGTCCGTCTCCGTCCTTCTCCCGATGTGTGGTTTGCGCTGCGGACCACGGCCGCCGCGCTGCTGGCGCTGGCCATCGCGCTGCTCTGTTCGATGGAGGATCCCAAGTGGGCGGCGATGACGGTCTTCATCGTGGCCCAGGCCGACCGCGGCATGAGCGTGGTCAAGGCGCGCAACCGCATCGTGGGCACGCTGGTGGGGGCGAGCATGGCCGTGGTGTTGATGGGCCTGTTCGGCCAGGCGCCGCCGTTGTTCATGATCGCGCTGGCGCTGTGGCTGGGTGCCTGCACCGGCATGGCCAGCGTGGTCTCGGCCTTCCGCAGCTATGGCGTGGTGCTGGCCGGCTACACGGCGGTGATCGTGGGCATGTCTTCCACTGCCCATCCGCAGCAGGTGTTCGACATCGCCGTGGCGCGCGCGACCGAGATCCTGCTCGGCATTGCGGTCGAAGGCGTGATGGCGTCGATCTTCTCGCCGGCGTCGCCGCGCCTGGCACTGGAGCGACGGCTGGAGGCCTATCTGCGCCAGGGCAGTGCGCTGGCCGCGCGGCTGCTGCGCGGCGAGGCGACCGGCACGCAGATCCACGGCTTCTTCGCCAGCGCCTTGGCGCTCAACGACGCGGTCGACTATGCCGCCGCACGTTCGCGCGAGATCGCGCGGCTGGGCGGCCGCCTGCGTCACATCAGTTACCTGATGCTGGCGCAACTGTTGGCGGCGCAATCGTGCCGGGTCGGCCTGGATGGATGCGCGCCTTCGCGTGCGCTGCGCGGCGTGCACGACCTGTTGGTCCAGCGTGCCGAGGGCCGCTCGCCCGGCGAGGACGCATTGGCCACCACGCTGGGGCGGCTCGATCGGCACCATCGCCGCCTGCGCCGGCTGTGCATGCAGCGGCGCGACGCCTTCGACCGTGCCTTCGCGCTCGAACACGCGCGCACCATCGTGCACGACTTGCAGGCCAGCCAGCAGGAACAGGCGGCGTTCGAACAGGGCCAGCCGTCGCGTCGCCGCTTCGCCACGCGCCGCCATCGGGACCGGTACGAAGCGGCGTACAACGGAGTGCGTGCCTTCCTGGCGATGGGGGCGGCGTCGCTGTTCTGGGTCTACAGCGGCTGGAGCGCCGGTGCGGGCATGGTGACCATCGTCGGCGTGGTGTGCGCGCTGTATGCGACCCGGCCCGATCCGGTGTCCGGGAGCATCGGCTTCCTCAAGGGCGCCGGGTTGGCGGCGCTGGCCGCCTTCGTGTGCATCGTCTGGCTGCTGCCGTGGGTGGAGGATTTCGCCGGACTGGCGGCGGTGCTGGCGCCGTTCCTGATCCTGGCCGGCCTGGCGATGCGACGGCCTTCGACGGCCGCGCTGGGCGCCAGCGGCTCGATCTTCTTCATCGATCTGGTGGGGCCGCTCAACGGCACCAATACCGGCGTGGTGCAGCTGTTCAATGGCACGCTGACGCTCCTGCTGGGCATCGGCATCGGCGTGCTGATGTTCACCGTGCTGCTGCCCAGTGGCGCCGAGCGCTACCTGCGCCGGCTGCGGCGTTCGGTCGATGCCGATCTCGCGGCGATCGCGCTGCATCCGCGGCGCATGCAACGGCGCGCATGGTTCGGTCTGATGGCCGATCGCATGCGCGCGCGCCTGGGCCTGGCCGCCGCGCTGCCGGAGGCGACGCTGCAGCGCGACCTGGCCGCCTTGCTCGGCGCGCTGGGCATGGGCAGCGACGCGCTCGATCTGGCGCGGACCGATGGCATGCCGGGGCTCCGGGTGCGTGCGGTGCTGCGCCGGCTCGCGCGCGGCGACCTGCCCGGCGTGGCCGAGCAGGCCATGCGCGCGGCGCGCCACCATGCCGGCCTGGCCGGCGATCGCCAGGACGCGCAGGCCCAGGCGCACTGGCGCACGGCGATGGTGCTGTGGGACATGGCGCTTTGCGCGCGCGAGTATCTGCAGGCCGGCGCTGAGGACAGCGTGCAAGCGCAGGTGCCGCTGACGCCGTCGGTGACGCTGCAGTCCTGAGATAGACCACGATGCGACAGGCCTGTCGGGCTGTGCCGAGCAGGTCGGCTGCCGCGGCGTCGCGTCGTTCAGACCTGCGCGAACCCGCCGTCCACGAACACCTCGCTGCCGGTCATGAAGCTGCTCTCGTCCGAGGCCAGGAACAGCGCCGTCGCCGCGACTTCGTCCGCGTGCCCGATGCGGCCCAGCGGCACCTGCGCGGTCATGCCCGCGACGATCGCCTCCTGCTGGCCGGTGCCGGACAGCACCAGGTCCAACCCGGGCGTGGCGATCGGCCCGGGCGAGAGCACGTTGACGCGGATGCTCGTGCCTTTCAGGTCCAGCGCCCAACTGCGCGCGAAGTTGCGCAGGGCGGCCTTGGTGGCGCTGTAGACGCTGAACGCCGCCGTGCCCATGCTGCCGGTGGTGGAGCCGGTGAGGATCACCGAGCCGCCGGCGCGCATCAGCGGCAGCGCCTTTTGCACGGTGAACAGCGTGCCTTTGACGTTGACGCCGAAGGTGCGATCGAAGGACTCCTCGGTGATCGAGCCCAGCGGCTGGAAATCGCCCAGTCCCGCATTGGCGAACAGCACATCGATGCGGCCCTTTTCGGCCTGGACCTGGGCGAAGACGCGGTCCAGATCGTCCAGCCTGGAAATGTCGCCCTGGAGGGCGATGGCGTCGGCGCCGATCAGGCGCAGCGCCTTGTCCAGTTCCTCCTGCCGACGCCCGACGATGACGACCTGCGCACCTTCGGCGGCGAAGCGGATCGCGCTCGCCAGGCCAATGCCGCTGTTGCCGCCGGTCACCACTGCAATCTTGCCGTTGAGCCTGCTCATGCTGCGCTCCAGAGAATGGGGAGGCGGCACTGTAGAACCGGGCTATTCTTTTGAATAGTATGCACCATTTGGTAAGTACCTTCGGAACGGACGGGCCATGGCGAACCCCACTTTCAGTTGCGGTCTCGAGGCCGCGCTGTCCGTGCTTGGCGGCAAGTGGAAGCCGCTGATCCTCTACAACCTGGCCAAGCGCGTGCACCGCTACGGCGAGCTGCGGCGTGCCATCGGCGGGGTGACCGACAAGGTGCTAATCCAGCAGCTCAAGGAACTGGAGCGCGATCAGGTCGTGGCGCGCATCGACTTCCAGGAGATCCCGCCCAGGGTCGAGTACGCGCTGACGCCGTTCGGGCAGTCCCTGGCGGCGGCGCTGGCAGGGCTGTGCGAGTGGGGCACACAGCACATGCAGACGGTCGAGCGCATCAGCGCGCGTCGCGCGTCCGCCGCGGCCACGTCCAAGTCCCGCGCCTGATCGCAGGTGCCGTGAGCGGTCGCGCGCTGCAGGTCTGGACTCGCGCGCCTGGCCGCGCGGACATCGCGCGCGTGGGCGGTGGTGGCGTGGCTGCGCCGTCGATGCGCCGCCGCCGCGTCGCGGATGCCGCTAGCGGAAGAACTGGCTCGGCGGCTGCCCGAACTGGCGCTTGAACATGGCGGTGAACGCGCTGGGGCTGTCGTAGCCCAGTTCCACCGCCACGTCGATGATGCGGTCGCCGGCGGCCAGCCGTTCCAGCCCGCGCAGCAGGCGCAGTTGCTGGCGCCACTGACCGAAGCGCATCCGCAGCTCGCGCTGGCACAGGCGCTGGATGGTCTTGACGTCCACGCCCAGCGCCGCAGCCCAGGCGTGCAGGGTGGTGGGGTCGGCCGGGTCGGCGTCGAGCGCGGCGCCGATGCGCAGCAGGCGCGGATCGCGCGGCTGCGGCAGGTACAGCGGCAGCGCCGGCAGCGCGTGCAGTTCGTCCAGGATCAGCCGCATCAGCCGTCCGTCGCGCGAGTCGGCGGCGTGGTCCCAGGGGATCTCCGCGGCGCTGCGGATCAGCGCTTCCAGCAGCGGCTCCACCGCCATCACTGCCGGCGTGTCGGGCATGCCAGCGATCGCGGCGGGGCGGATGTACAGGCTGCGCATGTGCAGGCTGCCGATCCAACGCACGCTGTGCTCGGTGCCGGCGGGAATCCACAGCGCGCGCGTGCTCGGCACCACCCAGTGGCCCTGGCCCGAACGCACCACCATCAGGCCGGAGACCGCGTAGATCAACTGATGACGCGCATGCCAGTGCGGGGCGATGGCGCTGTCGGGCGGGTAGTCGACGGCCTTGCACACCACGTCGGCGGGCGCGTCGTCCGCGTTGCGCGTGGAGCGCGGCACCAATACGCCCTTTTTGCGATGGTTGCTGGGCATGTCGCGCAAGAAGGTCGGGGCAGGGAAGCCTACCATGCACGCGTTCCCGGCAATGCCTGTCCCGCCATGTCCACGCTGCGTCTTGCCGCCCCCGTCGTTTCCTCGTCTGCCGCCGCCGCCCCGCGCAAGGTCGCCTCCGGTGTGCTCGCGGCGATCACCTCCTCGCACCTGATCAACGACATGATGCAGTCGCTGATCCTGGCGCTGTACCCGGTGCTCAAGGGCCAGTTCCAGCTCAGCTTCGCCCAGGTCGGCCTGATCACTCTCACGTACCAGATCACCGCCTCGCTGTTCCAGCCGCTGATCGGGCTGCGCACCGACCGCCGGCCGGCGCCGTACTCGCTGCCGCTGGGCATGAGTTCCACGCTGTGCGGCCTGCTGCTGCTGGCCTATGCGCCCAGCTTCGGCATGGTGCTGCTGGCCGCGGCCCTGGTCGGGATCGGCTCGGCGATCTTCCATCCCGAATCCTCGCGCATTGCGCGGCTGGCTTCGGGCGGCCGCCATGGTCTTGCGCAATCGGTGTTCCAGGTCGGCGGCAATACCGGCACTGCGCTTGGGCCGCTGATCGCCGCGGCGGTGATCGTGCCCAACGGCCGCCACAGCGTGGCCTGGTTCGGCGGCGCGGCGCTGCTCGGCATCGCCCTGCTGTCCTACGTCGGGCGCTGGTACGCGCTGCACCTGCAGGCCGCGCGCGCGGCGCCGCGGCCGGTCGCCGCGGTGCCGGCACTGCCGCGGGCCATGGTGGTGCGCATCGTCGGCATCCTGCTGCTGCTGATCTTCTCCAAGTATTTCTACATCGCCGGGCTGAGCAGCTACTACACGTTCTACCTGATCCAGCGCTTCGGCATCTCGGTGCAGAGCGCGCAGCTGCACCTGTTCGCGTTCCTGCTGGCCTCGGCGCTGGGCACGCTGATCGGCGGCCCGGTCGGCGACCGCATCGGCCGCAAGCCGGTGATCTGGGTGTCGATCCTGGGCGTGGCGCCGTTCGCGCTGGCGCTGCCGCACGTGGGCCTGCATGCGGCCACCGCGTTGACCGTGCTGATCGGCTTCGTGCTGTCCTCGGCGTTCTCGGCGATCCTGGTGTACGCGCAGGAGATGATGCCCGGGCGCATCGGCACCATCTCCGGGCTGTTCTTCGGTTTCGCCTTCGGCATGGGCGGGCTGGGCGCGGCGGTGCTGGGCCTGCTTGCCGACCACCGCGGCATCGTCTTCGTGTACCAGGTGATGTCGTTCCTGCCGCTGCTGGGCATCGTCGCGGCGTTGCTGCCGAGCCGGCGGGCCGACGCCGTCGCGGCGCACTAGCGCCACCGCGCGCGGCCGGCATCGGCCGGCGCGGACAGCTTGGCGAAAGCCAGCGGCCGCATGCTGTCGCGCCGGCCGTCGCGCCCCCATCGCCGTCTTCGCATGCCTGTCATCGCCCTGGTCTCGTCCGTTGCCCACGCCTGGTCCACGCTGGTCGACCTGGTCGCCAGCCACGCGGTGGCGCCGCTGCTGGCGGCGCTGCACCTGACCGGGCTCAGCGACGATCCGCACGACATCGCCGCCTCGCTGCTGGTGGCCGCGCTGCAACTGTCCATCATCGGCGTGCTGTTCCGGCCGCTGGAGAGCCTGTGGCCGGCCGAGCGCTGGGAACATCGGCGGCTGGCGCGGATCGACTTCCACTACACCTGGTTGATGCTGATCGGGGTGTTCCCGCTGTTCTCGTTCCTGATTCTCACTCCGGTGGTGAATGCGCTGGGCGGCGCCGACCCCAACGCCGCGGCGGCGCCGGAGACCGGCCTGCGCCATCTGTGGCCGTGGCTGGACCAGCATCCGCTGGTGCTGTTCGCGCTGTACTACCTGGCCTACGACTTCACCTATTACTGGATGCACCGGGTGCAGCACTGGATGCCGTGGTGGTGGGCGATGCACAGCATGCACCACAGCCAGCGCCAGCTTAGCTGTTGGGCCAATGACCGCAGCAACTACCTGGACGGCATGCTGCAATCGTTCGTGCTGGCCGCGGTGGGCATCGCCTTCGGCATCGAGGCCGACGAGTTCGCCTGGCTGATGCTGCTCGGCGAGCTGGTGCAGAACCTGTCGCACGCCAACACCCGTTTCGGCTTCGGCCCGGTGCTCGACAAGATCCTGGTCGATCCGCCGTTCCACCGCCTGCACCACATGCGCGTGGACCCGGAGCGGCCGGGGCTGCACAACTGCAACTTCGGCCAGGTGTTCGCGTTCTGGGACGTGCTGTTCGGCACCGCGCTGTACGGCGAGCCGGTGCGGCCGACCGGCGTGGGCGATCCGATGGTGGACCGCGACAACGAGCTAGGCCTGGTGGCGCTGCAGGTGGAAGGGCTCAAGCGCTTCTGGGGCGCGGTGCGACGCCGCTCAGGATGGACGCCGGGCGAGGTGGCGTTCGGCGAGGACTATGCGCCGATCGCGGTGGATCATGCGGGGATGCCGTTGAACGGCGGGGATTCGGGAGTGGGGAGTCGGGATTCGTAGGAGCGGTGGCGGTTGGCACTGCGGTTGTTGCCGGTCTCGCTGGCTGTCGTACCCTCACCCCAACCCCTCTCCCGAGGGGAGAGGGGCTTAGCTTTTCCTTCTCCCCTCGGGAGAAGGTGCCCCGAAGGGGCGGATGAGGGTAGGGCGCAGCCTCGTGCATTCAACCATCGCGAGACGCTACGCGCCGTACCCTCACCCCAACCCCTCTCCCGAGGGGAGAGGGGCTTAGCTTTTTTCCTTCTCCCTCCGGGAGAAGGTGCCCCGCAGGGGCGGATGAGGGTACGGGCGCAGCCTCGTGCGCCCAAACACCGCGAGACGCTACGCGACGTACCCTCACCCCAACCCCTCTCCCGGTGGGAAAGGGGCTAGTCGGCTCACTGCTTCTTCAGACAACCGCTCATGAAGGTCTTGCGGGCGTCGCCCTGCAGCTTCTGCGTCGCGGCTTGCGCGTTGCAGTCCTTCATGCGTTGCTGGGAGGCGTTGCCGGCCGCCGGGGCGGCGCCGCCGCTGAGGCAGGCCTTCTGCGCGCTCTTGTACTCGTCGCCTTTCTTGCCCTTGTTCTGGGCCGAACACTTGGCCATCAGGGTCTGTTGTGCGGTCGGTGGCTTGGGCGCGGCGGTGGCCAGCAGCGGGGCGGCGGTGAAGCTCAGCAGCAAACAGGTGGCGGCGAAGCGAGCGGAACGGGTCATGGCGGCAGCTCCGGAGGGTGTGCAGGCAGGATGTGCCGGCACGGGCGAGCGGATCATGACGCGGCGGTGGCCGGGTCGGCAATGCGGCGCTGCGGCATGGCATCGGCGGCTTGCGCAGCGGCGTCGAGGAACAGCATCTGCGGCGGTGGATGCATCAGGAAGTGCTGGTGCGAGATGTTCCAGGCGTAGGCGCCGGCCAGTGGGAACGCCAGGCAGTCGCCCGGCGCCAGCGCGGCCACCGGCTGGTCGCGGGCCAGCACGTCCTTGGGCGTGCACAGCTGGCCGACCAGGGTCACCCGCGCATCGCGCAGCACCGGCGGCTGGGTGCCGCGCAGCACCAGAAACGGATGGTCGTGGCCTTGCGCGGCAGGCGTGCGGAAATGATGGGTGCCGCCGCGGCCGATGGCGAACTGCGCGCCATGGCTGCGCTTGATGTCCAGCACCTCCATCAGGTACCAGCCGCAGGCGGCGCTGACGTAGCGGCCCGGTTCCAGGCGCAGGCGCAGGCCATCGCCATGCGTGTGCAGCAGCGTCGGCAATCCTGCGCAGAACGTCGCCCAATCGAACGAAGCTGCCGGATCGGCATAGTCCACGCCGAAGCCGCCGCCGGCATTCACCGTCAGCGGTCCCAATCCATAGGCTTGGCGCCAGCCCTGCACGGTCTGCAGGTAGTGTGCGATCAGCCGCAACTGCAGCTGCGCATCGCGCTGGTGCGACAGCAGGTGGAAGTGGAAGCCGTCCAGGCGCAGTCCGCTCGCGCCACGCAGTACCTGCATGGCCGCGTCCAGATCGTCCACGTCCAGGCCGAACGGCGAGGGCCGCCCGCCCATCACCAGGCGCGTGTCCTGCATGCCCGGCACCATGATGTTCAGGCGCAGGAAGACCGACAGCGGCCGCTCCCTCGATGCGGCGATGCGCGCCAGCCGCTGCAGCTCGCCCAGGCTTTCCACGTGCACGCTGCAGTCGGGCAGGCTGGCGGCCAACTGCAGTTCGCTGTCGAGCTTGCCGGGGCCGCCGAACAGCAGCCGGCGGCCTGGCTGATGCGTGTGCAGCCATTGCAGTTCGCCGCCGGAGGCCGCCTCGAAACCGTCCACCCACGGCGCCAGCGTGCGCAGCACCGGCGGTTCGGCATTGGCCTTGGCCGCATACAACAGCTCGCACTCGGCAGGCAGCTGTGCGCGCAGCATCGCCGCATGCGCCTGCAGCGCTGCCAGGTCGTAGACGTAGGCGCAGACCGGGCCGTCGGCCTGTGCGCGCAGCCGCGCCAGCGCCGCGTGCAGGGGGGCGGGATCGATGCGCAGGCTCATGCCGCCGCCTGCCGCAGCGCGGCGCTGCCGATCGGGTTGGGCAGGAAGCTGTAGTCGGCATGGCGGTCGGCACGCTGCAGCAGGCGCAGACGCAGGTTGTTCTTGGCCGGCAGCGGCGCGCCGTCGAGCAGGGCCTGCAGTGCCGGTTGCGTGCCGTGACGCTGCTGCCATGTTCGCGCGATGTCGCCGACGATCTGCCACAGCTGGCGTTCGCGGCGGTCGTGGCCGTCGGCGAGGTGGAAGATCGCTTCGGCCAGGTTGTTGACCAGTGCGCAGTAGGCGATGCGGTTCCAGCCGCGTTCGGCGCTGTAGTACAGCGACTGCCGTGCAGTCTCGGACATGCCGGGCAGGCGCGCGGCCGGCCAGCGCGACGGCAGCAGCTTGGTGCCTTCCAGGTCGCGGATCCACACCTGCGTCGGCAGGCCGTCCTCGCAACCGATCACGGTGTTCTGCAGATGCGGCTCGAGCACGATGCCGTAGCCGAACCAGGCGCTCCACACGCCATCCAGCAGCAACTGTGCGTAAGCGCGGAACCAGGCCGCGGTGGCCGCCTCCAGGCTGCTGCCGCTGCGTTGCGCCAGCGCCTGCAGCGCGGCGGTGCAGGCCGGCTCGCCGCGCGCGTCGTTGGTGAACAGTGCACCGGCCACCTGCGGGCGATAGCGCGCGCGCTGCGCCGCGGGGATCGCCTGCCGGTACAGCACGCCGAAGCTTTCGCCGAGTTCGCGGCAGGCCTGCGCATCGGCGTCCAGCGCGGAGAAGTCCAGGTCGGTGGCGGCCGGCTCCAGCAGTACGTGGAAGCCGGGCACGCGCTGCGCCAGCGCCTGCCAGTCCGGGGCCAGCAGGCGGGTCAGCGCCACCGCGCTTTCCAGTTCGTACCAGGCGTTCTTGCGCACGCAGTTGGTCAGGCGCACGTGCACCGACAGCTTGAGGAAATGATCGAGGTCGGCGTGATACAGCGTGCGCACCGACGAGGTCGGGCGCAGCGCCAGGCCGCGTTCGCCCAGCGGCTCGATCCAGCCGCGCGCCTGCGCTTGGCGCAGCAGCGGATGGGCCAACACGCGCTCGGCTTCCCACGGATGGCAGGGGTACAGGTCGGCGCCGCCGCCGGCCTGCGCCAGCGTCGCGCGCACGTCATCGCCCTGCGCGCGGTACAGGCGCGGGTCAATGCGGAACCAGAACAGCGGGAAGGCGCTGCGCGCTTCCGGCGCGCAGGCCAGCACCTGGTCCAACGGCACGCCTTCGCGGCTCTTGGGCGTGGGATGGAAGGCGTGGCCCCACAGCATCGACTGCTCGGCGTCGATCAGCGCTTCGCCGGTGGGCGGGGCGGCCTCGGCCTGGCGCAGCAACTGCGCGGTGATGGCGATGCTGTTGGCGCTCTGCGCCAGCAGTTCCAGGTTCGGCGCCTGTTCGCCTTCGCTCAGCTCCTGCAACAGCCGGCGCACCAGCGCCTCTGCGTCCAGGCAGTGCCAGGGACGCCCGTCGGCCTTGAGGTAGGGCGCCGAAGCGAAGCGGCAGCGGCCCAGGCCGTCGGCATGCGCCAGGCGCACGCACAGCGTGGCGCCGGAGGGCAGGCGCAGGCGCAGCCAGCGCTCGCCGGCGGCGGCGATGCCGGGCCGGTCCAGGCCGCGATAGTCGAAGTCGGCCAGGCCGCGCCCGAGCGCGACTTCGCGCAGGTAGCAGTTGAGCCAGCAAGTGATCGCCTGCGCTTGCGCCAGGCTGTCGTACCACGGGTCATGCATCGGCAACGGGGACATGGACGGTTCTCCGAACGGACGTGAGCATCAGGGCCGGCAGTAGCGCCAGCAGGACGGCCGCGGCGGCGGCGAGGAACGGCACGGCCAGGCCATGGCCTTGCACCAGGGCGCCGGCGAGGGCGCCGCCGGCGACGCCGGCGTACTTGCCGGCAGCATCGAAACGGCCGAACAACTGGCCGGCGCCGCGCCCGCCGGCGATCTCGGCCAGGCTGCGGTTGAGGCCGCGCAGCGCCATCCACATGCCCAGGCCGAACAGCAGCCGCGCGGCGATCAGCCAGCCCGGCGTCGGCGGTGCCATCTGCAGCAGGCAGGCCAGGGCGAACAGCGCCAGGCCGGCCGGCAGCGGCGATGCGCGGTGGTCGCGGCCGCGCCAGCACGGCATCAGCACCAGGTAGACCAGGTGCGGCAGGCTGTACAGCAGGCCGGCGACCGCGCTGCTGCCGATGCCGTGCGCCTGCGCATACGGCAGGAAGTAGGGAAAGGTCACCACCATCGCGAAGCAGAACAGGAACTGCGTGGTCCACAGCGCCCAGCGCTGGCGGCGCTGCGCCGCATCCGCATGCGGCACCGCGGGCGTGGACACGACTGGCGCCGGCGCGCGCGGCGGATCGTCCGGCAAGCGCCAGCTCAGCGCGAAGGCGAGCAGTGGCAGCAGCGCCAGGTAGCGGTACAGCGACTGCGCCGGGCCCAGCGTGGTGGCCAGGCCAAGCAGGGCCGGGGCGGTGACCATCGCCAGTCGCGCCGAGAACTGGGTCCAGTCCAGCGCCCGCGCTAGCGAGCCGTGCTGCGACTGGCTGCTGAGATAGGCATTGGTCGCGGCCAGCGAGCCGCCGCAGGCGCCCTGCACGACCAGGCCGGCGACCAGCCAGCCCAGGTTCGGCGCGAAGCCGGCCATGGCGAAGCCCGCTGCCAGGCCGAGTTGCGCGCGCAGCAGCGAGCGCTTGCGTCCGTAGCGATCTGCCAGCCGGCCCCAGGCGCTGGCGGTGAGCGCGGTGCACAGCGTCGGCAGCACGTAGAGCACGCCGCTCCAGCCGATCGCCGCGCCTGGCGCCAGCTGCTGCAGCACCTGCGGCAGGAACAGCGGCATGCCCAGCGCGGTGAAGGCCGCCAGGTAGTGCGCGGCCAGCACCGGGCCGAGGATGCGCTTCATCGCGTCGCCCCGATCGCGAGCGCGCGCGCCGCCAGCGCATCCTCGCGCAGCAGGTTGGGCGCGCTGTCGCCGTAGAACTTGTTGATGTCCGCCGCGCCGGTGACCTGCTTGCCGAGCAGGCTGCCGGCGCTGAGCAGGTACTTCACCGGGAGCTTCGGTGCATCCAGCAGCGCCTGCGCCGGCGCGGTGTCGATGCCTTCTTCGCGCAGCGCGCGAAGGGTGCCGTGCAGGCGCGCGCGCAGCAGCGCGTAGAGCGTTGCGCGCAGCCCCGGCTGCCATTCCGCCAGCCCTTCCAGCACCGCCTGCAGATCCAACTGCAGGATGATGGTGCAGAACATCCGCGCCAGCGCGGCGTCGTCCTGCACCGCGATGCGCGCATCGCGCGGGGTGCCCAACGCGGCCAGCGCCGGCCGTTGCGCGTGCAGCCGCGACAGCAGCACCCGCGCCGCATCGTTGTCCTTCATCAGCAGCCGCGGCGCACGGCCGGCGGCGTAGATCAGCACGCTGTTCTGCTGGTTCGCCTCCAGGGCGATGCCGTAGCGCAGCCACAGCCGCAGGTGCACCTCGCACATCAGCGCCAGGTAGCTGTCCCACCAGGCGGTGAGGTCGCCGCCATGGAAGCGCTCGGCCAGGTGCATGGCCAATGGGCGGCCATCGGGCAGCAGCGCGCACAGGCCGGCCACGGGGACCAGGGTCGCCTCCGGCAGCGCTGGATAGCGGCGCAGCAGGTAGGACAGGTGCCGGGTCTCGCCGACATGGCCGGCATGCGCCTCGTCCACGTGCAGGTAGCGTTCGCCCAGCGCCGGATCGTGCGAGGCGAGGTCGCGCAGCACGCGCTCGAACCAGTGCCCGTCGTACAGCGTGGACGGCTTGATCAGGCGCAGGTTGAGTGCGCCCAGCGTGCGCATCGGCACCGGCAGCTTCAGATGATGATCGGGAAACGCCAGCGGAATCACCGTGCGCAGCGACAGCGAGGGCCGCACCTGCAGCCACGGCTGCGGCGCGGCGATCGCGCCCGCCGGCAGGGCGAAGCCGTCCTCGCCCAGGCGTTCGAAGATCAGCGGATGCAGCGGCCAGGCGACATGGTCGGCGTCCAACGCCGGGTCCAGGCCGAGCATGCTCGGGCGCGGCCAGAACGCCGGCGGCGGCGTGGTCTGGGTGACCTGCGCGGCCGGCAGCGCCAGCCAGCGCAGTGCGAAGCTGGGGCCGAATTCCGGTGCGTAGCGCGGCAGGTCGGCGTCGTCCAGGCCGAGCTTGGCGCGTGCGCTGGGATAGAACGGATGGTCGCGGTGGCTGGCCAGTTGTTCGCAGCGGTAGGCGCGTTCGTGCGCGTCGGCCGCGTCCAGCGCGGTGGCCAGCAGCGGCCGTTGCTGCGCATAGGCCTGCCGCGCCAACGCACGCTGGCGCACCGCGCACTCGGCTTCCTCGACATAGGCGCGGTGCAGCGCCTGGGTCTCCGCATCGAGCCCGGCGCCCAGCCGCGCCAGCCACTGCGCCGCGCCGGATTCGCAGGCGCTGTGCTGCCCGGTGTGCAGCACCCAGCCGTCGCTGCAGGCGCTCACCGTCTGCAGGTAGCCGGCACGGCGCAGCGGCAGCCACAGTTCGCCGTCGGGCAGGTGCGCGATGCGCCACCAGATGGCGTCCGTAGGCAGCGGCGCCTGGGTCCAGGCGGCGAGCACCGCCGGCGGCGGGGTGGCAGCGGCGCCGCGGCTGACGATGCCGCGCAGGTCTTCGCGCAGGCAGGCGTCGATCACGCGCAGGTCGATGTAGCGGCGGTCGGCGTCCTGGCTCATGCGGCCGCTCCGATGCTGCTGTCGATGCGCCAGTGCAGCGACGCCTCGGTGCCGTCCAGCGCCTGCTGCAGGTCCACCTCGGTGTCGGCGAGCACGTCCAGTACGCCCAGGTAATCCTTGTTGGAATGGCTCAGGCGGATGGCGTCGCCGGGTTGCCGCAGGCGCCGGTAACGCGCTTCCCAGTGCGCGTCGCTGCTGGCGTGGTCGGCACTGGCCACGGCCAGCGTGCCGTCGTGCTCGGCCACGTAGTAGCGCACCAGGGCGTGCGTGCGGCGCGCCTGCAGCGTCGGCAGCGGGCGGCCCAGGTGCAGGCCGAGGACGCTGTCGAACCAGTGCCCGCCGAACAGGCGGTCGAGCAGGAACTCGCGGCCGTCGCCGATGCTGCGGTAGTTGATCTCCACCAGCACCGGGCCGTCGGCGGTCAGGATGAACTCGCTGTGGCACACGCCGAAGCCGATGCCGAACGCCTGCAGTTGCGCCAGCGCCTGCTGCAGCACCGGCGTGTCGGTGGCGCCGCGCCAGCGCGCTTCGCATTCGACGAAATGCGGCGGCGCCGACAGTTGCACGTCGAAGCCGCCGATCGGCTGCAGGCTGCGCCCGTCGCCGAGCGTTTCCAGGGTGAACAGCGGACCCTCAAGCATGCTTTCCAGCAGCACGCTGCGCTGCGGGTGGCGCTGCCAGAAATCATCGAGGTAGGTCTGCAGCGCCGTCGCGTCGGCGCAGTGGCGCACGTCCAGGCTCGCCACGCCTTCGCGCGGCTTGGCGATCAGCGGCCATGGCGCCTGCGCCGGCGGTTGCGCGCCCGGCGCCAGGCTGCAGAACCAGGGCGTCGGCAGGCCGAGCGCGCGCAGCCGCTGGCGCATCGCCGCCTTGTTCTTGGCCGCGTAGCAGACCTGCCAATCCTTGCCGGGCACGCCGAGCGCGGCGGCGACCACGGCGGCGCTGGTCTGCAGGTGATCGCTGTTGCTGAACACCGCGCGCGGCGGCTGCGGCAGGCTGCCGAGCAAGTCGAGCACACCCAGCGGATTGAACACGTCGCACTCCAGCACCTGCACCGGTGCGGCCGGCGGATGGCGGCGGAAGTGCTCGAGGTGGGCGTGGCGGTGGTCGGTCAGCAGCAGCACCGGCACGCCCAGGCGTTGCGCGGCGGGGAGGAAGCCATCGGTCACCGCCGGGTGGCAGACGTGGCTGAGGATCAGCAGGGGAGCGTCGTGCGGGGTCATGTGCGGGTCTCGTCGGGCGCAGGCGCACGCACGCCGCCGGCGCGGCCGCGCAGAGGCGGACACGGGAGGCAGGCGCCGCGGCTGCGGCAGGGTCGCGTGGTTGCCTGGCGCATCGCATCGGGCGTGCGCTGGGTACGGGAAGGACGCGGCTGCGTCCGTTGCACTGGCCCGCGTCTCCCGCGGGCGGCGGCGCGCCGTGCTGGCGCGCGGTGGTGCGGCGTCCGGCGTCGTCGTCCGACGCCGGGATGGATCAGAACGTGTACTCGAGGCCGACGGTGACGCTGCGGCCCGGCGCCGGCTGCCGGCCCCAGGGGCTGGTGTCGATGCCGCGGTACCAGTACTTGCGATCGAACAGGTTGTTGACCGCCAGCGACGCGCTGAGCTTGCCGCTGGCGCCTTCGCTGAGCACCTGGCTCAGCTGCGCGTTCCACACCCAGTAGGAGGGCAGTTCGCCGACCGAGGCGATCGCGTTCTCCTGCACGGTGTTGGCCGCATCGCTGAAGGCGCGGCTGAAGTAATAGCTGGAAACGGCGACGGTGGTATGACCGGATTCGGGCCGGTACGACGCGCCGAGGGTGAGCTGGTTGCGCGAGGTGTAGGGCACGCGATTGCCGTCGTACACGCCCGATTCCTGCCGCGCGTCCAGGTAGGCGTAACCGGCGTTGAGGGTCAGCGCGCGCAGTTGCGCCGGGCTCCACTGCACTTCCACTTCGGCGCCCTGGTGGCGGGTCTTGCCGAGGTTGCGATAGGTGCGCGTGGTGTTGTCGAGCTGGATCTGCTGGTCGAAGTCGATCAGGTAGCCGCCGAACTGCACGCGAGTGCGTTCGTTGGGCTGGTAGCGCGCGCCGGCCTCGTAGTTCCAGGCCAGTTCGGCGTCGAGGTTGTCGCCGAAGATGATCTGGGTGACCTGCGGCGCGCGCAGCGAGCGCTGGCCGTCGGCGTACAGGTACCACGTCGGAGTGGCCTGGAAGCCCAGGGTCAGGCCGGGCAGCACGTCGTCGGTCTTGTTGCGCGTGCGCACGCCGCTGGCCAGGTTGTAGTAGCGCGAATCGACCTGCTCGTAGCGCAGGCCGGGGGTGACGGTGACGCGGCCGTCGGCGAACGCGATCGCGTCGCTCACGTAGGCCGCCGCGCCGCGGTCCTTGAAGCGCCAGTCGCGCACCAGGGTGTACAGGCCGTCGCTGAGGCGGGTGTTGCCGACCAGGAAGTCGATGTCCTCGTTGATCGCACGGGCACCCAACGTCCACTGCTGGCGCACAGCGCCGTCGCCCATCGTCCAGCTCAGCCGCGGCTCGCTGCCATAGACCCGGAAATCGCGTGGCGCGCTCTGCCGCAGTTGCGGCGGCAGGTCGGGGCGCCAGGTCTCGCTGGACGCCGAGCGCATGCCGACAATGAAGTTGCGGCTGCTGCGCGCGCTGAAATTGCTCCAGTCCAGGCGCAGGTCCTGGAACGGCCCCACGTCGCCGAAGTCCTGCTGGTAGACCAGCGAGGCGCGCGTGGTGCGGCCGGTGAATTCGTCCAGCGGCCGCGTCGACTGGCGGGAATCGCGCAGGTAGTCGGCGACGGACAAGGCGCCGGCCATGTCCATGTCGGCGACATAGCGCTGCACGCTGGCCTTGAGCAGCTTGTCCGGCGCCAGCCACCATTCCGCGCGCAGGCGCAGGTTCTTGATGTCGGTGGCGCTGTGCTCGCGCCAGTAGTCGCCCTTGGTCCAGTTGGCGTCCAGTTGCAGGCCGAACGTGTCGCTGGCGTAGCCGCCGGTGCTGATCGCGGTGTCGCCCAGGTAATGCCCGGCGCCGCCGGCGGTGACCTTCTGGCCCAGCGTGGTGGTCCAGGTGGTGGGGATGTCCGGGCTGATCAGGTTGATCACGCCGCCGACGTTGTTGGGGCCGTACTGCACCGCGGCGCCGCCGCGCACGATGTCGATGCGGTCGATCTGGTTCAGGCCGACCGGGAACAGCGACAGGCTGGTCTGCCCGTACGGCGCCAGCGCCAGCGGAATGCCGTCCTCCAGCACCTGCACGCGGCCGCTGCGGCTTTCATACAGGCCGCGCAGCATGATCTGCGGCAGCGCGCCGGTGCCGGTCTCGTCGAACACCTTGATGCCCGGCACCTTCTGCAGGGCATCGTCCAGCGAGCGGTTGGCGCCGGTGCGCAGTTGCACGTTGTCGATCACCTGGCGGCTGCCGGCGTAGTGCTGCACGTCCTCGACGGTGGAGCGGCCGAGCAGGCTGCCCTGCACCTGCACCGCGTCGAGCTGGCGGATCCGCGCCTGCGCGTCGGCGTCGGGCGGGGTGTCCTCGGCGCGCACGCTGGTGGGAGCGAGCATGGCGGCGGCGAGGGCGACGGCCAGCAGCGAAGGGGAAAGCGAAGCGATCAAGACGACGACTCCAACAGGAACGAAACGGTCAGGGGCTGCGCAGGTCGGCCGCGCGCTGGCGCAACGCGGCCTGCAGCAGCGCGCGGTCCTCGCCGGCGAACAGCCACTGCAGGTCCGCCTGCGCCAGCCAGTGCGCGCGCTGCGCGGCGTCGCGCGGATTGGGGCAGAACGGAATGCCGGCGGCGCGACAGGCCCCGTCGATCGCCAGCAACTGCTCCCAGACCTGCGGGTGGGTGGGCTGCGGGCCGAGGCCCAGGTCCAGCGCCAGGTCCAACGCGCCTTCCATCACCAGCGACACGCCAGGCACCTGCAGGATCTGCGGCAGCGCGCGCACGCCGGCGGCGCTTTCGATCATCGGGATCACGCGCAGGCGCTCACGGCTGCGGGCGATGTAGTCGGCCAGGGCCACGCTGCCGAAGCCGGTGGCGCGGCCACCGGTGATGCCGCGGCGGCCGTGCGGCGGAAAGTGCGCGGCGGCAACCGCGCGCTCGGCCTGTTCGGCGCTGTCCAGCCCGGCCAGGACCACGCCGCGGGCGCCAGCGTCGAGCACCCGGCCGATCAGCTTGGCGTCGACCTCGGGCACCCGCACCCAGGCTTCGCAGCCGCCCAGCTCGCAGGCGCGGATGGCGTGTTCCAGCTCGGCTGGCGAGCGCAGCACGTGTTCCAGGTCCAGCACCGCAAAGTCGTAGCCGACATGCCCGAACATCTCGCACAGCAGGGCACTGGGCACGGAGTTGAGCAACCCGATCTTGCAGGCCATGGGGGAGGGCGAGCGGAACTGGGGAAGGGAGCGCAATCCTGCCGCAAACGAGAATGCTTATCAAGAAGATTCGCTGCAGGGCTTCACGGCCGCCGTAGACGCTTTCTGTGCGCTACCGCGCTTTTCGCTGCGACTCACTCGCCGAAGAGGAGCCGCTTTTGCGAATCCCCAATCCCTAATCCCCAATCCCTGCGCTAAAGGCCTCAGCGCGCGACGGCGCGCATCCCCCGGTACGGCGGCGTCGCCATCACCATTTCCGCCAGCGAATAGGCCAGCTCGCGCTCGGCCATCACCGTGCCGTCGGCGCCGTGGTCGAGCAGGTGCTTGACCTCGGCATCGCTGTGCGCCCGCGCCAGCAGGGTCAGCGCCGGATTCAGCGCACGCAGCTTGGCCAGGGCCTCGCCGGCCTCCAGCGGCTGCGGGATCGCCAGGATCGCGATCTTGGCCTTCTCCGGATGCGCCTCGGCCAGCACGCGGTCGGCGGCGGCACTGCCGCGGATGCCGGGGATGCCGTCGGCGTGGGCGCGTTCGACATGGTCGCGGTTGTCGTCGATCACCAGCACCGGCACGCCGCGCTCGCGCAGCACCGCCGCCAGCGCGCTGCCGACCCGGCCGTAACCAATCACGATGGCGTGGTCGACCAGATCCAGCGACGGACCCGGCGGCAGCTCCGGTTCCACCGTCACCGGCGCCTCCACCGCCTGGCGCGCCTGCCAGCGGTCCAGCCAGCTGAACAGCAACGGGTTGGCGATGATCGACAGCAGCGCGCCGGCCAGGATCAGGTCGCGGCCGGTCTCGGGCAGGATCGCCAGGCTCACGCCGAGGCCGGCGAGGATGAAGGAGAACTCGCCAATCTGCGCCAGGCTGGTGGAGATCGTCAGGGCGATGCCGGTGGGGTGGCCGAACGCCCGCACGATCACGAACGCGGCCAGCGACTTGCCGACGGTGATGGTCAGGAAGGTGGCCAGCACCTGCCACGGATGCTCGACCAGGATATGCGGGTCGAACAGCATGCCCACCGAGACGAAGAACAGCACCGCGAAGGCGTCGCGCAGCGGCAGCGAGTCGTTGGCGGCCTTGTGGCTCAGCTCCGATTCCTTCAGCAGCATGCCGGCGAAGAACGCGCCCAGCGCGAACGACACGCCGAACAAGGTGGCCGAGCCGAACGCCACGCCCAGCGCGATCGCGAGCACCGACAGGGTGAACAGCTCGCGCGAGCCGGTCGCGGCGACCTTCTCCAGCGCCCACGGGATGGCGCGGCGGCCGACCACCAGCATCACCGCTACGAACGCGGCCATCTTCAGCAGGGTGACGCCGAGCGCGCCGAGGATCGCCCCGGTGTCGGCGCCCTTGCCGCCGAGCGCGTCGGCCAGCGCCGGCAGCAGCACCAGCGCCAGCACCATCACCAGGTCCTCCACGATCAGCCAGCCGACCGCGATGCGCCCGCGCTGGGTTTCCAGCAGGCGCCGTTCCTCCATCGCCCGCAGCAGCACCACGGTGCTGGCCACCGACAGCGCCAGGCCGAACACCAGGCCGTGCAGGGTCGGCCAACCCATGCTCCAGGCCAGCCCCCAGCCGAGCAGGGTGGCGACCGCGATCTGCGCCAGCGCGCCGGGGATCGCGATCCACTTCACTTCCATCAGGTCTTCGAGCGAGAAGTGCAGCCCCACCCCGAACATCAGCAGCATCACCCCCAGTTCCGACAACTGGGTGGCCAGGGCCTGGTCGGCGACGAAGCCCGGCGTGAACGGCCCCACGCAGATGCCTGCCACCAGGTAGCCGACCAGCGGCGAGAGCTTGAGGCGATGGGCGAGCGTGCCGAGGACGAAGGCGAGCGCGAGCCCGACCGCGATGATGTCGATGAGACTGGTGTCGTGATGCATTCAGGATCGCAGAACAAGGAAGCCTGGAGTGTCGCCGATCGGGGCTTTTGTCGGCAAATCGGTGTGGCGGGGCGCAGCGGCGACGCGGCGGCCGGCAGGCGCTCGGTGTGGCGCTGCCCGGATCCACTCAGCCGCATATGGCGGAAGTGGCGGAACCCGGTCGCACCGGTCACGCCTACCGCGCCGGCCGAGGGAGCGACCTGGCCTGGCGGGTGACGATCATCGCGCAATCGGCTGCGTCGGCGGTGCCGCAACGCGGTCTCGGATGTCGCTCCCCGACAGCACGACTGGGATGGAGGTCGCAGCGAACCGTGCCCGCACGCAACTCCCTGTCAGGAAAGACATTACAGCGCATGGTGGACGTTATCTGTCTACTGTTTCGGCCCATTCCGTGGTGTATGTTTGCGCCCATTGGTGTCCTGCCGGGACAGGGGCATGGCTAGACTGAAGACTTTCGCTAGAGGAATCCTCCTGAGCGCCTTGTACTGCGCGGCTTATCTGGCCGTGTGGCACTGCTCTCTGGATCAGTGGTTCCTGCCGATCGGACTGCGCACGGCAGCACTGCTGTTTCTCCCGTATCGGCTCTGGCCCTACGTGTTCCTGGGAGATGCGGCGGCGCTGTTGAGCATGCGCGTGCCGATGATCGAGGAGGGCGGCGCAAATCCGGTCTGGGTGTACGGCAGTTCGTTCCTGCTGATGCCCGCCTTCGCGCTGCTGCCGTGGATGGTCCGGCGCAATCTTCCGGATTTCCGGGTCGAGCAGAGCTGGCTGCCGCTGATCTGCCTGTGCGCAGCGTTGTGGGCGGTGCTCGTCAACAAGGGCGTCAACTGGCTGCTGGGTGGGCCGGCGGCCTACATCAATCTGGAAAACACGCTGAAGTTCTGGATCGGTTTCTATCTGGGTATCGTCATGTTCGTCTTCCCCGCGCTGCTGTGGGTCAGGCGAGCAGAGGGCGATGCGGCTGCGCGAAGGACGGTTCTGCACAGCGCAGGCGTCGCCGCGCTGCTGATGGGCGTCCTGTTCGGCGTCGCGATGCAGGTGGAGGGCGTGCTGCGCCAGTTCCTCCTGGTTCTCATGATTGCGCCGGCCGTCTGGCTGACCTTCAAGCATGCCTGGCGAGGCGCCGCGATCGGCGTGGTGATGGCCAACTTCGCGGTGGCCATGTCCATGCCGAAGACCAATTATGCCGGTGCCTACGACGCGGACTCATTGCAGGTGCAATTGTTGGTCGCCTTTGCGGTGACCGCACTCGCTTCCCTCGGCGCCAAGTTGTCCGTGGCCTTCGATCAAGTGCAACGTTTCGGCTTTGCCGAAAGGGAGGCGCTGCAGGTCGCCCAAGCCAGCTACATGTCGGCCGAACGTACCCTGCGCAACCGGGTGATCGAGTACACCGACATCCACGTGCATATCAACAAGCTGCGCCGCGACATCGCCACCACGCTGAAGGAGCACGGCCACTACGCCGCGGCGATGGAAATGAACCGCACCGGGGTGATCCAGGCGCAATTGCTGGACGATTACGTCGCCGCACTGTATCCGCTGGATATCGAAACCCACGGCCTGTACGGCGCGCTGAATTCCATCGCCTTCGCCAATGCCTGCGAGACCGAGGTCGAGGCGCGCCTGCACGGCGATACGCGGCGGCTGTCGATTGGCCTGCAACTGGCGGCGTACCGGTGCGTGCTCAATGCCATGGAAATCCTGCCCAACGCGGGCCGGCACACGATCACGGCGCGGGTCTGGTCGGCGCGCGGCAAGCGCGGCGTGGTGGTGACGCTGGAAGCCGATACGACCATGCCGGGCAGCGGCCGCAAACAGCACAGCGCCGACGAGATGGACTGGGAGCTGGCGAGCCGGTTGAAGGCTCATGACGGCACCTGCCGGCGCCGTCATGAGCGAAAGATCAGTTTCCTGATCTCAGAGCCCCTGCAAAAGCCGGTTACTTCTTGATGGTCACGGTCCAGACGTCGCCGTTGGCGCTGCTGGCCAACTGCACGGTGAAGTAGCGCGCATCGTAGACCACGGTGCCGCGGCTGCTGTCGAAGGTGTCGACGGTGCTCACCCGATCCACGTCCTGACCCATCGGCGTCACCCAGGCGGTGTCGCCGACACGGCCGATCGCGCCGCGCACCTGGCCGGTGGCGTCGTTGATCTGCAGGTAGGTCACGCCATTACGCTCGAACTGGTAGATGCGCGCCGACGCGTTGGTGGACAGATTGGTCGCCGCCGGGGCGCTTTCGCCCAGGCCGCGGATGGCGATCGGCGTGCCGACACCGCCACCCGGGCAGCAACTCTGCGCCGAGGCATTGAACGCCAGCGCAGAGCAAAGCGCGATGCCCGAAAGCGTCGCGAATTTGGAAGTTTTCCACATAATCAGATCCTTCCCCATAAGGGATTTTTTGCCTGCCGTTCAGGCGATTCCACATTACGCGAATCGCAACAGGCCACTGTTGACAAATAATCAATCGGTTCATACTTGTGATGCGGCTCACGCTTATTTATGCGGAATGATTTCCACAAAATGCGCCGCATCGGCTTGCTCAGGTATGGCCCCAGGTCACGCAACATCGCGTCGACCCTCCGGCAGTGCCGGGATGTCGGGCGTGGACTGCATTGCAGTTTCCATGCCATTTATTGCAGGCACAGCGTCGCGACACAGCGGCAGCGTATTTCGCTGCCCGCCGTTTGCGCCGATGGGCGACGACGTGGGTGTCGAATGCCTCTATCTATCGGGCGCGAGTTGCGGCGCGAGTAAATCTATTGCGCTAATGCGGCAGCCCGATGCGCTTGGGTCGCGCGACGAAGGCTTGACGCGTCTGCGTCATTGCCAGTGGCGCTGGGATGGAGCCTCGCGGCGACCGTGCGCGTAAACCGGGTGACTGCCGCAGTGCGCTGCTGTGCCCTGCGACATCGGCAAGGCCGGCACGCGCAGGCCTTGTCGACATCCCACCGCTGCTGCGCGGGCACGCATCCGATTCCTGCAGCGTGGTGATGCCGCACGTCAGCGATGCGGACGTGGCGGGGTGCGGTGTCGAGACTGCCGATAGAAAATGCGGCGGCGGTGCCTCGGGACACCGCCGCCGCACACGCATCACCAGCTGTAGTTGACGTTGGCGTAGGCGAACGCGCCATTGAAGCCGAACGGTGAGGAGGTGCTGTACGGCAGATAGGTGCGGGTGCCGGCACCGGCGCGCGAGCGGTCGGGGTACTCGTTGAGCACGTTGTCGCCGCCGACGGTGACGCGCCAGCGACCCAGCGTGTAGGCCGCCGACAAATCCAGCGTCCACTTGGCCGCATAGGTCTGATCGGCGGCGGGCGTGGTGCCGAAGTCGGTGAATTCGCCCCAGCGCGTGGCGGTGGCGGTGAAGGCCCAGGCGCCGGGCGACCACACGCTGCTCAGGAAGAACTTGTCGCGCGGCGAACCGCGGGTGATGCGGCCGATCTCGGCACGACCGATGCGCACCGCGGTCGGGTCGATCGCTTCCAGCACCGCAGGATTGCCGGCGATCTTCTCGATGTCGGTCTTGTTGTAGTTGTAGCCGGCGGTGAGATCGAGGCTGCTCGCGGGCAGCGCGATCTTGTAGGTGCCGATCGCGTCCACGCCCTGGGTCTTGGTATCGATGGCGTTGGTGAAGTAGCGGCCGCCGCCGATGCCGGCGTAGCCGTTGCTCTGCAGGTAGTTGCGTACCGCCGTGGAGGTGAGATTCTCCGAGAGCACGATGCGGTCGTCGATGTCGATGCGGTAGGCGTCGAGGGTGATGTACAGCGCGTCCACCGGCTGCAGCACCAGGCCCAGGCCGTAGTTCTTGGACTTCTCGGCCTTCAGCGGTTCGGCGCCGAGCGCGATCGCCGCCGGGTTGTCGGTGCGGAAGGTGCCGATCTCGAACGGCGTGGCGGCGATGCTGCCGTCGGGCTGGGCGACGTTGATGAAGTTGGTGGCGACCGACTGGAAATACTGCTGCTGCAGCGAGGGCGCACGGAAGCCGGTGGAGACGGTGGCGCGCAACGCGACCTTCGGGCTGAAGGCGTAGCGCAGCGACAGCTTGCCGGTGGCGGTGTCGCCGAAGTCGCTGTAGTTCTCGTAGCGCCCGGCCAGGCCGGCGGAGAACTTGTCGGTGATGTCGCCTTCCAGGTCCAGATAGGCCGAGTAGCTGTTGCGGTCGTAGTGGCCGGAGTCGCTGGGCTTGAAGCCGGCGAACACCTGCGCGCCCGGCAGCAGGGTGCCGTTGGCCGAGGGAATGCCGCCGTTGACGTAGGACGCCGGCTCGCCCGGCGATTCGTTGAACTTCTCGCCTCGCCACTCGGCGCCGAAGGCCAGGGTGAGCGGGTAGGCCAGGCCGACCGCCAGCGATTTGCTGAAGTCGGCGTTGAGCACGTTCTGGGTGACCTGCAGCGCGCCGGCGTAGAACTCGGTGGGGCTGGCCAGGCCCAGGCTGTTGTTGAGGCTGTGGCGCACGTCGAAGCTCAGGTCGTTGCGGCCGTAGTTGTAGCTGAGGTCGATGGCCAGGCCGCCGGCGGTGCTGGACTTGACCCCGCCGACCCAGGACACGTCCTTGCTGACGTTGTAGATCTGCGGCAGGAAGCCGTCCGGGTAGATTTCCGGACGGTTGCGGTTGTCGCCGGACCAGCGGAAGTAGCCGTTGGACAGCACTTCGCGGCGGCTGAGCATCGCGTAGGAATAGAAGGTGATGTAGTCGGCCGGGCTGTACTGGCCGTTGTAGGAGAACGCGCCCTGGTCCACGTCGGGGTCGCCGTAGCGCTGTTGCACCTGGCCCTGGTACGGCGTGGCGCGGTCGGTCTGGTCCTGGTGGCCGGCCTGTGCGGCGAAATGCACGCTGCCGGTTTCGGCGAAGGTGAGCCCGGCATCGCCGGAGAGCTGGTACTGCTCGCCGTCGCCGGCGCTGTACTTGCCGTAGCGCCCGGCCAGGCTGCCGCCGCTGCCGCTGCCCTTGAGCACGATATTGATGACGCCGGCGATGGCGTCGGAGCCGTATTGCGCCGAGGCGCCATCGCGCAGCACTTCGATACGTTCGACCGCGGCGATCGGAATGGTGTTGAGATCGGCCGGCGACGAGCCGCGGCCCTGCGCGCCGTTGAGGTTGACCAGGGCGGTGGTGTGGTAGCGCTTGCCGTTGACCAGCACCAGCACCTGGTCCGGCGAAAGCCCGCGCAGTTGCGCCGGGCGCACCGCATCGGAACCGTCGGTGATCGCCGGGCGTGGGAAGTTCAGCGAGGGCACGGCGCGCGACAGCGCGGTGGCCAGTTCGGTGGTGCCGGTGGACTGCAAGGTTTCCGGCGAGATGATGTCGATCGGCGACGCCGATTCGGCCACGGTGCGGTCGGCCACGCGCGTGCCGGTGACGATGACGGTGTCCAGCGTTTGCGCGTTGCCGCTGTTCTGCGCATGGACGGAAACGGCGGACGTCGCCAGGCACAGGGCGACGGCATGGGCGAGCGGAGTGAGCGTACGCGTCATGAGGGAGGCGGCTCCAGTAGTGGGGGAAGGCGTCGCTGCATGCGCGCTCCCTGTCCCCTGGCGGATGCGGCGACGCTCCCTAGGGATTACCGGCGGATGTAAGGAGTGTCAATGTTCCGTTAAGTGCAACGCGGAGGTTGCAGTTGCAACCAACGCTGCAGGCGTTGCGGCAGCGCGCATCCGCGGATTTGCTGGAGTTGTAGACAAAATGCGGGTCGCGCGCGATGGCGTCGTGCCTGCGCTGTGCTTGCGCGGGATGGGGTGCGTGTCCTGCTTGACGCTGCGGGCTGCTGCGGGCTGCTGCGGGCTGCGGGCTGCGGGCTGCGGGCGTCTTCGTGTGGATTGGCCAGCGGTTGTGTCGTCGAAGGTGGCCATCGCGTGGTTGGTCGTTTCAGCCATGCCGTCAGTTGCGACGCTTCATTGATCAGGCGTCGCGGCTGAAGCCGCTCCTACGCGTGCTACGGCGTACGCTGCTGAGGCTATACCGAAGCGCGTGCGACGCGTTCTTCTGGCTCGTTGAGGCGGGTATGGCAAGGCACGCTCGGTTCAACCAGGGGAGACGCCGTGCGACAACGTCGTGCACGTTTCTTGCGTTGCGTTTCGTAGGAGCGGCTTCAGCCGCGACCCATGCGCGATCGCGTCGCAGCTGAAGCCGCTCCCACAAAAAAACAGGCAGGCGAGCACATCGCAAACCGATAAATTGCCAATCCCGAATCCCGAATCCCGAATCCCGAATCCCCGCCCCAAAAAACAACGGCCCGGAAAACCCGGGCCGTCGTCGTGCTCGGCGCAGGCGCTATCAGCGCGCCTGGTCTCGCGATCACCAGCGGTAATTGATCCGCCCGTACACGTAGGCGCCGTTGAAGCCGTACGGCGAGTAGTTGCTGTACGGGAGCATGCCGTAGGTGGAGTTGATCAGGTTGGCGGTCTTGTCCGGGTACTGGTCGAACACGTTGTCCGCGCCCAGCGTCAGCGTCCAGTTCGTGCTCGGCTTGAAGCTGGCCGAGGCGTCGACCACCCAGTCCGCGCCATAGGTCTGATCGCGTGCGGCGGTGGCCGAATTGCGCACGGTGAACTCGCCGTAGCGGGTCGCGGCCAGGCTCAGGTCCCACTTCGGCAGCTTCCAGGTGCCGCTGAGGATCAGCTTGTCCTTCGGGTAGCTGTCTTCCAGGCGGCCGATCTCGTCGCGGCCCAGCGTGGTCTGGGTCGAGCCGATGGCGGCCAGCGCCTGCGGCTGGGTCACCGCGTGGGTGATCTCGGTCTTGCTGTAGCCGTAGCTGGCGGTGAGGTCCAGCGTGCTGGCCGCGAACGGGATGCTGTAGGTGCCGACCACGTCGACGCCGCGGGTGCGGGTGTCGGCGGCGTTGCTGAAGTAGCGCACGCTGGTGACGTTGCTGTAGCCGAGCTGGCGCAGCTTGGCCAGCACCGCTGCGTCGTTGAGGTTGGACGAGAGCAGGATGCGGTCGTCGATCTCGATCTGGTACGCGTCCACGGTCAGGTACAGGCGCTCGACCGGCTGCAGCACCAGGCCCAGGCTGTAGGACAGCGAGGTCTCGGCTTTCAGCGGCGCCGCGCCCAGTGCCTGGGCCACGGCGCTGTTCACCGGGAACGTGCCGGATTCGAAGAAGCTGCCGTTGATGTAGCTGCTGGTCACCGCCTGGTACTGCTGCTGCGCCAGCGACGGCGCACGGAAGCCGCTGGCGACGGTGCCGCGCAGCGCGACCTTGTCGGTGAACGCGTAGCGCGCCGACAGCTTGCCGGAGGTCTTGCTGCCGAAATCCGAGTAGTCCTCGTAGCGGCCGGTGAGGCCGGCGGAGAACTTGTCGGTGAGGTCGGCTTCCAGGCCCGCGTACACCGCGTAGTTGTGGCGGTCCGAATGCACCGCGTTGAGCGGCGCGAAACCGGCGAAGCCCTGCGCGCCGCCGGTGGTGCCGGTATAGGAAGCCAGCTCGCCCGGCGACTGGTTCCACTTCTCCTGGCGATACTCGGCACCGAAGGACAGCGTCACCGGATAGGCCAGGCCCCACTCCAGCGGCTGGGTGAAGTCGGCGTTGACCGCGTTCTGGGTGTACTCCAGCGCGCCGTCGTAGAAGCGACGCGGGCTGTCGACGCCGAGGCTGTAGTTGATGCTGTTGGCGGTGTGGAAGTCGACCTTGTTGTAGCCGTAGTTATAGCTGATGTCCCAGGCGAAGCCGCCGGCGGTGCTGCCCTTCAGGCCGGCGATCAGCGAGCGGTCCTTGGAGTACTGCTCGATCTGCGGCACGTAGCCGTCGGGATAGACCTGCGCCAGCAGCGCGGTCTGGCCGTTGTGGTTGGGCGAGCGGTAGAACGCGAACGAGGTGATGTCGCGGTTGCTGGCGATCGCGGTGGCGTAGCCGGTGAGGTGGTCGCTGAAGCGGAACTCGCTGTTGGCCGAGACCGCGGTGGCGTCGACCTTGGGGTCGCCGTAGACGAAGGTGGTCTGGCCGATGCCGGGATAGTTGCCGGTGTTCGGCGCGGTGCCCTGGTAGGGACCGGCACGGTTGGTGGCGTCCTGCTGGCTGATCTGCCCGGCCACGTGCAGGCTGCCGCGGCCATCGCCGAAGCCGACGCCGGTGTCGCCGGACAACTGCGACTTGGCGCCGTCGCCGGCCGAGTACTGGCCGTGCTCAACCGCCAGGCTGCCGCCTTCGCTGGCGCCCTTGAGCACGATGTTGACCACGCCGGCGATGGCGTCGGAGCCGTACTGCGCCGAGGCGCCGTCGCGCAGCACTTCCACCCGCTCGATCGCGGCGATCGGGATCGCGTTGAGATCCACCGCCGAGGAACCGCGGCCGATGGTGCCGTTGACGTTGATCATCGCCGAGGTGTGGCGGCGCTTGCCGTTGACCAGCACCAGCACCTGGTCGGGCGAGAGCCCGCGCAACTGCGCCGGGCGGATGCCGCTGGTGCCGTCGGTCAGCGCCGGGCGCGGGAAGTTCAGCGAGGGCAACGCGCGCGACAGCGCGGTGGCCAGTTCCGAGGTGCCGGTGGCCTGCAGCGCCTCCGGGGTGATGATGTCGATCGGCGACTGCGACTCGGCGACGGTGCGGTCGCTGACCCGGGTGCCGGTGACGATCACCGTGTCCAGCGTGCTGGGCGAGTTGGACGCCTCGGGGGCGGTCTGGGCGAAGACGGAGGGAGTGGCGAGGGCGGCGAGCACGGCGCTCGCCAGCAGCGACAACGGACGGTTCATGGAAACTCCAGCAGGTGCCGAAACGGCAGGCGGGGCACGGCGGCCGGCATGGCCAGGCAGGCCGCGTCCCAGGGGCGGCTTATTATTTTTTAACATGCGTGCTGCGTCGCAGGATGCAAGCGCATGTTCTTATTCTTTTACGTTCTAAGTCGCCCGCTCCGCTCCGCTGCGTGGCCGCGCCCCTGCGGCCACGCCACGGTCCCTGGCCTTCTCAGAAGCGGTAGCTCACCCGCCCGTACCAGTAGCGCCCGTTGAAGCCGAACGGCGACAGCGGCGAGTACTGCAGGCCGTTGGGGCGGTCGTCGTAGATGTTGTTAAGCGCGGTCCGGGTCGGGTACTGGTTGGTGACGTTGTCGGCGCCGACAGTGAAGGTGAGGTCACGCCAGGCGTAGCTGGTGGACAGGTTGAGCAGCCAGCGCGCCGCGAACGCCTGGTCCTGGCTGCCGTCGGCATCGTCGCCGCGGCGGGTGATGGCGCCGTAGCGGGTGGCGTCGCCGTGCAGGGTCCAGCCGGCCAGGGTCCAGTCGCCGCTGAGCACGTACTTGGTGCGAGGCGTGGCGTCGGTCAGCAGGCCCTGGCTGGCGCGGCCGAAGTTCGGATCGGAGATCTCCAGGATCTCGATCTTGTTGTAGTTGGCGCTGAAACTGAGGTTGAGCGTGCCGGCGCGGTCGAGGTCGAGCAGGTAGTTGCTCACCCAGTCCACGCCGCGGGTGCGGGTGGTGGCGCCGTTGACGAAGAACTGCGCGGCGCTGACCTGGCCGATCGGCACGGCCAGCGAGATCTGGTCCGAATACAGGATCTGGTCCCAGATGCGGATCTGGTACAGGTCCAGGGTGGAATTGAAGCCGCCGCCGGGCTGCCAGACCGCGCCGATGCTGTAGTTGGTGGATTTCTCCGGCGCCAGCGGCTTGGCGCCGAGCGCGATCGCCACCGGATCGGAGGTGCGGTAGGTGCCGATCTGGCTGAGGACGCCGTCCACCGGCAGGGTCACCACCGAGGCGTAGTTCTGTTGCGCCAGCGAGGGCGCGCGGAAGCCGTTGGAGATCGTGCCGCGCACGGCGAAGGCGTCGTTGAGCTGGTAGCGCGCCGACAGCTTGCCCGAGCGGGTGGTGCCGGCATCGCTGTAGTCCTCGTAGCGTGCGGCCACGCCGCCGGACAGGCGCTCGCTCAGGTCCGCTTCCAGGTCCGCGTACACCGCCTTGCTGTGGCGCTGGAACTGCCCGGCCACCGAGGGCGACAGGCCGGGAAACACCTGCGAGCCGCCGGGGTAGGGCGCGCCGGTCTCGGGGTTGATGGCGTTCGGATCGAAGTAGATCGAGGTGGGCGAGCCGGCCACCACGGCGTACTTGTCCTGCCGGTACTCGGCGCCGAAGGCGAGGTTGACCGGATAGGCCAGACCCCAGTCCAGGGACTTGCTGAAATCGGCGTTGAGCGCGTTCTGCTCGTTGCGGAAGCCGCCGGCGTTGAAGCGGGTCGGCGAGGCGCCGGTGCTCCAGTACAGGTTGGTGTTGATGGTGTTGCGCAGGTCGAAGGTGACGTCGTTCTTGCCGTAGTCGGCGGAGACGTCCCAGGTCCAGCCGTTGTCGGTGCTGCCCTTGACGCCGAGCACGGCGGCGCGGTCGTTGGACGGGTTGTAGATCTGCGGCAGGAAGCCGTTGGGGTAGACCGCCTGCACGTTGCGGTCGCTGTTGTCCCAGGCGCGGTAGTAGCCGTTGGACAGCACCTCGCGGCGGCTGAAGTTGGCGTAGCCGTACAGGTCGACGTGCGGGGTGAGCGCATAGCCGAAATTGACCAGCCCCTGATAGGTCTTCAGCGCCGGGTCGCCGTAGCGCTCGTAGGGAACGCCGCTGGGGTTGGCGGCCCCGGCCAGGGTGGTGGCCTTGTCGGTGTTCTCGGCGCGGTTGGTGTTCATCGCATTGAGGTAGTTCCACGACACCCGCACCCAGCCCGGCGCCTCGCCGCCCGGCGCACCGCCGAAGGCCAGCCCGTAGGAGCCGTCGATGCCGTTCTGCGCGCCGTCGCCCTTGTCCATGATGCCGCCGCTGACGGAAACGCTGTTGCTGCCGGGCTTGGCGCCGTGCTTGAGCACGATGTTGATGACGCCGGCGATGGCGTCGGAGCCGTATTGCGCCGACGCGCCGTCGCGCAGCACCTCGATGCGCGCGATCGCCGACATCGGGATCGAGTTGAGGTCGGCCGGTGCCGAGCCGCGCCCGACCGACGGGTTGTAGTTGACCAGCGAGGTGGTGTGGTAGCGCTTGCCGTCCAGCAGCACCAGCACCGCATCCGGCGACAGGCCGCGCAGGGTCGCCGGGCGCAGCGCGTCGTTGCCGTCGTTGATCGCCGGGCGCGGGAAGTTCAGCGACGGCAGCAGCTTGCCGAGGGCGCTGGCGAGGTCGCTGGCGCCGGTGGCCTGCAGCGCCTCGGGCGCGATGATGTCGATCGGCGATTGCGATTCGGCCACCGTGCGGTCGGCGATGCGGGTGCCGGTGACGATGATGTTGTCCAGCGTGGTCGGCGCCTGCTGGGACTGGGCGAGGCTGTTGGCGGAGGCGAGCGCGAGCAGGACGGCACTGACGAGAGGGAGGCGGCGTTGCGTCATCGGGCGGAGACTCCAGTGGCTGGTGGGAGTGGCGTGGGTCTGGCGATTTCCATTGGGGTGGGTGAATGCTGCGGTGCAGCGGTTGCCATCGGATTGAAATCCGTTTTTCACGCCGGCGCGTATACAAATGCGGACCTGGGTCCGGTTTTTTGCGGTGCCCAGGGGACAGCCCCGGACCGCGCCGCGTCGCCGCCCCGGGTGGGCCGGGGCGGGCGAAGCGGCTACACTTCCGCCTCGCTAGCCGAGTGCCCTGCCTTGATTTCCCTACGTAATTTCGCCTTGCGCCGCGGCGAGCGGCTGTTGCTGTCCAATGTCGACCTCACCCTGCATGCCGGTTACCGGGTGGGCGTGGTCGGCCGCAACGGGGCCGGCAAGTCCAGCCTGTTCGCGGCGGTGAAGGGCGAACTGGAGGCCGACAAGGGCGACGTCGACCTGCCCGGCAAGGTGCGCATCGCCAGCGTCGCCCAGGAAACCCCGTCGCTGCCGGACCCGGCGCTGAGCTTCGTGCTCGGCGGCGACACCGCAGTGGCCGCGGTGCTGGCCGAAGAGGCTGAGGCGACCGCGCGCGAGGACTGGGAGGCGGTGGCCGCCGCGCACACCAAGATGGCCGAGATGGGCGCCTACGACGCCGATGCGCGTGCCGGCAAGCTGCTGCACGGCCTCGGCTTCCCGGCCGAGACCCATCACCGCGCGGTGTCCTCGTTCTCCGGCGGCTGGCGCGTGCGCCTGAACTTGGCGCGCGCGCTGATGATGCCCAGCGACCTGCTGCTGCTCGACGAACCGACCAACCACCTCGACCTGGACGCGGTGTACTGGCTGGAGCAGTGGCTGCTGAAGTATCCGGGCACGCTGCTGCTGATCTCGCACGACCGCGAGTTCCTCGACAACGTCGCCACCCACACCCTGCATCTGCACAACGGCGGCGCCAAGCTGTACACCGGCGGCTACACCGATTTCGAGCGCCAGCGTGCCGAGCAGTTGCGCCAGCAGCAGATCGCGCACGAGAAGGAACAGGCCGAGCGCGCCCACCTGCAGAGCTTCATCGACCGCTTCAAGGCCAAGGCGTCCAAGGCGGCACAGGCGCAGAGCCGGATGAAGCGCCTGGAGAAGCTGGCCGGCACCGAGGCGGTGCGCGCCGAACGCGAGTTCCGCATCGAACTGGCGCCGCCGGCCAAGCTGCCGTTCTCGCTGATTCGCCTCAACCACGCCGAGGCCGGCTACGGCGCCGAGGCGGTGATCCTGCACAACGTCGGCTTCGGCCTGGAGGCTGGCCAGCGCATCGGCCTGCTCGGCCCCAACGGCGCCGGCAAGACCACCCTGGTCAAGACCCTGGTCGGCGAACTGCCGCCGATCGCCGGCGAGCGCATGGCGCATCCGGACCTGCGCATCGGCTACTTCGCCCAGCACACGGTGGAGTCGCTGCACGAGGGCCAGTCGCCGATGGACCACATGCGCGAGATCGACAAGGACGCCAGCAACCAGGCGTTCCGCGATTTCCTCGGCAAGTGGAATTTCCCCGGCGATCGCGCGTTCGAGCCGGTCGACGGCTTCTCCGGCGGCGAGCGCGCGCGCCTGGCGCTGGCGCTGATCGCCTGGCAGCAGCCCAACGTGCTGCTGCTCGACGAACCGACCAACCACCTCGACCTGGAGATGCGCGAGGCGCTGGCCGAGGCGTTGAGCGATTTCGAGGGCGCGATCGTGATGGTCTCGCACGACCGCCACCTGATCGGCCTGGTCTGCGACACCTTCTGGCGCGTGGCCGACGGCGTGGTGGAGCCGTTCGACGGCGACCTCGACGCCTATGCCGCGTGGCTGCGCACCCGCCCGGCCGCGCAGGGCACCAAGCAGAAACTGGCCGAGGCCGCGCCGACCCCGCCGCCGCCGGTCAAGCCGCTGCCGGCGAAGAAGCCGCCGAACCCGCACAAGCTGGCCGCCGCGGAGAAGCGTGTGGGCGAGCTGGAAGCGGCGCTGGCCGAGCTCGACTGCCAGCTCGCCGATCCCAAGCACTACGCCGATGCGGAAAAGATGGCGGTGCTGGGCCGCGAGCGCGAGGCCGCCGCGCGCGAACTGGCGCAGGCCGAGCAGACGTGGATGGAGTTGATCGACGGCTGAGGCGCGCCGTGGGCCTGCCTTGCTGGCAGGTAGACCGACGCCGCGGTGGAGGGCCGCGCAGCGCGCTTGCCGGCGGCTTTGCGCCGGCCCTGCCGCGCGTGGCACGCTCCCGCTCTGGCCGATGGAGGACAGCGGGAGGAACAGCATGACGATCAGCGGCAACATCACGCTGGAGGACTATCTGATCGCCCAGCGCCTGCATCAACGGCGCGCCGTGCGGCGCGTGCTGGTGGCGATGGCGGCGTTGCTGCTGAGCGGATTGACGCTGTTCGCCTTCGCCCGGCATGGCTCCGGCCTGGACATGCTCGCCGGCGCCGGCGCCGGTGGCGGTGGCTTGATCGGCCAGACCATCCAGTCGGCATGGACGATGCCGCGCAAGCTCCGCCGCCTGTATGCGCAACAGGCGACGTTGCGGCATCGCCTCACCTATCGCTGGGACGAGGCCGGCCTGGAGGTCACCTGGGCGGATGGCCGCGTGCGTCGTTCCTGGCGCGATTACGTGCGCTGTCGCGAGAATCCGCAGGTGCTGATGCTGTACCAGAACGACATCCTGTTCGACCTGGTACCGATGTCCTGGTTCGCCGATGCCGCGCAGCGCGACGCCTTCCGGCAACTGGTGGCGGCGCAGGTGGGCGGCGAGGCCGGCAAGCGCGCCGTGTAGCGGGCGCCGTGGCTCAGGCGAGCGCAGGAGAGACGTGAGAGGTGGATGTTCGGGCCGGGTCTGTTCGCGCGGATGCGGCTCGGCGATGGTGTCGCCGCCGAACTCGGATGATTCCCGTCGGGCCAGTTCCTTCTCCCTGCGGGAGAAGGTGCCCCGAAGGGGCGGATGAGGGTGCGGGCGCCTGCGGAGCCCGGAGCAGCCGGCCGTGCGTGCCGGCGTACCCTCACCCCAACCCCTCTCCCAGTGGGAGAGGGGCTTCAATCGCTTCTTGACGCGGCTCCAGGCGAGGCCGGAGCGCGAGAGCGCCGGCCTGTGACGCTCAGGCCGCGGCGCTGGCCACGACCAGCAGGCCACCGGCGATCGCCGCCCAGTCCAGCGGCGTGCGCGAGCGCAGGCTCTGCAGCGAGGGGCGGGCGGTCGGCGTCGGCCGCAGGCCTGCCTTCAGCGCCATCAGCGCCAGGCCCGCAGCGCTGAGCGCCCAATGCCATTCGCTGGCGCCGCCGCGCAGGAAGTAGGCCAGATGCAGAACACACAGGCAGGCCAGCGCGGCCGCGAGCACGACGTCACGCGAGACCAGTCCCGGACGGGCGGTCAAGGCAATACGGTTCATCAGCAAGTTTCCCCCAGAAACTGTGGGCGCCTTCCCCAGGCGCACATTGCGACTGCGACCGGGATCATAGTTCGCCCCAAACCGGTCGCCAAGCGGCACTGCACAAAATCTTCACGCGGGTATCGTTACCAGTTTCGCGCGCTGTTTCGGCGATGCCGTTCACGCTGGCCGAGTACCCGACAAACCGTTACATCCAGGCACTTTCCTGCGCCGCCGCCAGGCCGACTCACTCGGCCGACGCCGCCTGCTCGGCCAGCAGCCACGCGCGCAAGCGCCGGGCGGCGTCGTTTTCCACGCGCGAGCGCAGCCGGGTCAGCCAGTAGCGGCCCAGGTCGATGCGCGTGCTGAACGGACAGACCAATCGCCCGGCATCCAGATCCTGGGCGAACAGGCGCAGCGGCAGCAGGGCCACGCCGTGGCCGGCTGCGGCGATGCTGGCCAGGGTCAGCGAGGCATCGCAGATCGGGCCGCCGGCTTGCACGTCGGGCGCACCGGCGGCCTGCAGCCAGCGCGGCCATTCGTCCAGCCGATAGGAGCGCAGCAGCGTGGTCCTGGCGAGGTCGGCGGGCGTGCGCAGCAGCGGCGCCAGCGCCGGCGCACACACCGGTGCGAACGGGGCGTCCAGGATCGGCGTGGCGTGCTGGCCCTGCCAGTCGCCATCGCCGAACCGGATCGCCAGGTCCAGGCCTTCGCCGGCCAGGTCGACCCGGTTGTTGTGGGTGTACACGCGCAGTTCGATGTCCGGATGCGCGGCGTGGAAGGCGTCCAGCCGCGGCAGCAGCCAGCCCACCGCGAAGGTGCCGACCACGCCCACGCTCAGCGTCTCGCGGTAGCGGCCGCCGGCGAAGCGCTGCAGCGTCCCGGCGATGCGGTCGAAGGCCTCGGTCAGCACCGGATGCAGGCGCAGGCCCTCGTCGGTCAGGGCCACACCGCGCGGCAGGCGCTGGAACAGCACCACGCCCAGGCGCGCCTCCAGATGCTTGATCTGGTGGCTCAGCGCGGCCTGGGTCACGCATAGCTCTGCGGCGGCGCGGGTCAGGTTCTGGTGCCGCGCCGCGGCCTCGAAGGCGCGCAGGGCATTCAGCGGCAGATGCGGGCGGATCATTGCCAGGTATCAATTCGGCTCATGGGTGCGATTGAATAACCTCGCTGGTGGGGGTGGGTCAATGCGGCCATCATCCTGGCTCCCGACGGAGGTGGACGATGCTGACGAGACGACGGTTCCTGCAGGGCGTGGGCATGGGCGCGAGCCTGCTGGCGGTGGCTGCAGCACAGGCAAAAACCGCGCAACAGCCTGCGCAGACGCTGCAGCAGCGCCTGGCCGAGATCGAGCGGCGCAGCGGCGGCCGGCTCGGCGTGAGTCTGCTCGACGGCAGCGGCGCAACGCTGGGCTGGCAGCGCCAGGATGAGCGCTTCCCGCTGTGCAGTACCTTCAAATTTCTATTGGCAGGGGCCGTACTGCAGCGGGTCGACCGCGGTGAGCTGTCCCTGGAGCGGCGCCTGCCGGTGCGCAAGGCGGATTTGCTGGCGAATGCGCCGGTGTCCGAGCGCCATGTCGGCGGCAGCCTCAGCGTGGTCGAAATGTGCCGCGCGGCGATGATCTACAGCGACAACACCGCGGCCAACCTGTTGCTGCCGCTGGTCGGCGACCCGCCCGGGGTGACCCGCTTCCTGCGTGCGCTGGGCGATGCGCAGACCCAACTGGACCGCAACGAGCCGGGCATGAACGAGTTTGTCGCCGGCGATCCGCGCGACACCACCACGCCGGCGGCGATGGCCGCGACGATGCGTGCCTTGTTGCTCGGGCAGGTGCTGCAGCCGGTCTCGCGGCAGCGCCTGATCGACTGGATGCGCGACAACCGCACCGGCAACGACTGCCTGCGGGCCGGCCTGCCGGCGGGCTGGCGGATCGGCGACAAGACCGGCAGCAACGGCACCGATACCCGCAACGACATCGCCATCGTGTGGGCGCCGGGGCGGGCCACGCCGCTGCTGCTCACCGCGTATCTCAACGGCGCCACGGTCGACAGCGCCGCGCGCGATGCGACGCTGAAGGCGGTGGCGCAGGCGGTGGTGGCGTCGCTGCCTGCGCAGACGCTGCGTACCGGCTAGGCGCGTTGCGCGCGCCGTATCGCCTGCGCTCGCCGCAATCGCGCCGGAGGCAGGTCGCTCTCCCGTAGGCGCGGCTTCAGCCGCGACAGGCTTTGCCGCGAAGGTCCGTCGCGGCTGATTCCACAAACGGGACAAGAGCCATTCGCACGAGCCGCTGCTCGCGATCGTCGGCGGCGCCATCGTGGGGATGCCGCGTGCGATCGCCAGCGTTGTGCCAACGGCCACGGCCACCGCGGCCGTGCTCACTGATCGTGCGGTCCCTTTCATTCCCAACCCCTGTTCGGAGCGTCCCATGCGTCGATTCGTGTGCTGTTCGTTGGCCATCGCCCTCGGTCTGTCTGCCCACGCCGCGCAGGCGCGGGTCTGGGAACCCACGCCGGGGCACGTGCAGGTGCCGATCTGGCCCGGCGCGGTGCCGGATGCGTTGCCGCACCCGAAGCCGGAAACGGCCGGTCCCGGCCCGGGCAAGCCGTGGTGGCCTGCCATCCACGACGTCAGCCGGCCGACCATGACCGTGTACCCGGCGCAGGGCCACAACACCGGCGCCGCGGTGGTGGTGTTTCCCGGCGGCGGCTACCAGATGCTGGCGATGGACCTGGAGGGCACGGAGATCTGCGACTGGCTGGTCTCGCGCGGCATCACCTGCGTGCTGCTGAAGTACCGCGTGCCCAACTCCGGGCCGACCTGGGTCAACGACCGGCGCTACTACCCCAAGGTGCAGACCGCGCTGCAGGACGCGCAGCGCACGCTGGGCCTGGTGCGCCAGCAGGCCGCCACCTGGGGCGTGGACCCGCACAAGATCGGGGTGATGGGCTTTTCCGCCGGCGGCCACCTTGTGGCCGCGACCAGTACGCATTTCGCCCAGCGTACCTATCCGCTGGTGGATGCCGCCGACCGCGTGAGCTGCCGCCCGGATTTCGCCATCGCCGTGTATCCCGGCCATCTGTGGGTGCACGAGGACGAGGACGCCGACACCCGCGATTTCACCGATCTGGCCTTGCGTCCGGACATCCGCGTCGCCGCCGACACCCCGCCGACCTTCCTGCTGCAGGCGCAGGACGACTATGTCGACGGCATCTCGCAGGTGCTGGCGTACTACGTCGCGCTCAACCACGCCGACGTGCCGACGGAAATGCACATCTATGCCAAGGGCGGTCATGCCTTCGGCCTGCGCGCGAAGAACCTGCCGATCGCACAGTGGCCGCAGTTGGTGGAGACCTGGTTGCGGACGATCGGGGTGCTTGAGAGCCGGGATTAGGGACAGCCGGGATTTGGGATTGGGGATTCGGGATTGGCAAAAGCGTGTCGGCGCGCGGATTGCGCTTTCACGAATCCTCAATCCCGACTCCCCAATCCCGCCCGCCTCCGGCGGGCTCCTGATACAGCCGCGCCGGTCCGCCCATCGCCGGGTCGCTGATGCCGGGCTTGCCGGTTTCCACGCGGCCGGCCAGGCGCTGACGCGCGTTGTCCTGGACCAGCCACAGGTCGTACCAGCCGCCGCTCGGCTTGGCATTCCAGCGAATGCGCTGCTCGGCACCGGGCGCCAGCGTCACGCGTTGGCGGGGTTGCGCCTGGGCGTAGGCGGCCGGTTCCAGGGACACGCTAAGCGGCGCGTCACCCGGATTGCGCAGGACCAGGCACAGCGCCTCCGCGTTGGTCGGTTCCTGGGCGATCTCGGCCTGCAGCAGCGGGGCGCTGAGGTCGCCGCGGTAGTGGCGGTGGAAGCCGTTGGGGCCGAGCAGCCACAGGTCGTAGCTGCCGTCGTAGGTGGTCCAGGTGCCGTCCAGGGTCGCGCCGGCGCCGACCGTGTAGCGGCGCGGGAGTGCGGCCAGGTCGTAGCGATCGTAGACGTGCAGCACCGCCGCTGCGCCTGCATTGGCCATGCGTAACTGCACCTCGCCACGTGCCTGCACGTACTGCAGCTGCACCGTCGGCCGATACGGCAGGGCGCGCGAACGGCGCACGCCGAACGCCTGCCGAGGCGCCTGCAACTGCGGCGGCAACGGTGGCAGCGCGTGGTCGCTCAATGCGGCGGCGCGCGCCGCTGCCTCGCGCACATCCGGCAGGTCGGCGACGAACGGGCGGGTATCGGCCTGGCGGAAATCGAAGGCGTCGAGCAAGTCGCCGCAGACCGCGCGGCGCCAGGCGCTCACGCCGCTGGCGGCGACGCCGAAGCGGCGCTCCAGCAGGCGCAGCACCGAGGTGTGGTCATAGACCTGCGAATCCACCCAGCCGCCGCGGCTCCATGGCGAGATCACGTACATCGGCACGCGCGGGCCGAGGCCGTAGGGGCGGCCGCGCAGTTCCGGCGGGTCCGCCTTGGCATCGCCCGGCGCCGGATGCAGGTGGTATTCGCCATCGGTGGCGACGCTGGAGGCGCCGGCCCAGCCGCCGGCCGCGGTCACGGCCGGATCGTGCGACGGCGAGGGCGAAGGCGGCGCCGGCGGCGGCACGTGGTCAAAGAAGCCGTCGTTCTCGTCGAACATCAGCAGCAGTGCGGTGCGTGCCCACACCTTGGGATCGGCGGTCAGCGCATCGAGCACGCGCGCGGTGTAGGCCGCGCCCTGCGCCGGGCTGGACGGATCGGGATGCTCGCTGCCGGCGGCGTCGGCGATGATGAAGCTCACCGACGGCAGCCGCGCGGCCAGCACGTCCTCGCGCAACTGGGCCAGACTGCGGCTGGACACGCCACGCGCGCGCAGTTGCGGATCGTGCCCGGGCGCGC
The DNA here is from genome assembly GCF_040529065.1 of Xanthomonas sacchari. Lineage (NCBI taxonomy): Bacteria > Pseudomonadati > Pseudomonadota > Gammaproteobacteria > Lysobacterales > Lysobacteraceae > Xanthomonas > Xanthomonas sacchari. The sequence continues at coordinate 3,729,652 of NZ_CP132343.1, read as the reverse complement.
CGCGCCAGGCCGCACGGAACGGCGCGAAGCCGGCCAGCGGGTTGTCGGTGAAGTTGTCGGCCATGTCCTGGTAGATCTGCCAGGACACGCCGGCCTGCTGCAGCGCCTCGACATAACTGGGCCAGCGATAGTCGTCCGGGTCGCCGCCCAGTTCCGGGAAGTTGTCGTGCGAGTTGGCGATCGCCGGGCCGCCGGCGCGCGCATGCGGATCGTTCTGCCCGGTCCACAGGAAGATGCGGTTGGGATTGGTGCCGGCCTGGATCGCGCAGTGGTAGGCGTCGCAGAGGGTGAAGGCGTCGGCCAGGGCAAACTGGAACGGCAGGTCGTCGCGTTCGTAGTAGGCCAGCGCGTGGTCGCGCTTGGCCGCCGGCCACTGGCCCATGCGGCCGTGGTCCCAGGCCTGCTGCGCGTTCGGCCAGGTGTGCGGGGTGCCCTGCACGCGCATGGTGGCGAAGTCGTGTGCGGTGCGCAGCGGGAACGGCGCGAGCTGGCGGCTGCCGTCGGCGCTGGGCTGCAGCCACACCGTGCGCGGTGCGGTGTCGGGCAGCGGCGGGGCGGGGATCGGGAAACGGTCGCCGAAGCCGCGCACGCCGGGCAGGCTGCCGAAGTAATGGTCGAAGGCGCGGTTCTCCTGCATCAGGATCACCACGTGCTGCAGGTCGTCCAGGGTGCCGCTGCGCACGTCCGGGGCGATCGCCGCGGCGCGGGCGATGCTCGGCGGCAGCAGGGCAGCGGCGCTGGCGGTGAGGCCGGCGCGGAGCAGCCGGCGGCGGGTCTGGTCGGTCATGGTGGTCCGGGGAAACGCAATGCGGCGGCGGCCAGGAGTGGCCGCCGGCGCGAGACTGCCACGGCGCCGGTTACAGGTCGACCATGAAGGTCAGGCCGACGGTGCGCGGCGGCGCGATGAAGGCGCTGTCGCTGCCGTCCACGCCGTTGAGGTAGCGCTTGTCGGTGAGGTTGCTGATCACCAGGTCCAGCTTGGCCTGCTGCAGTTGCGGACTCAGTCCGCCCAGGGCGATGCCAAGGTTGGCGTCGAAGGTGGTCACCGCATCCAGCGCCGCGCTGTTGGCCGCGTCCAGGTAGCGCCGGCCCAGGTAGCGGCCGGACAGGCCGCCGTGCCAGCGCTGGCCCTGCCAGTCGGCGGACAGCACCAGGGTCTGCCGCGGCTGGCCGATCACCTGCGAGCCGGGGGCGATCTCCAGCGCCTGGTCGCGCGCGGCGTTGCCGCTGCCCAGGTAGGTGGCCTTGTTGTAGGTGTAGGCGCCGTTGAGCCGCCAGCCGTTGTCCCAGGCGTAGCCCAGCGCCAACTCCACGCCGCGCGCGTGCACGCCGCCGAAGTTCTCATAGACGCCGTCGGTCTCGCCCAGGTAGTCGATGCCGGTGACGAAGTTGGCCGGCACGTAGACGATGCGGTTGTCGAAGCGGATGTCGTACAGGGTGATGCTGCCGGTCAGCGGCCAGCGGCTCATGCGCAGGCCGACCTCGATGTTGTCGGCGGTTTCCGGCTTGACCTTGCTCAGCACCAGCGGATCGGTCTCGCCGAGCACGCCGGAGGGGATCGCGGCGAAGTTCTGCGAGAAGCCGGCGAAGGCCTCCACGCCCTTGATCGGCGTGGTCCAGGTCAGGCCAGCGGAAAACAGCGGATCGGAGTGCGAATCCGATTCGATGTGCGCGGCGTCGCCGATGCGGCGGTCGCGGGTCTGGTCGACGAAGAACTGCTTGACGCCCACGCGCCAGGCGAAGTCGCCATAGCGCATCACGTCCTCGACGTAGTACATCTGCTCGTCGGTGCGGTAGTCGTCCTTGAACTGCACCCAGTACGGCGTGTGGTCGAAGGCGATGTTGGTGCCGACGTTGAGCAGGCGGTGCCAGTCGCGGGTGACGCTGCGGTCGTAGCGTTCCAGCCACAGGCCGCCGCGCACGGTGTTGTGCAGCCCGCCGAAATCCTGCGCCCATTCCACGTCGGCGGTGACGCCGCCGCGCTGGTTGTCGTAGTGGCTGTGGCGGTAGGACTGCACCGGCAGCGAGCCGGCCGGGTAGCAGGCCGGGTTGGACTCGGCCGGCAGCGTCGCGGTGTCGGCGCAGCCGGGCAGCATGCTCGCCGCCGCACCGCTCGGGGTGACGAAGTAGAGCTTGCCCAGCGCGCTGCCGCCGTACACGGTGTGGCCGCCGGTGTATTCGGACTCGGGCTGGCCGGCGCCATCGTTGGTGACGTCGACCAGGTACGGCGGAATCCAATCGCCGCGGCCCTGCATGCGGTGCGCGTAGCCGGTCAGGGTGGCCTTGAAACCGTTGCCGCCGTCGAACAGGCCGCGCAGGTAGCCGAAGGTGTTCTTGCGCAGCGCGCGCGAGCCGGAGCGATAGTTCTGGTCGTAGTAAGGGATGCCGGTGAGCGTGCCGGTGAGCAGGTCGTGGTCCGGATCGGTGGCGAACTGCGCCGGGGTGACGCTGCTGTATTCGGATTCGTTGGCGTCGTCGTAGGACAGGTAGCCGCTGAGCGTCCACGCGCCGAGGTCGCTGACGAACTTGCCGGCCAGGTGGTCGCGGGTGGTGTGGCCGCTGCCGTCGATCCAGTCGTCGTTGCTTGCGTGCGAGCCGCTGACCCAGGCGCGGGTGCCGCCGAGGTCGCCGCTGTCGTAGCGCGCGTAGTACTTGCGCGCCTGGTTATCGCCGATGCCGAAGGCCAGGCGCACGCGCTGCTGGTCCAGCGGTTCGCTGGTGAGGAAGTTGAGGGTGCCGCCAAGCGCTTCGTTGGAGCGCGAGGCGATGTCGGCGGTGCCCTGGCTGACCTCCACCGTCTCCAGGTCCAGGGTGTCGATGAAGCGGTTGGCCTTGGAGCCGCCGCCGTAGGCCGAGCCGCCGTTGGGCACGCCGTCGATGGTGGTGCCGATCTGCTGGTCGTCGCGGTTGGTGACGAAGCCGCGCATGCTGATCTGGGTGCCCCAGTCGGAGGAGCCGAACGCATCGGCCTCGGTGGCGATCACGCCGGGCAGTTCGTTGAGCGCGTCGTTGACGCTGCTCATCGCGAACTGGCGGTCCAGCGCCTCCTTGCTGACGTTGATCTTGGCGTAGGTGGTGGCCTGGCCGAGCACCTGCACCTGGTCGAGGGTGGAAACCTGGTCGCTGCTGTCGGCAGGCGTGGCGGTCTCTGCTGCGTCGGTGGCCTCGGCGGCGTGGGCGCAGGCGATGCCGGCGGCGAGCGCCAGGGCCAGCAGGGTCGGAGAAGGGGTGCGGAAATACGCCGAAACGGTCATCGGTTGCGCAGCTGCGTGAGGGGCGCTCATGGTCGTACCGGGCGGTTTCGTGCGTGTGACCGGGATCTTGCGAATCCGTGCACCATGCGCAAATCGGCATGAATCGGGTGCGGGGTGGCACCGGCGCCACGCGCAATGGCAACGGGGGCTGGCGGTTGCGGCAGAGCCACTGCGTGTGCGCGGCTGTTCGGCACGGCGTTGGAGTGCGCTGCGTGTACGCCGTTGGACGATGCGTGTCGGGCACGGATGCCTGCAGGCGACGCGAATCCGCCACAGCGAGGACGTGTCCTTCGCGGGGCGCATGCAGGCGCCGCGCGGTGGCGCGACCGCAGCCGGCGCTCCGCCGTGATGGCGCAGCACACGGCCGACCCGGCATCATCGCCGCTGCCGCCGCTGGCGGGTCCCCACCGGAATCTCCTGCCCGATGAGCCACGAACTGATCTACCTGCTGCTGATCTTCGCCCTGCTGGTGATCCCGCGCGCGCTGCAACGCTTCAAGATGCCGGCGCCGCTGACCTGCCTGCTGTTCGGCATCATCGCGATGCTGGCGATGGGGCCGCGCGCGCACGATCCGGTGGTGACCTTGCTGGCGACGCTCGGCATCTCCTCGCTGTTCCTGTTCGCCGGCCTGGAGGTGGACCCGAAGGCGTTGCGCCGTGGGTTGTGGCCGCTGCTGCTGCACCTGGTGGTGCGCGGTGCCACCCTGTTCGGCGTCGGCTGGCTGGCCTGGCGCTACGCCGCGCTGCCGTGGCAGGCGGCCGGGTTGCTGGCGCTGGCCCTGCTGACCCCGTCCACCGGTTTCATCATCGAGTCGCTGGGGCGGCTGGGGCTGGACGAGGAAGAACGCTTCTGGGTCACCAGCAAGGCCATCGCCGGCGAGCTGCTGGCGCTGGCGGCGCTGTTCGTGATCCTGCAGGCCGGCGATCCCTGGCAGATGGGCCTGTCCAGCCTGGCGCTGGTGGCGATGCTGGTCGGCCTGCCGCTGCTGTTCGTGGCCCTGGGGCGCTGGGTGGCGCCGCAGGCGCCGGGGTCGGAGTTCTCGCTGCTGGTGATGGTCGGGCTGATCGCCGCCTACATCACCTATTCGCTGGGCGTGTACTACCTGGTCGGTGCGTTCATCGCCGGCCTGGTGGCGCGGCTGCTGCGCCAGCGCATGCCGCTGCTGGCCTCCGACGAGAACCTGCAGGCGGTGCGCCTGTTCGCCTCGTTCTTCGTGCCGTTCTATTTCTTCAATGCCGGCACCAAGGTGCCGAGCGGGGCGCTGAGCCTGCAGGCACTGGGCCTCGGCCTGGCCATGACCGCCTGCGTGCTGCCGCTGCGCATCGGCATCCTGTGGCTGCAGCGGCGGGTGCTGTTCGGCGAAGGCGCGCGCAGCAGCCTGCGGGTGTCGCTGGCGCTGTCGCCGACGCTGATCTTCACCCTGGTGCTGGCCGGGATCCTGCGCGACCGCTTCGCCATCGCCGACGCGCTGTTCGGCGCGCTGCTGCTGTACGCGGCCCTGACCACGCTGCTGCCAGCGCTGCTGCTGCGCATGCCGTTCGATGTCAGCCCGTTGGAGACGGCGCCGGCCACGCCGGCAGATCCCGCATCGGCGCAGGCACCGACGGCACCGGATGAGCCGGTCGCCGAGGCGCCGCTGGTGGACGCACCGACGCCGTCGGCGGGCGCACCGGAGACCGCGCCGCGGCCCCAGCCCGGGCCGGCGTGAGCCGGGACGCTTGAAAGCCGGCGTGCGGCCCCCATACTGGCCGCCTCCGTTGCTCTCGCGTTTTTGCCGCCATGCCGATCTACGCTTTCCAATGTGCCGCATGCGGTCACAGCTTCGACCGCCTGCAGAAACTGTCCGATCCCGATCCGGAGACCTGTCCGGCCTGTTCCGCCCCGGCGGTCAAGCGCCAACTCACCGCGCCGGCGTTCCGCCTGTCCGGCAGCGGCTGGTACGAGACCGACTTCAAGAAGGACGGCGACAAGAAGCGCAACCTTGCCGAGTCGGGCAGCCCCGGCAGCAGCGGGGACAGCAAGCCCGCGCCCGCCGCTGCGACGTCCGACGCGCCGGCCAAGCCTGCTGCGGCGGCCACGCCTGCCGCGGCGCCCGCCGCAGCCAAGCCTGCGGCCACCTGAGCCTCGCCAGGTCGCGCAAGCGCGCGGCCTGTCGTAGGAGCCGCTTCAGCGGCGACCGTGGATTACCGGGTCGCGGCTAATCCAAAAGAACGGCAAGCGCCGCCCTAAAAATCGGCCTGTAGCCATGCATCGGGCCGCGCAGCCGCCACGCGGCCCGTGTGTCTTCGCTCAGCGCGCGCCGAAGCGCGCCCGGCATCCGCCGTTGACCCACACCGTATTGCCTTCGTAGCCCCAGCTGCGGCCTTCCGCGCAGGTGGTGCCGGACAGTTGTTCGATCAGCACCGGGCGGCCCTGGCGGCGGTCCCAGGCGCAGGTGCGCAGGCGCTTGTCGTCGCTGCTGCAGGTCACCGTGTAGCCGTTGTCCAGCGGCGGCCGGCCCGGTCCCCAGCCGCCACCGCCGCGGCCCTCGGCGAACTCGCCGCGGCAGCCGTCGTCGACCCACACCGCGCCATCGCGCGAGCCCCAGGTGCGGCCTTCGATGCAGCGGGTGTCAGATAGCTGTCGCACCAGCATGGCATTGCGCCAGCCGGTCGGGCAGATGCGCTGGCGCTGGTCCTGGCTTTCGCAGCGCACGGTGCCGGCCACGCCGCCACCGCCACCACCGCCCCAGTTGCCGCCCGGAGCGCCGCGGCCTTCGACGAAACGGCCGCGGCAGCCCTGGTCCACCCACACCACGCCGGGCGCCGAGCCCCAGGTGCGGCCTTCGATACAGGGCGAGTCGGAGAGGGTGCCGACCAAGCGGGCGGGCCCGCGGAACGGGGTCGCGCACTGTTGGCGGCGGCGGTCGTTGCTGGAACAGGCGACGGTGCGGCCGTCGAAGCCCGGTTCCTGCCGCCAGCCGCCGCCGCTGCCGCGCAGCGAGGTGGCGATGTCCTGCTGGATGTTGCCGAAACTCCAGCCGCGGTCGATCTGGTCCAGATAGAACTCGAGCTGGTCGTCGGGGATCTGCCGGCCGCGCGACTGGTCGGCGTACTCGCGTTCGATCACCCGGACCCGGCCGGGGACCGACAGTTGCCGCAGGTCCTGCGGGGCATAGGCGCGGGCGCTCTGGGCCGCGGCCGGGGCGCTGGCCAGGGCCAGCGCGGCGATCACCAGCCAGGTGCCAAGGGGCTTCAACATGGGTTCTCTCCTCCCCGTGAATGGTGCGCGGACTATAGCCGCAGGCCAACTTAAGCCAGGATGAGTCATGCGCGATTTGCCCGGGCCGACGCGCCGCCGCAGAATACCGGGCTTGCCGGCGCCTTCTGCGCCGGCCGCCCCCTGTTTGGAGCTAGCGATGCGTACCCACTTCTGCGGCCTGGTCGACGAGACCCTGATCGGCCAAACCGTCACCCTGGCCGGCTGGACCGACGTGGCCCGCAACCTCGGCGGCGTGTGCTTCATCGACCTGCGCGACCACGAAGGCATCGTGCAGGTGATGGTGGAGCCGGAGAACGCCGAGGTGTTCAAGGTCGCCGCCAGCCTCGGCTACGAGGACGTGCTGCAGGTCGAGGGCGAGGTGCGCGCGCGGCATGCGGTCAACGACAAGCTGCGCAGCGGCAAGGTCGAGGTGATCGCCACGGCCATCACCGTGCTCAACAAGGCCGCGCCGCTGCCGTTCCACGCGCACGAGAACCCGGGCGAGGAAACCCGCCTGAAGTACCGGTATCTGGATCTGCGCCGCCCGGAGATGCAGCGCATGCAGCGCACCCGCATCAAGCTGGTGCAGGCGCTGCGCCGCTACCTGGACGAACGCGGCTTCCAGGACATCGAGACCCCGATCCTGACCAAGGCCACCCCGGAAGGCGCGCGCGACTTCCTGGTGCCGGCGCGCATGCACCCGGGCGAGTTCTACGCGCTGCCGCAGTCGCCGCAGCTGTTCAAGCAGATCCTGATGGTGGCCGGCTTCGACCGCTACTACCAGATCGCGCGCTGCTTCCGCGACGAGGCGTTGCGCGCCGACCGCCAGCTCGAGTTCACCCAGCTCGACATGGAGTTCGCCTTCGTGCGCGAGCGCGACGTGCAGGACTTCGTCGAGGCGATGGTCCGCGCCATCTTCAAGGAAGTGGTCGATGTCGAACTGGCCGCCGAATTCCCGCGCATGACCTGGGCCGAGGCCATGCGCCGCTACGGCTCGGACAAGCCGGACCTGCGCATCGCGCTGGAACTGACCGACGTCGCCGAACTGGTCAAGGACAGCGACTTCGCGGTGTTCAGCAACGCCGCGGGCGACCCGGACGGCCGCGTCGCCGCGCTGCGCATCCCCGGCGGCGCCAGCCTCTCGCGCAAGCAGATCGACGAATACGCCGCGCACGCCGCCAAGTACGGCGCCAAGGGCCTGGCCTACGTCAAGATCGCCGACAGCGGCGAGATCAGCTCGCCGATCCAGAAGTTCTTCGGCGAGGCCGCGTTCGCCGCGCTGCTCGCCCACGTCGGCGCCGGCAACGGCGACATCGTGTTCTTCGGCGCCGGCGCCTACGGCAAGGTCTCCGACTTCATGGGCGCGCTGCGCCTGAAGGCCGGCAAGGACTTCAATCTGGTCGCCGACGGCTGGCGTCCGCTGTGGGTCACCGATTTCCCGATGTTCGAGTGGGACGAGGAGGCGCAGCGCTACGTCGCCCTGCATCATCCGTTCACTGCGCCGGCCGTGGACGACATCGCCGAGCTGCGCACCCACGCCAAGACCGCGGTGTCGCGCGGCTACGACATGGTGCTCAACGGCAACGAGATCGGCGGCGGTTCGATCCGTATCCACCGCCCGGACATGCAGAGCGCAGTGTTCGAGCTGCTCGGCATCGGTGCCGAGGAAGCGCGCGCCAAGTTCGGCTTCCTGCTGGACGCGCTGAACTACGGCGCGCCGCCGCACGGCGGCATCGCCTTCGGCATCGACCGCATCGCCGCGCTGATGGCCGGCACCGAATCGATCCGCGACGTGATCCCGTTCCCCAAGACCACCGGCGCGCAGGATCTGATGACCGACGCACCGTCGCCGATCGCCGACGCGCAGCTGGCCGAAGTGCACGTGCAGGTGCGCCCGCAGGCGCAGTGATCCCTTTCTTCCAACCGTAGCGCAGGCCGACACATGAGCGAGACCGCATTCAATCTGGAGTGGGAAACCCTCGGCAACGAGGGCGCAGTGGAGGCCATCGTCACCCAGCGCGCGCGCGTGTTCGGCGGCTGGCTGGTGCGCGCCGGCAGCGGCGCCAACGCGCCGCTGGCGTTCGTGCCGGATCCGGAAGGCCGTTGGGACGGCGAAGACTTCGGCGAGGACGACTACGAGTACGAGGAAGACGACGAGGAAGAAGAGGGCGAGGACGAGGAAGAAGGCGACGACGAGGACGAGGACGAGGACGAGGACGACGGCGAAGAGGCCGATGCCGACGCCGCGCACCCGGCGCGCTGAGCCGTGCTGATTCGTCGCGCCACGCCGGACGATGCCGCGGCGGTGACCCGCATCGCCACGGCCACGTTCTGCGAAACCTTCGGCCATCTTTACCCTGCGCAGGATCTGCAGGCCTTCCTCGACGAAGCCTATTCGATCGAGCGCGCGCAGGTGGTGCTGGCGCATCCGGACTACGCGATCTGGCTGGTCGAGCATGACGGCGAGGTGGTGGGACACGCCGCCGCCGGCCCCTGCGGTCTGCCGCATGCCGAGGTGACGCCTGGCGATGGCGAACTGAAACGGCTGTACCTGCTGCGCGCGCACCAGAACGGCGGCTGGGGCGGTCGCTTGTTCGACACCGCCCTGGCCTGGCTGGAGCGCAACGGCCCGCGCACGCTGTGGGTCGGCGTGTGGTCGGAAAACTTGGGCGCGCAGCGCTTCTACGCGCGCTACGGCTTCGAGAAGGTCGGCACCTACGAGTTCCCGGTGGGGCAGGTGCGCGATCTCGAATTCATCCTGCGCCGGCCGTCACGCGCGGCCTGACGCCTGCAACCGGACGTCGTCCGGGCATGCCGCGTCGACACAGCGGCAACGAGCGCGCGCTACAGTGCTGGCCTGTCCAGCCTGAAGGAGAGCGCGCCATGTTCCGACCGTGGATGGGAATCGCCGCCGTGTTGCCGCTGCTGGCCGCGTGCGCGCCACCGGCCAAGTTGCAGCCGGCCAGTGGCGGGCCGAGCGTGCAAGGCGATGGCCGCTGCAACGTCGAGGCCGTGGCCTGGGCGGTGGGCCAGGAGGCCACCCAGGCAACCATGAGCCGGGTCTGGAAGGAGAGCGGGGCCGGCGTGGTGCGGCCGATCGCGCCGGGCCAGGCGGTGACCCGCGACCTGCGCCTGGACCGGCTCAACGTGTTCCTGGATGGCAGCAATCACATCGTCCGCACCACCTGCGGCTGAGCCGCGCATGGCCGCCGCGCCGCAGGTGCTGTTGCTGCATGGCATCTGGAACGCGCGGCCGTGGCTGCTGCCGCTGGCGCTGCGCCTGCGCCACGAGGGCTGGCGCGTCGCCAGCTTCGGCTATTCGACCGCCTTCGGCGGTGCCGAAGCCGCGCTTCCACGGCTGCACGTCCGCATCGAACGTATGGCCGACGCCGGTCCGGTGGCGTTGGTTGGGCATAGTCTCGGCGGCCTGATTGCGTTGCAGGCCTTGCAGCAGGCGCCGGCGCTGCCGGTGACCCGGGTGGTGTGCCTGGGCAGCCCCTTGGCCGGCAGTGCCGCTGCGCGCGCCCTGGCGCAACGGCGGCTCGGGCGGGCGCTGGGCCGCAGTGCGGCGCTGTTGCAGCGGGGCGTGGCGCGTTGGGACGGGGCGGCCGAGGTCGGCATGATCGCCGGCACGGTGGCCCGCGGCCTCGGCGCGCGCTTTGCCGCGCTCGGGCCGGCGTCCGACGGCAGCGTGGCGCTGGCCGAGACCCGCGTGCCTGGCCTGGGCGATCACTGCCAGGTCCGCGCCAGCCACAGCGGCCTGCTGTTCTCGGTGGAGGCCGCGCGGCAGACCGCGGCGTTCCTGCGCGACGGCCGCTTCGCCGCCTGAGCCGGCGCCTGGCAGAACCCAATGCGCCGCGGCGCCGGTCGCGCCGCATTGCGATCCACCGCGACCGCCTGGCGCCGGCGTAGTGGCAATGACGCCCCTTACGGCGTCACGAAGGTCTTCAACCAGTCCAGCGTGGGGTTGAGCGCCCAGGCGGCGGTGCCGCTGCGGTAGTTGCCGTCGACCAGCACGCCCGCGCACTGGGTGCCCGGATAGCCGCCGAAGCCCATGAAGCAGTGGTCGGCGTAGAGGTCCTGCACCTCGCGATCCTTGACGACGTACCAGCCGCTGCCGTTGCTGCGGAAGCACGACTGCTGCCCGTCGCAGCGCAGGCCGGTGACCAGTTGCGCCTGCGTGCGGGCGATGTTCTCGGTGCCGCCGACGAACATGTCGCGCTCGCCGTTGATGATGCGCAGGCGATCGGACGGCAGCGAGTGGTTGCCGTCGGCGATGCACGACGCCAGGTTGTAGTAGGCGGTGTAGGTCGCACCGGTGCCCTGGCCGAACGAGGCGGCGACCCGGGGATCGTAGTCGTGCGCCAGCACCGAGATGATCGAGCCCTGGCTGAGCCCGCCGGTCACCACGCCCTTGGAGCAGTCGGCCTTGTCGCGGGCGCAGAGCTGGGCGATGGCGCTGTTGAGATTCTGCGCATCGAAGATGGCCTTGGCGCGGTTGCCGATGACGCCGCAGCTGCCGAAGCTGGCGTTGTCGTACTCCACCGAGGCGGCCACGAAGCCCTTGGCCGCGGCGGCGTTCACCGCGGCCATCGCCCAATTGCTCTGGTAGTTCTCGCCGGTGCCGCCGATATGCACGTACACCGGGTACTTGCCGGCCGCGCGGGGCTCCTGGCCGCTGATCGCATAGGTGGTGACGCCGGCGCTGTAGCGCCCCCGGAAGGCATCGGTCTGGGCGCTGGCAAGGCCCGGGGCGGCGAGGGCGGCCAGGCCCAGGCAGCGCAGGGCCAGCGACAGGAACGGGTGGGCGAGGGACGTGCTGCAGGACATGGGGGATCTCCTTCGATGCGATGGAACGCTGGCGCGACCGGCGCGTTCAGCCTCCCAGTGGGGCGCTACAGTCTTGGCGGCAGTCCGCGCGCCGGGGTAGACAGCCCGCCAAGACTTGACGGCCACCACGGGCCGGCGCGCACCCGAGCGGTAGGCGCCAGCGGAACGCGGGACGCATGCGCGCCACGTGCCCCGGTCCGTCGTCGGCCCGCCTGGGCCGCGGGATGTGCGCTGCATCAGGTAAAATCCGCGCCTTGTCCTTACAACCGTCCGGAACGCCCCATGGGTAGAGGCCCCTCGATCGAAGCCCGCAAGAACGCATCCGATGCGAAGCGCGGCAAGATTTTCACCAAGATCATCCGCGAGATCGGCGTCGCCGCGCGCGCCGGCGGCGGCGATCCGTCCAACAACCCGCGGCTGCGCGTGGCGATGGACAAGGGGCTGGCCTCCAACATGTCCAAGGACGTGATCGAGCGCGCGATCAAGAAGGCCACCGGCGAACTGGAAGGCGTGGAGTACGAGGAAGTGCGCTACGAGGGCTATGCCCCGGGCGGCGTCGCAGTGATCGTCGACTGCCTGACCGACAATCGCGTGCGCACCGTGGCCGACGTGCGTCACGCCTTCAGCAAGTGCGGCGGCAACATGGGCACCGACGGCTCGGTGGCCTTCATGTTCAAGCGCCTGGGCGTGCTCAGCTTCGCCGCCGGCGCCGATGAGGAGAAGATCACCGAGGCGGCGATCGAGGCCGGTGCCGACGACATCGTGGTCTACCCCGAGGACGGCGCGATCGACGTGCTGACCGCACCGGAGGCGTTCCAGGCGGTCAAGGACGCCATGGACGCGGCCGGCCTGGCTGCCGACCACGCCGAAATCACCTTCCGCGCCGACAACGACATCGCCGTGGACGGCGACACCGCAGTGCAGGTGCGCAAGCTGCTGGACATGCTGGAAGACCTGGACGACGTGCAGAACGTCTATTCCAACGTGGACCAGGCCGCGCTGAGTGACGGGGGCTGAGACCATGACCGCCGGGGCCCGGGGCCCAACACCCGGAACCCGGAAGAACGCCGTGCCGGCACCGGAGGCATCGCAGACGTCGATGGCTGCCACGGGCATCTCTGCCCGCACGGGCGCTGCTTTCCCGATTCCCGATTCCCGAATCCCCAATCCCGGCTCCACCCGCATCCTCGGCATCGACCCCGGCTCGCAGCGCACCGGCGTGGGCATCATCGACGTGGATGCGGCCGGCCGTACCCGGCACGTGCACCATGCGCCGCTGGTGTTGCTGGGTGAGGGCGATTTCGCCCTGCGGCTCAAGCGCCTGCTGCACGGGCTGGACGCGCTGATCGAGGAATACCGGCCGCATGAAGTGGCGATCGAGCGGGTGTTCATGGGCAAGAGCGCCGACGCGGCGCTGAAGCTCGGCCATGCCCGCGGCGCGGCGATCTGCGCGGCGGTGCTGCGCGAACTGCCGGTGCACGAGTACGCCGCCAAGGAGATCAAGCTCGCCGTGGTCGGCAAGGGCGCGGCGGAGAAGCAACAAGTGCAACACATGGTCGGTCTCATGCTGAGCCTGACCGGCAAACTTCAGGCCGACGCCGCCGACGCACTGGCCGTCGCCATCACCCATGCCCACGTGCGCGCCACCGCGCAGCGCCTGGGCGTCAGCACGCAGCAGGCGTGGAGTAGAAAATGAGTGGAGCTGGGATTCGGGATTCGGGATTGGGGATTGGCAACAGCCGCGCGCGTGCGCGCCGGCCCCGCTTTGGCGAATCCCCAATCCCCAATCCCCAATCCCGGCTCCTCGCACGAGGCGCCCAATGATCGGCCGTCTGCGCGGGATCCTGGCCTACAAGCAGCCGCCGTGGCTGGTGATCGACGTGGGTGGGGTGGGGTATGAGCTGGAGGCGCCGATGAGCACCTTCTACGACCTGCCCGACGTCGGCCGCGACGTCATCCTGTTCACCCACTATGCGCAGAAGGAGGACAGCGTGTCGCTGTACGGCTTCCTGCGCGAGGGCGAGCGGCGCCTGTTCCGCGACGTGCAGCGGGTCAGCGGCATCGGCGCGAAGATCGCGCTGGCGGTGCTGTCCGGGGTCAGCGTGGATGAATTCGCGCGGCTGATCACCGCCGCCGACGTCACCGCGCTGACCCGCATCCCCGGCATCGGCAAGAAGACCGCCGAGCGCATGGTGGTGGAGCTGCGCGACCGCGCGGCCGACTTCAGCGGCGGCGCGCCGGTCACCGGGCAACTGGGCACCGACGCGGTGTCCGAGGCCACGGTGGCGCTGCAGCAGCTCGGCTACAAGCCGGCCGAGGCGGCGAAGATGGCGCGCGACGCCGCCGCCGACGGCGACGAGGTCGCCACGGTGATCCGCAAGGCCCTGCAGGCGGCGCTGCGCTGACCGCCCGGTCGGCCCGGCTTCCCCCGCTCTTTCTTCACGTTCTGGCGCTACTCTTCCCACCATGTCCAGCTCCTCCAGTTCCGCCGCCCGCCCGGGCAGCCACGATCCGCATGCCAAAACGGGCCTGGGGGTGATGCTGACCGCCATCGGCGTGGTCTTCGGCGACATCGGCACCAGTCCGCTGTACACGCTCAAGGAGGCGTTCTCGCCGCACTACGGGCTGACCCCGGACCACGACACCGTGCTGGGCATCCTGTCGCTGGTGTTCTGGGCGCTGATGCTGGTGGTCACGGTCAAGTACGTCACCGTGATCATGCGCGCCGACAACGACGGCGAGGGCGGCATCATGGCGCTGACCGCGCTGGCGCAGCGGACCCTGCCGGGTGGCTCGCGCTCGATGTACGTGGTCGGCATCCTCGGCATCTTCGGCGCCTCGCTGTTCTTCGGCGACGGCGTCATCACCCCGGCCATCTCGGTGCTGTCGGCGGTGGAAGGCCTGGAGGTGGCCGCGCCCAAGCTGGAGCCGTTCGTGGTGCCGATCACCCTGGTGGTGCTGGGGATGCTGTTCATGGCCCAGCGCTACGGCACCGAGCGGGTCGGCAAGGCGTTCGGGCCGATCACCCTGGTCTGGTTCGTGGCGCTGGGCGCGATCGGCGTCTACAACATGGCGCGCGCGCCGGAAGTGCTGCATGCGTTGAACCCCTGGTGGGGCGTGCGCTTCTTCGCCGAACACAACTGGCACGCGGTGTTCGTGCTCGGCGCGGTGGTGCTGGCGGTGACCGGTGGCGAGGCACTGTACGCGGACATGGGCCATTTCGGCGCCAAGGCGATCCGCCGCTCCTGGCAGTGCGTGGTGCTGCCGATGCTGACCCTGACCTACCTGGGGCAGGGCGCGCTGGTGCTGCGCGACCCGGCCGCGGTCAGCAACCCGTTCTACGAGGCGGTGCCGGAGTGGGCGCTGTACCCGATGATCGTGCTGGCCACCGCGGCCACGGTGATCGCCTCGCAGGCGCTGATCACCGGCGCCTACTCGGTGGCCAGCCAGGCCATGCAATTGGGCTACATCCCGCGCATGCACATCCGCCACACCTCGCACTCCACCATCGGCCAGATCTACGTGCCGGCGGTGAACTGGTGCCTGCTGGCGCTGGTGGTGGTGGCGGTGATCGGCTTCGGCGACTCCACCTCGCTGGCCACTGCCTACGGCGTCTCCGTGACCGGCACCATGCTGATCACCACCGTGCTGATGGTGATCTACGCGCGCGCCAACCCGCGCGTGCCGGCACCGCTGCTGTGGCTGTTCGCGCTGGTGTTCCTGGCGGTGGACTGCGCGTTCTTCTACGCCAACATCATCAAGTTCCTGGACGGCGCCTGGTTCCCGCTGCTGCTGGGCCTGATCCTGTTCACCCTGATGCGCACCTGGCGCCGCGGCCGCAAGCTGCTGCACGACGAGATCCGCAAGGACGGCATCAAGCTCGACACCTTCCTGCCCGGGCTGATGCTGGCGCCGCCGGTGCGCGTGCCCGGCACCGCGGTGTTCCTGACCGCCGACCCGATGGTCGTGCCGCACGCGCTGATGCACAACCTCAAGCACAACAAGGTGCTGCACGAGCGCAACGTGTTCCTGACCGTGGAGACCCTGCAGGTGCCGTATGCGGCGGCCGGGCAGCGGTTGAAGATCGACGCGATCGGCGACGAGTTCTACCGCGTCTACGTGCGCTTCGGCTTCATGGAGACCCCGGACGTGCCGCTGGCGCTGATGCGCTCCTGCGACCAGGGCGGGATCTACTTCGACCCCATGGACACCACCTATTTCGCCAGCCGCGAGACCATCGTGGCCAGCGCCAACCGCGGCATGCCGATCTGGCGCGACAAGCTGTTCGCGGTCATGCACCGCAACGCCGCCCCCGCCACCGGCTTCTTCCGCATCCCCGGCAACCGCCTGGTGGAACTGGGCGCGCAGGTGGAGATCTGAGGCCGCCTGCGGCGGCCGGGATTGGGGAGTCGGGATTCGGGATTGGTCAAGGCCATGGCGCCGAGACCGTCTCGCAGCCGATACTATTGCGCTACCAATCCCGAATCCCCACTCCCCAATCCCGGCTCTAAATGGACCGCATCATCGCCAGCAGCGCCACCCGCGAGGATGAGGCGGCCGAGGCCAGCATCCGCCCCAAGCGGCTGGACGACTACCTCGGCCAGCAGCCGGTGCGCGAGCAGCTGTCGATCTACATCGAGGCGGCCAAGGCGCGCGGGGAGGCGATGGACCATGTGCTGATCTTCGGGCCGCCGGGCCTGGGCAAGACCACGCTCAGCCACGTCATCGCCAACGAGTTGGGGGTCAACCTGCGGGTCACCTCCGGCCCGGTGATCGAGAAGGCCGGCGACCTGGCCGCGCTGCTGACCAACCTGCAGCCGCACGACGTGCTGTTCATCGACGAGATCCACCGCCTGTCGCCGGTGGTCGAGGAAGTGCTGTATCCGGCGATGGAAGACTTCCAGATCGACATCATGATCGGCGAGGGCCCGGCCGCGCGCTCGATCAAGATCGACCTGCCGCCGTTCACCCTGATCGGCGCCACCACCCGCGCCGGCCTGCTGACCGCGCCCTTGCGCGACCGCTTCGGCATCGTCCAGCGCCTGGCCTTCTACACCCCGGACGAGCTGGCGCAGATCGTGCGCCGCTCCGCCAGCATCCTCGGCATCGCCTGCAACGCCGACGGCTGCGCCGAGATCGCGCGCCGCGCGCGCGGCACCCCGCGCATCGCCAATCGCCTGCTGCGGCGGGTCCGTGACTTCGCCCAGGTCCGCGCCGGCGGGCAGATCGACCTGGCGGTGGCCCAGGCCGCCACGCAGATGCTCAAGGTCGACGCCGAGGGCTTCGACGAACTGGACCGGCGCATGCTGCGCACCATCATCGAGTACTTCGACGGCGGCCCGGTCGGCGTCGAGTCGCTGGCCGCCTCGCTGTCGGAGGAGCGCGGCACCCTGGAGGACGTGATCGAGCCCTACCTGATCCAGCAGGGCTACCTGATCCGCACCGCCCGCGGCCGCATGGCGACCAACAAGGCCTATCTGCACCTGGGCTTGCAGCCCAAGCGGGATTCGGGATTGGGGATTGGGGATACAGGAGCGCTGTTTTGACCGCGATCGACCCGAATACGCCGCCGTCCGGCGAATCCCCATTCCCGAATCCCCAATCCCCGCGTCTATTCAGTTGGCCGACACGCGTCTACTGGGAAGATACCGACGCCGGTGGCGTGGTCTACCACGCGCGCTACGTGGCCTTCCTGGAGCGGGCGCGCACGGAGTGGTTGCGGGCACTGGGGTATGGTCAGGAGCGTCTGCGCCTGCAACACGATCTGGTGTTCGCGGTGCGCGCGATGCAGCTCGACTTCCTGCGCCCGGCACGCCTGGACGATTCCCTGCAGGTCGGCGTCGCGCTGTCGCACTGCAAGCGCGCCAGCCTGGTGTTCGCGCAGTCGATCCGCCGCGACGACGGGGAGCTGCTGTTGCGCGCGCAGGTGCGGGTGGCGGCGCTCAGCGCCGGCAGCTTCCGCCCGCGCGGCATGGACGACGCGCTGCACGATGCATTGAAAGTTCTTGAAATCACTGAAGCCGAATTACTGAGGAACGACGGATGATCGCATTGCTCCTGGCCCTGCAGGACACGGTGGTGGAGGCGCTGCCGCAGGACGTGACCCAGACCGCCACCCAGGCCGTCGCCAGCACCGCCGCCCACGGCGGCATCAACTACCTGGACCTGATGGTCAAGGCCAGCCTGCCGGTCAAGGTGATCGTGCTGCTGCTGCTGCTCGGCTCGCTGATCAGTTGGGTCATCATCTTCCGCAAGGGCAAGGTGTTCAAGAACGCCAACCGCGAGGCCGACGACTTCGAAAACCGCTTCTGGTCCGGCACCGACCTGAGCAAGCTCTACGCCGGCGCCACCGACCGCAATCGCGTGGTCGGCGGGCTGGAGGCGATCTTCGAGGCCGGGTTCCGCGAATTCACCCGCCTGCGCGACAAGCGCCGGCTCGATGCGCGCATCCAGCTGGAAGGCGCGCAGCGGGCGATGCGCGCCACCTATGCGCGCGAAGTGGACCGCCTGGAGCGCAACCTGGAACTGCTCGCCAACATCGGCTCCACCGCGCCCTACGTGGGCCTGGTCGGCACCGTGTTCGGCATCATGGTGACCATGCACGACATGATCAATAGCGGCCAGCAGGCGGGCATCGCCGCGGTCGCGCCGGGCATCTCCGAGGCGCTGTTCGCCACCGCCATCGGCCTGTTCGTGGCGATCCCGGCGGTGTGGGCCTACAACCGCTTCACCACCCGGGTCGAGCGCCTGGCCGTGCGCTTCGAGACCTTCTCCGAAGAGTTCAGCTCCATCCTGCAGCGCCAGGCCAGCGGCGACTGAGCGTCGCCCGCCTGCCCACGACTCCCAGGATTCCCGCATGACTGCCGCCATTTCCCGCCGCAAGCGCCGCAAGCTCAAGTCCGAGATCAACGTCGTGCCGTACATCGACGTGATGCTGGTGCTGCTGATCATCTTCATGGTCACCGCGCCCTTGCTCAGCCTGAGCGTGGACGTGGACCTGCCCGATTCCACTGCGCGCTCGGTGGAGAGCAAGAAGGACCCGGTGATCGTCACCGTCGATGCCGAAGGCCGCTACACCCTGACCCTGCAGGACGGCAAGCCGGAGAAGATCGCCGCGCCGGAACTGAAGGCGAAGATCCAGGCCTTCGTCGGCCAGAACAAGGACGTGCCGGTGTTCGTCGCCGCGCCCGGCAGCTCCAACTACCAACTGGTCATGGACACCATGGTCATGCTGCAGCAGGCCGGCGTGCCCAAGGTCGGCCTGATGAGTCAGCCCGGAAACAATGCACGCTGAAGCCGATTTCCGCCCGCCGCAGCAGCGCGGCGACGACAAGGGCCTGATCCTCGGGGTCACCCTGGCGTTGCTGGTGCATGTGCTGATCGCGCTGCTGTTCTTCCTGGCCTGGTGGTGGTCGCCGGTGCGCCAGGTCGAACCCGCCGCCGGTTCGCCGATGGTCGAGGCCTCGCTGGTGGTCTCGGCCGCCGACGTGCGCTCGGCGCAGAAGGCGGTGAAGGACGCGCCCAAGCCCTTGCCCGAGCCGCTGCCCGAACCGGTCAAGGATGTCGCCGAGGAAGACACGGTGCCGCCGCCGCAGCCGCTGCCCACGCCCAAGCCGCAGCAGGCGCCGACCCCGCAGCAGCAGAAGGCGCAGGACTTCGTCCCGGTGCCCGACAAGGTCGACCAGGACCGCGCCACCCGCACCGCGATCTCCCAGGAAAAGGAGAAGCAGGAGCAGGAGGCCAAGCGCCGCCAGGAACAGATCGACCTGACCGAGCAGAAGCGTCAGCAGGAGGCCGAGCAGAAGCAGCGCCTGGCCGCGCAGCAGGAAGAAGAGCGGCAGAAGAAGATCGCCGACATCCGCAAGCAGCGCGAGAAGCTGGAGCGGGAGGCGCAACTGGCCCAGCAGAAGCTGCAGCAGATCGCCGACTTGAACGCGAAGAAGGCATCCGCGGCCGCGGCCACCACGCCGCAGCAGGCGCCGGGCCAGAACGGCACCAATACCGATTTGCAGGCCAAGTACGCCGCGGCGATCCAGCAGGCCGTGCTGAGCCAGTGGGTGCGCCCGGACTCGGTGCCGCTGGGGCAGAAGTGCAAGATCTCGATCACGCAGATTCCCGGTGGCCAGGTCATGCAGGCCAAGGTCAGCCCCGACTGCCCCTACGACGAGGCCGGGCGCCGCTCGATCGAGGCCGCGGTGCTGCGTGCGCAGCCGTTGCCCTACCGCGGCTTCGAGACCGTGTTCGCGCGCAATCTGACCTTCAACTTCACTGCCCAGGACCAATGAGCTCGGCGGTCACCGCCGCGTTTGCGCGCCGTCGGCCATCCATCGGACAGGCGATGGGCGATAATGGAGAGCGTCCTGCCATCGGCTTCACATGGCGATGGTTCATGATTGCGAATACGTTCACCCGCGCATTGCTATCTCTTGCGCCTTTCCGATCCTGCTGAGCGACCCATGAAGAAACTGCCGCGCTGGCTTGCCGTTCTCACCGCCCTGTTGCTGCCTCTCGCCGCGTCCGCGCAGGACAAGGGCCTGGAAATCGACATCGTCGGCGGCAATGCCTCGGCGACCCCGATCACCGTGGTGCCGATGCCGTACCAGGGCTCGGCGACCCCGCCGAGCACCGACGTCGCCGCCGTGGTGCGCGCCGACCTGGATCGCTCCGGCCAGTTCCGCAACCTGCCCGAGTCGCAGATCGTCGAGCGGCCGACCCGCGGCAGCGAGGTGCAGTTCGCCACCTGGCGCGCGCTAAAGCAGAGCTACTTGGTCGTCGGCCGGGTGATGGATGCGGGCGAAGGCGCCTACCGCGTCGAGTACGAACTGTTCGACGTGGGCAAGGGCGAGCGCATGCTCGGTCTGGCCATGACCGCCCGCGCCAACGCCATGCGCGACGTCGCCCACCAGATGGCCGATGCCATCTACGAGAAGATCACCGGCGTGCGCGGCGCGTTCTGGACCCGCATCGCCTACGTCACCGCCAGCGGCAAGGGCGGGGCGATGCGCTATGCGCTGATGGTGGCCGACTCCGACGGCTACAACCCGCAGACCATCGTCCGCTCGGCCGAGCCGCTGCTGTCGCCGAACTGGAGCCCGGACGGCAAGAAGCTGGCCTACGTGAGCTTCGAGCGCGGCAACTCGTCGATCTACATCCAGGACATCGCCACCGGTGCGCGCCAGTTGGTCTCCAGCTTCCGCGGCATCAACGGCGCCCCGTCGTTCTCGCCGGACGGCAAGAAGCTGGCGCTGGCGCTGTCGCGCAGCGGCAACCCGGAGATCTACGTGATGGATCTGGGCAGCAAGCAGCTGACCCAGCTGACCAACCACTTCGGCATCGACACCGAGCCGACCTGGGCGCCGGACGGCAACAGCATCTACTTCACCTCCGACCGCAGCGGCCGCCCGCAGATCTACCAGGTGCCGGCCACCGGCGGCAGCGCCACCCGCATCACCTTCCAGGGCAACTACAACGCGACCCCGAGCGTGTCCTTCGACGGCAACAAGCTGGTCGTGGCGCAGGGCAGCGGCAACACCTACAAGATCGCGATGATGGACCGCAGCCTGGGTTCGCCGCGCTGGAGCACGCTGTCGACCGGCTCGCTGGACGAGTCGCCGAGCTTCGCCCCCAACGCCAGCATGGTGCTGTATGCGGCGCGTGAAGGCGGCCGTGGTGTGCTGTACGCGGTCTCGGCCGATGCCCGCGTGCGGCAGCGCCTGGTGCTCGCCGATGGCGACGTGCGCGAGCCGTCCTGGTCGCCGTATCGCACCGCACGTTGACATGTAAGTTTGGTGTTAATATTTCGCTGTTGAACCCCTCATCGGCCCAGGAGCCACAAGGTATCCCCATGAACAAGACCACCCGCGTTCTGCTTGTTTCGCTGTTGTCCGTTGCAGCTCTGGCCGGCTGCGCCAAGAAGGTCAAGGAACAGCCCCAGACCGACACCACCGGCACCACCGGTACCACCGCCCCGACCGGCCCGTCGACCTCCGGTCTGTATGGCCCGGGCGACCTGGACACCGATTCCTGCCTGCGTCAGCGCGTGGTCTACTTCGACCTGGACAAGGACACCGTGAAGCCGGAGTTCCAGGCGATCATGGCCTGCCACGCCAAGTACCTGCGTGACCGTCCGTCCTCGCGCATCACCCTGCAGGGCAACACCGACGAGCGCGGTTCGCGCGAGTACAACATGGGCCTGGGCGAGCGTCGTGCCAACGCCGTGTCCTCGGCGCTGCAGGCCAACGGTGGCTCGGCTGCGCAGCTGACCGTGGTCAGCTACGGCGAAGAGCGTCCGGTCTGCACCGAGTCGAACGAGTCCTGCTGGTCGCAGAACCGTCGCGTCGAGATCGTCTACACGGCGCAGTAAGAAAAGATGCGTATCGGTGTCCTTACATCGATGATCGTCGCGGCGGCCCTCGTGGCCGCCGCGCCGGCTCATGCGCAGCGCGCAAGCCTGGCCGACCGCGTTTCCGCGCTTGAGCAGCAGGCCATGAATACCCAGGCCAACACCGACATGCTGAACCAGCTCAACCAGCTGCGGACGCAGATGCAGTCGATGGAGGCCACGATCGAACAACTGCAGCACAGCAACGACCAGCTCAAGCAGCAGATCAAGGACCAGTACCTGGACCTGGATGGCCGCGTGGGCCGGCTCGAGAATGGTGCAGGGGCAGGGGCGACGCCGCCGTTGCCGCCGGCCAATGGCGTCGCACCGGCTGCTGCGCCGGCCGCGCCCGCAGGCAAGCCGTCCGCCGTCGCCGAGCCGCCGCCGTCGGTGCACGGCGACGCCGGCACCCTGGCTGCCGCCGGCGACGAGCGTGCCGCCTACAACGTCGCCTTCGACGCCCTCAAGGCGGGCAAGTACGCCGACTCGGCGAACCTGTTCCAGAACTTCCTGCAGGCCTACCCGAACGGCGTGTATGCGCCGAACGCGCTGTACTGGCTCGGCGAAAGCTACTACGCCACCAAGAACTTCCAGCTGGCCGAGGCCCAGTTCCAGGACCTGATCGGCCGCTACCCGACCCATGACAAGGCGCCCGGTGCGCTGCTCAAGCTCGGCCTGTCCCAGTACGGCGAAGGCCGCGTCCAGGACGCCGAGCAGACCCTGCAACAGGTCGGCGCGAAGTATCCTGGATCCGATGCCGCGCGGACCGCGCAGGACCGCCTGCAGTCGATCCGTCTCGGCCAGCAGCTGCGCTGAGCCCCTAACGCTGCCGCCGCCGTCGCGGGAGCACTCTTCTCCCGCCATGGCCGCCGTTCCCAGCGATATCGTCCAAAGCCCGCTGCCCCGCCTGAAGCTGACGGAGATCTTCCTGTCGCTGCAGGGCGAGGCCGAGAGCGCCGGCTGGCCGACCGTGTTCGTACGTCTCACCGGCTGCCCGCTGCGCTGTAGCTACTGCGACACCGCCTACGCCTTCCATGGCGGGCAATGGTGGTACATCGACGCGATCCTCGACGAGGTGGCGCGCCACGGCGTGCGCCATGTCTGCGTCACCGGCGGCGAGCCGCTGGCGCAGAAACGCTGCCTGCAGCTGTTGCAGCGCCTGTGCGACGCCGGCTACGACGTGTCGCTGGAGACCTCCGGCGCGCTGGACATCGCCGAAGTCGACCCCCGGGTGTCGCGGGTGCTCGACATCAAGACCCCGGCGTCGCAGGAAGCGCATCGCAACCGCTGGGAGAACCTGCCGTTGCTGACCGCGCGCGACCAGATCAAGTTCGTCCTGTGCGGCCGCGCCGACTACGAGTGGGCGCGCAGCGTGGTCGCCGAACATCGGCTGGAGACCCGCTGCACGGTCTGGTTCTCGCCGAGCAAGAGCGAACTGACCGCGCGCGACCTGGCCGACTGGATCGTCGCCGACCGCCTGCCGGTACGGTTCCAGATGCAGTTGCACAAGCTACTGTGGAACGACGAGCCTGGCCGCTGAGCGGCCGGGATTAGGAATTCGGGATTAGGGATTCGTAGGAGCGGCTTCAGCCGCGACTGATCTTGTCCGAACTTTCATTGCGGCTGAAGCCGCTCCTCCATGGTCAAATGGACCATGTGGATCCCATTCGCCCACGTGCGCCCGCTTTTGCGAATCCCCAATCCCCACTCCCGAATCCCCGCCCTCATGAAAAACGCCGTCGTCCTTCTCTCCGGTGGCATGGACTCCGCCGTCGTCGTCGCGATCGCCCGTGCGCAGGGCTTCGCCGTGCATGCCTTGAGCGTGCGCTACGGTCAGCGCCACACCTCCGAACTGGACGCCGCCGCGCGTGTTGCTGCGGCGCTCGGCGCGGTGGCGCACAAGACCGTCAACGTCGACCTGCGCAGCATCGGCGGCTCCGCGCTGACCGACGACATCGAGGTGCCGGATGCCGGTGGCGACGGCATCCCGGTCACCTACGTGCCGGCGCGCAACACCATCATGCTGTCGGTGGCGTTGGGCTGGGCCGAGGTGCTGGGCGCGGCCGACATCTTCTGCGGGGTCAACGCGGTGGACTATTCCGGCTATCCCGATTGCCGCCCCGAGTTCATCGACGCGTTCCAGACCCTGGCCAACCTGGCGACCAAGGCCGGAGTGGAGGGCGCCGGGCTGCGCGTGCACGCGCCGCTGCAGCGCATGAGCAAGGCCGACATCGTGCGCGAAGGCGTGCGCCTGGGCGTGGACTTCGGCCTGACCGTGTCCTGCTACCGCGCCGACGACGCCGGCCGCGCCTGCGGCCACTGCGACGCCTGCCGCCTGCGCGCTGCCGGCTTCGCCGACGCGGGCGTCGCCGACCCGACCCGCTACGCCTGATTTCGCGAAACGCCCCGTGCTGGGGTAGACTACGCGCCCCGGTGCAACGCCGGGGTCTTGTTTTGGGCCGTTAGCTCAGTCGGTAGAGCAGAAGACTTTTAATCTTTTGGTCGATGGTTCGAATCCATCACGGCCCACCACGAGTCTCAAAGAGTTAGGCGTCGCCTTTGCTGGTTTTTTCGCCGGCTCCTGAAAGCTCTCCTGAAAACGACGGTAGTTGCTGCATCCCCATGCTCGGCAGTGCGTGTTCGCAGCATTGCCGCATTGACTTCGTTTTGCGGCCGCCTGTGCCCTCGTCATCCGAACCCACGGTGGCCTCGATGCGTCGTGGCCGTGCGACGCAACGCGATGACCTGCGGCGATGACGCCTTTCTTGGCCGCGCATGGCGAAGCGCTCTCAGAGGCTGCCGAAGCGGCACGCATGTCCCTTCCCTGCATCTGAACACTCAGTTCAAGCTGCTATCATGAATTTTGTCTACAGGGGACTCGCTATGCGCTCGAAGGCTTTTATTTTCACCGCCGTCCTGGCGCTTTTTTCCGTGTCCGTACACGCCGCCCAATCTGGCCGCTATATGGTCTCGCGCAAACCACTCACGATTGCCAGCATGCCGGACGACGACATGCGCCCAGAGATCGTCGGGACCGTCGTCGACGTCAGCGCCGGAAGCACCACCCTGAAAGGTGGCGCTCATGTCCCAGCGACCGGTGCCAAGGTCGGCGACCTGGCGCGCTTCGTCTGTGCGTCGATCGACTCGGGCAACCCGCCGGTCTCCACCGACTGCGAACTGGTCAGCTCCCAGGCACCAGACAAGAAGGCGCGCGACTACAACAACTTCTGGGACTGATCCGACGCCGCGGCGCGCGCCAACATCAGCACCTTCCGAGCCCCGGCCACGCGCCGGGGTTTTTGTTGCTCGCTTCATCCGCGTCGCGGGGGACAGCTAAAGCGCGCACACCCGCGCCATCTCTGCCGTGTTGAAAGTCTGCGATCGCTGAGGGGTGATCCGGAGTGGACGGTGCTGGCACGTGCTCGGCGTCTCGGATGTCGGCGTCGCTGCATCGGCGCAGTCGTACTGTGTCGGTGTTCAACGCTTCCGAGCGTTCATCCAAGGGGCTGCAGGAGCAACGCGAGGCACAAGCCCAGCATGAACAGTGCGATTGCCGCATCCAGCAGCCGCCACGCGGCGGGCTTGCGGAACACCGGCTGCAGCAACCGCGCGCCGTAGCCCAGGCTGCTGAACCAGGTCGCGCTGGCCACGCAGGCGCCGAGTGCGAACGCCCAGCGCAGCTGTCCCGGGTAGCGCGTGGAGAGGCTGCCCAGCAGCACCATGGTGTCCAGGTAGACATGCGGATTGAGGAAGGTGAAGGCCAGGCAGGTCAGCAGGACGCGCTGCCAGCGTTGCGAATCGCTGCCCTGCGCCTGCAGGCCGCCAGTGCCGCGCCAGGCGCGTCGTGCCGCCAGCAGCGCGTAGGCGCCGAGGAAGGCCGCGCCGCCGAAACGCAATGCCTGCAGCACGCCGGGCCATGCATCCACGACGGCACCGATGCCGGAGACGCCGAGGACGATCAGCGCGATATCGCTGGCGGCGCACACGGCCACAACCAGGCCGACATGCCGACGCTGCAGTCCCTGGCGCAGTACGAAGGCGTTCTGTGCGCCGATGGCGACGATCAGGCTGGCGCCGGCGGCGAGGCCGGCCAACAGTGCGTGCAGCAACATGGGGAGTGCCCGGTGGCGTGGGCAAGCATGCTGCATGTGCCAGTAGGATTAGCCAAACTCATTTTTCTGTAGGCTGTGAAGCGTTCCTAATCTGCCTTGCTGCCATGGATCTGCTTCATCCCCAACTGTCCGCCTTCGCCGCCGTGCTGGAAGAAGGCAGCTTCGAGGCCGCTGCGCGCCGCCTGGCGCTGACGCCGTCGGCGGTCTCGCAGCGGATCAAGGCGCTGGAAGACCGGCTCGGCCAGGTGCTGATCGTGCGCCAGGCTCCCTGCCGGCCGACGCCTGCCGGCGAGCGCCTGCTGCGCAGTGTGCGGCCGATGCAGGTGCTGGAGGCCGAGGCGGTGGCCGATCTGCTGCCGGCGCCTTCCAGCAGCTCAGCGGCCCGCAGCATCGCCATCGCCGTCAACGACGATTCGCTGCAGACTTGGTTCCTGGATGCCCTGGCGGCCCTGCACGATGCACACGGGTTTCTGTTCGACATCCACGTGGACGACCAGGACCACACGCTGGAGCTGCTGCGCAGTGGCGCGGTGCTCGGTGCCGTCACCTCCGTCGGCAAGGCCTTGCAGGGCTGCAATGTGCTGGCGCTGGGGGCGATGCGCTACCGCGCGATCGCCTCGCCGGTCTTTTTCGACCGCTACTTCGCCGATGGCCTGGATGCGGCAGCGCTGGCCCGCGCCCCGATGATCGTCTACAACCGCAAGGACGCGCTGCAGGCGCGCTTCGTGCGTCGCATCACCCGTGCGCGGTTGCACCCGCCGATCCACTACCTGCCGACCTCCATCGGCTTCGTCGAGGCAGCCGCGCGCGGCCTGGGCTGGTGTCTGGCGCCGGAGCAGATGCTGGTGGCCGCGCTGCGGCAGCGGCAGATCGTCGTCGTCGACCCGCAGCGCTGGCTCGACGTGCCGCTGTACTGGCAGCACGTCGCAGTCCGTTCCAGGACCCTGCAGCAGATCGGCCAGGCCATGCGCAGCGCGGCGCAGCGCATGCGGCCGGTCTGATCGATTCTGTGCAATGCCGGCGGTAAAGGCGCGGAGCCGAGCGCGTGCGTGGTTTCCGGGCGCCGCGTAGCGGGAATCAGGTACTGCATGGAGCCAGAGGGCGTGCTTCGCCAACGGACCGCGGCCCGGTGGCCATCCACCCGCCGGCACGCGCGCACAGGCGGCGGTCGACCAGGGGCGGTGTCATCAAGCAAGCCGACGTCGCATCTTCCTGCTGATCGCCCTTGGCGTTCCTCAGCATCGGTGACTCGGCGCATGCACCCGGGGCCTGGAAGAGAGGACGCTCCATCCGGTCTGGCCATCCGCGTTCGAGCATGCTGGAGCGGACAGGCATGCGCGGGGCCTGCAAAGACGGCGTGCGCAGTTTCTATATGTTTATAATAATCATTCTCATTATTGGGTGTCGTCGACAACGCCTGATCGTATCGCCCTCGTCACAAGGATCCGTTGATGCGTTTGCCGTTTTTCCTGTTCGCCGCGATGCTTCCGGCGACTGCCGTCACCACCACCGACGCCTGGGCGCAGTCGCCCTCCACGCAGACGCTGGACAGCGTCATCGTCAGCGCATCGCGTACCGACCAGCCCGCGGAGACGGCGCCGCAGACGGTGGTGGTGATCGACCAGCAGCAGATCGCGCAGCAGCTCAGCATCAGCGGCAATTCGTCGGACGTGCTGTCCAGCCTGCTGCCGTCGTACACGCCGAGCCGCGGCAAGATGAACGGCAGCGGCGAAACCCTGCGCGGACGCACGCCGCTGATCCTGGTCGACGGCATCCCGCAGTCCAACCCGCTGCGCCCGACCGGACGCGAGGCGCATACCATCGACTACGCGATGGTCGAGCGCATCGAAGTGATCCAGGGCGCCAACGCGATGAACGGTCTGGGCGCCAACGGCGGCACCATCAACCTGATCACCCGGCGGCCGCAACCCGGTACATTCAATCAGCACTTCGACGCGCAGACCACGCTGCCGACCGACGGCGCCGATGCCCAGACGCTGAGTTACAAGACCGGTTACCGCGTCGACGGCCGCGCCGACAAGCTCGATTACCTGCTCGCCGTCGGCTACGAGGACCAGGGACTGTACGTGGACGGCGACGGCCGCGCGATCGGCACCGACGTGACCCAGGGCGACCTGATGGCCACCCGCGCCTACGACCTGCATGCCAAGCTGGGTTACTGGATCGACGACCGGCAGGAGTTGCAGTTCAGTTCCAACCGCTACCGCATCAAGTCCAAGGCTGAGTACCTGGGCGTGGCCGGCGATCGCGATCTCGGCATTCCGACCACATCGGTGCGCGGCCGGCCCGAAGGCACGCCGCCGTGGAATGACGTGTGGACCACCGGCCTGTCCTATGAGCACCACGATCTGGCCGGCATGGAACTGAAGGCGATGGTGTTCAACCAGGAATTCGAAGGCCTGTTCGGCGCCGACAATTCCGCCACCTTCCAGGATCCACGGATCGCTCCCAACGGCAGGTTGTACGACCAGTCGCGCTCGGTGGCGTCCAAGTGGGGATCCAAGACCAACCTCGGCAAGGACGGTCTGCTCGATGGCCGGCTCAAGCTCACCGGCGGCTTCGACACCCTGTGGGACCGCGGCAAGCAGGACCTGTACAGCACCGGTCGCACCTACGTGCCCGAATCGCAGTACCGCGACTTCGCTGCGTTCCTGCAAGGCGAGTACCGGCTGCTGCCGCAGTTGACCGTGCATGGCGGGGTGCGCCACGAAGATGCGGAACTGGAGATCGACAGTTACCAGACGCTGGCGCGCTACAACCGCGTGCAGGTCCAGGGCGGCACGCTGTCGTTCTCCGAGACGTTGTACAACGCCGGCGCGGTGTTCGCGCCGAGCGAGGGCTTCAACGTCTTCGCCAGCTACTCCGAAGGCTTCGGCATGCCTGATGTCGGCCGTGTGCTGCGCTCGATCAACACCCCCGGGACCACTGTCGCCAGCCTGAGCGCGCTGCAGCCGGTGCTGACCCGCAACGTCGAGCTGGGCACGCGCCTGCGCGGCGACGCCTTGGACATGGAGATGGCCGTGTTCCAGTCGCGTTCGGATTACGGCACAAGAGTGATCGCGGTGGACGGCGCGTTCCAGATGGCGCGGGAAAAGACCCGCATCGAAGGCCTCGATGCCAGCCTTGCGTACCGCGTCGACGCTCGGCAGCGCGTCGGCCTGGCCTATGCATATACGCGTGGGCGCTACGACAGCGACGGCAACGGCACACTGGATGCGCACCTGGACGGGCTCAACATCGCGCCCAATCGCGTCGTGGGCACCTGGTCGGCGCAATGGGACGACCGGCTGTCAACGTTCGTGCAGGCGCAGTACGCGTTCAGCCGGCGCTTCGACGACCCGCAAAAGGAGTTCCACGGCTATGCGCTGGTCGATGCGGCAATGAACTACCGGTTGCCGCGCGGCGAACTGCGCCTGGCGATCGCCAACCTGCTCGATCGCCAGTACATCACCTACTACTCGCAAAGCGCGCTGGTCGAACCGCTGCGCTACTTCGCCGGGCGCGGTCGCACCCTGACCATAGGCTACAGCCTGGATTTCTGAGTCGCCGCCGAGCGAGGCGGGGTGTCTGCCGCGCGCGTATGCTCACGTTCTGTCGGTTTGCCGGCGAAAGGGCAGGCATGGCGCAGAAGGAGTGGGCGCTCCGACGTCAGCGAGGCGGTGCCGGGCGCAGGCGCCATGCCAGCGCGCATGCCGGCGTGTCAGTCGTGCACGCCTCCGACGCGTAAGCATCGTAGGGACTGCCGGCGCCTCCAGGACGCTGCAGCACATCGCTCAGGCGCTGCATGCCGCAGCGGAGGGCATGCACGCGCCAGCGCCGCTTGCCTGAGCGCCGCTCGCGTTGGGTCGCTTGCTCCGGTGCCGATCATCGTCCAGGTCGACCTCCTGCTTGTGACGGCAGCAGTGCATCGACGCCGAGCGTTGGGCGGGATCAGGTCAGGGACGTGCCGCAGATGACGCCGCTTGGCCTCATGCCGCCCTCGTGCAGGAACGCAGCGCCGGCGTCTGTGTCCGCAGGGCGCATCAGGATTCCGGTCAAGGCTTCGGTGATGTGGGGGCGAACCGTCAGGACGAAGGGAGCGGCGGACGACGGCGTCAGGCCTTCGCCGTACTGAAGATCCCCGCCAGGCTTTCGCTGAGGATCAACTGCAGGTGCATGCGGTTGAGCTCCACGCCCGTGGTCATCATCATGTGCAGGCCGCCGCACATCGCGGCGACCGCATAGACGCGGGCCTGGAACTCCGCCTCGCCGCCGCTCCAGCCGTGGTCGCGCAGCATGCGTCGCAGCAGGTCGCCCAGGTTCTGCACCAGGGAGACGTTGAGCCGGCGCGCGTACTGCGCCAGTTCTGGATCGCGCACGGCGGCCAGGTCCATCTCCAGGTCCAGGCGTCGCCGGCGCTGGTTGGCATCGGCCACCAGCCATTCTTCCAGCGCACCGGCGATGAAGGCGGTGGCGTCCTGGTGCGGTGGCGGTTGCAGCAGCCACATCGTGCGGATCGCGCGCTCGTAGTCGCGTTCCATCAGTGCCTGGACCATGCCGCGCTTGTCGTCGAACTGCCGGCGCACCGCGCTGCAGGAGACGTCGGCGGTCCCGGCAATCAGTTCGAAGGTGGTGGCGCCGAGGCCGTTTTCGACGATGCAGCGCTCGGCTGCATCGAGGACGTCATCGTGCAGGCGCTGCTCGCGTTCGCGGGCGCTGTGCAGCCGGACTACGTTGGACATGGCGTGGGCTCGGGGGGAAGCGGTGCCACATGGAGGGAATATCCGCCTGGCGTCTGTCCGCGGCGCGCACGCTGTAGCGCGTGCCGCCGCCGCATAAGCAGACGCCTGTGCAGCGCGATTGTAGACGTGATGCGTTGCTGCGGCGCGTGCGGCGGCACGTTGGTCGATCCCGTCGCCACGCGCGTGACGGCCGCCACTCTTGGATGGGGGCATTGGTGCACGCTTCGTGCTCGCAATGCGCACTGCATGATTGGGGACGTGTAGAGGAGCGCGAGCTGGCCCTGGCGGTTTCAGGGGTGCTGACTCGACATGAAGCACCGCGGGGCGCCGCGACTCAGGACGTGAACAGGGGGAGGTGCTGCCGGAGAGTTCCAGGCCGCGTGCGTACCCGGCCGGGAGAGCCGCGGGCGCTGGCAATCACGGCGGGAAGTGCGCGGTAGGAGCGGCTTCAGCCGCGATGATGCGTTACCGGGAAAGCCTGTCGCGGCTGAAGCCGCTCCTACGAGGTTACGTGCATCGGTTCGACGGTGGCGGGCGTGGCTTGTCGGCGCTGCCCTCGCGTCGCCGCGCTTACCAGCCGAACGGCGGCGGGCCATACGCGCCAGGATAGTAGCCGCGACCGAATGCCGGGCCATCGCCGCGGCCGACGCTGATGCTGATGCCCATCTGCCGCGGCTTGCCGTCGTCGGTGTAGGAGGTCTTGCACATGTTCAGATTGGCGGCCTGGTAGTTGCTGTTGCCGCCATGCGTGGAATAGCCGATGCCGGTGGCGACGCTGCCGTGCACGTCGCCGTTGCAGCGGTCGGCCTGCGCCTGCAGGGCCTCGGCGCGGGCCTGCGCGGCGGCGGCCTTCTGCGCCGAGGCGGAGGTGCCGCTGGTGTCGCCGTAGTAGGTGCCCGGCGGATCGGCCTTGGTGCCGGGGTCGGCATAGGTGATCGGCTGCTGCGGCACGCTCAGGTCGAGCTTGTGCTTGGCGGCCTCGCTGTCGCTGGTGGCATCGGCGGTCTGGGCCAGGGCGGGGCCGGCGAGCAGGGTGCAGACGAGAAAAAGGAGGCTGCGGTTCATCGGGCATCCGCCAGGAGAGAGAGGGCCGGGCGGGGTCGGTGAAACTCCCCGCCATGACGCTGACGCTATCAATACCACGTTGAACCCGGCCTGTCGGCACCGGGAAATTTTCTTGCCGGCGCCGGCCATCTTTCGCGATGCGCCGGCAAGCGACGCATCGCACCTGTCGCCGCTAGCCTTGCTGCAGGACGATATCGATCAGTTGCTGGCCGTAGCGGGCCAGCTTGCTGCCGCCGATCCCGCCGACCCGCGCCAGTTCGTCCAGGCTGCTGGGGCGCTGCTCGGCGATGTTGCGCAAGGTGCTGTCGTGGAAGATCACGAAGGCCGGCACGTTCTGCTCCTTGGCCAGGCCGGCGCGCAGGTCGCGCAGCGCATTGAACAGGGGCAGGTCCTGCGCCTGCACCGGCACGCCGGTGCGCGGGCTGCCGCTGCGATCGCCGCGTTCGCGGCCACGGCTGGGCAGTTCGCGGCGCATCATGATCTTGCGTTCGCCCTTGAGCACCTGGCGGCTGGCGTCGGTGAGGCGCAGGCCGCCGTAGGCGTCGCTGTCCACTTCCAGCAGGCCGGTGGCGACCAGTTGCCGGAACACGCCGCGCCAGGCGCGCGCGTCCAGGTCCTTGCCGATGCCGTAGGTGCTGAGCTGGTCGTGGCCGAACTGCTTGATCTTCTCGCCCTCGTTGCCGCGCAGGATGTCGATCAGGTGGCCGACGCCGAAGCGCTGGCCGCTGCGGTACACGCAGCTCAGCGCCTTCTGCACTGCGACCGTGGCGTCCCAGGCGTCGGCCGGCTGCAGGCAGTTGTCGCAGTTGCCGCAGGGCTGCGGATAGGTCTCGCCGAAGCCGGCCAGCAGCACCTGGCGGCGGCACTGCATCGATTCGCAGTAGCCCAGCAACTGGTCGAGCTTGCGCCGTTCCACGCGCTTGCGTTCTTCGCCGGCCTCGCCCTGCTCGATCATCTGCTTGAGCAGCACCACGTCGCCCAGGCCGTAGCACAGCCAGGCCTCGGCGGCCTCGCCGTCGCGCCCGGCGCGGCCGGTCTCCTGGTAGTAGCCCTCCAGCGACTTGGGCAGGTCGGTGTGGGCGACGAAGCGCACGTCGGGCTTGTCGATGCCCATGCCGAAGGCGATGGTGGCGCACATCACGATACCGTCCTCGCGCAGGAAGCGGCGCTGGTTGTCGGCGCGCACCTCGGCCGGCAGGCCGGCGTGGTAGGGCAGGGCGTTCAGGCCCTCGCGGGCCAGGAAGTCGGCGGTCTCCTCGACCTTGCGCCGCGACATGCAGTAGACGATGCCGGCGCTGCCGCGGTGCGCGCGCAGGAAGTCCAGCAGCTGGCGCCGCGCATTGTCCTTCTGCACCACGGTGTAGCGGATGTTGGGACGGTCGAAGGAACTGACGAAATGGCGGGCCTGCGCCAGGTCCAGGCGCTCGGCGATCTCGCGCTGGGTTGGCGGGTCGGCGGTGGCGGTAAGGGCGATGCGCGGGGTCTGCGGCCAGCGCTCGTGCAGCACGGTGAGCTGGCGGTATTCCGGGCGGAAATCGTGGCCCCATTGCGATACGCAGTGCGCCTCGTCGATGGCGAACAGGGCGATGCGGCTGCGCTCGATCAGCGACAGGAAGCGCGGGGTCAGCAGCCGTTCCGGGGCGACGTACAGCAGGTCCAGTTCGCCGGCCAGCAGGGCGCGCTCGACCCGCTGCGCGGTCTCGCCGTCCAGGGTGGAGTTGAGGTATTCGGCGCGCACGCCGAGCTGGCGCAGCGCCTCGACCTGGTCCTGCATCAGCGCGATCAGCGGCGAGATCACGATGCCGGTGCCGTCGCGCAGCAGCGAGGGGATCTGGTAGCACAGCGACTTGCCGCCGCCGGTGGGCATCAGCACCAGCGCGTCGTGGCCGGCGGCGACGTGTTCGACGATGTTCTGTTGCAGGCCGCGGAACTGGTCGTAGCCGAAGACGCGGCTGAGCAAGGCGTGGGCGGGGGAAGACATCTATGTAGGATACCGCGCCGCGCAAGGGCGCTTGCCTTCCTGGTGTGCGCAAGCGCGTGTCAGGCGAACGCGCGCTGGTCTGTAGGAGGCGACTGCCTTGCGGTCGCGGCAGACGAAGCCTGTCGCGGGCCGAGCTCGAAAGGCGTCGGGACTGAAGTCCCTCCCACAGTGCGCCGAGCCGATGTCTCGCTCCGCGCGGCGAGGCGCGCGGGCGGCTGGCCCTGCCTGCCAGGCAGGCAGGGCGGAACCCCTTACTGCAGCAGCGAGCGCAGCATCCAGGCGTACTTCTCGTGGGTCTGCAGGCGCTGGGTCAGCAGGTCGACCGAGGGGTCGTCGCCGGCGTCGTCGGCGGTCTTGAGCACCTTGCGCGCGGTGCGGCACACCGCTTCGTTGCCGACCACCAGCTGGCGCACCATCTCGCGCCAGTCGGCGCTGTCGCTGAGGCCTTCCTCTTCCGGGATCGAGGTCAGCGCCGCGTATTCCTTGTACGAACCGGGGGCGTTGAAGCCCAGGGCGCGGATGCGCTCGGCGACGTCGTCCAGCGCCGCCCACTGCTCGGTGTACTGGGTCTCGAACATCAGGTGCAGCGAGTTGAACATCGACCCGGTCACGTTCCAGTGGAAGTTGTGGGTCTTCAGGTACAGGGTGAAGGCGTCGGCCATGTAGTGCGACAGGCCGTCGGCGATCTTCTTGCGATCGCCGCCACCGATCCCGATATCGATGTTGGGCGCGGACGGCGCCAGGCCGGCCAGCGGCTGGCCGGCGACGGCCTTGCTGGCGGCGTTCTTGGTCTTGCCTGGGGTCTTGTTCTTGGCCATGGGAATTCCTCTTTGGGGGTTACAGACGAGATGGCGTCACAATAGACAGACTAAAGCATGTGCTGTGATTCAACGTTCAATGGCATCCGATTGATGAACGCTATCGAAAAACCTACCGTGCCGGCACGCCTGCGCGAACGCCGCGCCGCGATC
Source organism: Xanthomonas sacchari (assembly GCF_040529065.1). Lineage (NCBI taxonomy): Bacteria > Pseudomonadati > Pseudomonadota > Gammaproteobacteria > Lysobacterales > Lysobacteraceae > Xanthomonas > Xanthomonas sacchari. The sequence goes on along the minus strand of NZ_CP132343.1, from coordinate 3,695,076 downwards.
GACGGCGCGCTGACCCGCGACCGTGGCCGCCTGCTGGGCCTATGGTCGCGCTGGCAGGCCGCGCCCGGCAATGCCGCGCTGGAGACGGCGTTCGAACAGGCGCTGCAGGCGTCGCAGTCGCGTTGCGCCGCGCGCGCGGCGCAGCAGCCGGCGATCACGTTGGATCCGCAACTGCCGATCGCGCGCGAGGCCGAGCGCATCGTCGCGCTGATCCGCGAGCACCAGGTGGTGGTGATCGCCGGCGAGACCGGCTCGGGCAAGACCACGCAGTTGCCCAAGCTGTGCCTGGCCGCCGGACGCGGCGCCGCCGGCATGATCGGCTGCACCCAGCCGCGGCGCATCGCCGCGCGCGCGGTGGCCAGCCGGGTGGCCGAGGAGCTGCGCACGCCGGTGGGCGAGACCGTGGGCTTCCAGGTGCGCTTCAACGACCGCGTCGGCGAGCAGACCCGCATCAAGTTCATGACCGACGGCATCCTGCTGGCCGAGATCGCCAGCGACCGCTGGCTGTCCAGCTACGACACGATCATCGTCGACGAGGCGCACGAGCGCAGCCTCAACATCGATTTCCTGCTCGGCTACCTGAAGCAACTGCTGCGCAAGCGCCCGGACCTGAAGGTCATCGTGACCTCGGCAACGATCGACACCGCGCGCTTCGCCGCGCATTTCGACGATGCGCCGGTGATCAGCGTGGAAGGCCGCACCTATCCGGTGGAGGTGCGCTACAGGCCGCTGGAGGAGGCGGGCGGCGAGGAGGCCGACGCCGACAGTGGCGACAACGCCGGCGACCGCACGGTCAACCAGGCGATCGTGGCGGCGATCGACGAAATCACCCGGCTGGATCCGCGCGGCGACGTGCTGGTGTTCCTGCCCGGCGAACGCGAGATCCGCGATGCGCACCATGCGCTGGAACGGCGCAAGTACCGCGAGACCGAGGTGCTGCCGCTGTACGCGCGGCTCTCCAACGCCGATCAGGACCGGGTGTTCAACCCTGGTCCGCGGCGGCGCCTGGTGCTGGCCACCAACGTCGCCGAAACCTCGCTGACGGTGCCGCGGATCCGCTACGTGGTCGATCCCGGCTATGCGCGGGTCAAGCGCTACAGCCCGCGGCAGAAGCTCGACCGCCTGCACATCGAGCCGATCTCGCAGGCCAGCGCCAACCAGCGCAAGGGCCGCTGCGGCCGCATCGCCGAGGGCATCTGCTACCGGCTGTATGCCGAGGCCGATTTCCAGGCGCGGCCGGAGTTCACCGACCCGGAGATCCGCCGCTCCAGCCTGGCCGGGGTGATCCTGCGCATGCTGCAGCTGGGGCTGGGAAGGATCGAGGATTTCCCGTTCCTGGAGCCGCCGGACGAGCGCGCGGTGGCCGACGGCTGGCAGCAACTGGTGGAGCTGGGCGCGGTCGGCGAGCCGGACCGCCACGGCCTGCGCAAGCTCACTGAGATCGGCCGCAAGATGGCGCGGCTGCCGGTGGACGTGAAGCTGGCGCGCATGCTGGTGGCCGCGCAGCAGCACGGCTGCCTGCGGCCGATGCTGGTGATCGCCGCGTTCCTGGGCATCCAGGACCCGCGCGAGCGCCCGCCGGAGGCGCGCGAAGCCGCAGACAACGCGCATGCCAAGTTCGCCGATGCGCGCTCGGAGTTCGTCGGCATCCTGCGCTTGTGGGACGGCTACCGGCAGGCGCACGAGGACCTGACCCAGTCCAAGCTGCGCGACTGGTGCGGACGGCATTTCCTCGGTTTCCTGCGCATGCGCGAGTGGCGCGAACTGCACCGCCAGCTGCATCTGCTGTGCGCGGAGCTGGGCTGGACCGAGGAGCCGGCGGAGGCCTCCCTGCGGCCCCTGCTGGCTGGCGCTTCCGCGCCCGCGCCGGCGCGCGATGCCGAGACCGCGGCGCGCGCGACACGCGGGCAGTTGCACCGCGCCGCACGCCTGGCCCGCGAAGGACGCGGCACCGGCACGCCGGCCGCGCCCGCACCGGTGGCCCAGGCCGCGCCACCGGCGCCCGCCGAGGCAGGCGAGGCGCCGCGTGCAAGCGAACGCGAGCGTGCCGCCGCCTACCAGGCGCTGCACCGCGCCTTGCTGGCCGGGCTGCCGACCCAGGTGGGCCACCGCACCGACAAGGGCGATTTCCTGGCGCCGCGGCAGCGCCGCTTCCTGCTGTTCCCCGGTTCGGCGCTTGCCCGCAAGCCGCCGTCGTGGGTGCTGCCGGCGACGCTGCTGGACACGCAGAAGGTGTGGGGCCTGACCAACGCCGCGATCGAGCCGGATTGGGTGATCGCCGAGTTGCCGCACCTGCTGGCGCGCAAGCATTTCGATCCGCACTGGTCGCGCGCGCAGGGGCAGGTACTGGCCTCCGAGCAGATCAGCCTGTTCGGGCTGGTGCTGGCGCCGAAGAAGCCGGTGCACTACGGCCGCATCGATCCGCCCGGTGCGCACGAGCTGTTCGTGCGCCAGGGCCTGGTGCCGGGCGAGATCAACACCCGCGCCAGCTTCGTTGCCGACAACCAGAAGGTGCTGGCGCAGGCGCACGAGGAAGAAGCCAAGCTGCGCCGCGCCGGCATCGTCGCCGACCAGGACTGGCAGACGCGCTGGTACCTGGACCGGATTCCCGGCGAGATCCATTCCGCCTCCGGCCTGGACGCCTGGTGGAAGGCGCTGGCGCCGGAGCAGCGGCGCACGCTGCACTGGTCGCTGGCCGACCTGCTGCCGGGCGAGGGCAGCGCGGCCGAACGCTATCCCAAGTACTTCCCGCTGGGCGATGCGCGGCTGCCGCTGCACTACCGATTCGAACCGGGCGCGGCCGACGACGGCGTGACCCTGGAAGTGCCGGTGCACCTGCTCAACGCGCTGGATCCGGCGCGGCTGTCGTGGCTGGCGCCGGGCTTCGTCGCCGACAAGGCGGCGGCGCTGATCCGCAGTCTGCCCAAGGCGCTGCGTCGCAACTACGTGCCGGCACCGGATTTCGCCCGCGCGTTCTACGAGGCGTTCCCGCAGCCCAGCGCCGACGACATGCGCGGCGAGCTGGCGCGCTTCCTGCAGCGCGCCACCGGTGCGCCGCTGAGTGCGCTGGAGTTCGACGAGAGTGCGCTGGAGCCGCATCTGCGCATGAACCTGCGCCTGCGCGACGAGGCCGGCAAGGTGCTGGCCGAGTCGCGCGACCTGGACGCGCTGCGTGCACGCTTCGGCGAACGCGCCGGACAGGCTTTTGCCGCGCGCGCCGGCCGCGCCATGGCCGCGGCCGGGCTGCGCGAGTTCCCGGCCACGCCGATCCCGTTGCAGGTGCCGGGCGAAGCCGGCGTGCCGGCGTATCCGGCGCTGGTGGACGAGGGCGACAGCGCCGCGCTGCGCATCTTCGCCGACCGCGCGCAGGCCGAGGCCGCGCATCCGCGCGGCGTGCGCCGGTTGCTGGAGATTGCCCTGGCCGACAAGGTCAAGCAGGCGCGCAAGCAGTTGCCGGTATCGCCCAAGACCGGCCTGCTGTACGCGGCGATCGAGTCGCAGGAACGCCTGCGCGGCGACCTGGTGGAGGCGGCGTTGAACGCGCTGCTGGAGCAGGGGCTGGAGGCGATCCGCGACGCGGACAGTTTCGCCCAGCGTCGCGATGCCGCGGCCAAGCAGCTATTCGGCGAGGCGATGGAGCGGCTGAAGCTGGCCGAGGCGATCATGGGCGCGGCGGCGGAGCTGAAGCCGCAACTGGAATCGCCGCTGATGGGCTGGGCCAGCGGCAACCTCGACGACCTGCGCGCGCAACTGGCGGCCTTGCTGCATCCGGGCTTCCTGCGCGAAACCCCGGCCACGGCACTGGCGCAGTTCCCGCGCTATCTGCGCGCGATGATCCTGCGCGCCGAACGTGCCAAGCGCGATCCCGCCCGCGACCAGGCACGGATGCTGGAGCTGAAGCCGTTCGTCGACGCCCTCGCCGACGCGGCCGCGGCCGGACGCGGCGACACGCCGGAATGGCAGGCACTGCGCTGGGATTTGGAAGAGCTGCGCGTGTCGCTGTTCGCCCAGGAATTGGGTGCCCGTGCCGGCATTTCCGCCAAGAAGCTGGCGCAGCGGGTGGCGCAACTGCGGTGATTCGGGATTAGGGATTGGGGATTGGTGGCGGGATTTCCGTGCTGTTTCTGCTATCCGTGGCCTGGGTGTTTGCGTTTGCAACTGTGGGAGGGGCTGCAGGGCAGTCGCACCACCCGGGTTCGTCATACGCGTCATTGCATCTGTAGGAGCGGCTTCAGCCGCGACCGCGTTCCCGGCAAAGCCTCGTCGCGGCTGAAGCCGCTCCTGCGACATGCGATCACGGCCCTCAACCTCTCAGGGGCCAGCAGTCCTGCGAATCCCCAATCCCCAATCCCGCCCCTCAATCATCCACCCGCTCGCCCATCAGCTCGCGCTGGCGCTTGTCCAGTTCCTCGGCGTAGCGCTTGCGCACGAAGCTTTCGCTCAGCACGCCCAGCACCTTGCCCTGCTCGTCGACCACCGCCAGTTCGTCGCTCTGGGTCAGGTCGAACTGGCGCATGGCGGTGACCACGTCGGTGTCCGCGGGCAGGGCCACGTCGCGGTTGCCGGCGTAGTTCACAATGGCTGCGTCGGCGTTGACGCCGTCGGCGTAGGCGGCGGCCAGGGTGACAAGGCCGGCGTAATGGCCGCTCTCGTCCTCCAGCACCACGCGCGTGCCCGAGCCGAGCGGGAAGCGGCGGCGGAATTCGGCCACGCTGGTGGTGGCGGCCAGCGGGTGCACGTCCTTCTGCATCATCCGCCCGGCGCTGAGGTGCTTGACCCAGCCGACGTCGCGCGCGCTCTTGATGGTCTCGCCGCGCAGGTGCAGGCGCCAGGTCGAGAACGAATAGCCGAAGATCTGCCGGACGATGGTGTTGGCCACCAGCACCGCCACCATCACCGCGCTGGCCAGCACGAAGTCGTGGGTGCCTTCCAGCACCAGCATCGCCATGGTCATCGGCGCGCCGATCACCGCGGCGGCCATCGCCGCCATGCCGGCCAGCGACGCCGCGGTGCCGTCGACCAGGGCCATGCCGCTGCCGAGATTCAGCACGCCGGCGAACAGCCCGCCGACCAGCGAACCCATGAACAACGAGGCGAAGAACAGGCCGCCGCGGAAGCCGAAGCCCAGCGAGATGGCCGAGCCCAGGCACTTGAGCAGCAACAGGATGCCCAGCCAGCGCAGCGAGGTCGGGCTGGTCAGGTCCAGGTGCAGCGCGCCATGCCCGGAGGACAGCACCTGCGGGGTGATCAGCGCCAGCGGGATCAGCAGCAGGCCGCCGGCCACCGGGCGCGCCCAGCGCGGCAGCGGGCTGCGGTTGATGGCCTGTTCGATCGCGCCGATCAGGCGCATCACCGCCACCGCCAGCAGGGCGCAGAGCACGCCGAGCAGCGCGTACAGCACGTAGTCGCGCGCCTCCAGCGCCGACGCCGCCGAGGCCGGCAGCAGGTACGGCTGCACCCCGGCCAGCTGCGACACGAACACCGCACCCAGCGAGGCCACCGCCACCGGTGCCAGCGCCGATGGCGAGTAGGCGCCGATCACGATCTCGAAGGCGTAGAACGCCCCGGCCAGCGGCGCGCCGAACGCGGCGGCGATGGCTGCGCCGGCGCCGGCGCCGACCAGGGTGCGGATGTCGGCGCGGCGCAGGCGCAGCACCCGGCCCAGGTGCGAGCCGCTGCCGGCGCCCATCTGCGTGTACGCCGCCTCCAGGCCGACCGAGGCGCCGACGCCGTTGGAGAACAGGGTCTGCACGGAGACGATCAGGTTGTCGCGCATCGACATGCGCCCGCCGTACAGCGCGTTGGCTTCGACGGCGTCGACCAGTTGCCGCTTGCGCGCGCGTGCGGCCATGCCCAGCAGGCCGACCAGCAGCCCGCCCAGCGGCAGCACCAGCAACTGGTGCACGCTCAGTTCGGACATGGCGCTGAGCCGCTCGTCGGCCTCCAGGCCGTACAGCAGGGCCTGCGCGCCATGCGCCAGGCTGCTCTGCAACAGGGTCAGCAGGCCGGCGATCACGCCGACCAGCAGGGCCAGGGCGATGAACCAGACATCGCTGGCGCGCAGGCGCCGGCGCAGCGCGTCGGCGAGGCTGTGCGAGGCGTCGGCCAGTCCCGGCCGCGGGCGCATGTTCACGGCGCGCGACCCTATTTGACGCGGCGGACCTTGGCGCGGGTGTTGTAGGTGCCGACCTGCATGTACCAGACGCCGGCGATGCCGGGGGTGATCTTCACCTTGGGCGCGGTGAGGTGCACGCTGGACAGGCTCGCTGCCTCGGTCTGTTCCCACTCCTGGCCGTTGGCCAGCACGTACTTGCGGCCCTTGCCGAAGCCGGTGAACTCGCCGACCAGGGTGCTCTCGATCGGCTCGGCGCTGCCGAAGTCGAAGAAGCCGCGGTTCTTGGTGATCACCTCGCGACGGCCCTCTTCCTTGGCTTTTTCCAGCGCCACCGCGGTTTCCTTGGCGACCTTGCCCTGCAGCCAGTCGTTCAGCGCGGCCAGCTCCTGTGGCGAGAGCTTGTCCAGCCCGGCCGCCTTGAACTCCTGCGGCGACATCTGCGTCTGCAGATCGCCGGAGACGGTGCGCTGGGCGAGCGCCGGGGCGGCGGACACGGCGAGCGCCGCGCACAGGACCAGGGGAGCGAGACGCGCAAGGGACATGGCGGGGATCCGGGCAGTGGGATGCGCCGTAGTGTAGTCGCAAGCGGTGACCGCGCACGGGACGCCGGGCGCGCCCGGGACCGCGTCGGCGCCCGATTCAGTCGTCGGCGGAGGCGGGCACGGCGGTGGCGCGTGGCGGCCGTCGGTACACGAAGTCCGGGGCCGGCGCGGCGGCTTCGCGCTGTGCCAGCGCCTGCAGCGCCGCGTGCGCCGGGGCGCGTTCGCACACCGGGTCCAGGGTCGCGGCATCGCCGCTCAGCGCCAGCGCCTGGCAGCGGCAGCCGCCCCAGTCGACCTCGCGTTTCGGGCAGCCCTGGCACACCTCGGGCATCCAGGCGCTGCCGCGGAAGCGCACGAAGGCTTCGCCGTCTTCCCAGATCGCCGCCAGCGGGCGCGTGCGCAGGTTCTCGAAGCGCATGTCCGGCAGGGTCTCGGCGGCATGGCAGGGCAGCACGTCGCCGCGCGGGGAGATGTTGACGAAGCGCTGGCCCCAGCCGCCCATGCAGGCCTTGGGCCGGTGCGCGTAGTAGTCGGGGGTGACGAAGTCGATGTGCAGGCGGTCCTGCAGGCGCAGCCGGGCGGCATCCACCGCGGCCACGGTCGCGTCGATCTGCGCGCGGCTGGGCATCAGCGCGGCGCGATTGCGCAGGCCCCAGCCGTAGTATTGGGTGTGCGCCACTTCCAGGCGTTCGGCACCGAGTTCCAGCGCCAGCTCGATCATCGCCGGCACGCGTTCGGCATTGTGGCGGTGGATCACCGCATTGATCGTCAGCGGCAGGTCGAGCGCGCGCACCGCCGCGGCGAAGGCGCGCTTCTTGGCCAGGCTGTCGCGGTAGCCGGCGATGCGGTCGGCGCCGGCGGCGTCGGCGTCCTGGACGCTCAGCTGCACGTGTTCCAGCCCGGCCGCGGCCAGGTCCGCCAGCATCGGCGCGCCACCGGCCACGCCGGAGGTGATCAGGTTGCTGTACAGGCCCAGCGCCCGCGCATGCGCCACCAGCGCGGGCAGGTCTTTGCGCAGCATCGGTTCGCCGCCGGAGAAATGCGCCTGCAGCACGCCCATCGCCGCGGCCTGGTCCAGCGCCGAGCGCCAGCCGGCCGTATCCAGTTCCTCGCGCAGGCCGGCCAGTGCGATGGGGTTGGAGCAATACGGACAGGCCAGCGGGCAGCGATGGGTCAGCTCCAGCAGGATCGACAGCGGCGGCGGCACCGAGACGTTCATGCGCGCAGCAGCCGCTTGGCGTGCAACTGCTGCGCCAGTTCGCGCACGTCGTGTTCGACCTCGGCCGGGTCGGCCTCGAATTCGGCCGCCAGTTCCGCGGCGATCGCCGCCAGGCTGCGCGCGCCGTCGCAGCGCGAGACGATGGCGTGGGCGATGGCGTCCAGTTCGATCACCCGCTCCGGCGCCAGCAGCACCCACTGGTCACGCGCACGGTCGTGCCGCAGGCGCACGCCGGCGGCGAGCCGTGGCTGGCTGCTGGCGTCCAGCGCGTTCATGCCGCGGCCTGCGACGTGTCCGGGACGAACGCGTCCGGCCAGGCCACGCCCGGTTGCACGTAGGCGAAGTGCAGCGCATCCAGTTGCGACCACAGCACCCCGCACTTGAAGCGCAGCGCGTCCTGCACCAGTTGCTGCTTCTCCACGGTGTCGGCGTGGCGTTTGACGTAGTCCAGGGCGAAGTCCGAATCGCGCGGCGCCTCGTGCAGGCGATGCTCGAAATACGCCAGCGCCTCGCGCGAGACGAAGTCGTAGTGCTGCAGCATGCCGGCGACGCGGTGGCCGATGATGCCGGGCGCGAACAATTCGGTCAGCGACGAGGCGATCGCTTCCAGCAGGCTCTTCTCGCGCACGAAGTGCAGGTAGGCCTGCACCGCGAAGCGGGTGCCGGGCAGCAGGCCGCGCCCGGACTGCACCAGGTCGCGGTCCAGTCCCAGCGCGTCGGTCAGGTGCAGCCAGCGGGCGATGCCGCCTTCGCCCTCGGCGCTGCCGTCGTGGTCGACGATGCGCTGGCGCCAGATCCGGCGCAGCGCCGGGTCGTCCATCCGCGCCAGGATCGCCGCGTCCTTGAGCGGGATGCAGCGTTGGTACTCGTAGCGGTTCAGCGCCCAGGCCTGGACCTGGCCGCGGTTTAGGCGGCCGCTGTGCAGCAGGGCGTGGAAGGGGTGCTGGTCGTGGTACAGCCGCGCACCGATCCCGCGCAGCGCTGTTTCCAGTTGTTCCGGGCTCAGCAGTGCGCTCACGGGGTCGGTCTCGCAGGCGATGGGGCGGCAGGGGTCACAGCGCGATCTCCATGCCGTCGTAGGCCACGTCCCAGCCGTGCGCGGCGACGGTGGCGCGCTCGGCGGAGCCGGCGTCGAGGATGGGGTTGGTGGTGTTGATGTGGATGAAGACCTTGCGGGCCACGCCCAGGTTGGCGAAGGCATGCAGGGTGCCGGCCTCGCCGTCGATGCTCATATGGCCCATGCGCTGGCCGGTCTTGGCGCTGATGCCCAGCTGCACCAGCTCGTCGTCGCGCCACAGGGTGCCGTCGAAGAACACCAGTTCGGCGCCGTGCAGGCGCTCGCGCAAAGCGTCGGTCAGCGCCGCGCAGCCGGGGATGTAGTGCAGGCGGTGCGTGCCGTCGTCGATGGTCAGGCCCAGCGTCTCCTCGGCCGAGCCGGCCAGGTCGCCGCTGTGGCGGGATTCCATGAACAGCGGCACCTTGCCCGGCACCGCAAACGGCGTCACCTGCAGGCCGAGCAGCGACAGCGGTGTGTCGAGGGCGAACGGATGGCGGTGCACGTAGGCCGGGTGCAGTGCGTCGAACACAGGGTTCTGCGCCAGCAGGTCGAGCACGCGGCTGCTCGCGTACAGGTCGAAGCGCTGGCTTTCGCGCATCGACAGCAGGCCGGCGATATGGTCGATCTCGCCGCTGGTCAGCAACACCGCCTCGATCGGCGAATGGCGCTGGTCGCGCTGCGGCCATAGCGCCGGCGTGGCCAGCACCTGCTGGCGGAAATCGGGCGAAGCGTTGATCAGCAGCCAGCGCTGGCGGTCGACGCTGACCGCGATGCTGGCCTGGGTACGGCGTTGGGCACCCGGGTGTTGCTGCCACGCGCGTTGGCTCGCGGGCGTGTGGCAGTTCCACTGCGGATGCCCTCCGCCTGCCGCCGATCCCAAAACGATGAGGTGCATCCGGTCTCCGTTGATGGCGCCTGGCCGGTCGCGCTTCGGTCGCGGGAAGGGAGGAGTGCGCGGGTCAGAGCTCGCCGGAGGCGTAGCAGTTGATTTCCGCGCCGACGCAGATTTCGCGGATCACAGGCTTGTTCCACTTCTTCATGTGCGTTCCTCTTCGAGTCGGTCCAGGGACGACGGCAGCGGCGCATGCGGACAGCAGCGGGTCGCCGTCGCGTTCGAGCATAGGCGCGGGAATTTGGGCGGTTGTGAAATTCCGGTAAAACCGCCGCAAGTCGCAACCGGATCACAGTGACGCGGCGGTGCGTATCCGCCAAGCGCCCCCGGCGCGCGGCCGGCGCAATTGTGAGAACGCGCACAAGCGCGTTAGTGTAGGCGGCACCGTTTCGTCGACTGCGTCCGTCCTTGAACCACACCGTCCACTCCGGCCTGGAGGCGTTGCTGCAGCGCCCGTCGGCCGCGACCCTGGCGCCCGCCCTGCGCGCGGCGCTGCTGCAGGCCTGGCAGACACAGGCCGAGCCGCTGCCGCGGCTGCCGTGGCCGGTGCTGGCCGACACCCTGGACGCGCTGGCGCTGCTGTCGGCCGACGAGGCCTCGCTGCTGGCGGCGTTGCTGTTCGACCTGCCGGCCTTGCGCGCACAGTTGCCGCAGTTGCCGGTGGCGCCACCAGCGCGGGCGCAAGCGGTGGCCGGCCTGCTGGAGGCGCAGGACGCCGCCGACCCGGTGTGGGCGCTGCATGCCGGGCGCGAGGCCGGGCGCAACAGCGAAGGCCTGCGCCGGCTGCTGCTGTCGATCGTGCAGGACCTGCGGGTGGTGCCGATCCTGCTGGCGCGGCAACTGGCGCAGATGCGCGTGGCCGACAAGGCGCCGGAGGCGCAGCGCCGCGCGCTGGCGCAGCTGACCCGCGACATCCACGCGCCGCTGGCCAACCGCCTGGGCATCTGGCAACTGAAATGGGAGCTGGAAGACCTGGCGTTCCGGCACCTGGAGCCGGACACCTACCGGCGCATCGCCCGCGAGGTCGACGAGAGCCGGGTGGCGCGCGAGCGCTACATCGAGGCGGTCAAGAAGATCCTGTCCAAGGCGCTGGCCGAGCAGGGCCTGCGCGCGGAGATCAGCGGGCGGCCCAAGCACATCTACAGCATCTGGCGGAAGATGCAGAAGAAGCGCCTGGCCTTCGACCAGCTGTACGACCTGCGCGCGGTGCGGGTGATGGTCGACGACGTCGCCGCCTGCTACGCCGCGCTGGGCGTGGTGCATGCGCTGTGGGCGCCGGTGCCCAGCGAGTTCGACGACTACATCGCCCGGCCCAAGGCCAACGACTACCGCTCGCTGCACACAGCGGTGGTCGGCCCGGAAGGGCGCACGATCGAGGTGCAGATCCGCACCCACGACATGCATGCGCAGGCCGAACTGGGCGTGGCCGCGCACTGGAAGTACAAGGAAGGCGGCAAGGGCGCGGAGAAGGCCTTCGACCGCAAGATCACCTGGATGCGGCAGCTGCTGGAACAGTCGCAGGACGGTGAGCAGGGCGGGCTGGCCGGGGCGCTGGACGCCGAACTGGTCGAGGACCGGGTCTATGCGCTGACCCCGATGGGCGAGGTGATCGACCTGCCGCAGGGCGCCACGCCGCTGGATTTCGCCTACCACGTGCACACCATGGTCGGGCACCGCTGCCGCGGCGCCAAGGTCAACAACCGCATCGTGCCGCTGACCCACAAGCTGCGCAGCGGCGACCGCGTGGAGATCCTCACCGGCAAGGAGGCCGAGCCGCGCCGCGACTGGCTGCTGCCGGCCAACGGTTACCTGGCCAGCGGACGCTCGCGCGACAAGGTGCGCGCCTGGTTCCACAAGCTGGACCGCGCGCGCAACGTGCAGGCCGGCAAGGAACTGCTGGAGCGCGAGCTCAAGCGCCTGGGACTGCAGCAGGCCGACCTGCTGCCGGCGGCGAAGAAGTTCCATGCCGATGGCGTGGAGGAGCTGTACATCCAGGTGGCGCTGGGCGACGTCGGCCCCAGCCAGGTCGGGCGCGCGCTGCACGAGGCCGAGCGCGCCGCGGCGCAGCCGACCGCGCCGGCCATGCCGCGGCCGACCGCACGGCGCACCGGCCTGGGCAAGTCCAAGTTCACCGTGCAGGGCGTGGGCAATCTGCTGGTGCAACTGGCGCGCTGCTGCCAGCCGGTGGCCGGCGAGCCGATCGCCGGGTATCTGACCCGCACCCGCGGCGTCACCGTGCACCGCAGCGACTGCGCCGCGTTCGCGCGGCTGGCCGCCAGCCATCCGCAGCGGGTGCTGCCGGTGGAATGGGGCCAGGCCGGCGGCGGCTACGAGGTCGACGTGCTGGTGCGCGCGGTGGATCGGCGCTGGCTGCTCAAGGACATCACCAACCTGATCGCCCAGGAAGAGGCGCACGTGCTGGAAATCAACAGCGAGAACGTGCGCGACAGCGGCCTGGCGCAACTGCGGCTGCGGCTGAAGGTCGGCGATTACGGGCAGTTGTCCACCTTGCTCGGCAAGCTCGATGCGCTGCCGGGCGTGCACGAGGCGCGGCGGCTGGGCTGAGGGGCGGCGCCGCGGCGTCCTGAGGCGCGCCGGCCGCGGGGTCGCTCGCCGTGGCGATGGCCGGTGCCATGCACAGCTGTTCGTCATCGGGCCGACGCTAAGCTTGCGCGGTGAGCATGCCGCCGGATCAGGTCAGGGACGAACCCACGCGCAGGCAGCGGCCGGTGCCGCTGTGGCGCGATCGGCGTGTCTGGCGCTGGGCGCTGGCGGTGCTACTGGTGCTGGGCATGGCCTTGGTGGTGTTCCGCCGCCCGCTGGCCGACCTGATCTGGCCGGAGACGCGCATCCAGCAATTGCTCGACCAGGGCCACGCGGCGCTGCGCGCGGGCAAGCTCAGCGCCGCCGACGGCAGCGGCGCGCGCGAGCGCTTCGAGGCCGCGCTGGCGCTGGACAGCGACCGCATGCAGGCGCGCGTCGGCTTGGCCGCGACCGGGCGTGCGGCACTGGGGCAGGCGCGTGCGGCGCTGGCCGCCGGGCGCTATCCGCAGGCGCGCGAGGCGCTGGCGCTGGCGCGCGCGCTGCAGGTGCCGCGCGCCGATGCCGACCGCATCGAGGCGGCACTGCGCGCGCGCGAGGCCGCGCACGCCGGCATCGATCAATTGCTGCAGCGGGCGGCGCAGGCGCGCCGCGACGGGCATCTGGACGATGGCCCGGACGCGGCCCTGCCGCTGTACCAGCGGGTGCTGGAATACGCCCCGGAACGCACTACGGCGCTGGAAGGCCGCGAGGATGCATTGTCGGAACTGCTGCAGCACGCGCGTAGTGCGCTGGCGCGCGGCGACCTGGCCGCCGCCGCGGCGCTGGTGGAGCGCGCGCGTGGCTACGACCCCGGGCATGTCGACCTGCCTGAGACCCAGGCGGAATTGAACCGGGCGCTGGAGCGCCTGCAGCGCGAGGCCGAGCAGGCCCTGCGCCGGCAGCGCCTGGACGCGGCGGCACACGCGTTTGCGCAGTGGCACGCGGCGGTGCCCGACGCCCCCGGCGCCAGCGACGGCCTGGAGCGGGTGGCGGCGGCCTATGCGCTGCAGGCGAGCCGTGCCGCCGCCGATTTCCGTTTCGGCGAGGCCGAGCGCGCCTTGCGCAAGGGCCAGGCCCTGGCACCGGACAGCCGCGCGCTGGCCGACGCGAAGCAGGCGTTGCAGCGCGCCCGGCAAAGTCAGGCCACGCCGCCTTCGCGGGTGTCGCCGGCCGAGCGCGAGCGGCGCCTGCAGCGTCTGCTGGCCGATCTGCAGGCCGCCGAGGTGCGCGGCGACTGGCTCACTCCGCCCGGCGCCAGCGCCTACGACACCTTGCTGGCGGCGCAGACCCTGGCGCCGCGCGATGCGCGGGTGCGCGCGGCCGAGCAGCGCGTGCTGGCGGCGCTGCGGCGCTGTTTCGACGATGCCATGCGCGGCAACCGGGTGCTGGCGGCGAGCGCCTGCTACGACGCCTGGCGCGCGCTGGCGCCGGGCGGCAATGGCTTGGTCACTGCGCGCCGGCGCCTGGCGCAGCGCTGGCTAGCGGTCGGCGACGAGCGCCTGAGCGGCGGCGATGCCGCCTTCGCGCGGCAGGCGCTGCAGCGCGCCCGCGCGATCGATCCGGCCACCCCGGAACTGGCCGCCTTCGAGCGCCGTTTGCGCAGCCTCAGCCCTGGGCGTTAGTGGGCGCAGTGAAGTGGGGGCTTCCTCAGGCTGATGGTGCGGCGCGTCGGGACTGAAGTCCCTCCCACAGGGGGGCGCTGAGCGATTGCGGCGATCGGTTGTAGATCCGCGGCTGCGAGCGTACTGGTTTGCCGTTCCCGCGTGGATGCGCGACAGCGCCTGCCGAGTGCCTGCCATAGCGGCGATGCCTGCAGCACCGTTGTGGGAGGGACTTCAGTCCCGACGCGATAGAAAACGGCGCGCCACCGCCGCTCAGGCCAGGAACGCCTCGCGCACCGTGGCGCGCGCAGCGTCCAGCGAGAAGTGGGTTTCGATGTTGCGCAGGCCGTTGTCGGCCAGCCGTTGCCACAGCGCCGGATCGGCGTACAGCTGCGCGATGGCGTCGGCGAACGCGGCGGGGTCGTCGGCGATCAGCACGTCCTCGCCGTCGCGCAGGTGCATGCCTTCCACCGCGCAGGCGGTGGCCACCACCGGCTGGCCATGCGCCATGCTGAGGTTGACCTTGCCCTTGACCCCCGCGCCGAAGCGCAGCGGCGCCACGGCGATGCGCATGCCGTCCATGTAGGCGGCGATCTCGGGGACGTGGCCGAGCAGCTCGACGCCAGCGGTGGCCTCGCCGAGGCGGCGGATGTCCTCCGGCATGTCCGCACCGATGCAGTGGAAGCGCACCTCCGGCAGGCGCAGGCGCACCGCCGGGAACACCTCCTGCAGGAACCAGCGCACCGCGTCCACGTTGGGCGCGTGGCGGAAGCCGCCGACGAACACCAGGTCGCGGCGCTGCGCCCACGGCAGGCCGGGGCCGGCGACCTCGTGCAGGTTCGAGATCAGCGCCGTGCGCACCTGCGGCGCCTCGCGCTGCAACTGTTCGCGTTCGACCGCGCTGACCAGCACGGTCACGTCCACCTGCGCCATCACCTCCAGCTCGCGCGCGCGGGTGCGCTCGGCCTCGCGCAGCAGGCGCGCGTCGCCGGCGAGTTCGGCACCGCGGCGCTCGCGCAGGTAGTGCAGGTCCACGGTGTCGAACAGGCGCCGTGCCTGCGGCGCGAACCGGCGCAGCAGCGGCAGGCAGGCGTGGGCGACGTGGTGGCGCACCAGCAGCACGCTGTGGAAGCGCGCGCCGTGCTGCTGCAGGAACCAGGTCAGGTTCTTCAGGTACGGCGCGTACCACACCTCCACGCCGAGCCGTTGCAGGGTCTCGCTATGGCGGCTGGCATAGCTGCGCTCGCTGGGCACGAACACCACGTGCGCGCCTTCCTCGAGCAGCAGGCGGATCAGGTTGAGCTGGCGCAGCGAGGCGGAATCGCGGTCCGGCTGCGGCAGCGCTTCGTCCAGGATCAGCACCTGGCGCTGCCGGCGGTGCAGCAGCGCCGGCGTCGGCACCTCGCCGGGCTGCAGGTACTGCGCCAACACCTCCGCCCACTTGCTGGCGAAGACCGCACGGTTGCGCACCTGATAGGCCTTGATCCCGCTGCCGGTGTCGGTGCCGTTGCTGGTGCCCTCGTCGTGCACCACGCGGCTGGCCGGCTGCACTAGCGTGCACAAGCCGGCGGCGCGCACCGCGAAGGCCAGGTCGGTGTCCTCGTAGTAGGCCGGCATGTAGCGCGTGTCGAAACCGCCCAGCGCCAGGAAGCGCGCGCGTTCGATCGCCAGCGCCGCGCCGCTGCCGTAGTCGACGTCGCGCAGGTAGGCATAGCGCGGATCGTCGGGCGACTCGAAGCGGCCGTAGCTCCAGGCGCTGCCGTCGGCGAAGACCACCCCGCCGGCGTCCTGCAGGCGGCCGTCGGGATACAGCAGTTGCGCGCTGACCAGGCCGGCCTGCGGCAGCTGCGCGAACGTGTCCAGCAACGCGTCCAGCCAGCCCGGCTGCGGCACCGTGTCGTTGTTGAGGAACACCAGGTAGCGGCCCTGCGCGCGCGCGGCGCCGTCGTTGCAGGTGGCGATGAAGCCGCCGTTGCGCTCGCGCACGTGGTAGTGCAGGCCGACCACCTGCGGCAGCCACTGCGCGGTGGCGTCGCTGCTGCCGTCGTCGATCACCAGGATCTCGCAGGGCGCGGCCGGCGGATGCGCGGCCAGCGCACGCAGGCAGGCGAGGGTATGCGCGACGTGGTTGTAGACCGGGATCACGATGCTGACCAGCGGCGCGGGACTGTTCGGCACCGCGAACGGCGCGAACGGCGCCGCTTCCACCGCGAACAGCGCGCGCTGCGGCGGCGGCAGCGGTTGCGCATGCACGCGCAACCGCTCCCAGGTGCTGCGCCAGCCGCGCGTGCGCAGACTGGTCAGGCCGCGCCGGAACAGGCCGGCCAGGCGGTTCAGGGCGTAGCGCGCATTCGCCCACGACATCGACATCCGGTACCACTCCAACTTAAACGAAGAGGCCGTCGCGCCGCGCTGCCCGCTGGGCTGCGCTAGACTCGGCGGAATTTACATTCTCGCATTCCCGTGCCCCGACGCTACGACGATCACGACACCGACGATCAGGACGACGCCCTGGACAGCCCCGCCGCCGTATGGCGCAGGCGCCTGCTCACCTGGGGCCTGGCCGCTGCCGCACTCGGCCTGGGCTTCCTGATTCCGTACACGATCTATCTGAACAAACAGGTCACCCAGCGTTTCGGCGAACTGCGCTGGCAGATTCCCACCCGCGTGTACGCGCGGCCGCTGGTGCTGGCGCCGGACACGGCGATGGACCCGCAGACGCTGAAGACCGAACTGGATGCGGCCAGCTATCGCGCCGACGCCGGCGCCGAACGCCCCGGCAGCTACCAGCAGGACGGCAGCCGCTTCACCATCGCCAGCCGCGGCTACGTCGACGTCGACGGGCGGGTCGCCCCACGGCGCATCGAGGTGGGCCTGGCCGGCGGGCGCGTGGTGGCGCTGCGCGATGCGCAGACGCGCAAGGCGCTCAAGGCCGCGCGGCTGGATCCGGCGCGCATCGCCACGCTGTACGGGCAGAAGCAGGAAGAGCGGCGCCTGGTGCGCGTGGACGAGGTGCCGGAACTGCTGGTCACCGGCTTGCAGGCGGTCGAGGACCGCGACTTCAATTCGCACCACGGCATCGACCTCAGCGGCATGGTCCGCGCGGCCTGGGTGATGGTGCGCTCCGGCGGCAAGAGCCGGCAGGGCGCCAGCACCCTGACCCAGCAGCTGGCGCGCAGCGGCCTGCTCGGCATCGGCAAGGAACAGACCGTCACCCGCAAGTTCAACGAGATCCTGTACGCGCTGATCATGGAGGCGCGCTACGACAAGCGCACCATCCTCGAGGCGTATCTGAACCAGGTGTACCTGGGCCAGCGCGGCAGCCAGGCGGTGCATGGTGTCGCGTCTGGTGCGGAGTTCTGGTTCGGCCGCGAACTCGATGCGCTGGCGCCGGAGCAGGTGGCGCTGCTGATCGGCCTGGTCAAGGGGCCGTCCTACTACGACCCGCGGCGCTATCCCGAGCGCGCGCTGGACCGGCGCAACTTCGTGCTCGGCAAGCTGCGCGAGAGCGAGCTGATCGACGAGCCGACCTATCGCAAGGCACTGGCCGCGCCGCTGGGCGTGCCGGCCGAACCCGGCCTGGTCGCGGCCAACCGGTTCCCCGCCTATGTCGACCTGGTGCGGCGCCAGCTGGCGCGCGATTACCCCGAAAGTGCGCTGCAGGGCGCCGGCCTGAGCGTGCTCACCGGCATGTCGCCGTCGGCGCAGGCTTATGCCGAGGGCGCGGTCACGCGCACCATCACTGCGCTGGAGACCAACAAGAAGCGCCCGCCGCTGCAAGCTGGGCTGGTGCTCACCGACACCCACAACGGTGAGGTGCTGGCGGTGGTCGGCAGCCGCGACGTGGCCCAGCCCGGCTTCAACCGCGCGATCGAGGCGCAGCGCCAGGTCGGTTCGCTGCTCAAGCCGTTCGTGTACCTGCTGGCGCTGGCGCAGCCGGACCGCTTTTCGCTGGCCAGTTGGGTCGACGACACCCCGGTCACCGTGCAACTGGGCCGCGGCCGCACCTGGAGCCCGGGCAATTCCGATGGTCGCAGCCATGGCACGGTGCGGGTGGTCGATGCGCTGGCGCACTCCTACAACCAGGCCACGGTGCGCGTCGGCATGCAGGTCGGGCCGGAGCGCGTGGCGCAACTGGTGAAGGTGCTGGCCGGCATCGAGGCAGAGGTCAATCCCTCGCTGATCCTCGGCGCCACCGACCAGAGCCCGTACGCGATGGCGCAGCTGTACCAGTTCCTGGCCTCCGGTGGCGAGATCCAGCCACTGCATGCGGTGCGCGGCGTGCTCGATCCGCAGGGCAAGCTTCTGAAGCGCTACGACAAGACCCCGGCGCCGGCGCAGGAGGGCGATTCCATCGCCGCCAACCTGGTCGGCATGGCGCTGCAGCAGGTGGTCAGCAACGGCACCGCGCGGCAGTTGCTCAGCGATGGCCTGGGCAAGCTGTCGCCGGCCGGCAAGACCGGCACCAGCAACGACGGCGTGGACAGCTGGTATGCCGGCTACACCGGCGATCACCTGGCGGTGATCTGGATCGGCAACGACCAGAACAAGCAGACCGGCCTGTACGGCGCCACCGGCGCGATGCGGGTGTGGTCGGGCATCTTCTCGCGGCTGCCGAGCGCGCCGCTGCAGGTGCAGGGCAAGGGCATCGACTGGCAGTGGATGGACCCGGTGGGGTACAACAGCACCGACCCGAGCTGCCCCGGCGCGCGCCAGTTCCCGTTCGTGGTCGGCTTCGTGCCGGCGTATGCCGCGTGCACGCCGCCGCAGGCGCTGCCGGAAGAAGCCGCCCCCGCCGAGGGCGAGCACCAGGGCGGCGGCTGGCGCAGCTGGTTCGGCCTGGACAAGAAGAAAGACCCGCCTGCCGACGCGGCCGCGCCGCCGCCGGCGCATTGATTCCCGGATCCCGGATACCGCTCATGACCCCACGTCTTCCCGCCATCGCCGCCCTCAGCCTGCTGCTCGCCTCCTGCGTCAGCGCACCGCCGCCGCCGCCGCCGGCTGCGCCGGTGGACACCACCACGCCGGCGCAGCGCATCGCCGCGATCGACGCCAGCGGCGGTGCCGACGACACCGAACTGAGCGTGCAGCCGCTGCGCGATCCGGAAGTGGAGGACCTGCGCGAGAGCGCCAAGCGCAAGCGCAGCGCCGGCGACCTGGCCGGCGCCGCCGCGGCGCTGGACCAGGCGCTGAAGCTGGTGCCGGACGACCCGGCGCTGCTGCAGGACCGCGCCGAAGTGGCGCTGCTGCAGAAGGACGACGCCCAGGCCGAAGCCTTCGCCAAGCGCGCCATCGACCTCGGCTCGCAGACCGGCCCGCTGTGCCGCCGCCACTGGGCGACCATCGAACAGGCGCGCCTGGCACGCGGGCAAAAGGAAAACGCCGCCTCGGCGCACGCGCAGATCGCCGGGTGCACGGTGCCAGGGATCAAGAGGTACTAAAGGGCCGGGAATGGGGAGTCGGGATTGGGGATTGGCAAGAGCGCATTCCGCGCGTTGCAGGCTGAAGTCGCTGGTTGGCGTGTCCTGCGCCTGCTTGGCCGAGCGCACTGACCCGCGACGCGCACGCCTTGTGCTTTTACCAATCCCCAATCCCGACTCCCCAATCCCGGCACCACCCCAATGTCGTTAGCTCACGCAAGCACCGAAGCGCTCAGCGAAGGCGGGGCGCTTGCGCGCCAGCTCGATGCGTTCGTGCCGCGGCCGGCGCAGTTGCGGTTGACCGCGGCGATCGCCGAGGCGTTCGAGCAGCGCGACGTGCTGCTGGCTGAGGCCGGCACCGGCACCGGCAAGACCTATGCGTACCTGGTGCCGGCGCTGCTGTCGGGGCTGAAGACCATCGTCTCCACCGGCACCCGCGCGCTGCAGGACCAGCTCTACCATCGCGATCTGCCGCGGGTGCGCGCGGCGCTGGGCGTGGGCCTGAGCAGCGCGCTGCTGAAGGGGCGCGCCAACTACCTGTGCAAGTATCGTCTGCAGCAGGCCCGCGGCGAGCCGCGTTTCACCGCGCGCGAGCAGGTGGCGCAGTTCCAGCGCATCGTCGCCTGGAGCGGGCGCACCCGCTTCGGCGACATCGCCGAACTGGACGCGCTGGCCGACGATTCGCCGCTGCTGCCGCTGGTCACCTCCACCGTGGACAACTGCCTGGGCACCGAATGCCCGTTCTGGGGCGAGTGTTTCGTGGTGCAGGCGCGGCAGCGCGCGCAGGCGGCCGACCTGGTGGTGGTCAACCACCACCTGCTGCTGGCCGACCTGGCGCTGAAGCAGGAGGGTTTCGGCGAGATCCTGCCCGGCGCACAGGTCTTCGTGATCGACGAGGCGCACCAATTGCCGGAGCTGGCGGCGAACTTCTTCGGCGAAGGTTTCGGCATGCGCCCGCTGCAGGAACTGGCGCGCGACTGCCTGGCCGAGAGCCGCAATGTCGCCGGCGCGCTGGCCAGCCTGCAGGCGCCAGCGCAGGCACTGGAACAGACCCTGCGCGAACTGCGCGCGGCGATGGAAGGGCTGCCGGCGCGCGGCACGCAGTGGCGGCTGCTGTCCAAGCCGCAGGTGCGCGATGGTTTCGATGCACTGCTGGCCGATCTGGCGCGGCTGCAGGAGCCGCTGGCTGTTTTGCGTGAGGCCTCGCCCGGTTTTGATGCCTGCGCGGCGCGTGCGCGCGAACTGCGCACGCGGTTGGGCCGCTGGCTCGGCGAGGATGCGCCGATCCCGGATTTCGAGGCCGAGCCGGAAGCGGACGCGCCGTCGAACGACGTGCTGTGGTACGAACTGACCCCGCGCGGCTTCCGCTGCCAGCGCACGCCGCTGGACGTGTCCGGGCCGCTGCGCGCGCACCGCGAGGCCTCGCACGCGGCCTGGGTGTTCACCTCGGCGACGCTGGCGGTGAAGGGCGAGTTCGAGCACATCGCCACCCGCCTGGGCCTGCGCGATCCGATGACCTTGCTGCAGCCCAGCCCGTTCGACTGGGCGCGGCAGGCGTTGTGCTACCTGCCGGCGTTGCCCGATCCGGCGGCGCGCGGCTTCGGCACGGCGCTGATCGCCGCGCTGCAGCCGGTGCTGGAGGCCTCGCAGGGCCGCGCTTTCCTGCTGTTCGCCTCGCACCGCGCGCTGCGCGAGGCGGCCGAGGCGCTGCGCGACGGGCCCTGGCCGCTGTTCGTGCAGGGCGAGGCGCCGCGCGCGACCTTGCTCGAGCGCTTCCGCGCCTCCGGCAACGGCGTGCTGCTCGGCTCGGCCAGTTTCCGCGAGGGCGTGGACGTGGTCGGCGATGCGCTGAGCGTGGTGGTGATCGACAAGCTGCCGTTCGCCGCGCCCGACGATCCGGTGTTCGAGGCGCGCCTGGAGGCGATCCGCCGCGACGGCGGCAATCCGTTCCGCGACGAGCAGCTGCCGCAGGCGGTGATCGCGCTGAAGCAGGGCGTGGGCCGCCTGATCCGCAGCGAGCGCGACCGCGGCGTGCTGGTGCTGTGCGACCCGCGCCTGCTGTCCAAGTCCTACGGCCGCACCTTCCTGGAGTCGCTGCCGCCGTTCGCCCGCACCCGCGACGTGGAGGACGTCCGCCAGTTCTTCGCCGCCGAGGTCCCGACGCTGGGCGATAATCCCGAGGCCGGCATGTCGCCATCCGGCTAGCCGCCGCGCCGCTCCTGCTTTTGCGAATCCCCAATCCCGAATCCCCAATCCCGGCTCCCCAATGAATCTGCTCGCCTTCGAAACCTCCACCGAAGCCTGCTCCGTCGCCGTCATGGTCGGCGACCGCGTGCTGGAGCGCTTCGACCTGGCGCCGCGGCGGCATGCCGAACTGGCGCTGCCCTGGGCCGAGCAACTGCTGGCCGAGGCCGGCATCGGCCGCCGCCAGCTCGATGCGGTGGCCTTCAGTCGCGGCCCCGGCGCGTTCACCGGCGTGCGGCTGGCGATCGCTGTGGCACAGGGCATCGCCCTGGCTTTGGACCTGCCGGTGTTGCCGGTGTCCACGCTGCAGGTGCTGGCGTTGCGCGCGCCGGCCGATGCGCCGCGGGTGCTGGCGGCGATCGACGCGCGTATGGGCGAGGTCTACACCGCGGCCTACGCGCGCCAGGCCGAGGGCGGCCTGCAGGCGCTGACCGCCGAGCAGGTGCTGGATCCGGAGGCCTTCGTGCTGCCGGAACCTGAAGCGGCCTGGGCCGCGGTCGGTACCGGGCTGGCGGCAGTCGATGGCACCCTGCAACGCCGCTTCGGCGCGCACTGGCGCAGCGCCGACGCGCAGGCGCTGCCGCATGCCGCCGACGTGCTGACCCTGGCCGCGGCCGCGTACGCGCGCGGCGAAGGCATTGCGCCGGAGCGCGCCGAGCCGGCCTACCTGCGCGACAACGTCGCCCTGACCCTGGCCGAGCAGCAGGCGCAGCGGGCCGCACGATGAGCGGTGGCGTGACGCCCGGCGACCGCTTCCGCGGTTGTCTGCTCGGGTTGGCGATCGGCGACGCGCTGGGGACTACCCTGGAATTCAAGGCGCCCGGCAGCTTCGCGCCGATCGACGACATGGTCGGCGGCGGCCCGTTCGAGCTGCAGCCGGGGCAGTGGACCGACGATACCTCGATGGCGCTGTGCCTGGCGCACAGCCTGCTGTACCGGCAGGACTTCGACGCCGCCGACCAGATGAACCGCTACTGCAACTGGTACCGGCACGGCTATCTGAGCAGCACCGGCACGTGCTTCGACATCGGCAACACCGTGCGCGCCGCGCTGGATAGGTATCTGCAGGGCGGGCCGGCGTTCAGTGGCAGCGACGATCCGCGCGCGGCCGGCAACGGCGCGCTGATGCGACTGGCGCCGGTGGCGATGTTCTACGCGCAGCGTCCCGACGAACTGGCCGCGCGTGCCGCCGACAGTTCGCGCACCACCCATGCCGCGGCCGAGGTGCTGGACGCCAGCCGGCTGTTCGCGTTCCAACTGCGTGCTGCCTTGCTGGGCGAGGACCGTGCGCAGGTGCTGCAGCCAACCGGTGCGCCGCCGATGCAGACCCCGGCCCTGCGTGCGCTGGTCGACCGCGACCATGCGGCGGTGCCGGCGGCGCAGATCCGCGGCACCGGCTACGTGGTCGATGCGTTGTCGGCGGCGCTGTGGTGCTTCGCGACCACCGACAATTTCGCCGATGCGGTGCTGCGTGCGGCTAACCTCGGCGACGATGCGGATACCACCGCGGCGATCTGCGGCCAGCTGGCTGGCGCGTTCTACGGCCTGCACGGCATTCCCGCGGCATGGCGCACGCGGGTCCAGGATGCGACGGAGATTTTGGCGCTCGCCGATCGGCTGTACGCCGCCAGTGTCGCCGGTTGAAGGCTGCCGCGGACGCCGGCCTTGCGTGGCCGGCGTCCTTGGCGTTGCTGTGAAGCGGATCAGTAGTCGTAGCTGACGCTCAACCGCAGCGAACGCGGGGCCTGGCGCAGCAATGCCGCGCCGTACACCGGGTCCGCGTTACCCGGGTCGGATTCCGAGTACGGATACTTCCACAGCGTGGCCTGGCCGTTGAAGACGTTGAACACGTCCAGGCTGAAGGCCAGTTTGCGGTCGGCGTAGGCCGGCCGCCACGACACGCCGAGATCCAGTTGCTGCAGCCACGGCAGACGACCCTGGCTGCCCGGAGGCGCCGGCTGACCTTCGTAGTAGTGATAGGCAATGCCATAGCCGGAGGGGTCAGTGTGGTCGGGGCCATAGGAGCCGAGCGCACTGAACGGCGAACCGGAGATCAGCTTGAAGTTGGCCGACACCAGCCATGCGGGGTTGATCTGGTAGTAGCCGTAGAACTTGAACTGATGGGTGTGGTCGTTGCTCTGCGGGCCGTTGGTGTGCTCCATCAACTGCGCGAAGTCCCAGGCCTGGGTGGTGGACACCGCGGTCTGGCCGATGCCCGACAGCAACTGGCCCTCGGTGGTGCCGTAGCTGCGCGACCAGGTGTAGTCGAGGCGGCCGTACCAGCGCTGGTCGAACGGATGCTCCAGCGACAGGTTGAGCCCGTAGTAATTGCGCTTGAACGCCGGGAAGCCGAACTGCGCATTGGTCAGCGGCACCTTGACGTAGTTGCCCGAGGTGTCGACCAGGGTGAAGGTGTTGGCCCGGCCCGGGTTGATCAGCCAGCAGCTGACCGGATTGCTGGCCAGGGTCACCGTATGCCCTTGCGCCGCGGCGGCGGCGAACACGGTATCGCTGTCGCAGTAGTCGTCCACGCCGCTGCGCAGGACGCGGTAGGTGCCCTTGGCGCCGTAGACCCAGCTGTCGCCCCAGGCCTTGGTGAAGCCGAGGATGAACTCGTCCTGGAACGAGGGCTTGATGCCCTGCGTGGCGACGGTCTTGGGATCGGGCAGGATGCCGTAGTTGTTGTTGGACGAGACCGCGCCGGAGATCTGGGTCAGGCCGGTCGGGTAGCCATTGGCGTCGATGCCGCCGTAGGTGTAGTAGGTCGAGGTGGCCAGGGTGGCGCCGGCGGCGTTGAACGCCGGATTCAGCGGCAGCGCCAGGTAGTAGCGGCCGACGTTGCCGTAGACCTTGAAGCGCGCGTCGCCGTCGACGTCCCAGCTGAAGCCCAGCCGTGGCGCCCATTGCCCGCTGGTCTGCTTGATGTACGGCGCGCCGTCGCGGTTGTAGTTGGTGAACTGGTCCAGGCGCAGGCCGAGGTTGAGCAACAGCCGGTCGTTGACCTGCCAGTTATCCTCCACATATTGCGCGCGCTGCGCCGAGCGCACCGATGCCAGCGCGCTGTAGATGTACTTGCGCACGTAGTAACCGTCCTGGCCGTTGGGATAGCCGCCGGTGGCCGGCACGCCGAGGCCGGTATTGATCGGCACGTTGGGGTTGGCCTGGCCGTAGATCCAGTAGTAGCCGTCGCCGGAGGCCACCGAACCGCGGTTGAGCGCGCGCGCGTTCTGGTTGTCGATGCCGACGGTGATGCTGTGCGCGCCGATGGCGTAGTTCAGATCCAGGCGCAGGTTGTCGGTGCGGTTGCCGCGCGCCGGGTCGACCAGCAGCGAGGTGGTCTGCGCATTAGTGATCGGGGTGCCGCCGGTGTAGGCCGGGTTCTCGAACGAAGTGCCGCTGAGGTAGGTCAGCGCGCCGTTGTAGCTGGGATTGCCGGTGTAGTCGTCGGTGCGCTGCTGGCCGTACTGGGCGCTGAAGGTCAGGCGGTCGGTGAGATAGCCGGTGTACTTGGCGGTCCACAGGTCGCCGCCGGTCTTGGTGGTGTTGGCGTCGCCGCGCAGGCTGCCGATATCGTAACCGCTGTAGTCGTAGTACTTGCCGCGGGTGATGTAGCGGCTGGAGGCGCCGGTGATCTCCAGCAGTTGGTTGTCGCTGATGTTCCAGTCGAGCTTGGCGTACCAGCTCGGCCGGCGGTACTGGTAGTCGTAGTAATAGGTTCCCGGGGTGGTCTCGCGCGCGCCGTAGAACCTGTCGCCGTCCTGGCGCTGCAATTCGTAGGCGCCGAAGAAGAACAGCTTGTCCTGGATCAGCGGGCCGCCCGCGTAGATGCTTTGGGTGCTGAGCGTGGAACCGCTTTTGCTGTCCGGCCGGTACAGGCTGCCGTCGCCAGGCGAGTAGACGTCCTTCTGCGAGGAGCGCAGCCCGTCCGGCTCCCAGGTCGCCTGGCCGCCGAAATGCCATTCGTTTGTGCCGCGCTTGCCGACGGCGTTGATCACACCGCCGTCGGAACGGCCGTACTTGGCGCTGTAGCCGCCGGTGTAGACCTCCAACTGGTCGATGCTGCCGTAGGGCAGGGTCAGTCCGCCCAGTCCGCGCAGCGGGTCGGTGGTGTTGAAGCCGTTGATGTAATAGGCGTTCTCCGCGGCAGAAGAGCCGCCGAAGCTGAGCAACTGCGCGCCGGTCGGGCCGATGTAGGTACCGCTGCCGCTGTTGCCGGCCACGCCGGGCGCCAGTTGCGCGATCGCCTCGGCCGAGCGGCCCAGCGGCAGGCGCTGCAGCTGTTCGGCATTGATCACCGTGCGCGAGTCCACGCTGCTCACGTCGATCGCGGCGGCGGCGCGATCGGCACTGACCTGGACGCCCGCCAGGCTGGTGGTGGCTGGGGCGAAGGAGACCTCGGTGACGCCGCCGACGGTGAGGCCGACGCCGTCGCGGCTGCCCAGCACGCTGCCGTCGGCGCCCTTGGCGATGATGGTGTAGGTGCCAAGCGGCAACTGGCCGACGCTGTAGCGGCCGCGCGCGTCCACGGCGACCTCGCGGCTGAGGCCGCTGTCGCTGCGCACCAGGATGCGTTGGGTGTCGGCGGGCGCCTGGCCGGCGACGGCGCCGGTGGTGGACTGGGCCTGGGCCGGCGGCAGGGCGAGGGCGGCACTCAGTGCCAGGGCGAGCAGGGCGGGCCTGCGGAGGGAGCGATGATTGTGCATGCGGAAGGCGACTCGGGTGGTGGGGACGGGGGCCCGCCGCGCCGACTCGAATCCGCCCGTCCTGGATGATGCGGTGTGCGCGGTAACGTTCCCCCGCTCCATTAACCTTAATAGGACGCCATCACAGAAATGCCGCGTCGTTATGTCGGCGGCACCAATGGTTATGTCCTTCTTCGCCGGGCTGCGTGCGGCTTTACCCTCACCCCAACCCCTCTCCCGAGGGGAGAGGGGCAGCGCTTCTCCCTTCTCCCATCGGGAGAAGGTGCCCCGAACGGGCGGATGAGGGTACGGGCGAAGCCTCGTGCATCCGAACTTCGCGACTCGCTGCGCGCCGACCCTCACCCCAACCCCTCTCCCGGTGGGAGAGGGGCTAGCGCCTTTCCTTCTCCCCTCGGGAGAAGGTGCCCCGAAGGGGCGGATGAGGGTACGGGCGAAGCCTCGTGCACCCGAACTTCGCGACTCGCTGCGCGCCGTACCCTCACCCCAACCCCTCTCCCGGTGAGAGAGGGGCTAGCGCTTCTCCCTTCTCCCACCGGGAGAAGGTGCCCCGCAGGGGCGGATGAGGGTACGGGCGGAGCCTCGTGCACCCAAACACCACGAGACGCTGCGCGCCGACCCTCACCCCAACCCCTCTCCCGGTGGGAGAGGGGCAGCGCTTCTCCCTTCTCCCGCCGGGAGAAGGTGCCCCGAAGGGGCGGATGAGGGTGCGGGTGAAGCCTCGTGCGTCAGAACTTTACGAGACGCTGCGCGCCGTACCCTCACCCCAACCCCTCTCCCGGGGGGAGAGGGGCGATCTGCATGCCGCTCAACGATCGTCGACCAGGCTGCCGCCAGGCAGGAACACCCAGGTGCGGGTCACCTGCAGGATGTCGACGTTGTCGTCGGTGCGCGGCAGCGGCGGGAACGGCTGCGCCAGTTGCACGATCCGCAGTGCGGCGGCATCGAGCATGGGGACGCCGCTGGAGCGCAGGATGCGGCTGCTTTCCAGGCTGCCGTCGCGGCGCACGCCGACGCTGATCACCACCTGGCCGCCAAGCCGGCGCCGCCGCGCTTCGTCGGGGTAGTTGAGGTTGCCGACGCGCTCGGCGCGGTCGACCCAGGCGCGCAGGTAGTTGGCGTAGGCGTATTCGCGGGTGCTGGCGGAGACGAACTTGCGGTTGGGGCGCTTGGCGTACTGCTCCGAGCGCAGGTGCACTTCGGCGGCCAGCCGCGCCATCTCGGCATCGCGCTGTTCGCGCTGCGCGTCCACCGGCCGTTGCGGCTCGTCGGTGCGCGGCTGGGTCTGCGCCAACGGCAGCGGTTGCTCGCCGCGCGCGCTGCTGACCACGCGCGGGGTCGGTTCCGGTGCGGCGGCCGCGGTCTGCGCGCGCAGCGCCTGCGGGGCCAGGCCGTCCTGGCGCTGCGGTACTACGCCCGGCTGGCTGTCGCGTGGGCGCTGCGGCGTGTCGTGGTCGCCGCCGCCCTGTTGGTTGGCCTGGGCCAGGAAGTCGGCCTGCTTCGGCGTCAGCGGCGTGCTGGTCTGGCTGAAGATCACGTCCAGGGTCGGCACCAGCGGTGCGTCGTCGTCGATCGCAAAGCCCACGCCGAGGATCAGCAGCCCGTGCACGATCAGCGACAGCACCAGGGTGGCGCTGAGCCGTTCGCGCTCGCCGATACGCGGCGCGGGCGTCGCGGCGGCCGCGCTCATCGCGCCGGGTAGGCCTCGATGGCGTCGAACAGCAGCCCGGCGATGTTGAGCCCGAACTGCGCGTCCAGTTCGCGCACGCAGGTGGGGCTGGTGACGTTGACCTCGGTGAGGTAGTCGCCGATCACGTCCAGGCCGACGAAGCGCATGCCGCGCCGCTTCATCTCCGGGCCGACCTGGGAAGCGATCCAGCGGTCGCGCTCGCTCAGCGGGCGGCCTTCGCCGCGGCCGCCGGCGGCCAGGTTGCCGCGGAACTCGTCGCCCTGCGGAATCCGCGCCAGGCAGTAGTCCACCGCCACGCCGTCAACCAGCAGGATGCGCTTGTCGCCGGCGCTGATGTCCGGGATGAAGCGCTGCGCCAGGGCCAGCTTGCGCCCGCCGTCGGTCAGCGTCTCCAGGATCACGTTGAGGTTGGGGTCGCCGGTGCCGCTGCGGAAGATCGAGCGCCCGCCCATGCCGTCCAGCGGCTTCAGCACCGCCTGGCCGTGTTCCAGCACGAAGGCCTTGAGCGTGGCGGCGTCGCGGCTGACCAGGGTCGGCGGGCAGCATTGCGGGAACAGCAGGGCCGCCAGCTTCTCGTTGAAGTCGCGCAGGCCCTGCGGGTCGTTGACCACCTGCGCGCCGGCGCGCTGGGCCACGCTGAGCACGTGGGTGTCGTACAGGAATTCCGAATCGAATGGCGGATCCTTGCGCATCAGCACCACCTGCCCGGGGCCGAAGGTCAGTTCGACGAACGCGTCCAGCTCGAACCAGCCGGCCTTGTCGTCGCGCACCCGCAGCGGCGCGGCCTGGGCCAGCGCGCGGCCGTCGCGCAGGGTCAGCCCGCCGGGGCGCACGTAGTGCAGGCGATGCCCGCGGCGCTGCGCTTCCAGCAGCATCGCGAAGGTCGTGTCTTTGGCGATCTTGATGCTGGCGATGGGATCCATCACCACGATGACATCGAACGGCATGGGGGCACCTGTGGGGCTGAGCGGAAGATGGTAGCGGGTCGGCGGGGGCGCCGCGCACCGGGCGTCCGGCGCGGTCGCACGGTGTCGCACGTCATCCGCCAAACTGTGACATAGTTTGTGCTGTTACGCGGTTCAACGCGGACCCGTCGCGGCGGCCTTGACAGTCGCAGCGGGTCTTGGGATACATGTCGTTTCGCAGCGAAGCCGGATCCGATGAAGCGTCGCGCGCTTGGGGGCAAGTGATGAGTGA
Organism: Xanthomonas sacchari; assembly: GCF_040529065.1. Taxonomy (NCBI): domain Bacteria; kingdom Pseudomonadati; phylum Pseudomonadota; class Gammaproteobacteria; order Lysobacterales; family Lysobacteraceae; genus Xanthomonas; species Xanthomonas sacchari. The sequence goes on along the minus strand of NZ_CP132343.1, from coordinate 3,665,816 downwards.
AAACACGACTGCGGGTGGGGAACTCGCAGGCTTGCGGGTGATGGTGATCGACGATTCGAAAACAATCCGTCGTACCGCCGAAACGTTGCTGAAGCGCGAAGGGTGCGAAGTGGTGACGGCGACCGACGGCTTCGAGGCCCTGGCCAAGATCGCCGATCAGCAGCCGCAGATCATCTTCGTGGACATCATGATGCCGCGGCTGGACGGCTATCAGACCTGCGCGCTGATCAAGGGCAACCAGCTGTTCAAGGCCACGCCGGTGATCATGCTGTCCTCCAAGGACGGCCTGTTCGACAAGGCGCGCGGGCGCATCGTCGGGTCCGAGCAGTACCTCACCAAACCCTTTACACGCGAAGAGCTGCTGGGCGCGATCCGTACATACGTCAACGCCTGACCAGGGGGAAAGGCAGCATGGCCCGTATCTTGTTGATCGAGGACTCACCGACCGACCGGGCGGTGTTCACGCAATGGCTGGAAAAAGCCGGGCACCAGGTCCTGTCCACCGACAATGCGGAGGACGGGATCAAGCTGGTGCGCGAGCAGGCGCCGAGCCTGGTGCTGATGGACGTGGTGCTGCCGGGCATGAGCGGCTTCCAGGCCACCCGCGCGCTGTCGCGCGACGAGGCCACCCGGCACATCCCGGTGCTGATCATCAGCACCAAGAGCATGGAGACCGACAAGGTCTGGGGCATGCGCCAGGGCGCCACCGACTACATCGTCAAGCCGCCGCGCGAGGACGAGCTGATCGCCCGCATCAACCAGCTGGTGGGCTGACATGCGTTCGCCCTTCGACATTCTCGAGGCCTACGAGCGGCGCAGCCTGGCGCACGCCGTGCAGATGCCCGAACGCGCCTTCGACGACGACGTCTGGCGCGGCGTCGGCTACCGCGTCGGCACGCGCCACCTGGTCTCGGACTTCCGCGAAGTGGTGGAGATCGTGCGCATGCCGCCGGTCACCCCGGTGCCGGGCGCGCAGCCGTGGCTGCTGGGCGTGGGCAACCTGCGCGGCAACCTGTTCCCGGTGGTCGACCTGAAGCAGTTCCTGGAAGGCGAGCGCACCGCGCTGCAGGAAGGCCAGCGCGTGCTGATCATGCGCCAGAGCGGCGGCGACGTGGCCCTGACCATCGACGAACTGTTCGGCCAGCGCAGCTTCACCGAGGCGCAGGCGGTGGAGCCGGGCGATCTGGCCCAGGGCCGCTACGCGCACTTCATCGACCGCGCCTTCCGCGGCGACGCCCAGGATTGGGGCGTGTTCTCGCTGTCGCTGCTGTCGCGCACTCCCGAATTCCGGCAAGCCGCCGCCTGAGCGCGCGCGCTGCCTCCGCATCGAAGACCGAGGTCGCATCATGAGTACTGCTCCGGACGCCCGCAAGGCCAGCAAGCTCGGCAGCGTGGGCACGAGTTTCTGGCTGGGCCTGCTGGCGTTGTCGCTGGTCGTGTTCGGCGCCAACACCGGCGTGGCCACCTGGCAGGGCAACCGCCTGGCCGGCGCCAGCACCGGCGCGGCCGACCTGCAGGTGCTGTCGCAACAGTTGGCCAACCAGGCCCGCGACGCGGTGTCCGGCAACGCCGAGACCTACAAGCAGTTCAAGCAGACCAAGGCGAAGGTGGAGAGCACCGTCGCCGAGCTCAACGCACGCTACGCCAACGAGACCAACGTGTCCGGACCCCTGCAGGCCCTCGACGCCACCTGGGCGCCGCTGGCCAAGAACGCGCAGCAGGTGGTGGACAGCGAGCCGGCGGTGCTGGCGCTGGCCGGCAATGCCGACCGCTTCGTCGGCGGCGTGCCGCAGCTGCAGGCGCAGTTGAACGAGGTGGTGCGCGCGATGACCGTCGGCGGCGCCCCCGCCGCGCAGATCTACAACACCCTGCAGCAGGTGGTGGTGGCCGGCACCATGGCCCGCCGCGTCACCGAAATGCGCGCCGGCGGCCGCGGTGCGGCCAGCGCCGGCGACGCGCTGGCACGCGACGCGGTGGTGTTCGGGCAGATGCTCGAGGGCCTGCGCAACGGCAACGAGGAACTGGGCATCGCCCCGGTGCGCAACGCTGCCGCCCTAGCCGCGCTGGAGCAGTCGCAGGCGCAGTGGGCGGAGATGAAGAAGGACCTGGACGCGCTGCAGGGCAGCTCGCGCAGCCTGTTCGCCGCCCAATCCGCCGCCGCGGCGCTGACCGCCGGCTCGGGCAAGATGCTGGAGGACAGCAAGAAGCTGTTCGATGCGTTCTCCGCGTTCGGCTCCGCCCGCGACACCCGCCTGTTCCCGAACTTCTGGCTGGGCGTGGTGTCCGGCCTGCTGGCGCTGCTGTCGATCATCGGCTTCGTCTGGACCACGGTGCGCAGCCGCAGCCGCGAGCAGGAAATCCGCCTGCAGACCCAGGTGGAATACAACAGCCGCAACCAGCAGGCGATCATGCGCCTGCTCGACGAAATCAGCTCGCTCGGCGAAGGCGACCTGACGGTCAAGGCCTCGGTCACCGAGGACATGACCGGCGCCATCGCCGACGCGATCAACTACGCCGTCGACGAACTGCGTCACCTGGTGACCACCATCAACGACACCTCGGCCAAGGTCGCCGTGTCCACCGAGGAAACCCAGGCCACCGCGCGGCAATTGGCCGAGGCGGCGGGCCACCAGGCCGAGCAGATCGGTTCGGCCTCGGTGCGCATCAACGAAATCGCCGCCAGCATCGAGCAGGTCTCGCGCAACTCCACCGAGTCGGCGGAAGTGGCGCAGCGCTCGGTGGTGATCGCGGCCGAGGGTGCCGGCGTGGTCCGCGAGACCATCCAGGGCATGGACCAGATCCGCGACCAGATCCAGGAGACCTCCAAGCGCATCAAGCGCCTGGGCGAATCGACCCAGGAGATCGGCTCGATCGTGGAACTGATCAACGACATTTCCGAGCAGACCAACATCCTGGCGCTCAACGCCGCGGTGCAGGCCGCCTCGGCCGGCGAGGCCGGTCGCGGTTTCGCCCTGGTCGCCGACGAAGTGCAGCGCCTGGCCGAACGCACCTCCGGCGCCACCCGCCGCATCGAGGGCCTGGTGCAGACCATTCAGGCCGACACCAACGAAGCGGTCAGCTCGATGGAGCAGACCACCTCCGAAGTGGTGTCCGGCGCGCGCCTGGCCGAGGACGCCGGCACCGCGCTGACCGAGATCGAGCGCGTGTCCAACGCACTCAACACCCTCATCAAGAACATCTCCATCGCCGCGCACCAACAGTCGGCGGCGGCGATCGACATCACCCAGACGATGGACGTGATCCGGCAGATCACCGGACAGACCTCGCAAGGCGCGGGACAGACCGCCGAATCGATCGGCCGCCTGGCGCAACTGGCGGCGGACCTGCGGCGCTCAGTCGCCGACTTCAAGCTGCCGGCGTAAGCGGGCCGGAACCGGGTGGAAGGAAGCGCACATGACGTACCGTGAACAACTCCCGCACTCCGTCGCCGCGCTCGCGCGGCGCGGCGCGTGCCCGGCCGCGGGGACGCGGCGATGAGCGCGCTGCGCGATGCGATGAGCCATGCCGCGCTGGGCTGGGTCAAGCCGGAACTGGACGAGACCCTGCGCCAGGTCCGCGGTGAGATCGAAGCCTTCGTCGAGGAGCCGGCCGACACCGGCCGCATGCGCTTCTGCGCCGGCTACCTGCACCAGGTGCAGGGCACCTTGCGCATGGTCGAGCTGTACGCGCCGGCGATGGTGGCCGAGGAACTGGAACTGCTCGCCACGGCGGTGCAGCACGGCCAGGCGGCCGACCGCGACGAGGCCTGCGCGACGCTGATGCGCGGCACCGTGCTGTTGCCCGACTACCTGGAGCGCCTGCAGGACGGCCATCGCGACATTCCGATCGTGCTGCTGCCCTTGCTCAACGAGATCCGCGCCGCGCGCGGCGAAGCCGGCCTCAGCGAGGGCGCGCTGTTCGCGCTGGCCCCTGACGCCGCCGCCGCCACCGAGGCCGAACTGGACCATGCGCGCGGCAGTCTCGCCGGCCGCAACCGCGAACTGCTCGACACCGTCGGCACCGCGATCAAGGAAGAACTTCTGCGGGTCAAGGACGCGCTGGACCTGCACCTGCGCACCGGCGGCGACGTCGCCGCGCTGCAGACCCAGGTCGACGAACTGGGCAGCGTCGCCGACACCTTGGGCGTGATGGGCCTGGGCGTGGCGCGCAGCGTGGTGGTGCAGCAGCGCGATGCGCTGCGCAGCATCGTCGACGGCGCCCGCGCGGCTGACGAAGGCCTGCTGCTGGATATCGCCGGCGCGCTGCTGTACGTGGACGCCTCGCTCGACGACCAGGTCGCCTACCTGGGCGCCGGCGGCGACGTGCACGACGACGCCAGCGCCGCCGAGGCGCGGCGCACGGTGGAAGTGCTGGCGCACGAGGCCATTGCCAACTTCGGCAGCGCCCGAGAGCATTTCGTCGCCTTCATCGAGACCAACTGGGACCATGCGCGCCTGGACGAAGTGCCGCGCCTGCTCGGCGAGGTCGCCGGGGCGTTGCGCATGCTGGAACTGCCGCAGCCGGCCGACTACCTGGAAGGCGTGCGCCGCTATGTCGCCACCGAACTGATCGGCAAGCGCCGCGTGCCCAGCGGCCGCCAGCTCGACACCCTAGCCGACGCGATGGCCAGCCTCGAGTACTACCTGGAAGCCTTGCGCGAGCGCCGCCCCGGGCGCGAGGAGATCCTCGACATCACCCGCAGCAGCCTGGAAGCGCTGCGCTACTGGCCGCTGCCCGACACCGCGCCGGCCGCGCCCGGCGTGTTGCCGAGTGCAAGCGACTCTGCCGAGTCGGCCGAGGCCGCGCCTCCGGTGGTTGCCGACCGCATGGCCGAACCTGCGTCGCCACCGTCCATCGCCGCACCGGCCGTGCCGGCCTGGGATCTGGCGCCGGCCGAGGCCGCGCCGGAGACGACGTCGCGCACGCAGGACACGCCGTCCGCACCGCAGGCACCGCAGTGGAGCCTGGCGACGGACGAGCCCGACACCGCCGCCGAACATGCCTCCGCGCCCGCTGACGCTGACGCTGACGCCGCTGGCGATGCGCACGAGCAGGAACCTGTCGCGCCATCGCAGGCGCTCAGCTTCGATCCGGTCGCGGCCGAGCAGGACAGCTGGACCGGCACCGCCGAGCCGCTGCACATCAGTCTCGATTCCCTGGTGCTGGAACAGGATGCGTTGCGGCCGCAGACGCCTCCGGCGTTCGCGCGGGAAGACGACGTGGCAGCCGCTTCCGAGGTCACCGGCTTCGATCCGGTGGCCGCCGAGTACCACGACGAGGCGCAGGCCGATGGGTCGGCTGCGTTCGCCGAGCTTAGCCAGCACGACGATCCCAACCTGATCATCGTCGACACGCCCGCCGCGGCAGAACACACCGACGCCGCCACGCCGCCGCTGGTCATCGAACTGGAAGACGCGCCGGCGTTCGCCGACGCGCCGAACACGGCAGACGACGAAGTACACACGCTCGACTGGCACGCCACCCCGGCCGCGCATGACGAGGAAGCCGCGTCCGCGCTGCCGTCGGATGCGGATGCGCTGGCCGACGCGGGCGCCCATATTGCGCACGGCGAGCGCCTCGACGCGGCAGGAGCGGCTGAGCCTTTCGAGGACGCCGCTGCCGACGCCGAAGACGCCGCGCACGCGAGCCCGGCCGAGACCGCGGAGGTTGCCACCAGCGACGCCGCACACGAGACCGCGCCTCACGCTTCCCTCGATGACCAGGCGCATGTCGATGCCGACCTTGCCGCCATCGGCGAGGAAGCGCACATCGATGTTGTGGCCGATGCGCCATCGGCGCCGGAGCATGCCGCGCTGGAGTCCGAGGAACCTGCGGCGCCCGAACCGGCGCCGGAACACGCGGCCACCGCTGCGCCGGTGTCGGACGCGGAAGCCGCGTTCCTCGCCGACCTGGAAGCTGCCGCCGCGCAGTTCGATGTGACTTCTGCCGCGAGCAGCGGCGAGTCCGCGGCCGCAACGCCCGCCAGCGCGGAGGCGAGTGCCGCGCCCGCTACCGCAACGCCTGCCCTAGAGACTGGCTTCATCGACGGCGATGGCGAGATCGACGACGAGATCCGCGCCGTGTTCCTCGAGGAATTCGACGAGGAACTGGTCAATCTCGGCACGCTGCTGCCGGCCTGGCGCGCCGCGCCTGCCCATACCGAAAGCCTGCGGCCGATCCGCCGCGTGTTCCACACCTTGAAGGGCAGCGGCCGCCTGGTCGGCGCGCGCGTGCTCGGCGAGTTCAGCTGGAAGATCGAGAGCATGCTGAATCGCGTGCTCGACGGCTCGCGCCCGGCCAGTCCGGCGGTGGTGGCCATGGTCGAGCAGGCTTACGCGGTGCTGCCGCAGCTCAATGCCGCGCTGCGTGGCAACGGCACGGTGCAGGCCGACCTGGACGCGATCCAGACCGTGGCCGAGCGCATCGCCGCCGGCGAGGACGCGTTCTATTTCGCCACGCCGCAGGCGAGCGCCGCACCGCGCGCGGGCACGCCGGCGTCGGTGGACAGCGTGCTGCGCGAGATCCTCGAAGCCGAGGTCGCCACCCATCTGGAGACCGTGCACGCCTGGCTGCAGGACGCACCGCAGCCCGCGACCGAAGCGCTGCTGCGCGCGGTGCACACCATGAGCGGCGCGTTCGCGATGACCGACGTGCCGGAGATCACCGCGGTCACTGGCCCGGCCGAGAGCTATGTCAAGCGCGCCTTGGCGTCCGGCAGCGTTCCGACCGCCGAAGGCGTGCGCGCGCTCGAGGAGTCGGCGCGCGCCGTTGCCGACACCATCGCGGAACTGCAGGCGCCGTCGCCGGTGATTCCGCCGTTCACCGAGCTGTCGCAGCGCCTGCGCGCGCTGGTGGAGACCCTGCCGGAAGTGCAGTGGCCGCCGATCGCGCACGACGAGGACGACGAAGACCTGTCCGCGCCGGCACCGGCCGAGGCAGGCCTGGATGAGCAGGCCGTGCAGGCGGTGGAACTCACCGCGGCCGACGATCTGTCGGCGTTCCTCGGCGATGCCGGGCATCTGCACGAGACGCTGCCAGCGGACGAGGCGGCTGGCCAGGTAGGCGAGGGCGACGTCCATGCAGATGCGGCAGTCGCACCGTCTGCGGAAGAGGTACCGGCGTCCACGCAGGATCAGGCGTCGGCTCAGGACGCGCCCCCGGTCGAGGAACCGGCGGCATCGCAGGATGCAGTCCATGCCGAGGAACAGGCGGCCTTGGCGCAGGACGGCCAGCTCGACGCGTTGACGGTCGAGGCGCCGCTGAGCGCCGAGCAGGTGTCGGACGATCCCGCACCGGACGCGTTGGATGCGGCTGCGGCGCCGGACGCGACGGCCGATGCGGCCGCCGTCGATGCCCTGATCGACACGCCGACGGACGTGCAGGAACCACAGGCACCGTCGCACGAAGGCGAAGCGCACGATTCCGAGGATCGCCAGGCCGAGGAACAGGCCGACGCGACGCAGGACACGATCGTACACGCGCAGGATGCGCAGGCATCCGATCACCCGGCGGTCGACGGCGCTGCCGAAGGCCACGCGGCCGATGCGCAAGCAGACGCCACTCAGGATGACGCCGAGCACGCGCACGATGCGCAGGCGCCGGATCACAGGGCAGTCGACGGCGATGCCGCGGACCAGGCGACCGAAACGCCGGCCGACGACATCCACGACGCACATGCGCAGGAACAGGCGGCGGATGAAGCGGCCGCGCATGGCGCCGCCGACGCGCCCGCGCCTGCGGACGACACCGCTGAAGCGCACGAGCAGCATCTCAACGAGGACGCCCCTGCGCTCGGCTTGCAGCAGCAGCCGTTGGCGCCGTCGAGCGGCTGGCGCCACGATGGCGTGGCCTCGGCCAACGACGATACCGAGTCCGCCGCCGAGCACGGCGACACGACACCGGATGCCGCAGCGCATCTGGAGGACGCAACGCACGAGGGCGATGCGGCGTCTCTCGCCTCCGACGCGGTAGGCGAACACGCCGAAGCGGATGCGGAACACGTCGCGCCGACCGGTGATGCGGGTGATGGCGCGCCGCACGACGACGACGCCGAAGCGGAGCATGCCGTGCACGCGACGCCGTCCGACGGCGAAGCGGCGTCGGACGCGCATCCCGTGGCATCCGACGAAGCGCACCACGCGCCCGAGGACGCCGTCGGTCAGGGCGACACGACCACGGCGGCCGATGCCGACACGGCGTCCGCCAGCGATATCCACGAAGAACACCACCAGCACGCGCCGGAGGCCACCGCACCCGCGCCGTCCGATACCGACGCAGTGCAGGCCGCGGCCGATCCCGCGCGGACCGATCTGTCGGCCGTCGATCTGGGGCCGCTGGACTTCGCCGACCTCGATCGCGAACTGGTCGATATCTTCGTCGACGAAGGCAAGGACCTGCTCGACCATTGCGATCGCCTGATCGCCGAGTTGCGCGCCGCGCCACAGGACCGCGACGTGCTCGGCGGTCTGCAGCGCGACCTGCACACGCTCAAGGGCGGCGCGCGCATGGCCGGCATCAATGCCATCGGCGATCTCGGCCATGGCATCGAGTCCTTGCTGGAGGTGGTGGCCGCGCATCGCACCGAACTCGACCGCCAGGACGTGCAGTTGCTGGAGCGTGGCTTCGACCGCCTGCACCAGTTGCTGACCCTGACCGGCAACCACCGCGCGGTGGCGATGCCGCAGGACCTGATCGGCGCGTTCGACGCGCGCGCGCATGGGCAGGCGCCTGCCGCCATCGGCGATGTCGACACCGCCGCTGCGGCGCCGGTCGCGGCGACCGAGGACACGCAGGCTGCCGCGGCCCTGGCGGCGGTGGCGGCGCCGCTGTCGGCACCGCTGCCGGTGGAGGGCACGCTCGACGAAGAGTCGACGATCGCCCGGCCGATGCAGGAACAGGTGCGCGTGCGCGCCGACCTGCTCGACCGCCTGGTCAACCACGCTGGTGAAGTGGCGATCTACCGCTCGCGGCTGGAGCAGCAGTTGGGTGCGTTCCGCGGCGCGATGGCCGAACTGGACCGCACCAATGCGCGTCTGCGCGACCAATTGCGGCGCCTGGACCTGGAAACCGAGGCGCAGATCGTCGCCCGCTACCAGCGCGAACAGGATCAGGCCGAGCAGAGCTTCGACCCGCTGGAGCTGGACCGCTTCTCCACGCTGCAGCAGCTCAGCCGCGCGCTCAACGAGTCCGCGGCCGACCTGGGCGGCCTGCAGGGCGTGCTCGACGACCTGGCGCGGCAGTACGACGGCCTGCTGCAGCAGCAGTCGCGCGTCAGTTCCGAGTTGCAGGACGGGCTGATGCGCGCGCGCATGGTGCCGTTCGACGGCCTGGTGCCGCGGCTGCGGCGCGTGGTGCGCCAGGCCGCCAGCGAGACCGGCAAGCACGTGCACCTGAGCCTGGAAGGCACCCACGGCGAACTCGACCGCAACGTGCTCGACCGCATGGTCGCGCCGCTGGAGCACATGCTGCGCAACTCGGTCGCGCATGGCCTGGAAACGCCCGAACAGCGCCGCGCCGCAGGCAAGGCGGAGGAGGGCAACATCGCCATCCGCCTGCGCCGCGAAGGCTCGGAAATCGTGCTGGAAGTGGCCGATGATGGCGGCGGGCTCGACCGCGAGGCGATCCGCCGCCGCGCCGAGCAGCGCGGGCTGATCGCCGCCGACGCGGTGCTGTCCGACGACGAGCTAGATGCGCTGATCTTCGCGCCCGGGTTCAGCACCTATGACCAGGTCAGCCAGCTGGCCGGCCGCGGCGTCGGCATGGACGTGGTGCGCAACGAAGTGCGCCAGCTCGGCGGCTCGGTGGACATCCACTCGGTGCGCGGCCAGGGCGTCACCTTCACCCTGCGCCTGCCGCAGACCCTGGCGGTCACCCAGGCGGTGTTCGTGCAGATCGGCGACACCACCTTCGCGGTGCCGGTGGCCTCGGTCAGCGGCATCGGCCGCATCGGCCGCGAGCGCTTCGAGGCCGGTACCGGCGGCTACCGCTACAGCGGCGAGGAATACGCGCTGCACGACCTCGGCTCGCTGGTCGGGCAGGCGCCGGCGCGCGCCGAAGGCCAGGCGCAGGTGCCGTTGCTGCTGGTGCGCGCGGGCGACCTGCGCGCGGCGGTGGCGATCGACCAGGTGCTCGGCAACCGCGAAATCGTGGTCAAGCCGGTCGGCCTGCAGATCGCCTCGGTGCCTGGCATCTACGGCGCCACCATCACCGGCGACGGCCGCGTGGTGGTGATCCTCGACATCGCCCCGCTGGTGCGTCGCTTCCTGGCGCAGCCGCAGCGGCCGGTGGTGGAGGCCGCGCCGACCGAACAGCGGCGCGTGCCGCTGGTGATGGTGGTCGACGACTCGCTGACCATGCGCAAGGTCACCGGCCGCGTGCTGGAACGGCACAACTTCGACGTGGTGTCCGCGCGCGACGGCGTCGAGGCGCTGGAGCGTCTGGAAGAGCGTGTGCCCGACCTGATGCTGCTGGACATCGAGATGCCGCGCATGGACGGCTACGAACTGGCGACCGCCATGCGCGCCGATCCGCGCTACGCCGCCGTGCCGATCGTGATGATCACCTCGCGCAGCGGCGAAAAGCACCGCCAGCGCGCCTTCGAACTGGGCGTGCAGCGCTATCTCGGCAAGCCTTACCAAGAGTTGGATCTGATGCGCAACGTCTACGACCTGCTGGGGATCGCCCGTGTTCGCGAATGACGGCGACGCCACCTCCACGCCGGTCGCGTTGCTGGCCCGTCCCGGCAAGGCGCGCGAGCGCCTGCGCGAAGCGCTGCACCTGGTCGGCGCGGCGATCGTGCTGGAGGACGACCCGGGTGCGATCGACGCGCAGACCCTGTCCGACGCTGCGCCGGCGGCGGTGCTGATCGCGCTGGAGCCGGCGATCGAGGACGCGCTGGAGCGGCTGGATGCGGCGCTGGCGCTGCCCGGCGTCACCGTGATCTTCGACGAAGCCGAACTGGCCGCGCGCCGCGAAGGCTGGGAAGCGCAGCGCTGGGCGCGGCATCTGGCGGCCAAGCTGCAAGGCCACCAGGATGTGCTGCCCCCCGGCCGCGAGACCGAGACCGGCCTGCAGCCGGAGCCGGGCCTGCCGGCGACACCGGCGCAGTTGCATGACGACGCACCGATCGGCCTGCACGTCGACGAAGCCGCCGGCTTCGCCGAGGCCGCGCCGGAAGACGGCATGTATGCCTGGCAGCCGCCGGCCGACGTCGCGCCCGGCTTCGAGGAGCTGCAGTTCGCGCGCGCCGAAGCCGCTGCCAGCGAAGCGTCTGCGCAGCCGGCTGTGCCGCACGTCGATGCGGCACCGGCTGCGCCCGCCGCCATACCCGCCGCGCTGCCGGCCAGTGCCTGGTCGCTGGTCGACGACGACGCGCCCTTGCTCGCCGCCGCGCCGCGCGCGCCGCAGCACATCCCGCAGTTCTCCACCGAGGGCCTGTCGCTGGTCGCGCTGGAGTCCGAAGAACCCGCGGCCACGAGCGGCGCCGGTGCAGGCGCCGCCGCGCGCGGTGCGGTGCTGGTGATGGCCGGCATCGGCGGCCCCGACGCGATCCGCCGCCTGCTCGCCGCGCTGCCGGAGAGTTTCCCGCTGCCGCTGCTGGTGCAGTTGCGCCTGGACGGCGGCCGCTACGGCAACCTGGTCAAGCAGATCGCGCGCGTGTCCGCGCTGCCGGTGCTGTTGGCCGAGGCCGGCGAGCCGGTCGTTCCCGGCAACGTCTACATCCTGCCCGACGACGTCGGCGTGCACGGCACGGCCGGCCTGCGCTTCGTCGCCCAGGACGCCGGCGCCTCCGTGGTCGCCGGCCTGCCGGCCGCGCACAGCGCGGTGCTGCTGCTCAGCGGCAGCGACCCACAACAGGTGGAGGCCGTGCTGGCGCTGGCCGCGCAGGGCGCCTGGGTGGCCGGGCAGTCTGGCGATGGCTGCTACGACCCCGCCGCCGGCGCGCACCTGATCCTGCAGGGTCATCCCGGCGGCGATCCGGCGCAACTGGCCCAGGCCTTGACCGCGCGGTGGAGCGGCTGAGCGAGGCGGCACACGCCAATCATCGCTGCGCCCGTATCGCGCGTTTTTTCCGCTTTCAGGACGAAGTCACTCCATGAGCAGCTACGCCAGCAACGACGAAATCCGCGGTGTCCTCATCCTGGCCGGCAGCGAGCGCGTGCTGCTGCCCAACGCCACCATCGCCGAAGTGATGTCGCGCGTGCCGGTCGAACCGCTGCCCGACGCCCCGCACTGGCTGCTCGGCCAGATCGCCTGGTACGGCTGGAAAGTCCCTCTGGTCTCCTTCGCCCGCCTGACCGGCCTGGGCGCCGAGATCGTGGCCGCCAACAACAAGATCGTCGTGCTCAAGGCCCTGGGCGGCAACCCCGACCTGCCGTACGTGGCACTGCTCACCCAATCCTTCCCGCAACTGATCTCCGTCCCCCGCGACGGCCTGCTCGCCGACGCCTCCGAAGAAACCCTCCCGCCCGGCGTGCACATGCGCGTGCTGCTGGGCGAGCAGAGCGCGTTGCTGCCGGATCTGGAGGCGATCGAGGGGATGGTGGTGGAGCGGTTTGCGGCGGTTTCATAACTTCGAAACTGCTTGCTACACAACACTGTTGGATTTTTTGCCGACCTTTCTGAAGTCGGCAAGCGGTTAGCTGACTGTTGCGAAGGTATCTTTTCGCTCGGTCGATTTTTGAACATGCCTCTTGAACTGATGTTCTAATGGAGCTGGATTATGCGTGGATTTTTGCCTTTCCTGTTCAGTATTTTTATGGGCGGGATGTGCTGTCTTGTTCCGCCTTCGGCAGAGGCGCAGGCAGTGGGGCAATATTGTTATCAGTCCTGTTTTGGCTCGCTTGATGAGGCTGAGGCTGAAATGCGTTCAGCCCTTACTTATGGCGCTTATCTTGTCAGGGATGAGACAGTCATCACCGACGGTGATTCGTCCGCGCCATCCTACCAAATTAGGTATAAGGTAAAGCGTCAGCCCCCATCCTATATCAGTTCACCAGGGTTTTTGATTGGTGGAAATGGGCCTGACAGTACTAAGCCATCTATTTGTGCGGCCAACTCCGATCCGATCTTAAAAGATTACTGCGCTACTGAGTCGGAGATGGTGCAGGGGTGGATGAATTTGATGCGTTATAATTCTCCGGATTGTACAATCTCCAATGAGCGTATAACCGGTGCTTACGGTGAGCCATTTGTTCAGAGCATCCTTTATCATAGTGGGCTTGGAATGCTCACTTTTGATCTTCCTGGGTTTAAGTGGTTGAAATATAGCATTTCATGCCCTGGTTGGGATGATCCCACTCCTTCTCCTCGGGAGGCTACGCTTGTAAAGACAAGAGTTTATTCTTGTCCGGCAGGGTTGAAGCCGGTTGTGGGGTACGGTCCTTCCTATAGTCCGTCTGGAAGTTCTACGTCTGTGGTTGAGTATCCGTACCTTTGTGGTAACTCTGATGCGCCAATTATCTATGTAAAAGGTATTGATCAGACGAAGTCTTGTGCAGTCAACGCAAATCCGTGCTTTCCTGCGACTGGAGATAAGTTTAGGCAGGAAGATGATTTGGTCTTCGCAGGCAGAAGCTTTCAACGCTTCTATCACTCTGTTCAGCAGCTTCAGGTCGGCATGGGGATGGCGCCGGGTTGGAGTCATTCGTTTGCTGACCTTATAGGCTCCGGTGGGAGCTACATGGTTACCTATGACGGATTTTTTGAGCAGTTCGTCAGGGTGGCTGACGGTAAATATAGAGGTCGTAGAAACGCGGCTGAGATGATGTCGCGTTCTTCCGATGGTGTTTGGACTCTTGTCCAGGCAAACGGAGATCGGCGGATATATAACGCCCAGGGGCGCCTCGCTTCCATTAAGTCTAGCGCTTCTCCGGCGTTTGACATTGATTTTGTATATTCAGGAGAGAATCTGGTCAAGGCAATTGATGGGCTTGGGCATGTCTTGACTTTTGCCTATAGCAATGGATTTCTCGGTAAGGTGACATTGGACGATGGGAGTTACGTGAAATATGATTACGATGCTGCCCAGAATCTAGTGAGCGTCACCCGTTCTGACGGAAGCGTTCGAGCTTACCGTTATGGAGAGTCCGGGCATGCGCCTGCGGGGCGTGCGCACCTGCTGACTGGTATTGAAGAAGATGGCGTTCGATACGCGACCTTCAGTTATGCAACTGATGGGCGGGTGGCGGGCAGCAGCCTGCATGCAAACGGAGCGGAAGTGGAAACGACCTCCATCACCTACTCTGGCGCCAGTAGCGCACAAGTTTTGCAGCCTAATGGCGCGAGCTATACATATCAGTTCGGGCAAGGCCTTTTCCGCCAGATCGAAGCCATCAGTGGCCCTGATGGGACCAAGGCAATGAGTTTCGATGCAGGGCGGCCCGTCTCCATTACGGATAGGTTAGGGAACTCCACTCAATTCAGCTATCAGGATTCTTTGGATGACCAAGGTGCCTCTTCGAGCACTGTGACTGAGGGGGTTGGTACGTCTTACCAAAGATCTCAAACCCTTACTCGCGACTCGGAGAATCAGGTCGTGGCGCAGCAAGGGAGCGAGGGGAGTGGAACAACGTCTCTTTCTCGTGCAGTTTACGCTGCAGGGCGGGTGACTTTCCGCTGTCAGTACGATGTGTCTGTTTCGGCTGCTTCCGCCTATGTCTGCGGTTCGATGGCAAGTGCGCCCGCTGGTGTCCGACAGGATGCCTATACCTATTGCACCGATAGCGACCTGGCTGATGGTTCAAGTAATTGTCCGAAGTTGGGACTTCTAAAACAGGTCGATGGCGCGCGCACCGACGTCAGCGATACCACCAGCTTTACCTATTACCCCACCGACGACAGCACCTGCGCCACGTCCGCAGCCACCTGCCCGCACCGCAAGGGCGACCTGTGGAAGGTGACCAACGCGCTGGGCCAAGTCACCGAGTACTTGGCCTACGACGGCGCCGGTCGCGTGCTGTCGGTGAAAGACGCCAATGGCGTGGTCACTGACTACACGTACCACCCGCGCGGCTGGCTGACCGCCAGCAAGGTGCGTGGGGCCGACGACAGCAGCGAGAGCGACGACCGCATCACCACGATCGACTACTGGCCGACCGGCCTGGTCAAGCAGGTGACGCAACCCGATGGCGCCTTCACCCGCTTCACCTACGATGCGGCGCATCGGCTGACCGATATCGCCGACAACGCCGGCAACACCATCCACTACACCCTGGACAATGCCGGCAACCGCCTCAAGGAAGACACCAAGGACGCGTCTGGCACGCTCAAGCGCACCTTGTCGCGCATCTACAACCAGCTTGGCCAACTGGCCACGCAGGCCACCGCGCAGGGCGATCCGACCGACTTAGGCTACGACGGCAACGGCAACACCAAGACCGTCACCGACGCGCTCGGTCATGCCACCCAGAACGACTACGACCCGCTCAATCGCCTGGCGCGCACGCTGCAGGACGTGGGCGGCATCGCCGCCGAGACCAAGTTCGGCTACGACGCACTGGATAACCTCACCAAGGTCACTGACCCCAAGGGCCTGGACACCACCTACGCCTACAACGGCCTGGGCGACCTGACCAAACTCACCAGCCCGGACACCGGCAGCACCACCTACACCTACGACAGCGCCGGCAACCGCGCCACCCAGACCGATGCGCGCAACATCAAGACCAGCTACGGTTACGACGCGCTGAACCGGCTGACCCAGGTCACCTATCCGACCACCAGCCTCAACGTCAGCTACACCTACGACGTCAGCCAGAGCACCTGCGCCAGCGGCGAGACCTACGCGGTGGGCCGCCTGAGCCGGATGCAGGACGGCAGCGGCAGCACCGACTACTGCTATGACCGCTTCGGCGATCTGGTACGCAAGGTGCAAACCACCAACGGCAAGGTGTTCGTGGTCCGCTACGCGTACACCAAGGCAGGGCAGCTGAGCCGCCTGACCTACCCGGATGGGGCGGTGGTGGACTACGTGCGCAACGCCCAGGGCCAGACCACCGAGGTCGGGGTGACTCCGCCCGGCGGCACGCGCCAGGTGCTGCTGAATCAGGCCACCTACTATCCGTTCGGCGCGGTCGCCGGCTGGACCTACGGCAACGGCCGTCCGATGCAGCGCGTGCTGGATCAGGACTACCGCCCGCTGGCGGTCAACGACACCCGTAGCGACGGCCTGGCGGTGGGCTTCGCCTTCGACCCGGTCGGCAACCTCAGCGCGCTGACCGCACCGGGCAACACCGCACCGGTCATCAAACTGGACTACGACCCGCTGGGCCGGCTGACCGCGTTCAAGGACGGCCCGACCGACACGGTGATCGATGGTTATACCTACGACGCCACCGGCAACCGCCTCAGCGCCAAGGTCAATACCACTACGCAGACTTACAGCTATCCGACCACCAGCCACCGCCTGAGCAGTGTGGCCGGTACCGCGCGCAGCTATGACGCGGCTGGCAACACCACCGCGATCGGCGGCACGGCCGTGCAGTACGTATATGGCGCCAATGGCCGGCTGACACAGGTCAAGCGCAGTGGTACCACCGTGGCGAACTACGCCTACAACGGCCGCGGCGAGCAGGTGCGGCGAGTGGGCAAGACCAACGTCTACACGCTGTACGACGAGAGCGGCCACTGGCTGGGCGACTACGACAACAATGGCGCGGTCGTGCAGCAGGCGATCTGGCTGGATGACCTGCCGGTGGGCGTGCTGGCCAAGACCACGCTGCGCTACGTGCAACCGGACCATCTGGGCACCCCCCGCGCGGTGATCGACCCGGTCCGCGACGTGGCGATCTGGCGCTGGGACCTGAAGGGCGAAGCCTTCGGCACCACCGCGCCGGATCAGGACCCGGACAAGGATGGCACTGCCTTCGTATTCGATATGCGGTTCCCGGGTCAGCGCTATGACGCGTTGAGCGGGCTTAACCAGAACTACTTCCGTGACTACGAGTCCGGCACTGGGCGGTATGTGCAGAGTGATCCGATTGGGTTAAATGGCGGGATTTCGACTTATGGCTACATCGGCTCAAGGCCGATGGCCTCTATCGATCCCATGGGGCTAGCCTGTAGCTCAGTAAACGGTACCACGCGCTGTGATTATCCTGGTGGTCCTTCTTTTAGCTTGCCAACTCCCCCTGGTTGGAAGGATTTTAACGGCAGCGAGTGGATGTACCATCATTATGACGTCAGGCGCAAAATAGGATGTGCGAATGCGAACGGCGTAATGCAGGACCTCATAAAGCATCCGACTCCATCACCTAATGCTAGGCCTGCTACATCATCTGGGACAAAGAGGAACGACGCTGGAGTTCCTTACTTGCCTGTTTCTAATTTTGTAACTAGCTATTTGACGACCGATTTGCGGACTGGCCAGCCCGTAGTTGTGAACATTACTGCTCCAGGTAGTTTTTTTGATCCTGGTTACGTTGCGCGTACGGTCACTAACGGAGTTGCTCATACCTATGGGGAGGGCACGAGCTCTGTTCAGCATGACAAAAGTATGAATGGTGCAATGATCAATTGGGTCGTAAATGAGCTCGTGTGGGGAGATCAAATGCAGGGATTTATTGACGAAAATTCACCTAGTTGCGGATGTTCTTAGCTATGGATGTACGCAGGGCGACTCTATCGCTTCTCGTTGCTGCCCTCATGCCGGGGGGTGTTGCACTTGCTGTAACTCCTAGTCAGTCTGAAAGTTTTCTTCATGCGGTTGTTATTTTTGGTGCTTGGTACTTTTTGTCATTGCCTATAGTTTTAATATTAGGTCTTCTCACTCTGCATTTTTCTATGAAGATGAAGTATGGGGCAGTTATTTTGCCGCCATTGATTGGTTGCTTATCTGGAGCGGCCATTGCCAAGATGATGTATGCGAGTGGAACGCCTCTGCATGATATGTGGTTGCTTGTGCTTGATGGGTTGCTTGTGGCAGTAATGGCGGCCTTTATATATTTTAGGCCTTGGGTTAAAGCGTGAAAAAGCTATAAAGTTTTCGCTTTTTTTGGTTGCAATGAAGTGCATGCTCAAATACGAGTTGACTGAGGCGGACTTCTGCGGCACGTGGCCACAATGCGAACTGAATTTCGGGATGATTTCAAAAGTGCCAATGTATTGATCGTCATGGGGTCTGCGTTGGATATGCAGTCATTTAGTGCAGGCCTCCATGCTTGGATCTCACGTCCAGAGCAGATGCTTGTGTCCTCGATAGTGCCATCATGCGAGGGTGTAGAAATCATGTTGCAGCGACACGAGTTACCCTGCGCCTCAACAGCGAGCGACTCGCCTATCGGCGTCATCTGGCGCATCGGCGAGGATGCTGCCCGTCATCTTGCCGACCTCATCGGCCAACTCTCCCGGCATCCACGGCCAGCGCATCTCTATCTTGATTTCGAGGGCTATGCGCGGACCATCATCGTTTCGATGGATGAATACTGATCATCGGGCCTTACATTGGCGGTGAAAGCTTTGTGGTTATCAGCGTGGGCGTAGTAAATGAATGGCTCGTATGATTTGGAGGCTGCGCTTTCCACTTTCAGGCAGCTGGCAATGTTCGAGGATTGCGAGGTAAGCGGACCTGAGAGTCCCGGGATGGATGGCGATACGCCGTTGCACATTGCGGCAATGAATGGTGATCTTAAGGTGGTCGAGATTTTTATCCCGTTCGTAAAAAACATCGACATCAAAGGCGGTATTGGTTCTTCGCCTCTTCACTATGCTGTCAGATGGGGCCATCCTGAGGTTGCCAAACTTCTTCTGAGGCATGGCGCCGATATCAACTTGCAGGACGACTATGGGGACACGCCCTCGAGTCTGATGAAAGGCCAGGCCTGCTTCCACGCAATCCTGCAGGAGCGAGCGGGCCAAGT
This sequence comes from Xanthomonas sacchari, assembly GCF_040529065.1. Lineage (NCBI taxonomy): Bacteria > Pseudomonadati > Pseudomonadota > Gammaproteobacteria > Lysobacterales > Lysobacteraceae > Xanthomonas > Xanthomonas sacchari. Next base: position 3,646,959 of record NZ_CP132343.1, on the reverse strand, counting down.
TACTCCCTGACACCAGCAGGCCATTCAATCCCATCCCGCTCTGCCGCATGATGTAAGGCCACGCGCCCCCTCCCGCGCGCCCTCGCAACGCCGGAGCCTCCCATGCCGCAACGCCGCCACTTCCTGAAAACCGCCGCCTTCGGCGCCCTGGCCGCCGGGTTGGGCGGTGTGCTTCCTGGCGCACACGCCGCCGTGGCCAAGGCGCAAGCCAAGGCCGGCGTCGGCCCCTTGCCACACGGCGCAGCACGGGTGATCTCCACCTGGGACTTCGGCGTCGCCGCCAACCAGGCGGCATGGCAGGTGCTGTCGCGCGGTGGGGCGGCGCTGGATGCGGTCGAGGTCGGGGTGCGGGTGCCGGAGGCCGATCCGGACAATCACACGGTCGGACTGGGCGGCTATCCGGACCGGGATGGGCGGGTTACGTTGGATGCCTGCATCATGGATCACACCGGCGGCTGCGGGTCGGTCGCGGCGCTGGAGGACATCGTGCATGCGATCTCGGTGGCGCGGCGGGTGATGGAGAAGACGCCGCATGTGATGCTGGTCGGCGATGGCGCGCTGCAGTTCGCGCTGGCGCAGGGGTTCGAGCGCACCAAGCTGCTCACGCCTGAGTCGGAACAGGCGTGGAAGGAGTGGCTGAAGACCTCCCACTACGCGCCCGAGGCCAATATCGAGAACCGTGCCTATCGCCGCGGCACGCTGCCCGGCGGCAAGGACAACCACGACACCATCGGCATGCTGGCGCTGGATGCGCACGGCAATCTGTCCGGGGCCTGCACCACCAGCGGCATGGCCTGGAAGATGCACGGCCGGGTCGGCGACAGCCCGATCATCGGGGCAGGGCTGTACGTCGACAACGAGGTGGGCGGGGCGACCTCAACCGGCGTCGGCGAGGAGGTGATCCGCAACGTCGGCAGTTTTGCGGTGGTGGAGATGATGCGGCAGGGCAAGAGTCCGGCCGAGGCCTGCCGCGAGGTGGTGATGCGCATCGTGCGGCGCAAGCCGGAACTCACCCACGATCTGCAAGTCGGGTTCCTGGCGATGAACAAGCGCGGGGAAGTCGGTGCGTTCGCGATCCAGCCCGGTTTCAGTTATGCGGTCTGCGATGCGCAGCGGCAGGATTTGCTGCTGCCCGGGCAGAGCCATTTCGCGGCGCCGGCGGCATGAGCGCGATGGTGCCGATGGGCCTGGAGGTGGCCGCCGATGCGATCGGCTCGGCGCTGGCCGCGCAGGACGGTGGGGCGATGCGGGTGGAGCTGTGCGGCGGCCTGGATGGCGGTGGGCTGACGCCGTCGTTCGGCACGCTGGCGGCGGTGCGCGATCGGTTGCGGATTCCGCTGTACGTGCTGATCCGTCCGCGGGTCGGCGATTTCGTGTTCGACGCGGCGGAAGTGGAGGCGATGCGTCGCGACGTGGAGCAGTGCGTGCGCCTGGGCTGCGACGGCGTGGTGCTCGGCGCGCTCACCGCAAACGGCGAGGTGGACACGGCGACGATGCGCGAGCTGATCGCCGCGGCCGGGCCGCTCGGCGTCACCTTCCATCGCGCCTTCGATGTCAGTGCCGATCCGCGGCGCGCGCTGGAGGATGTGATCGCGCTGGGCTGCGAGCGGGTGCTGACCTCCGGTGCGCGCGAGACGGCGGAAGAAGGTGCAGACCTGATCGCCGAGCTGGTGCAGCAGGCCGGCGCGCGCTTGAGCGTGATGCCGGGGTCCGGCGTCACCGAAGTCAACCTGGCGCAGTTGCGTGCGCGCACCGGTGCGCGCGAGTTCCATGGCTCGGCGCGTGGGCCGCTGGCGTCGCGGGCGACGTCGCCGCATTCGCATGTGCGCAGCCTCGGCGGCGACCGCATGCAGACCGATGTGGCGCGGGTGCGGCGGATGGTGGCCTTGCTGGCGGAGTAGGGCGCCGCCGATGCGTGGTGAGCATCGGATCGCAGCGGTGCGGCGGATGGTGACGAGATTCGTGTGTCGCGGCTGAAGCCGCTCCTATGAGAGGCGGCGGTTCGGGGGGGGCTACCACCACTGACGGGTGGTGCGCGGCGCGCTACCCCGCAGCTCGGTCAGCGTGACGCGCCCGTTGCGGGCGTGCCGGTCAAGCGCTTCGGATCCAGCACCACGTGCTTGATGCGCGTGCGCTTCCAGGTGTAGCTGATGTGCACCTTGCCGTCGCGGGTCTGGATCACCGCGGGATAGGAGAACTCGTCCTTGGGGCTGTCTTCCAGGGTCAGCACGCGGGTCCAGTGCTGACCATCATCGGACAGCGCAACGGCGAGCACGCCGCGGCCGTCCCACCAGTCCTTGCCGGCCTCGGTCGGGTTGTAGACCAGCAGCGAACGGCCGTCGGCCAGCACCACGGCGTCGGTGCCGGAATTGGGATTGGCCAGGTCGAGCAGGGTCATCGGTTCCCAGGTGCGGCCGTTGTCGCGCGACCAGGTGCTGAACACGTGGTTCTGCTGGCTGCGGCCCACCGCCTGCAGGCGGCCGTCCTTGTGCAGCAGCACGCTGGGCTGGATCGCGCCTATCCTGGCCGGGTCGTTCATTGCCGGGCCGCGGGTCCAGTGCGCGCCGTTGTCGTCGGACCATTCCATGTGCGCCACCCAGCCGGCGTCTTCGCTGCTGCTGGGGCTGAGGATGCGGCCGCTCGGCAACTGCACCGGCTTGTTCTTGATCGGGCCGAGGATGCCGTCGGGCAGGCGCTCGGGCGTGGACCAGTGATGGCCAGCATCGCTGGACGTGGTCTGCATGCCCCACCAGCGCTTCGGATCCGGACCCACCTTGTAGAACAGCCGCAGCGGCCCTTGCGCAGGCTGGAACAGGACAGGATTCCAGGTCGGCAACGGCTTGCCCTGCGGCTGCGCGCCGTCGGCCACCCGCTGCGCCGGTTGCCAGCCGTGCGCGTCGCGACGCGCCACCCAGATGGCGACGTCGTCGGCGCCCTCGTGGCGGCCGCCGAACCACGCCGCGAGCAGGCCGTCGCGGGTTTCCACCAGGGTGGAGGCGTGGCACTGCGCGGTCGGCGCCTGCGCATTGACGAATTCGCTGTAGACGATGGGCGAGGGCGGCACCTGCGGCGGGGCGACGGCGGCCGGACCGGCGATGGCGCGCACCGCGAACAGCGACAGCAGGGGGAACAGCGAAGGCGACATCATGTGGTACGGTCCTGGCCTGCAAATGAGGATACCTATTTATCATCAATTAAATACCATGTGCTGACACCACCGGTAGCGCCGCCTGTCTGCCCGACCGACGATTGCGCGGAATCGCAATGCCGGACTCTCCGCTCCGCCGGCTGGCGGCATTCGGCCTGAATGTTCTGGCCGCGCCGCCGCTGCTCGCCGAGAACTTCGCCGGCACCGCGCTGTTCGAGTACGGCGACGTGCGTTGGGTCGGCAGCGAGGCCGGGTGATAGAGGGCGAGAACTGGAACACCATCGATCGCCACGGCGACCTGCGCTGGCGCCCGGTCGAGGTGGACACGCCGCTGCGCAGGCTGCAGTGGTTCTGGCATCCAAACAGCGATCAGACGCTCGAGAGCGTCGACGAGCCTGGTGCAGATCTGGGAAGACAGCGGCGGCCAGATGGCTGGGCATCGTGCCGGACAAGCGCGGCCTGCTGCCCGAGGTCGACGTGCAGCGGCCGGAGGAAATGGGCCCGGCGCTGCAGGCGCGCTACGGCGCCGAGCGCAGGCGCAGGCGAGCGGCCATATGAAGATCGACCACTTCCCCGCGGTCACCGCCTCGCGCGTGCGCCTGAACATCCTGTCCAGCGTGGATGCCGCGCATATCCGCGCGTTCCAGTTGTTCAACGTGGGCGCTTCCGTGACGCCTTGATCCGCACGCCGCTGCCCACGGCGGCGCCCATCGCAGTTCACACGCCATCGGCTGCACCGTTCTTGACGGGAGCGGCCGATGGCGTTTCTGGCGTACGCAACATCGCCATCGGCAACCGGCAGCGGCGACGTAGCGGATGCCGCTGTCCGGGCGCGAAGGCTGCCGGCGCATTGACGGCGCAGCAGCGGTGCCCGTGCAGTGCGGGCGCTGCCATCTAACAGGAGCGTAAGCAAATGAACGGCGATGGGATGTTTTCGGCAGGCACCGCCTGCCAGGAGGGCGGCCGTTTCGGAACGGGCGAAGGCGATCCGCTTTGGGACGATGGCAATGGCTGGAGCGATGAACCCGTGGCCGACGGCAGCGGCCCATGCGTCATCACGCTGTTTCGGACGCAGACGACGCCGAGTGGCAACGGGTATCTGCGGGATGAAGAAGGACTCACGATGGAAATGCTGTCGCCACGCCGGGGCGATAGCGATGCTGCACTGCGCGGCGTACTGAACGACCCACGCCTGCTGGCGATGATCTGGCTATCGCGGCTGCCCCGAGGCAGATGAGGTCGGCGGGTTGTATCCACTCCGTTCCATTCACGGGAGCATGACCATGGCTTACGAAGACGATTTCTACATCCGCGGCAACATCATCGGCTATACCGGCGCGCTGAACAATGCGCCGACTGTGTATTTCGCCAAGGTATTTTCCGACGCGCTGTTGGGGAAGAAGATGTTCGAGTTCGGGCGGATCACCCAGGATCATCCGCACCGCGACAATATCGGGCGCAACAAGGTCCGCTATGCGCGCGATTACGCCATCTACAATCTTCAGTCGGATAACCAAGAGTATGCGGCCGAGTTCTATCAAGGCGATATTCGCCACAGAAGCCGGAATCCGTTCATCCAGGTGCACGAAGGCGATCCGGCGATGGACGCATTGGCCGCCGCGATCGCCAGATTCCCGGATCGGAAGCCGAAATAGCGCCTCGGCGCGTTGAGCGGATGCGGCGGCACCCGCTGGGATGTCACGTTTGTCGCATTCGCCAGTTCCGCGCTAGGCCGCGTAGCGGCGGAGACCTGGTCTTCGCCGCGCCCAACTCGGTTTCCCTTGTGCTGTTCATTGCACGCCGTGTCGGCGCTCGCGAAGACCGCCAGGCATCGCGACCTGCCCGCTGCGCCACTGTGGCGGTGCGGAACCAGGGCTTCATCCATCGTGGAGTAACGCCATGCCTAACGGTGAGGTCGGATCGAGATTGCGTTCTGCATCGATCGGGCTGCGCAGGCGACTGCGGTGGCGGGCGCGCCTGCGCCAGGGTGTGTGCGTGACCCTGGCCTGCGTCGCGGTGGCCTTGGCGCCGTCGTGGGACGCACGCGCCGCGCCGCCGCATTCGCAGGCGCGCCTGCACGCTCGGCTGGGCTGGAGCGACCAGATGGCAATGGAGGCACTGATCAAGCTGTTGCGCTGAGCCGCTCGCAAGACACGATTCGGGCCCGCTGTCCGTGAAGCGGGCCCATTTTTTTGCGCGACTGGCCCACATAACCGCAGCGCCGCCGCTTCAGCCGTATGCAGGTGTAGACAAAGCGCGCGCCCACGCCACACGCCGTGCGGCTGCGCGTGCATTGCGCCCGCGGTTGTCACCCAGGGAACAGCTATTGCCGCCGACCGGCACAGAGACTCGTCGCACAACCGGATTTCGGAGCATGCGATGGAGATGGCAAAGGAAAAGGCAGGCGTGACCGCCAAGCGATTCGTGGAGGCCGACGAGATGTTCACCCGCGCCTGGCGCGCGACGCTGCCGGACCTGCGGCGGCGTGCGCTGCGGCTGGCCAACGGGCGTGCGGACGCGGCCGAGGACCTGCTGTCGGATACCGCGGTGAAGGCGCTGCTGTTCATGCGCCGCTCGCCGGAGGCGATGACCGACCCGCAGGGATTCCTGTTCGTGGTGCTGCGCCACGTGTTCCTGGACCTGGTGCGGCGGCGCCGCGGCGGCGGCGAACCGCTGGACCGCCCATCCGAGGCTAAGGAAGTGGACGCCGTGGCCGATCAAGCAATGACCGCCCTGCAACGCGCCGAGCTGGAGGAGCAGATGGAGCGCGTGGTGGCGGCGGTGGCGGCGCTGAGTCGGGAGCAGCGCCGCCTGTTCGCCTATCGCTTCGTCGAGGAGTTGCCGTATCCGGCCATCGCCAACCTGTTGCGCATCAACCAGCCGCTGGCGCGCAAGCGCGTGGAACTGCTGCGCAAGCGGCTGCGGCTGGCGATGGTGGCCGAATGAGCGCGTCGGCTGCTGTTTCACAAGCCGCCCACGGCGGCGTTTTCCCTCCACGCCGGGCCGTCCAGGGCCGCGGCATCGCGGGCGCCGCGGCGGGGCGTGGCACCGGCCATCCCCGTCGCGGCGCCTACCCGGCAGGCGACTCACCAAGGAACCAGGCTCATGGCAGACAACACGCTCGTCAATTCGCAGATCACCGACGCGGTCACCCAGACCAACGTCAAGGTGGTGGCCGAGGCGCCCGCCCAGGCGATCGCCTCGCTGTACCAGGTCTCCAGCCACTCCACCGGGCTGGCGTTGCAGAACGCGGTGCACAGCCAGCAGGCGCTGAACCAGGTCTCCAACGCCGTGGTGTCCAAGGCGGTGGCGCTGATCATGGCGATCGGCGAGAAGTGATGCAGCGCCGTGGCCCGCGCCGCGGCGGCTGAGGCGGGCACCGATCCATCCATCAGGAGAGTGGCATGTGGCCTTTCGCAAGCAAGAAACCCCCAGGATCGACGGCCGCGGCGCCGACAAGCGCGGCAACGGCGTCAGTATCGGCCGCGGCTGCGGCGCAGACGCCGGACGCGCCTGCGGCGGCACCGGCGACGACCGACGCAGCGCCAGCCCCCTCGGCTGCGGTGCGTGACACACCAGCACCCACTGCGGCCGCGGCGAGCGACCCGTCCGCCACAGCGCCGGCGAGCGACAGCGCGCCGGCCGCTGCAGCCGCCGGCACCGCCGCGCCCAGCAGCACAGCCGAGTCCAGCGCCGATGCCGCAGCAGCGGCAGGTGGCGATGGCGCCGCGCCGCCCACGGCATCGCCTGCGGCTGCGGTCTCGCCGCCGCCACCGCCGCCACCACCGCCGTCCATGTTGAGGACGCTTAACACGCACATGCTCGCGCAGGCCTCGGCGGCCAGCCCGGCCAGCGATGCGCTCAACAGCAAGATCGTGCAGGCCGTGCAGCTCACCAATGCCGAGACCATGGCCTACGCGCCGTCGCAGATCGTGGTCGGCTCGAACATGCTGATCAGCCAGGCCTCGGGCCTGATCGCGCAATCGGCGGCGGTGTACTTCGACGGCGTCAGCAAGATGGCCTTGGCCAGCCAGGGCGTGCTGCTCAAGCAGATGACCGAGAACCTGGCCGAGAACAAGATGGAGCAGGCCGCCGAGGATGCGCTGGGCGTGCTGGCCACCGACGTGCTGGTCGGGGCCGCCGCAGCGGTGGCGGCCGCTGCCGGCGCGCTGGAGGCCGAGTCCGCCGGCTTCGCCATCGACAAGATCGACCAGAGCATCGCCAAGTACGCGGACCTGATGCGCGGCCGCAAGTCCGCGTCCACGTAGGCGTTCGCACCACCGGTTTCACCACACGCACAGGGGAGCACCATGCAAGACAACCAAGCATCCGATTTCGCCACGCTGCGCCAGTTCGCCGAGAAGTGGCTGGGCCGTCCACTGGTCGGCGCCGAGGAAGAGCAACTGCGGCGCTTCGCGTCGGAAACGTCCGCACCGCCGGCAGTGCCTGCCGCCGAAACAGTCGGCACTTCGCCGTCGCTGATCGATGCCGAGCGCCAGCGGGTGCAGGGCCTGATCCAGCAGATGATGCAGAAGATGCAGAACACCCGCGGCGACCTGAACGGCGCCACCGCAGCCAGCGAAGCGGCGGTGCTCAGGGCGGTCCAGTCGGCCAATTCGCTGGATCAGCTGCGGCCGGGCCAGTTGCGTCCGCCGCAGAGCGGCGAGGGCGGCAGCAATCAATTGGTGATGTCGCAGATCGCTGATCGCCTGGCCAATCTCGTGCAGGCCGAAGTGCGCGCGTGCTTCGAGCGTGAGTTCGGCAGCCTGGCCCAGCAGATGCAGGCGGTGGTCGAGGCGGCGCGTGCGCAGGGGCTCATCGCGGCCACGCCGGCCGCGCCGGCCGCGGAGCCGCACGCGCCATCGCCGCCTCCGGCTGCCTGAGTCGTTCCGCGGCACGGCGTCGCCTTCGCGTATTCCACGCGAAGGCGTGCGCCGTGTGCGCGTGTCTGCTGCGCACGAACGTATGGGTGTCGCGTGGCGCGTGTCGCATACGTCGGCTGTGCCGTGTGGCGTATGCCAGGCCCTGGCGCCACGTCCCGGCAGCGAACGCAGCTGCGCGCCATCGGCGATCCAGTCGGTGGCATGTCGCACGCCATCGTCCGTTCGCCTGCGGTACGGGTGAATCGCACTGCATGGTGGCGTAGGCAGCAAGGCGGCCTGCGCCGCCGTGGTTGCAACACGCATCGGTCGAGGTCGCGGCGTATCGCGGTCGATGTTCCTGCGTCGCGCACATCGCGACGACGCCGGCGAGACAAACGCCGCACCGGGTTTCACAGGTTCTGCACTGTCCCGTTTTCAGAGATCGTACGGCGTGGGCCGTACCCCAACCAGGAGCGAACACATGGCATTTCCCACCGCGGTCAACGACCAGATCACCGATGCGGTCACCCAGTCCAACGTGAAGGTCATCGGCGAGGCGCCGGCCTTTGCGATGGCGTCGATCTACCAGAGCATGGCGCACTCGACCGGCATCCTGTTCGAGAACGCCGTCTCCGCGCAGCAGCAGCAGAACACCCTGGCGCAGGCCGCGGCCAACCAGGGCGTCATGCAGATCTACAGCCTCGATTCCACCGCCGCCGCCGGCGCCACCGAGAAGGTCGCGCAGACCGGCGTGTCCGACAACCTCACCAGCCTGCTGACCGTGCTCAACGCGTTCAAGCAATCGTAAGCCACGCGCGCTAACGCCGCCGCCAGGCCGCGCTAGCCATGCAACTCCCTTCCTAACGAGGACCGTTCCATGGCCTATCCCACCGCAGTCAACAACCAGATCACCGACGCCGTCACCCAGTCCAACGTCAAGGTCATCGGCGAAGCGCCGGCCTTCGCGATGGGCTCGATCTACCAGAGCCTGGCGCACTCCAGCGGCATCCTGTACGAGAACGCGGTCGCCGCGCAGCAGCAGCAGAACACGCTGGCGCAGGCGGCGAACAACCAGGGCGTCATGCAGGTGTACAGCCTGGACACCACCGCGGCCGCGGGCGCGTCGGAGAAGATCGCCCAGACCGGCGTGTCGGACAACCTGACCAGCCTGCTGACCGTGCTGCAGGCGTTCCAGGGTTCGCCCTACAGCAAGGGCTAAGCCCGCAAGGCACGACGTCACGCGGCTGCGTGGCGCCGTCCGGCTGGACGCGTCGCTCCGGTCCCGACACGGGCCGGAGCGACGCCATCACCACGCGGCCATTGCCGCCCTTTGATGACCCACTGCACTCGAACGGCACGCGCCTTGGCTGCCTGCCGCGACAGGGTGCGTTCGAGGCCCTGGCGCCACGCCCCCTGCGCCCAGGGAAGGGGAACTATGGACCTTCCTGCAATCGCCGATTTGCAGCGCGCCGACCGCATCCTGCCGGCCGACGCCAGCGACGCCCCGCCCGCGGATGCGGCCGGTGCCCGCCATCGCCCGTTGCTGGAGCGCTCGGCCGTGTTCCAGGGCATGCCGGCGTCGGCGCTCGATTACCTGCTCGCGCACGCCAGCGAATGCGCCCTGGATTCGGGAAGCGTGCTGTTCTTCAAGCACGATCCCAGCAGTTTCGTCGGGGTGGTGGTGCAGGGGCGCCTGTACAAGGTGCTGTACGGGCCCGATGGGCAGGAGTTGATCGTCGGCACCATCGAGCCGGGCGGGCTGGTCGACGAACAGGCCTTGCTGGAACAACATGGGCGCAGCTTCACCGCCATCGCCTTCGGCCCGAGTTGCGTGCTGAAACTCGCGCGCCGCCATTTCGCCGCGCTGATGACGGTGCCGCTGTTCCAGCAGCGGATCGATGCACTGCTGCGTCTGCGCCTGCGGCAGACCCTGGACAGCCTGGAAAGCATCTGCCTGCACCGCCTGGAAGTGCGCCTGGCGCGCTACGTGCTGCATCAACTCGAACTGCAGGCGCCGCACGCGGGCGGCGGCGATACGGTCGCGCTCCCGCCGAACCAGAGCATCCTGGCGGCGATGCTCAACGCCAGCCGCTCCAAACTCAATGCGCAACTGCAGCGCTGGGTCCGCAGCGGCCTGGTCAGCCGACGCCGCCACCTGTTGCGCGTCCACGACCTCGGCGCGCTGTATGCCAAGGCCAGCCTGCAGGGCGCGGCGGCGATGTCGGTGTCGGACGGCGAGGGCACGCCAGCGCGTGCCGCCTGTCCGCCGTGGACCGATCGCCGCGCCGACTGAGGCCACTGCTCACCGATGGCGGGATCGAATGCCTGCCGCGCGTTCGCCGCACGCGCCGTGTGGGATCGCAACGCAGTCCTGACCTGAGCGGCTTGTGGTCATGCGATACCAACGGCACCGACACCAGTGCTCGACCCGTTCCAGGGAAGCGCTTACGCGACCATCAACTCGCCACTGTCTCGCGACCAACGCAGTCCGGTGCTGCGGCCGGTGCGCGCGACAGTTCGCTGCTGCGATACGCCTCGCCCCATTCGCGCAGGCTGATCAGCACCGGCGCGAGGGAGTGGCCCAGCGGCGTCAGCGCATATTCGACCTTGGGCGGCACCTGCGGATAGACGTGGCGCACGATGACGCCGTCCTCCTCGAGCTCGCGCAACTGCAGGGTCAGCATGCGCTGCGTGGCATTGGGAACCAGGCGCGTCAGTTCCATGAAGCGCTTCTTGCCGGAGAGCAGGTGGAACAGGATCACCGGCTTCCACACCCCGCCGATCACCGAAAGCGTGACTTCGACCGCGCAGCCGCTCTTGCCATCCAGACGTTTCAGACGCATGGTCGTTGTACCTACAAAATTGATAGTACCTGCGAAAATTGTACGTTCTTGCGATGCAGGAAGTGCATCCCGACAATGCCTGCAACGCGGTGTCGCTGCAACTGATGCGGCGCTGTCCCTCGCCACTTTTCCGCTAAGGATGTCGTGCCCATGAAAGCCATCACCCTGCGCCAGCCCGCTGGCCTCGAGAACCTCCGCCTCGTCGATCTGCCCGATCCCGGCCAGCCGGGCGCCGGCGAACTCCGCGTGCGCGTGCATGCCAGCTCGCTCAACTTCCACGACCTGGGCGTGGTGACCGGGCGCATGCCCAGCGCCGACGGCCGCATCCCGATGTCCGACGGCGCCGGCGTGGTCGAGGCGGTGGGCGAGGGCGTGGACGAGTTCGCCGTGGGCGACGCGATCGTCTCGACCTTCTTCCCGACCTGGCTGGACGGCGGCCCGACCATCGCCGATTTCGCCACCGTGCCCGGCGATGGCGTCGACGGCTATGCACGCGAATACGTCGTTCGTCCCGCGCACTGGTTCACGCACGCACCGCGCGGCTACAGCCACGCCGAAGCGGCGACGTTGACGACCGCCGGGCTCACCGCCTGGCGCGCACTGGTGGTGGATGCGCGCCTGAAGGCCGGCGACACCGTGCTGGTGCTCGGCACCGGCGGCGTGTCGATCTTCGCGCTGCAGTTCGCCAAGCACATGGGCGCCACCGTGATCGCCACCTCGTCCTCCGACGAAAAGCTCGCGCGTGCGCAGGCGCTGGGCGCGGACTTCACCATCAACTACCGCCGCGACACCGACTGGGCAGCCAAGGTGCTCGACTACACCAACGGCCGCGGCGTCGACGTAGTGATCGAAGTGGGCGGACCGGACACGCTGGGCCAGTCCATCCGAGCCTGCCGCATCGGCGGCCATATCGCGTTGATCGGCGTGCTGACCGGCATTGCCGGCCAGGTGCCGACGGTGGCGCTGATGCAACGCCACCAGACCCTGCAGGGCCTGATCGTCGGCAGCCGCCGCCACCAGCGCGACATGGTCCGCGCCCTCGACGCAACCGGCATCAAACCGGTGGTCGACCAGACCTTCGCGCTGGCAGATATCGCCGATGCGTTTGCGCATCAGGCGGCGGGGAAGCATTTTGGGAAGTTGTGTTTGTCGATTTGAATCGGGCGGGCCAAGGAAGACATGGCCGAGTCAGGAGGTTGCCAACGCCGCTGCACGGCCCTGGCGATCTTCGATGTCGGCATCTTGGCCGACGAGCAGCATGGAACGCTGCTCGTGGTGGTAGGCTTCACGCGCAACGAGGCTCAAGCGTCACGGATGTCTGGTGACGGCAGCGCTTAGCGCCATCCTCAGTGTTCCTGCCGTTACGCGCTATATCTGGGGGTGGCGTGAAAAAGTACCTTTCCGTTTCTCTGGTCATTGTCGCCCTCATTGCAGGGCTGATGGTGCGTGGCGTTGTCGGAGGCGAGAAGCGGGTTGGCGATCTCAGCGGCGATGAGGTGTCAATTCCCTCTGCAGTCGAACCCAGGGGAACGCCAAGTGACGGTGTCCATGTCGAATCTGGTGTCGCCAGATCGCGATCGGCGGAATATCTGTCCAGGTTTGAAGCAGTAAAGGATAAGGCGTTGCGTGGGGATGCAGCGGCTCAATTGGAGCTGTCCCGGATGTACGACCGCTGCTTCTCCGTCAGCATGTCGCGGCAGCAGTATCTCTCCGGTGTGGATGCCATGGCACTTCAAGTGGGCAAGGCTGCAGCCGCCATGAAGGCAACTGCCAGGCGCATTGCAGACGACTGTGCGTTGGTTGGAGGTGGTTCTCCCATTCCGCTTGATGCGCAAAAGGAATGGTTGAAGGCATCTGCGGCTTCAGGAAATCTGGCTGCAAAAATAAGATTTCATGTGAGATATGCGGGCGAGGCAAGGGGGAGTGTCACCGATCTGGTGCAGGCGGCGGTCGAGAGGCGAGATTCCGAAGCCATGTTCGAACTTGCGGATTTGCTGTCGACTCAGTCGTCCGATGCAGAACTGGGGCCGTTTGAGGCCGTTGCTGGGGATGAGACATCCGCATATGCCTGGGGAATCGTCGCGTGTCGGATGGGTGCGGAGTGTGGTGCTGGATCGGCGGTCATTGAAGGGTCTTGCTTGAATGGTGCCTGCGCCTCGAACTACGAGCAGTTGGTTCGCAATGACCTGTTGCCCAAGGGAGAGGGTGAGCGCTTGGATAGAAACATAGCGCGCATAGATTCTCTGCTTGGTCGGAGATGAACGTCCCATCCAATTGATGGGGTTCCGCCTTCGCAAAGTGGGGATGGCGGCATCGTGAGTAGCTGGTGGTTGCGTAAGTTCCGCCACGGAACCGCGCCGGCGCGGCCTGACGGGCTAGTCGCCCGCCACGAAGTAGACCATGCGCCAGCCCTGGTCCGTCTTGGAGAAGCCTGCGCGGTAGCCGATACCGGCGTGCGTCGGGCATTGAATCAGGTTCTTGTCGACATACCCGCATGCGTGCGCCGTGAGCCGGGCAAGCATGCGCAGCTTGGATGGCGATGTGCGCCAGCTCTGGATGGCCTGGTCGGCATCGCCGTCCCCACCGAAGCTCCAGACGAACTCCTGCACCATCAGCCTGCGAAGGGACTGCAGATCGCGGTGCGCCGCGGCCCGATGCGCGGCGGCGATGGCCGCGCTCGCGTTCTTCGGGAGCTTGGGATGCGGCGTACCGGCGAGAGCGCCGATCGGCGACAGCAGGGCGAAGCAGATGGCGGCTTTCAGGATCGTCATGGGAGTCGCGCCGCGCGTCGTCATGGTTTCGCGAGCGCAGCGCCGCACTTCCGGCATTCCGTGCGCGCCTGCCGATGGCCTTGTGGCGCGTTGAGCGCCGCACAGGCGTCGCAGAAGCGCGTCAAGTGAATGCTCTGCCAGAGGCCGTAGCCCACGACGGCGGCCGCAAAGACGAGAAACAGGGGCGGGGCGCCGGTCGCCCAGAAGAAGACCAGCATCAGTCCATTCGTCGCGATGCTGCCCACAATGAGGACCCGCCGCTTCAGGGGCGCATTCTTGTTGAAGGTGAAGAACGCCAGCGCCACAAGCCCGATCGCGGCCCAGAACCCGAATAGGTAGGGATAGAGTTCGTTCAACTGTTGGGGCGTGAGGTGCATGGATGTCCTGTCCGGATGCAGATGTGCTGGTCGAAGTCTAGGGCCTGGCGACATCAGGCGCGCGACAGCCTGCGATGCCCTGGTGTCATCGCGTGGAGGCGGCTGGCCCGGGCGCGCAATCAGGTTCCCGCATCGCGCTGCGGAAGTGCGGCACCGCAGGACGAGCAGAAACGATCGGCATGGTCCACGCGGTGGCCCGACGGGCACTTGGCGACGCTGAGCAGCCACGGCTTGCGGTACACGGAATACAGCATCGAGAAGGCCATGCCATAGAAAAACATCCAGTGCCCGGAGAATCCGCGCAGCAGGGTGGGTGTCACGCCTGGCGCTTTCGGTTGGTCGCCCGTCAGGTGGGCGACGATCAAGAAATTCACGATGGCGTAGGCGAACAGGCCGTAAGTGGCGTATCGCATCCAGCGTGGAGATCCCGCCAGCGAGCGCTTCCAGCTATGGCGGGATTTCAGGGTGTGGTTGAGCCGCAGGGAAAGCAGCACGGTCGGCAGCCAGACGATGAAGACGCCGAAGTGCATGGCGAACACGGCCTCGCCGCCTGGCGGCACATACCCGGCAAGCGCCATCACGTGGACGATGAGGCTGAGGACGAAGCCGAGGGCGGCGAGCACCATCAAGGGAAGCAGGAGCGCGATCATGCGGTGGCTGCGATGTGAGTGCGGTGCGTTAGGGCGGTGGCCCTAGGGCGGTCACGTGAATGGCCGGGCTATCGACAAGTCTACAGAGGGAAGTCCAGCCTGAACCCTGCCGTCTCCGGCCGGCCAGCGCGCAGACCACTATCGGCGCTTCGTGCTGGATGCGATCGACCCGGACGAGACTGCAGCCATCCGCCTCAACTTGCAGCGGCAACACGCGATGGGCAACGACCGCTTTCGAGAGGCGGTTGAAGGCTAGCTTGGCCGTCGAACTGGCGCTGCACGCATGGGCGGCCATGGAAAGTCAGATCGAAGTAGAAGAGGGCAGGTGCACTCTGCCCCTGTTTTCCGTGGGCGACCGCCGTGTCAGTCCTTGCCGGCTACGCTCACCACCAGTTCGCCGTCGTGTACCTGCACGCGCAGGGTGCTGCCGATGGTGAAGCCCAGTTCTTCCATCCAGCGGCCGCCCAAGCGCAGCGCGGGCGTGCGCTTGCCGTTGGCGGAGTGGCCGCAGCCGACGGTGCACTGCTGTGGCGGGCGTGGGCGGCGAGGCGGTCGCGAGGCGCGGGCAAGATCGGCGGCGTTGGCGGCGGCGATCTGTTCGGGTGTCAGCATGGGGATGAGCGACGACTCGACGATCGTCCACTGCGGGCAGTGGCGATGCTTGTGCGACTTGCGCTTGCAGGGAGCGGCGGAGCGGGGTGACGGTTGACGCATGGCACAGCCTCCTTGGCAGACAGGAACCCTCGCCGAACGGCGACGGGATGTCGGGAGGTTAGAAACCGCAGAGAGCCGGCGGGCTTATTTCCCCGAAGGGTGTTGTATTCACCGCCCTCCCGACGCAGACAGCGCGTCGGAGTGTGCCTGCGAACAGGCACAAAAAACCCACCGGTTTGACGGAGGTGGGTGCCGCTCTCTGAGGAGTTTCTACGCTCCTTGGAAGGAATGTTGCTACTGGTTTTTGGGCATGTCAACTGGTATGGACTGCGGCGCGAAGATGCGCTTTGAACCTGACCCGTTATCGAACCTAACCCCGTTTCTGCTTCATCCATCGTGGCGATTCCGCCAGCGAGCGTTTCCAGCCATAGCGGGATTTCAGGATGCGGTTGAGCCGCAGTGCGATCACCACGTTCCGAAACCACACCGCGAAAGCGCCGAAGTACATGGCGAACACGGCATCGTCGTCTGGCAGGACATACCCGGCAGGGACCGAGTCGCGGGTCAGGTCCACTTAGAAAGTCAACCTGCCCCTGTTTATAGCTGCCAGCGGCTGACCAAGCGCTACCTCGCAGAGACGAAAAAACTATCATGTCCGCGATTACGTGCCCATCACCAACTAGCCAACCCGCTCTGGGCAAGCTAGCAGGTAACTGGCAAACTGGGCCATGCCCGTCCAATTCACGCCAGCCGGCCTCCACGTAAGGCGGGAAAATTCAAGGCGGAAACGCCAGAAGGGAGTTTAACATGACCGCACAACTCACAGAGAATGAGACTTCCATAGAGTTTGAGCAGAGAGGGGTTGAGCTCGCGCGCGCACTTCATGATCCGTCTGGAGTCCAAGGTGCATTGATGATAAACGGGCGAGAACGTGATGGCGTATTTGTCTCCCACGAAGACATTAACGCCTACGAGTTCACGCTCATGCGTACTAAGGACAAAGCGGAGAAAGACGCTGGCAAGTTGGTGGAGCTTCTTGAACATCTCTCAAAAGTTCCCGAGAATTCATTTAAGACCACCACCGGATGGTTTGTTACCCGGGATGAGCCAACAGCCGACCAGCGCACGGCCGTCAACTTCATCGCGCGGAAAGCTGGCCGCCAGATTCATGCGATCAGTATTGCTCAAATGTACAAGCGGATCTGTAATTCCGAAATGTACATCCAGGGGCGTGACAAGGCCCCCTTTGGAAGCACCGTTTTTACACCGGAGAGATCAGGTAAGCCAGTTCGCGTGCGTGTTCAGTTAGTGAGCTCAAGCGGCGGGATTTCATTGACTGAAGATATAGCAAGAGCGTTAGCGGATGGTCAGCGAACCTTAATTATCGGAGACTACGGGACGGGTAAGAGTCACGCATTGCGCGACATTTATTCATTCCTTCGTAAGGAACACTTTCGGCATGGTCACCTCAATCCCTTTCCAATTCACATCAATCTGCGGGACTGCGTCGGGTTGAGGACACCTGCTGAAATCCTCCGCCGCCATGCGGAGGAAATCGGCTTTAGCCACGCCAATGGTTTGATCTCTGCTTGGCGTGCAGGCCTTTGTGCGCTGCTACTGGATGGCTTCGACGAAGTGTTGCCAAGTAGATGGCTTGGAAGCGTAGCAGACCTAAAGCGCGTACGATGGGAAGCTCTCGCTCCAATCCGCCGTCTTGTCGATGAAAGCCCGGCTAGCGTCGGCGTGGTTGTAGCTGGCCGCTCTCACTACTTCTCGGGCACGGCCGAGATGACCGAGGCCCTTGGCTTCAAGCCCCGGGAAATCCTGTCCATGCTTGACTTCGACGAAGAACAGCTCGCCGACTTTCTAAAGCAATCGGGCGCAACTTGGACGCTGCCGGAATGGGTTCCCACACGCCCCCTACTTCTCGGTTACCTCGTCACTTTGGGAGAGGACTCATCCGGAGCAATTGCGTCGTCCGTGAGTCGCGCAGAAGGGTGGCGCGCATTCCTTGATGCCATTTGCATACGTGAAGCGAAGATGTTCAGTGCGGTACGCCCTGAAATCATTGGCCAGATTATTTCACGTGTCGCCACGATTGCCCGAGGAGGAACATCGGCGACTGGGCCAATCTCAACAGAACAACTCCGCACGGCCTTTGTTTCAGTCAATGGTTTTCAGCCTGACGAAGAAGGTATTCAACTTCTTCTTCGACTGCCAGGTCTTACAGCGGCGTTTGGTCCTGGCGGTGAGGAGATGCGCTCGTTCGCAGATGAAGACTTGGCGGAAACCGCCTACGGGCTTGATCTGGTGACCTTTATTATTAACCCCTACGATGAAACAAACCCGCTGGCTAGCCCGGCAGCATGGATAAATGCTTCTTCCGGATTGGGTGCGGAGGTTGCCGCAAGTCATCTCCTAGCCGATGCCCAATCATCTGGAGTGGTATCAGCAGTCATCACAAAACGGCAGAGAGCTGGGAAACATGATGCCGTGCTGGCAGATCTTCTCGCTATAGCGGCAGCTATGCCCATCGATGGACTAAAAGCTCAAGGACATTTTCTTGTTGCAGGCGTCGCGTTCGAAGAACTCCAGATAGTCGAACACCCTATCTATGGCGGTACGACCTTTCAGGACTGCCTCATCGAACGCCTCGACCTGAGCGGAATCGACGAGCATTCAGCGGCGCCACACTTTCAAAGTTGCGTCATTTCATACATGGAAGGGCTCGCAAGTATTCCAGAGTGGCTCAAAACCAACTTTGTAAACACCGAGATCGAGCGCTTTAGCACTGCAGCGCAGACTACCGCTGGAATAATGCAACTAAAAATTGACCGAGAGTCGCGGGTTGCATTGACTGTGCTAAAGAAGGTCTTCAGCCAACGTGGCTCTGCTCGAAAGGAGGGTGCTCTCAGTCGCGGGCTTGCTCCAAACGATAGGGTGATTGTGCCAGCCGTACTCGCAGAACTTGTATCGAAAGGGTGGATCCGCAAAGAGGATTCAGGCAATAATGTTCTCTACGTAGGATCCAAAGATCGGCGCAAGGAGGCCCTTCGCGCATTGGAGGCACCTAATGATTTCCGACTTCAATAGGTGTAGCCGGTGCCAATTGCTTGGGTTTAGGTTGAGCCACCCCTATGCTCGGACACCTTAAAGCGAGGACAATCCTCGCACGCAGGTGTTCGATGCAGACGCGACAACGGCCACTGCGGAATTCAAGCGGTAAGGGATGTCGTTACTCAAGGCGGGAGATCGGCCAGAGGGCGTGATCGCGGGAGTTAGGCATCCCGCGCAACCGTCTCTACAAGTGGGCCGCAGATCTAGATGCGAAGGGCGCGGCGCCTTTGGCGGCAGTGGCCGGCCCGCTGTAATTGGGTTAGGTTCACTTAGGAAGTCAACCTAACCCCGTTCCCTTTGCGCTTAACTCTTTTTCTTTGGGTTGTGAATCGGTAGCGTTGGATGCTTAGGGGCTGTGGGCGGATCTACGCGACGCCTTCTGTCGTCTTGGCCATCGTCTCGTTTCGGCTTTGGTCCTGGTTTGATGTTGAACATAAAAAATCCTATCTCATTGATATGTGAGTATTTTATTTAGTCTGACTGTGGTGCATTAACGAAAGTCACGAATAAGGCGGTCAGATCACTTATCAGTCGGTCTGGATGCTTTGCATGTGCGAGATGTGGGCCTGATGCGAAGCGCCGAGTGCTGGCCTGGACCGTGTAACGAGTCAGGTGCACTTAGAAAGTCAACATGACGCGCTTCTAGTAATGAAGCCGCGCCGAGAGGCGGCGTCGGTTTTTGTTGCGTGTTTCTTAGCGGGTGTGGCAGTCCCTAGAGCACCAGAAGCAACCATCTACATTGTTGTAGTATCGCTTTGCAGCAACTATTGCATCTTTACAGTTAAAAAATGCTCCTAGATACGTCCTATTAGGCGGGAGATATGTGCATGTATCTTTGTGTACCTCATGCTCTCCCGTCGGCTGAGGATTGTTATTCACGTAGTAAGAGGTCATCTCTTTGTCCCCGTGGATTGATTATGGTTATTAATTGATGGCGAGCGCTTGTATAAAGGCGGCTAGCAGAAATAATCCGCCACCTTGTGATAGCGCACGCTTTAGCTTCTGTCTAATGAAGTCCCACTTTCGCGTATCCCTGCGCCTGATCCTAAAGCCAAGCCTCGGTGCCCTTCCGCACCAAGCCAACGCTACCACTTGTTGACGTACGTCACAAGTTAAAGGCCGCTCGGCGAACAGCCGGCGGCCTTAATTTGTAGACAAGTTGTTTCTTCCCACGCCATCCGGATTTACCGGACGGCGCGCTTCGCGGATAAGTCAGTTACTGGGCGTACTCCAAACCTGCCCCGTAACTCCCCGCACGCTCGCATCAGGCGTGCTATCCAAATCAAACACAATCACGCTATTCCCGCCCTTGCGCTGCCAAGGCGCCGGAAAATACAACGCCCGCTGCGGCCCAATCTTCCAGTGCCTTCCCAGGTTATGGCCATTGGCCCACGCGAAGCCCTTGCCGAAGGCCTGCATGTCCAGGAACGTATCGGCAGGCGTGCCGATCTTGAGGGTGCCGCGGTGGAAGGCGGGGCCGTCGATCTTGGCCGTGGTCCAGCCGGTGAGTTTGCTCGGGTCGTCCATCGGCAGGGGGAAGGTCTGCCAGCCGGTGAGTTGCTTGCCGTCAAGCAGCACGGGGTCGACCAGGCCGGCGCGGCCGTCGGGGAGGTGGGCGCCGTAGTTGATGCGGCCGGTGTTTTCCACCAGCACGTCCAGGGTGTGGGTGCCGGCGGGGATGTCCACGTCCACCGCCACTTGCTGCAGGCGGCGCTCGGCGCTGCCGGCCAGTTTTCGATCGACGTAGACGCGGGCGTAGTCGCGCACGTCGCCCAGGTACAGGCTGCCCTTGCGCGGGCCGGTGACGGTGGTGCGGTAGAGGATGTAGCCGTAGGCCTGGCCGTAGCGCTCCATCGGTTGCGGGGTGTCGGTGGTGGCGGCCGGGGCGGGCAGGTTGTCCCAGAGCGAGGCGGATTCGCGCAGCGGCGTGGCGGGGAGTTCGGCGAAGCGGATCGGCTTTGGCAGCGCCGGCGGGGCGATGCCGGTGACGCGCTGGATGGCGTCGCGGAACAGGGTGAACTTGGGAGTGGGGCGGCCGGCTTCGTCGAGCACGGCGTCGTAGTCGTAGCTGGTGGTCTGCGGGGCGTAGTGGTCGCTGGGGTTCTTCTGGAAGTTGGCGCCGTTCATGAAGCCGAAACTGGTGCCGCCGACGAACATGTAAATGTTGGCGGAGTGGCCCTGGCGCAGGATCCATTCGAATTCGCTGGCCTGCTTGGTGGCATCGGTGGCCGCGTGCTTCTCGCCCCACTGGTCGAACCAGCCGGCCCAGTATTCGCCCACCATCTGCGGTTGCCCGGGGCGGAACTTGGCCAGGGTCTCGAAGGCGTTCTTGGCGTCGCCGGGCGCGAAGTTCACCACGGCCAGAGTGTCGGGCAAGGTGCCGTTGGCGAGTACGTCGGGGCCGTCGGCGGTGAACAGCAGCGCCTTGTCGAAGCCGGCCTGCACGAACATGGCGCGGTTAAGGCGCATGTAGGCGTGGTCGTCGCCGTAGGAGCCGTATTCGTTCTCCACCTGCACGGCGACGATCGGGCCGCCGTTGCCGTTGAGCCGCGGTTTGACCTGGGCGGCGAGGGCGTCGAGGTAGGCCTGGCTGGCGGCGAGGAAGCGCGGATCCTGGCTGCGCACGCGCATGCCGGGTTCGGCGAACAGCCACGCCGGATAGCCGCCGGCTTCCCACTCGGCGCACACGTACGGGCCGGGGCGCAGGATCACGTTGAGGCCTTGCGCGGCGGCTTCGTCGACGAAGGCGGCGATGTCGTTGTTGCCGCTGAAGTCGAACTGGCCCGGCCGCGGTTCCACCAGGTTCCAGAACACGTAGGTCTCCACCGTGTTCAGGCCCATCGCGCGCGCTTTCTGCAGGCGGTCCTTCCAGTAGGCGCGGGGGATGCGCTGGAAGTGGATGGCGCCGGAAATGACCTGGTACGGCTTGCCGTCGCGGATGAAGTGATCGCCCTGGGTGGCGAAGGCGGGCCAGGCGGTCCCGCTGTCGGCCGCGCGCACGTGGGCGGCGGGCAGGGCGAACGCCAGGGCGAGGGCGAGAGCGGCGAGGGTCTTACGCGGCATGGGGGATTCTCGAAAAAAGCGATGCGATGGCGACAGTAGGACGACCGGAGCGCGCGCCGTCGTGCATCGGGTCACGCACAGGCGCGGATGTGGGGAACCACCAATCCCGATTCCCCAATCCCCATTCCCGGCGGTCAGCTAAACGATGGCGGCAGATCGTCCTTGCCCGCGCCGAACGCGGTGTTGGGCTTGGGTCCCATCTCCAGCTCCAGCGTACCGCCCGCGGCGAGGTCGGCGTGGCGCAACCAGCTGCGGGTGTACGGCTTGCCGTTCCAGCGGGCGCTCTGGATGTAGACGTTGGCCGGGCTGTTGCCGTGGGCGACGATGCGCAGGGTGCGGCCGTTGCCCACGTCCAGTTCGGCGCGCTTGAACAGCGGGCTGCCCAGCACATAGTTGGCGCTGACCGGGTCCACCGCATACAGGCCCAGTGCGCTGAGCACGAACCAGGCGCTCATTTGCCCGCAGTCCTCGTTGCCGGACAGGCCGTTGCGCGCGTCGTGGTATTGCTCGCGCAGCAGCCGCCGCACCATCGCCTGGGTCTTGTACGGCTGCCCGGCGTAGGCGTAGAGATAGGCGACGTGGTGGCTGGGTTCGTTGCCGTGCGCGTACTGGCCGACCATGCCGTCGATGTCCGGCGGTGCGTCCGCCGGCAGTTCGGAGCTGGTGGTGAACAGTTCGTCGAGCTTGGCGACGAAATTGTCGCGGCCGCCGAACAGGTCCATGTAGCCGTACAGGTCGTGCTGGTTGAGGAAGGTGGCCTGCCAGGCGTTGGACTCGGTGAAGTCGCGCCACTGCGCGCTGTGGCCCATCGCGCGCGGATCGAACGGGGTGGCCCACTGGCCGTCGCTCAGGCGCGGCTGCACGAAGGTGCTTTCGCGGTTGAACACGTTGCGGTACTGGCGCGAGCGTTCGCGCAGGTGCTTGGCGTCGTCGTCGGCGCCGACCGCCTGCGCCAGGTGCGCCACCGCCCAGTCGTCGTAAGCGAATTCCAGGGTGCGGCTGACCGATTCGTCGACCTTGTCGCAGGGGATGTAGCCCATCTGCCGGTACAGCCCCAGGCCGTGCACGTCGTCGTCCATCGCGCGCTTGCGCCAGGCCGGGTAGGCGGCCTTCCAGTCGATGCCGGTGAAGCCCTTGGCGTGCGCTTCGGCCAGCACCACGGCGGAGTGG
Organism: Xanthomonas sacchari; assembly: GCF_040529065.1. Taxonomy (NCBI): domain Bacteria; kingdom Pseudomonadati; phylum Pseudomonadota; class Gammaproteobacteria; order Lysobacterales; family Lysobacteraceae; genus Xanthomonas; species Xanthomonas sacchari. Next base: position 3,624,304 of record NZ_CP132343.1, on the reverse strand, counting down.
TAGCCGATCATGCAGTCTGTCTCCACGCCCTGCAGCGGCCAGATGGCGACGCCTTGCGGCGATTCGTGGGCGCCGCGCACCAGGCACTGCACCAGGTCGGGCACGCGCTCGGGCTGCACCAGGGTCAGCAAGGGATGCAGGGCGCGGTAGGTGTCCCACAGCGAGTAGGTGCTGTAGTTGTGGTAGCCGGCCGGCGCTTGGTGCACCTGCAGGTCCATGCCGCGGTAGCGGCCGTCGGTGTCGCTGAACAGGGTCGGCGCGATCAGGCTGTGGTACAGCGCGGTGTAGAAGATGCGGCGCTGCGCTTCGTCGTCGCTGTCGATGCGCACACGGCCCAGTTCCTTTTCCCATTCCGCCACGGCGGCGGCGTGCACGCGGGCGAAGTCGAAGTCGGGCAGCTCCGCGTCGAGGTTGGCCAGGGCGTTCTCGGCGCTGACCGCGGAGAGGCCGACCTTGACCAGCAGCGGCGCGTCGGCCGCATCGGGGTAGTGCAGGGCCAGTTTCAGCCGGTTGCCGTCGGCGCTGCGCGCGCTCGCGGCTAGCGGTTGGTCGTCGGCATACAGCTGCGCGCTGGCGAACGGCCGCGACAGGCGCATGGCGAAGTAGATGTAGCGGCCCTTGGCCCATTGGTAGACGCGGCGGCCGCCGGTGACGGTCTGCGTGTCGACCAGGCGCAGGCTGGCGTCCTCGACGCGGGCGGGGATCTCCGGCTTGTCCTGCATGCCGTGGCACAGGTCCAGCAGCAAATGCGCCGGCTTGCCCTTGGGGAAGTGGTAGCGGTGCAGGCCGGCGCGCGCGGTGGCGGTGAGCTCGGCATGCACGCCGCTGTCCTTCAGCCGCACACGGTAGTAGCCGGGCGAGGCGGCTTCGTCGGCGTGGTCGAAGCGCGAGCGGTAGCCGGTCTCGGGGTGCTCGCGCGTGCCGGGCTGCAGCTTCACCGGGCCGGTGGCCGGCACCACCAGGAAGTCGAGCATGTCGCCGACGCCGGTGCCGGACAGGTGGGTGTGCGAGAAGCCCATGATCGAGCTGTCGTCGGCGTGGTAGCCGGAGCAGGCGTCCCAGTCGGCGTTGTAGGTGTCCGGGCTCAGTTGCACCATGCCGAACGGCAGCGTGGCGCCGGGAAAGGTGTGGCCGTGGCCGCCGGTGCCGATGAACACGTCGACGTTGCGGATGAGCTCGGCCTTGGCGCGCGCATCGGCCGGCAGCGCGTAGCTGCCGGCGCGTGCCTGCGCCAGGCGCGCGATGCCGCTGCTGCCGAACAGGGCCAGGGCGATGGCGCCCTGCAGGAAACCGCGTCGTGTGGCCATGGTGCTGTCCTCGGGATGTGCGGCGGTGCGGTGGGGGTTTGGTTTTTTTGTAGGAGCGGCTTCAGCCGCGATGGGCGTTACCGGTAAAGCCCGGTCGCGGCGGAAGCCGCTCCTACGACAGCAGGTGCGGCTTGCGCTGATGCAGATCGATGATCAACTCGCCGAACAAGGTGTTGGCCCAGGCGAACCAGTCGCGGGTGAAGGTGCTCGGGTTGTCCTTGTCGAAGGCCTCGTGCATGAAGCCGCTATCGGCGTCGGTGGTCTTGAGCCACTGCAGGCACTGGCGGATCTGTGCGTCGTCGTCGCTGGCCAGCGCGTACTGCATCAGCGACATCGGCCAGATCGTGCCCAGGCCGCTGTGCGGGCTGCCCACGCCGTCGGCGGCACGGCCGCGATAGAAGTACGGGTTGCGCTCGCTCCAGGCCAGTTGCCGGGTGCGCAGGAACACGGGATCGCGGCGATCGCAGCAGCCCAGGTAGGCCAGGCTCAGCAGGCCGGGCGCGTTGGCGTCGTCGATGAACAACTGGTTGCCGTAGCCGTCCACTTCGTAGGCCCAGAACGGCTGACCGTCGGCATCGCGCATCTGCCCGAACTGACGGGTGGCGGTCTCGACCTGGTCGGCCAGGGCGCGGCATTCGCCGGCGAAGGCGGCGTCGTGATGCAGCGCCTCGCTCATCGTCGCCAGTTGCCGCAGCGAGGTGACCGCGAACAGGTTGGCGGGGACGAACAGCGGATACAGGCAGGCGTCGTCGGACGGGCGGAACATCGAATGGATCATGCCGTTGGGCCGGGTCGGCTGCCCGTAGCCGTCCAGCACCAGGGTTTCGGTGGCCAGCGGCGAGGGCCGCTGGAAACTGTACGGGCCGCGGCCGTGCAGGCGCTGCTGCTCGCGGAAGGTGCGCACCACCACGTGCATGGCCTCGCGCCAGTCGTCGTCGAACGGCGCGGCATCGCCGCTGGCGCGCCAGTACTCGTGCGCCAGGCGGATCGGGTAGCACAGCGAATCCACTTCCCATTTGCGCTCGCCGACGCCGGGCTTCATCTCGGTGATATCGGCCACCGACCACTTCAGGCGCTGGCTGGTGCCGTCCGGTAGGAAGGCGTTGGCGTAGGGATCCAGGCGGATGCAGGCGGCCTGGCGCTGGATCAGCCCATGGAACATGCGCCGCAGCGCCGGGTCGCGCTTGGCCAGCGGCACGTAGGGATGCACTTGCGCGGAGGAATCGCGCAGCCACATCGCCTCGATGTCGCCGGTGATGACGAAGGTGTCCGGCTTGCCGTTGCGGGTGCCGGTCTCGACGGTGGTGTCGAGGGTGTTGGGGTAGCAGTTCTCGAACAGCCAGGCCAGGCGCGGGTCGGCGATGCCGGCCTTGACCGTGCGCAACTGGCGCTCGACCGCGGCGCTGACGAAACGGCGCTTGCCCGGCGGTGGCCGCTTGCTGGGCAGCGCGGTGGAGGCCGAGGCCGCGGCGGCGGCCGGCAGCGCCCCGCTCAGCAGCGCGGCGCCGGCGCTGGCGCCGAGGAAGTGGAGGATGTCGCGGCGGGTGGGCATGGCCTGGAACGCTCCGTGGAATCGACGAACGCTCCCGGTGCGGGCCGGCACCGGGGAGGTGCCGGCCGCGGCCGGGAGGGCAGGTTGATGGTACCTATAACGGACCAATTTGCGACGACCTTACAACGTGTGGCCGTCCGATGCATCCTGCGACTGCACAACCGACCCGCTCACGGATGGTGATGCGCGCCGTGCCAGTGCATCGGTCCCGAGCACACGCATTCGCCGTCGTCGTCGCCGTTGCCGGCATGGCCGAACAAGGCCTCCAGCAGCCGCCGCGACGGGCTCCACTCGCCGATGGCCGGGTGGATCAGCATCGCCTTGCAGGCGTCCAGGTGGCTGCCGCTGAGCGCGGCGTCGATGGCGGCGTGCTCGTAGGCCTTGACTGTGCGCACCAGGCCCTGGATCGCCTCGGGCATCGGCCGCGCCGGCAGCGGGGTGATGCGGTCGCGCTCGATGGTGGAGGAGATCTCCACGATGTCGTCGTCGGCCAGTTCCGGCATGCAGCCCTGGTTGCGCACGTTGACCACGTGCCGCCCTGGCAGCGCGCCGGTCAGTGCGCTCATCACGTCCACGGCGATGCGGTGGTAGCCGGTGCTGGCGCGGAACGGGTCCGGCTGCGGCGCGAGGTCGTCGGCGAAGGCCGAGCCGGCCTCGGCCTCCAGCCGCATGTACGAGCCGGAGCGCTGCTGCAGGTAGGCGGCGTAGGTCTGCACCGCGCCGCTGCCGTCGCCGGCGTTGAGGCGGCTGCGCAGGTCGGCGATCAGGGTGTGGTTGAGTCGCTCGATCTCGCTGCCGCGGCTGGCGCCGCTGGCGCGCTGGTTTTCCAGGGCGCGACTGCGCTCGTAGTAGAAGTACAGGTATTCGGTTGGGATCAGCCGCAGCGTGCGCAGCATGTCGAAGTCGAACAGCGGCGCCAGGTACAGCTGGCGCAGGATCGCGTCGTCGGCCAGGATGCGGTCGAGCACGTCCTCGCCGCGCACGCGCACCGCGCGGATCCAGCCCAGGTGGTTGAGGCCGACGTACTCGCAGTCCACGTCCGCGGGCGGCTCGCCGAGCGCGCGGGCGATGTTGTGGAACAGTTCCACCGGCGTGTCGCAGATGCCGACCACGCGCGCGCGGGTGTGGCGGCTGATGGCCTGGGTGATCAGCCCGGCCGGGTTGGTGAAGCTGACCAGCCAGGCGTCGGGGCTGAGCCGCTCCACCATCCGCGCCTGCTCGATCGCCACCGGCACCGTGCGCAGCGCCTTGGCGACGCCGCCGGGGCCGGTGGTCTCCTGCCCGGCGTAGCCGTGGCGGATGATGGTGTGCTCGTCGGTGGCGCGCTGGCGGATGCCGCCGATGCGGATGCTGTTGAGCACGAAGTGCGCGCCGTCGATCGCCGCTTCCGCCGAACTGGCCGCGTTGACCTGCAGCTCGCCGCCGAACTCGGCGACCACGGCGCGGCCCAGCGCGACCATCAGCGCCAGCCGATCCTGGTCAGGATCGTAGAGCACGATCTCGCGCGCGCCGAGCGCTTCGGCGGCATCGTTGACGCCGTACACCACCAGCGGCGCGCGCACGCCGCCGCCGCCGATCAGGGCGAGCTTACGGTTGGGAAAGGAACTGCTCATGGAGACTCCTGAGACGTGGGGGATCGGGAAGGCCGTCGAGCGCGCCGAGCGCGGTGCAGCAGGCGGCGCCGCACAGGCAGCCGCGCTGCGCGCAGGCATCGAGGGAAAGGTGGTCCAGCAGCGCGTCGATGAAGCCGGCATCGAAGGCGTCGCCGGCGCCGGTGGTGTCCTGCACGGCGACCGTGGGCGCGGCGACCCGCCGCGCGCCGGCCGCATCCACCACGCAGGCGCCGGCGCCGCCGAGCTTGATCGTGACCTGCGCCAGCCCCAGCGCCTGCGCCCAGGCGTGGCAGGACGCCACGTCATCGCCCGTGCAGCCGGCCAGTGCCGCCTCTTTCTGGTTGGGCAGGAAGTGATCGACCGCGCGGCAGGTGGCGTGGTTGTCCGGATCGGCCAGCCACGCCGGGTTGAAGCCGACGTCCAGCGAGGTGCTGCAGCCGGCCGCGCGCAACGCCGGCAGCAGCGTGCGCGCCAGCGTCGCCGGCAGCGGCAGGGCGAAGTGCACATGGCGCGCGGCGCACATCGCCTGCAGCGCGGCCGCACTGCCCAACAGCGGTTCCAACTCGGCGTTGGCGCCGGGATAGGTGAAGAACGAGCGGTCGTCGTGCAGCGACACGCTGGCGGTGACGCCGGTGCCGGCGGGGTGGTCGACCAGGCCTTCTGTGCCGACGCCGAACGCGCCCAGGCGCTGCGCGAACCAGTCGCGGTCGCCGGCGCCGATCGCGCCGATCAGCGTGACCTTGCGTCCGAGCCGCGCCAGCCCGCAGGCGGTGTTGACGGTGCCGCCACCGAGGTCGCGATGGTAGTGCCGCGCCATCGCTTCCTCGCCCGGCCCGGGCCAGGCGGTGAAGCCGCTGAAGATGTGGTCGAGATAGACCTCGCCGACCACCGCGACGTCGTGGGTTTTCATTGCTGGAAGGGCCATGCTGCCTCGCGTTTGGCCTGGATGAGATAGAGCGCAGTACCCAAGCACAGCGCCAGCACCGCCGCCAGCAACCGCGGCAGCGGGCTGGTGGCCAGCAGCGCCAGCCAGCCGCAGACGCTGATCAGCAGCGGCCACGGATACAGCGGCATGGCGAAGCGGGCGCGGCGCCGCGGCTGCCGCCGCAGCAGCACCACCGCCAGGCATTGCGCCAGGAACTGGAACAGGATCTGGATGATCATCAGCGTGGCGATCAGGTCGTCCAGCGACAGCGGACAGGCCAGCGCCGAGGCGATGCCGACGAACAGCAGCGACACGGTGGGAAAGCGCCCGCGCGGATGCAGCCGCGCGAACACGCCGAAGAACTGGCCGGACGCGGCCGCGGCATACGGCACCCGCGAATAGCCCAGCAGCACCACCAGCGCCGAACCCCAACTGGCGAGCACGATCAGCGCCACCGCCACGGTGCTGCCCACCGGGCCGTAGATGGCCTGCATGAAGTCGGCCACCACCGCCTTGGACTGCGCGGCCTGCTGCCACGGCAGCACGCCGAGCAGGGTCACGTTCAAGCCCAGGTACAGCACCGCCACGATCGGGATCGACCACAGCACCGCACGCGGAATCGTACGGCGCGGCTTGCGGATCTCGCCGCCGAGCATGCACACGTTGTTGTAGCCGCCGTAGTCGTACACCGCGATCAGCGCCACCGCGCCGAAGCCCAGCCAGAAGCCGTGCGGCGAGGCCGGCCGCGCCTGCAGGAACTCGCGCGCCAGCGCCATGTCGAAATGCAGCGCGCCGCTGAGCACGATCCACACGCACGCGGCGATCACCACCGCACTGACCAGCAGCGACAGCAGCTGTACCGAGCGCACCTGCCGGTACAGCAGCGCGGTGTTGAACAGGCACAGCGCCATGGCGATGCCGGTGAGCGCGGTGTGGCTCAGCCCCGGCATCAGGTAGGCCAGGTATTGCGCGCAGCCGACTGCCGCCGCCGCTACCGACAGCGGCGCGGTCAGCAGCGTCTGCCACAGGTACAGGAAGCCGAACAGGCGCCCGGCGCGGTCGCGGCCGTAGGCGTCGCGCAGGTAGTGGTAGGGCCCGCCCGAGCGCGGGATCGCCGAGCCGAGTTCGGCCCACACCAGGCCGTCGCACAGGCACAGCAGCGCGCCGACCACCCAACCCAGCAGCACCGCCGGCCCGGCCAGCGCCGACAGCGCCAGCGGGATGGTGATGAACGGGCCGATGCCGATCATGTTGAGCAGGTTGGCCGACAGCGCGCTCCAGAATCCCAGCGTGCGCGGCGGCGCGCCCTGGTCCGCGGCGGACGAAGAGGACGCGACGGGTGCGGCGAGCGATGTCATGTGCATGCGCGATCCTGCGGGGAGGGAAGGGGAGCGGAGGCCTGCGTTGCAGGCGCGGGCACCAGGCCGTCGGCGCAACGCACCAGGCCCGGTTGCAGGCGATGCAGATCGAGGATCAGCACCTGGTTGGAACCGGCGCGCAGCCAGGCGCCGGGGCAGTACAGGCATTGCTGCGGGCCGATGTCCCAGTAGCGGCCGAGCAGGCGCCCGTTGACCCACAGATAGCCCTTGCGCCAGTCGCGCATGTCCAGGTGTACATCGCCGGGCTGGTCGAGGGTGAATTCGGTGGCGAAGAACAGACCCGGGCGCTGCGGCGGCGCCTGCAGCGGGCGCAGCGACGGCGTCGGGTCTGCGTCCAGCGCCAGCCCGCGCACCTCCCAGCCATGCAGCTCCTGCCCATCGAGCCGCACCGGACCGAGCAGGCCCTTGCGATCGCCCAGCGCCGGGCCGAAGTTGATGTGGCCGAAACTGTCGACCAGCACCTCCAGCTCGCGCGTGTCCTGCGCTGCATCGGGCAGGCGCAACTGCAGCGCGCTGTGCAGGCGAGGATGCCGCACCCGCGACACGTGGTCCAGTTCGCGGCCGTCCAGATGCACCACCGCGTAGTCGTGGACCTGTCCCAGGTGCAACGCCTGGCCCGCGCCGATCTGGCGCCGATACAGCACCAGGCCCTGGTCCTGGCCGAGCAGGCGTTGGTTATCGATGGGCGTGTCGGTCTGCAGCGCGGGGCCGAGGTTGTCCCACAGCGCGGCCACGGGCCTGGCCTGCACTGCGTCGAAGCGCGCGCGCCGCGGAGTGGCTGGTAGCGGCGGCGGTGGCATGTCGGCCTGCGCGGCGATGATCTTGCGCAGCGCGAAGTACGCCGGCGTGGCACGGCCGGCCTCGTCGATCGGCGCCCCGTAGTCGTAGCTGGTCAGCGCCGGCTGGAACTGCGAGCCGTCGTCCTCGGCATTGGCCCCGGCGCTGAGGCCGAAGTTGGTGCCGCCATGCACCACGTACAGATTGAACGAATAACCTGCGGCGGCGATGAGGCGCAGCAGCGGCGCATAGTCGCGGCGCGCGAACTGTGGCTCGCCCCAATGCGTGAGCCAGCCGGGGTAGCCCTCGGACACCCACACCGGCGCCTGCCCGGCGAACGCGGTGGCCGCCTGCAGATCGTGCAGATCGGGACCATCGAGCCCGAGCGCTGCGCCTGGCAGCATCGCCTGGCGCCGCCGCAGATCCTTGAGCCCTTCGGCCAGCGAGAACGGCCCCTCGACCCCATGCGCCCGCCACAGCGCGGCCAGCGCCTGCAGATAGCCGACGTCGCTGCCGTGCATCGAGTATTCGTTCTCGATCTGCAGCATCAGCACCGGCCCACCGGCACTGGCCATCAACGGCGCGATGCGCGGCGCGATCGCCCCGATGTAGCGCTGCACCGCCTCCATGTAGCGCGCATCGTGGCGATCGCGCAGACGGATGTTCGCCTCGCGCAGCAGATACGGCGGCAACCCGCCCAGCGTCCACTCCGCGCACACATATGGACCCGGGCGCAGATACACCCATAGTCCCTCCTGCTGGCACAGCCGGATGAACCCGACGAAATCGCGCTCGTCGCTGTCCAGATCGAACTGTCCCGGCGCCGTTTCCAGCGCATTCCACATCAGATACAGCGCGATGGTGTTCAATCCCATCGCCTTGGCCATGCGAATCCGATGCAACCAATCCGCCTTCGCGATCCGTAGCGGATGCAGTTCCCCGCTGCGGATCTGCCATGGTTGCCCGTCCAGCGTGAAGCGGCCCTGGGCGAAGCCGAACGCGTGCGGCTGTCCATCCGGCACCGGCGCTGATGCCGGCGCCGCCGCGCGCAGCATCGGCATCGCCGCCAAGCCCAACGGCGCGAGCAAACCGAACCGACAGAATGCGCGGCGTTTCATTGCAGGCTCCAGGAGGATTGGTGGCCTTCAGCGGCGGCCGGAATCCCGAAGCGATGGGAGGGGTGTTGGATGCAGGAAGTAACGCGTGGCGCAGTGCTGCCGCGTGCATCGACTGTGTCGATCCACGAAGGGACTTCGTATTGCTGATGCTGATTTTGCTGTTGCTGTTGCTGTTGCTGTTGCTCTTCAGCTGTTGCTTTTCTCGGGTCCCCTCCGCAGCGGCGGAGCTGGCGGGTAAAACCCCCCGCAGGGGGGCGGCGCACAAGGATGTGCGCCGTTTTCGGCCGGGGCAGGATGCCCCGTCCGAAAATCCCGTCAGCGGAGCGGACCCGCGTAGCGGGCGCGAAGGCGGGGTGTGCTTGATCAGCCATTCGGCTGCTGTAAAGCGGCTTCTTTTGGTTACTTTTCTTTGCACAAGCAAAGAAAAGTGACTCGCCGTCAGGCGAAAGCTTTTGCCTTCGCTTTCCAGCATCCCCACTAAAGCCCGTCGGGACTGAAGTCCCTCCCACAAGAGCGATGGTCCAGGCTTTGTCGGTGGAGCCTGTCGCGGCTGAAGCCGCTCCTACGACAAGCGGGCTGCGCGCTGCGCGAGCGGGCTGCCGATGCAGCCTGATCCAGGCCGCATCGGTAACGCCCGTCGGGACTGAAGTCCCTCCCACAAAAAGCGTTGTTCCAGCCGAGTCGGGAAAGCCCGGCGCGGCTGAAGGCGCTCCTACGACAGCCGAAGCGCGCGCTGCTTGAGTGGACTCCCGATGCGGCCTGATCCAGGCCGCACCGGTAAAGCCCGTCGGGACTGAAGTCCCTCCCACAAAAGGCCTGATCCATGCGGAGTCGGTAACACCCGTCGGGACCGAAGTCCCTCCCACAGAGCGCGTGGTACCTCTCCGCCATGGCATCCCAGTGAGCACGCCGCCGCGCCCTAGAACGCGTACTTGACGGTCAACAACGTCATCATGCCGGCATCCACGATGTCCGACACCGCCAGATTGTGCCGGCCCACATGCCCCCAGTAACTGTATTCCTTGGTGAGATTGGAGATCGACAGATCCACATTCACCCCATTGTCGAACCGATAGCCCGCATGCAGATCCACCCGCCGCGTCGGCCGCGCCCACAGATCATCCCACGGCGCGTTCTGGTGCAGGAAATCGTAGTTCAGCAGATACGAACTGCTGAAGTGATAGCTCAGGTTCACCGAGAACTTCGAACGCTCGTAGAACAGTTCCAGATTGGCCATCGCATTCGGCGCCGACTGCATCTGCTCATCCTCGAAGCCGACCATGCCCAGATCCGCGTGCGCATGCTGGCGCGTGGCGTTGGCGCTCACGCCCAGCCCGTCGAACGGCGCCGGCAGATCCTGGAAGCGCTGCCGCGCGCTGACCTCCACGCCGTAGACGCGGCCGTCGCCGCCGTTGGTCGGCATCTGGTAGAACACCGTGCCGCTGCCGCTGGTGCCCGAATTGGCCTGGCCGGAACCGGCGTCGTAGATGTAGTGGTGCAGGCGCTTGTAGAAGCCGGCCACCGAGAAGAACCCGCCATGGTCGGTCGCCCACTCGCCGGACAGATCCAGGTTGGTCGAGGTGATCGCCTTCAGGTCCGGATTGCCCTGGGTGATGGTGGTGATGCCATTGGAGATGTTGATCTGGGTGCCGCCGCCCAGCTGCACGAACGCCGGCCGCGTATAGCTGGTCCACAGCGCGGCGCGATAGGTGGTGGCGCTGTCCGGGCGCCAGGTCAGGAACACGCTCGGCAGCGGCTGGTCGTAATGCGTGCTGTTGGCGGCGAAGTAGCCGACCTGCTGGTTGCCGTCGCTGTCGGTGGGCGTGGTCCAGAAGGTGTTGTGGATGCTGGTGTGCTCGAAGCGCACGCCCGGCACCACTTCCAGGCTGCCGAAGGAGAAGGTCGCCATCGCGTAGGCGGCGCTGACCGCCTCGGTACCGCGCATGGTGTTGCAGTTGTAGTTGTTGACGTAGAACGCGCTGCCGCAGGTGTCCAGGTCGTCGTCGGTGAGGTGGTTGGCGATGACCTGCGCCACCGCGCCTTCGCTGACCCGCGGCGTGGCCCAGTGGTACTTGCCGGGGAAGATCGCCGCGTAGCCGCCGTTGAAGATGCCCAGGTCGCCCAGCGTGCTGGTGTCGGGCACCGGGCCGGTCCACCAGTCGCGGTTGCTGTAGTGGCGGCTACTCTTGCTGTACTTCACGCCGAACTGCAGCGCGGTCAGCGCGCCGTCGGCGAAGTCGTAGCGCGCGTCGAACTTGGCGCCGCCCTTCTTCTGCCCGGAGTAGATCTTGGTGGATTCGCCGTAGCTGCTGGCGTACAGCGAGGGGATGTTGTTGACCTGCGCCAGCAGCGCCGGGGTCAGCTGCGGATAGGGGAAGGCGCCGCTGCCGTACTGCATCAGGCTGCTGCCGGAGTAGGCGAAGTTGGCCTGGCTGAACTTGTCCTCGCGCCCGTCGATCTCGATGTGGTCGGGGCGGTCGTTGTCGCCGAAGCTGTAGAACAGGTTCGGCGACAGCGTCCAGTTGCCGGCGGTCTTGCGCGCGCCCACCTGAAAGGTGGCCAGGTCGGCGATTTCCGGGTTGGTCTCGTACCAGAAGCGCGCGGCGATGCGGTTGATGTTGGGCGAATACACGCCGGGCGTGGCGGTCGGCACGAAGCTGACGTCCTGCGGCAGCAACTGCACGAAGGTGGTGCCCTGGTCGGTCTTGGCGTAGGCGTAGGTGGCGCGCGCGTACAGCGACAGGGTCTCGTCCACGTTCCAGTCGAAGGCGGCATTGCCGCCGTAGCGGCGCTCCCAGCCGGCGACCACACCGACGTTCATGCCGGTGCTGGTCAGGTTGTCCTGCGGCGCGTAGCCGGCGGCGTTGCTGCCGTCGGCGTTGGCGTGCAGGAATTTCCAGGAGCCGTCGTTGAGCGCGCTGGTGGCCGCGGCCACCTCGCTGTTGGTCGAGGTGCGGTAGTCGTAATAGGCGCTGGCGTAGAAGCCGAACTGCTGCTCGTCGCCGAACTTGTGCTGGAACTCGCCGGCCAGGCCGCCACCGAGGCCATCGCCGCCGTAGTCGCGGGCGCGGCTCTCGACGCGGCCGCTGACGGTGACGCTGCCGCTGGTGGTGTCCTTGTAGTCGTAGGCGGTGGGCGTGCGGAAATCCAGGGTGCCGCCGATCGCATCGCCGTCCATGTCGGCGGTGGAGGTCTTGTTGGCGACGATGGTCTGCAGGCCCGAGGGCGGCAGCAGGCTCAACTGCACGCTGCGGCTGTACGGCATGCCCTGGGCGACGGTGACGCCGTCGATCAGGTTGACGTTGTATTCGGAGGGCAGGCCGCGCACCGAGGCGAACATGCCTTCGCCGCGCGCGGCGCCGTCGACGCCGCCGAAGTAGCCCGAGCCGCTGTAGGTGATGTTGATGCCGGCGATCAGGCCCAGCGCCTCGGCAACGTTGTGCACCGCGGTGTGCTCGAGGTCGTTGGCCGAGAGCACGTCCACCGTGTTCGAGGAGTTCATCTTCAGCGTGCTGGCGTCGTAGCGGTTGGCCGCCACGCTGATGGTCTGCAACTGCTTGGCCTCGTCCAGCGCGATCGACACCGTGGCGGCGCCGCTGTCGGCGACCTGCACGGTGGTTTCCGGGGCGCTGAAGCCGGGGTAGTCCAGTTGCAGCGCGTACTGCCCGGCCGGCACGTCGGCGATGACGAAGCGGCCCTGCGCGTCGGTGACGGCGCTCAGTGCGGTGCCGGTGATGGCGACCTTGGCGTGCGCGGCGGGCTTGCCGCTGCTGCGCTCCTTGAGTTCGCCCTGCACGGTGCCGGCCAGCGCAGGTGCGGTGGCGGCGAGGCCGGTGATGGCCAGAATGGCGGCGCACAGCGCCTTGCGCTTGCAATGGGGATGGGTTGCCACGTGACACCTCGCTGATCGTGATCGGTGCGGGCACGCGCCGAAGGCGACGCGCCGCTGCGTTCCTGGATGGCAGACACGGTGGACGGAAGGCGCGCGCGCTCGAACCGCACGCCGGACGGCGTGCGAACAGGACAGAGCGAACGGCGACCGACGCGAGGCGTCTGCCGGCTGGGGCGGACCGTTAGATGGCGATCAGTGGCGTGGCGGCGAGTAGCCGGCGATGCACTTGGAGCGCGAACGCAGCGCGCTCAGCTTGTAGCGACGGGTCATGCGCAGCGGCCCCCGTGCGTGCCCGCGGGGAACGCGGACGACAGGCAGGGCGCCGGAACTCCGGCGAGGCATCGATCCTGGCTGCGACGACTGCATGACATGGCACATCACCCCTGGAACTGCCCTGGAAAGCGCCGCAAGTGCTGCGGCGTTCGGCGCGTCTGGCATCGTCGGCGCGTGGCACCGACGTGTTATCGATACCTCTGTCCCGGAAGACTGTCAATAGGTCGTGAAAAATAAATTAGCAGGGCGCTGAAACGCAGGGAGTTGGAGCCCGGCGGTGGAAGCGCGCCGGGCCGTTACGCTGCACCGCCGCATGCGCTGGCGCATTTTGTAGACAGGGGCCGCGGGCGGCGGCCCCGTCGCTCACTTGGGCAGGGCCATGCGGCCGCTGATCGAGAACACGGCGTCCTGGCCGGGCGCGCCGGTGCCGGGCTGGCCGCCGCCGACGAACAGGCGGTAGTCGCCGGCCTCGACCGCGCGCTGGCCGCTGCGGTCGACGTCGCTGAGCTGGCGCGCATCCAATGCGAAGCTCAGCGTCCGCGCCTCGCCCGGTTGCAGATGCACGCGCTGGAAGCCGACCAGGCTGCGCAGCGGCGACTGCGCGCGCTGCGGGTACTGCAGGTAGACCTGCACCACTTCATCGCCGGCGCGCGCGCCGGTGTTGCGCACGGTGGTGCTCACCTGCAGCGGCTGGCCGGCCTGCAGCGTCGTGGTCGACAGCTGCGGTGCGTCGTAGGCGAACTGGGTATAGCTGAGGCCGTAGCCGAACGGGAACAGCGGCTCGCCCTTGAAGTAGCGGTAGGTGCGGCCCTTCATGTCGTAGCTGACGTAGGGCGGCAGGTCCTTGGTCGAGCGATAGAAGGTCACCGGCAGGCGGCCGCCGGGGTTGATGTCGCCGGCCAGCGCCTGGGCGATGGCGGTACCGCCGGACTGGCCCGGATACCACGCGGCGATGATCGCGTCGGCATGCTGCTCGGCCCAGTTCAACGCCACCGCGCTGCCGCTCATCAGCACCACGACCAGCGGCTTGCCGCTGGCCTTGGCCCGTTCCAGCAACGCCTGCTGCGCCGCCGGCAGGGCCAGGTCGTTGCGGTCGCCGCCGTCGAAGCCGGGCACGTCGATGCGCAGTTCCTCGCCTTCCACGTCCGGCGACAGGCCGACGAAGGCCACCACCGCGTCGGCCTGCGCCACCGCACGTTCGGCTTCGGCCAACTGCAGCGCCGGCGGCGCCAGCCACTCCAGGCGCAAGCCTTGGTCCTGGCCGCGGTGCTCCAGCTCCAGGCGGATCCGCCGCGGTTGCGCGTCGTCGAAATGCAGCACCGCCTCGACGTTGCGGCCGTCGGCGTTGTGCATGCCGGCCGGCAGGTGCTTGTCCTCGGCGTTGCCGGCGATCACCAACTGGTCGTCGACGTACAGGCGCACCGGGTCGTGGCCGGCGCAGTCGAAGCAGCGCGCCACCCGCACCGCCAGGGTGTAGTCGCCGGGGCCGGGCGGCAGCAGTTCGCCGCTCCAGCGTACCGAGTAGCGGTCCTTGTCCACGCCCTTGGCCGGGGCCACGTGGTCCCAATTGAAGCCGACCACGCGGTCCTGGCGCTGCACGCGCGGCGTGCCGGCCAGGTCCAGGTTGTCGAAGTACTCGCCGCGCAGTCCGGGCTTGCCGTCGCTGCGCAGCGCGGTCTCGGGGATCATGCCGGGCACGCCGGCGGCCAGCGGCGCGCCCTGCGCATAGGCGACCTGAGCGGCGCCGAAGCGCGTGCGCAGGCCCTGCAACGGCGTCACCGGTTGCACCGAGGTGCCCTGGTAGTTGGCTTCCAGCGCGGCCAGCGCATCGGCGTTGGGTCCGAGCACGGCCAGGCGCAGGCCCGGGCGCAGCGGCAGGGTGGCGTTGGCGTTCTTCAGCAGCACCAGCGATTGCTGCGCGGCCTGCAGCGCCAGCGCGCGGTGCGCGGCGCTGTCGATGTCCCTGGCGCCCAGTCGCGCATACGGATCGTTGCGCCGCGGCTGCAGTTCGCCGAGCCGGTAGCGCGCGGCGAACAGGCGCACCAGCGAGCGGTCGAGCAAGGCTTCGTCGGCTTCGCCGCGGTCGAAGGCGATGCCGAGCTCGCGGTAGGCGGTGCCGCAGTTCAGATCGTGCCCGGCCTTGAGCGCGGCCGCGGACGAGCCGGCATTGTCGGGGCGGTAGTAGTGGAACTGGGTCATGTCGTCGATCGCATCGCAATCGGACACGACGAAGCCCTTGAAGCCCCAGTCGCCACGCACGCGGCCGTCGATCAGCCAGTCGGCGGCGCAGGCGGGTGTGCCGTGCAGCGAGTTGTACGCGCACATCACCGAGCCGGCCTGGCCGTCGACGATGGCGGCGCGGAACGCGGGCGAGTAGGTCGCCTCGAAATCGTGCGGCGACACGTCCACGTCGAAACCGTGGCGGCCCGGTTCCGGCCCGCTGTGCACGGCCAGGTGCTTGGGCGTGGCGATGGTGCGCGGATGCGCCGGATCGTCGCCCTGCAGGCCGTGGATGAAGCCGACCGCCAGCCGCCCGGTGAGGTAGGGATCCTCGCCGTAGGTCTCCATGCCGCGGCCCCAGCGTGGGTCGCGGAAGATGTTGATGTTGGGCGACCAGATGGTCAGTCCGGCGTAGCGCGGATGGTCCTTGCCGGGCCCGCCAGCGAGGTTGAACTTGGCCCGCGCCTCGGTGGAGGTGACGGTGCCGACGTCGTGCAGCAGCTCCGGGTTCCAGGTCGCGGCCAAGCCGATCGCCTGCGGGAACACCGTGGCCTCGCCGTTGCGGGCGATGCCGTGCAGGCCCTCGCTCCACCACTCGTAGGCGGGCACGCCCAGGCGCGGGATCGCCGGCGCAGCGTTCATCGCCTGCGCGATCTTCTCGGCGCGGGTCATCTTCGCCACCAGCGCGGCGGCGCGGTCTTCCGCGTCGTCGGCATGGGCGAGCGGGGCGGCGAGCAGGCCGATCGCGCACAGCGCCTGTGCCAGCGGCTGTAGGAGCGGCTTCAGCCGCGACCGAGTCACTCCCGGTACCGTCGTCGCGCCCATCACTTCGCCTCCGCCGGCTCGGCCGGCGCACCGGCCAGGGTCCCGCCCAGGTCGCGCACCTGCAGCGCCGCACGCACCTGCTCCAGCGTCGCGCTGCTGTGCACGCGCACGGTCAGCGGCTCGCCCGGCAGCAGGTCGAAGGCGTTGTCGGACACGGTCACGTCGAGGTCGCCGAAGCTCAGCCACACCTGCGCGGCGAGGGTGGCGCTGCTCAGGGTCAGCGCGTAGCCGTCGCCATCGGCGCGCAGGTCGCTGCGGATGTCGGCCTGCGGCCACTGCAGGCGCTTGGCCGCGTCGAAGTACACCAGGGTGCGCGACAGCACGCGCTCGCCGTCGAGCAGCTCGAACACTGCCACGCTGCGGCGCGGATCGGCGCGGCGCAGCAACTGCGCATCGCTGAAGCTGCCCACGCGCACGCTGGACAGCGGCGCCAGGGTCACCGGCTTCTCGGTCTTGCTCAGCACCTTGCCGGACAGGTCCATCACCCGCATGCGCCAGCGCGCAGCCAGCGGCGTGGTGCGGTCGGAAACCAGCGACACGGTGGTCTGCCCCTTGTCGTCGCGCAGCGCGGCGATCAGTTCCGGCGCGTAGAAGCGGCGCGCGTGGTACTGCAGCGCCTTCCAGCGGCCGAAGTAGTCCACGCTCGACCACGAGGCGCCGGGCCACACGTCGTTGAGCTGCCAGTACAGCGAGCCCATCGCCTGCGGCCGCGAAGCGCGCAGGTGTTCGGCGGCCAGGGTGATGCCCTCGGCCTGCATGATCTGGCTCAGGTAGACGAAGCTGGCGAAGTCCTTGGGCTCGCCGAACGCACGGCGGATATACAGCAGCAGGCGCTGGTTGCCGTTGCCCTTGTCGAACTTCTGGTGCGCGCGCATCACCGGCGATTCCGGCTTCAGGTCGCCGGGTTCGGCGAAGGCGCGGATGGTGCGCATCTCGGGGAACGACTGCAGGCCGTATTCGGACATGAAGCGCGGGGTCATGTTGAGGTATTCGGTGACCGGCAGCGCCGGCCCGCCCCAGACCTTCCAGTAATGCATGTCGCCGTCGTCGGGCTGGTCGGCGGCGCCATCGAAATCGGTGCCCGGCGAGGTCGCCCAGTATGGGGTGTCGCTGTCGTACTTCTGTACCGCCTCGCGCAGCACCGTGCCGAACAGCGTGGTCATGCCGCGGACGATGCGCTCGCGCTCTTCCGGGTCGATCGACTGCTTGAACTTGATGCGGTCGCCCCAGTTCTCCCAGCCGGTCTGCACTTCGTTGTTGCCGCACCAGATGACGATGCTGGGGTGATCGCCCAGGCGCCGCACCTGCTCCTCGGCCTCGGCGCGGGTGTTCTCGCGGAAGGCGACGTCGTAGGGCGGGATCGCGCCGCCGAACATGAAGTCCTGCCAGATCATGATGCCCAGGCGGTCGGCGTCCTCGTAGAAGCTGTCCGGCTGGTAGTGGCCGCCGCCCCACATGCGCAGCATGTTCATGTTGGCATCGCGCGCGGACTGCAGGAAGCCGCGCATGCGCGCGGCGTCGACGCGGGTGGGGAAACTGTCGAACGGAATCAGGTTGGCGCCTTTGGCGAACACCGGGATGCCGTTGACCACCAGGGCGAAGCTCTTGCCCCACTGGTCCTTCTCGCGGCGCAGTTCGACGCTGCGCAGGCCGGTGACGCGCTGCGCCTCGAATCGCTCGCCCGCGGCATCGCGCAGGTGCGCCTTGAACGTGTACAGGTCCTGGCGGCCATAGCCGGCCGGGAACCAGCGCTGCGGCTTGGCGATGCGCACCGGCACGGTCAGGGTGTTGGCACCCGGGTCGACGACCGCGCGCTGGCTGAACTGGCCGACGCGCTGGCCGTCGGGACCGAGCACGTCCAGGTCCAGCTGGACTTCGCCGCTGCGGCCGGCCTGCACCTGCAACTGTGCCAGCAACTGCGCCGCGTCTGCGTCGACGCGCTGCTGGGCGATGCGCAGGCCGTCCACGCGCAGCTCGTCCCAGGCCTCCAGGCGCACGCCCTGCCAGATGCCGGCGGTGACGATGCGCGGGCCCCAGTCCCAGCCGAAGTTGTAAGGCGCCTTGCGCACGTAGGTGGAGCTGTGACGCGCCACCGGTTCGTCGCCGAACGCCGAATCGTAGGCGCCGGGCAGCGCGTAGGGCTGCTTGGCCAGCCACGGCTGGATCTTCTTGATCGGCGAGGCGATGCGCACTTCCAGCACGTTGTCGCCGCGCTTGAGCAGCGGTTTGGCGTCGACCCGCCACTGCCGGAACATGTTGTCGGCGGCGAGCAGCTTCTTGCCGTTGAGGTAGACCTCGGCGAAGGTGTCCAGCCCGTCGAACACCAGTTCCAGGTGCGGGCGCGCCAGCAGGGCCGCGTCGACCTGGAACCGGGTCTGGTACTGCCAGTCGCTCAAACCCGCCCACTGGATCTGCGCTTCGTTGTCGCGATAGAACGGATCCGGTACCACCCCGGCGGCGATCAGGTCGGTCTGCACCGTGCCCGGCACCTGCGCCGGCAGCCACTGCGCCGCCTTCGGGTGCACCTTGGCATTGGCGTCGCCCGGCGCCAGCCGCACCTGCCAGCCCTGTTGCAGCGACAGCGTCGTCGGCGCCGCCGCCTGGCCCAGCGCCGGCAAGGCCAGCGCCAGCAGCAGCCCGAGGCGGGCAGGAAGGCGCGTGCGCGACGCGGAACGGGGGCGGCAGGGCGGCTGGGTCATGCGAGGGTCTCCGTGGTCAGTGCGCGGCGGCGGGGGGCGCCTGCGCTGCGGTGTCGATCAGATGGACGGCGCCGATGGCGTAGTACGGCCCGGCGATGGGCGCGGTGGAGCGCAGGCACAGGTCGTGCACGCCGCGCTGCTTGGGCAGCCGCGCTTCCAGCGCGAACTGGTCGCCCAGGGTCTTGCCGGCCGGCAGCGGCAGCCGCGCCAGCAGCTTGCCCTTGCAGTCGCCCAGCCGCACTTCGAACTCGCCGCGCGCGCTGTGCGCCGGGTAGCGCTTGACCTTGGCCTGGTCGTGCGCCAGCCCGTAGTTGCGCGCCAGGCGGGCGGCGTCGATGCGGATGCGGTCGATGCCGTCCAGGCGCGCGTCGGCATAGCGCCAGCAACTGGTGAACAGGTCGATGTTGAACACCGGCGTGTCCTGGTCGGCCAGGTCCGGCAGCAGCGGCACGCGCAGGCCCAGCTCGCCGCCTTCGCACGAAGCCAGGCCCTGGGTGTCGCGGCTGAGCAGGTTGGCGCGGTCGAGGATGCGGCTGCGCGGCGCGGCCAGCAGGCGGCCGTCGTCGGCGTAGGTGGCCGCGCGCACGGTCACCGGCAGGGTCACCGCGAACGGCGTGGTGTAGCGCGGCGAATCGGCCTTGGGCTCGCTGCCGTCGGTGGTGTAGCGGAAGCTGCCGAACTTGGCCTGGTTGCCCAGCACCACCGTGGCCTGGCCGCTGTCCAGCGCCGCGTTGTCGCCGCCTTGCACGGCGATGTCCGGGGCGAAGGCGCCGTCGCCGTAGGCGATGCCCTGCAGGCGGTAGCGGTCCAGCTGCGCCGGCATGCGCTGCAGGAAGCCGTTCCAGTCGCGCGCGGCCATCGGCGACCAGCCGGCCTCGGCCACCGCGCTCAGCCGCGGGAACAGCGCATGGTCGATATGCCAGGTGGAGGGGATGTACTCGCTCCACAGCGCCGCCTGCACGCCGAGCACGTGCTTGCTCTCCTCGGCGCTGAGCGCCGCCGGCACCGGGTCGAAGCCGTAGACCTTCTGCAGCGGCAGCGTCGCCAGACGGCCGTTGGGCTCGTCGTTGCGCGCGCTCTGCAGGTTGTCCAGGTACATCCAGCCGGCCGGCGCCAGCACCACGTCGTGGCCCTGCTTGGCGGCGGCGACCGCGCCGTCCACGCCGCGCCAGGACATCACCGAGGCACTCGCGGGCAGCCCGCCTTCCAGGATCTCGTCCCAGCCGATCAGGCGCCGCTGGTGCTGGGTCAGGTAGTCGGCCAGCTGCTGGTTGAACCAGCCCTGCAGCGCGTGCGCGTCCTTGATGCCGAGCTTGCGCATCTGCGCGCGCACCGCCGGCGAGCGTTCCCACTGGTCCTTGACCGCTTCGTCGCCGCCGATGTGGATGTACGGCGAGGGGAATAGCTGCAGTACTTCATCCAGCACGCCGCGGATGAAGGTCATGCTCTTGTCGTTGGTGTTGAACAGGTAGGGATTGACGCCCCAGTCCACCGACACCTTGGGCCGCTGCCGAGTCACCCCGACCAGTTCCGGATACGCCGCCACCGCCGCCTGCGCGTGCCCAGGCATGTCCAGCTCCGGCACGATGGTGATGTGGCGTTCGGCGGCGTAGGCCACCAGGTCGCGGATCTGGTCCTGGGTGTAGAAGCCGCCGTAGCGATCGGGCAGGCCGTGGGTGCCCGCGCCGGGCGGGGTGCGCCAGGCGCCGATCTCGGTGAGCTTGGGATAGCGCTTGATCTCGATGCGCCAGCCCTGGTCGTCGGTCAGGTGCAGGTGCAGCACGTTGAGCTTGTGCTGGGCCATCGCGTCGAGCAGGCGCTTGACCGTGTCCGGGCCATGGAAGTGCCGCGCCACGTCGAGCAGCACGCCGCGCCAGCCGAAGCGCGGCCAGTCGCGGATGTGCACCTGCGGCACGTCCACCTCGCCCTTGCCGGCGTCGGGGGTCATCAACTGCCAGGCGCTGATCGCGCCATAGAACAGGCCGCGCTCCTCGCGCGCCTGGATCAGCATGGTGCGCGGGTCCACGTCCAGCGTGTAGCCCTCGGCCTGCGCGACCTCGGTATTGGGATTGAGCTGCAGGCGGATGCTGCCGTCGGCGGGGATGGTTTCCGCACGCACCTCCAGCGACAGGCCGCGGGTCTTGCTCAGCAATTGCGACAGTTGCTGCGCCACGCGCTGCGCGCCGGCGTCGTCGAGGGGCACCGACAGCACGGCGCCGGTGCCGATGGTCAGGGTGCCGCCGTCGCGCTCGGCCTTGGCCGGCGCCGGGATCAGCGGCAGCGGCGTCTTGTCGTCGTCGTCATCGTGTTTCGGGGCCGGCGGCGGCGCTGCAGCAGGCTTGGCCGCGGGCGCCGGTGCCGGCGGCGGAGCGCGGTCGCAGCCGCCGAGCAGGCTGCCACAGGCGAGCAGGGACAACCCCAGCCAGGCGTTGCGGGAGGCCGCCGCGATGCGCGCGGCGGCGGGCATCGGGCGGTGCGGCAATCGGGGGTGTGCACCCACTGCAGTCATCGGTCTACCTCAAGCGATCGAGATGCATATCGTAGAGGCTGCGGGGTCGCCTGAGGTGAGCGCGGCGCGTTCGCCGCGCGCCGCATGCCTCCTGTATCGCATCGCGATCGTGCGGCCGCTCAGCGCGCCGCGGTCGGCAGTTCGTCCCAGACCTTGGGATCTTCGGCGCCCAGCACCCAGCAGCTGAAGCCTTCCAGGCCGTATTGCTTGGTCAGCTCGTAGCGGGCGCGGAAGCTGCGCGCGTCCGGGCGGAACACCCATTCGCGCATGTCGTCGCGGTAGAAGTAGAACCACGATTCCTGCTCCACCGGGTCCCATTGCACGGTGGCGTTCTGTTCCACCGCCAGTGGGAACGACTCGTCGGCGTCGATGTAGTCGGCGGTGATGTTGGAGGCTTCGGTGCCGTCGGGCTTGACCGGATTGCCGGTGTACCAGCGGTAGCCGTAGGTGGCGATGCCCAGCGACAGCTTGTCCTTCGGCACCTGGGTCAGCGCATAGTCCAGGTGCTTCTTCATCCACAACATGCCGTCGACCGGGCCGGGCGCGGTCCAGCGGGTGTGCTGGTCGTAGGTCATCAGGCTGATCAGGTCGGCCGAGGCGCTCAGCGCCTTGAGGTCGTAGGCGCCGCGCCAGTACTCCCACATCCACTTGGCGAACGCGCCGCCTTCGGCATAGCCGGGCGCGTTCGGCACCACCGCCACCGACAGCTTGAAGCCGGCCTTGTGCAGCGCCTCGGCGGTCTGCTTGACCATCAGCGAGTAGGCGTCGCGGTCGGTCCAGGCGATGCTCTCGAAATCGAACTGGAAGCCGTAGTAGCCGTGCTTGCGGCCGTGGATCAGCAGCGCCTGAATCATGCGCTGCTTGGCGTCCTCGTCGTGCAGCAGCTTGTGGAAGCCCTCGCGGCCGGCGGTCATCGACAGGATCGGCATGACCCGCAGCTTGTGCTGCTTGGCGATCTCGTACAGGTACATGTTCGGGGTGCCGTTGACCAGGCCGCTCTGGTCCACGCCGTACCAGGTCGGCACCACCACGTCGATCTTGTCGACATGCGCCAGGAACGAATTGGTCGATTTCTGCGTGTTCATCAGATAGAACAGCGCGGTCGGGTTCTTGGCCATGGCCGGCCCGCAGGCCAGGGCGAGGGCGAGGGCGAACAGCAGCCCTGCGAAACGCTTCATCATCGGGAGGGATCCGTTGGCGGAGTGGGGGAGGTCAGGTCGATGCGGAACACATAGGCGTGGTCGCCCACCGGCTTGGCCGGCAGGCGCAGGTGCAGGCCGTCGGCACGCTGCTCGAACGGCACCGGCTTGCCGCTGGCGAGCAGGGTGACGCCGCGCACGCCATCGGCCGGTTTCAGCGAGCGGATCAACGCCTGGCCGTCGGCCGGCCAGCCCAGCTCGATCGCATACAGTGCGCCATGGCCGATGGTGAAGCGGAAATCCTCGGCCGTGTACGGCTTGGTCTTGGTGTCCTGGAAGGTGCCGCCGACCACCTCCGTCGGGCCTTCGCCGTAGGTGCGCCACGGCGTGCTGTCGTAGATCGCCTCGCCGTTGGTCTTGAGCCACTTGCCGATCGACAGCAGGATCGCGCGTTCGGTGTCCGGGATCGAACCGTCGGCGCGCGGGCCGATGTTGAGCATCAGGTTGCCGTTCTTGCTGACCACGTCCACCAGCATGTGGATGATGAAGGTCGGGGTCTTGTAGGTGTCGTTCTCGACATAGCCCCACGAGGCATTGCTGACCGAGGTGTCGGTCTGCCAGTGGGTGGGATGGATGCCGGTGAGCTGGCCGCGCTCGATATCGAGCGTGCCGGCACCTTCGGCGAAGGCACCGAGCTTGTAGTTCACCACCACGCCGCCCTTGGCCGCGCCGTGGTTGTAGTAGTACGAGAGCATCGTCGGCAGGGTGCCGCGGAAGGTCGGGTGCGCGATCCACCAGTCGAAATAGATCAGGTCCGGGTCGTAGCGGTCGATCAGTTCGGTGGTGCGCGCCAGCCAGTCGTCCAGCCAGGCCTGCGACACCGGGGTCCAGTCGTTGGTGACGTCGGCGTCGTCCTTGCCCGGCAGGCGCACCTGCGCCGGGCCGTACAGGCCGGCGTAGCGCGGGTCGTTGACGTCCGAGTCGAACTGGCGGCCGCCGTCGAAGAACCAGTCGTGCTCGGCGCGGTGCGAGGACAGGCCGAAATGCAGGCCCTGTGCGCGGATCGCCTTGGACAGCTCGCCGAGCACGTCGCGCTTGGGTCCCATCTTGACCGCGGTCCAGTCCGACAGTTGCGAGTCGTACATCGCGAAGCCGTCGTGGTGTTCGGCCACCGGCACCACGTAGCGTGCGCCGGCGTCGCGGAACAGCGCGGCCCAGGCCTGCGGATCGAACTTGGGCGCGGTGAACAGCGGGATCAGGTCCTTGTAGCCGAAGCGCGACTGCGGGCCGTAGGTCTCGCGGTGGTGCAGGTAGTCCTTGCTGCCCTGCTGGTACATGTTGCGCGAATACCACTCGTTGCCGAAGGCCGGCACCGAGAACACGCCCCAGTGGATGAAGATGCCGAACTTGGCGTTGTCGTACCAGGACGGCGAGCGGTACTGCTTGAGCGAGGTCCAGTCGGGTCGGAACGGACCGCCGCGCGCGCCGTCTTTGGCTTCGCGCACCAGCCGCGCGCGTTCGGGCGCGTACTTGGCGGTGGCCTGCAGCCACTGCTGGTCGATCTGTTCCGGACTGAGGGTGGTGGCGGTGGGCGCGGTCGGCGACGGCGCATCCGCGGCGCCTGCCGGCAGGGCCGTCAGCGCGAGCATGAGGGCCAGCGCGCTGGCCAGGGTCTGGCGTGCGGCTCCGGCGTGGCGGGATCGGTCCGCACGGGGGCGGGTCTCGAACGTCATGGAACGGCACTCCTTGTTGCGGAAGACGATGCCGGCGCCGCCGCGCCGGACACGAAAAAGCGCGCCACCGTGGAGGGACGGTGGCGCGCCGGTGCTACATCAGAACTTGAAGTTCAGCTGCGCTTGGTAGCCGCGGCCGTTCTTGTACATGCCGATCGGCGCGTACTTGACTTCGTTGTACCAGTAGTAGGTCGAGTCGAGCAGGTTGGTCGCGCTGAAGCTCACGCTCATCCAGTCGTTGACCTCGTACGAGGCGGTCAGGTCCAGCTGCTTGTACTCGTCGGTGAACACCTGCGAGTTCAGGCGGCCGACCTGGGTGAAGTACTTGGAACGGTAGCTGTAGTTCAGGCGCACCATCCACGGACCGTTTTCCCAGTAGGGGATCACGTTGTAGGTGTTCTTCGACAGGTACGGCAGGTTCAGGCCGGTGCTGGCGTCGGCGGTGGCGTAGGTGTAGTTCGCCTGCAGACCGAAGCCGTAGCCGAAGGCCTGCTGGTAGTTCAGCGAGGCGCCCTTGACCTTGGCGTCGGAAGCGTTGATCGGCGAGCTCACCGAGTACAGGCCGCTCACCCCGGACACCGCGTCGGTCAGCTGCTGCTGCGTGGTGGTGGTGACGATGTACGAGCTGATGTCGCGGTAGAACAGTTCCGCCGACAGCATGCTGGACGGCGCGAAGTACCACTCGGCGGCCAGATCGTAGTTGGTCGACTCGTAGGGCTTCAGGTCCGGGTTGCCGCCGCTGGCGGTCAGGTTGCCGTTGCTGCTGTTGATGGTGAACGAACCGGCCAGGTCGCCGTAGCGCGGACGTGCCATCACCTTGGCCACGGAGAAGCGCAGCACCTTGTCGGTGTCCAGATCGTAGGCCAGGTTGAAGCTCGGCAGCGGCTTGTAGTACTGCTTGGTCACCTGCGTCTGATTGTAGGTGGCGCCGCCGTCATTGCTCTGCCAGTACAGCGACTTGTCCTTGGTGTCCACATAGCGCACACCCAGGTTGCCGCGCCACGCGCCCGACTCGAAGTTCAACTGCGCGTACAGGTCGCTGGTGATCTCCTTGACGTCGAACGAGGAGCCGTAGTCGATCTTGTACGGACCCTGCGGCTGGCCGCGCAGGTAGCTGATCACCGAGTTGAGGTTGGCGGTCGACCAGTTGGTCAGGTCGCCGCTGGCGCCCAGGCCGTCGTACAGGCCGCTCGGGGTGGTGCCGGGGCTGAAGTCGGTCAGCGAGATCGCATCGGTGGTGTTGATGCGGTTGCCGCGGGCGTCGACGCCGTTGTCGTGATTGATGTACTTGTAGCCGACCTGCAGCTTGTTCAGCGGACCCCAGTCCAGATCGCGCGCGGCATCGAACTGGAAGTACTTCTCCTTGTCCGTGCTCTTGGCGTAGTAGATGCCGCCGGCCTGCATCGCCGACGCATCGGTGGAGCCAGCGGCCAGGCCGGCCGGCGAACCGACCAGGCCCCAGTTGGCGGCGCTGCCGTTGTCGTAGTTGACGTCGGTGTGGCTGCCGTCGTAACCGAAGTTGTAGCCGCCGTCCTTCAGCAGGAACTTCATCAGGTACTCGGGGTTCTTGCCGCCGGTGGCCTCGGTGGTGCCGGCCTGGGTGGTGAACACCCACTTGTCGCCATAGAAGTCGTGGCGCAGGTTCAGGCTCTTGGTGGTGACGGTGCTTTCGCGGTAGTTGGTGTCCAGCTGCGCATACGGCTGCTTGCCGTTGCCGGCGCCGTCGGTGACCGTGGCCTGGGTGATGTAGCCGTTCTGCACCGTGGCGCTGGTGATCTTGTCCTGGTCGCCGCAGCCCGGGCAGACGTAGCGCGATTCGCTGAAGTTGTTGTACTTGCCCTTGATGTAGATGCCGGTCAGGTTGAACTCGTTCTGATCGTTCGGCTTCCACTGCAGCGCGCCCTGCAGGCCGTTGCGCTCGCGGGTCTGCTGGAAGAAGGAACTGTTGATGCCCACCGGGATCTTGGCGGTCGCGACGTTACCACCGTCGCCGGAGATGTTGGCGGTCGGCGAGATGCCCGAGCCAGTGTTGTAGCCGAAGAACTCGATGCCGGCGCGCGACAGGTCCTGCTTGTCGTGGGTGGCGGAGATCAACGCACCGAAGGTCTCGTCGTCGTTCTTCCAGCTCCACAGCGCCGAGCCGCGCGGATTGCCTTCTTCCGAACGGTCGTTGTAGTTGTAGCCGATCGAGCCGCGGATGGTGTTCTTCGGCAGGTCCAGCGGCTTGCGGGTGTGCACGATCACGGTGCCGCCGATCGAGCCTTCGTCGATGCGCGCTTCCGGGGTCTTGTAGACCTCCATCAGGCCGATGATTTCCGGCGACAGCAGGGTGTAGTTGAAGGTGCGGCCGCTGGTGTCGGTCGGGTTGCCGCCCCAGTCGCCCGAGGCGATGGTCTGGCCATTGAGCAACACGCGGTTCAGCGCCGGGTCGGTGCCGTTGATGCTGACCTTCTCGCCTTCGCCGAACTGGCGGTCCACGCTGATGCCCGGCAGGTGCGCCAGCGACTCGGCGGCGTTGGTGTCCGGGAACTTGCCGATGTCCTCGGCGCTGATCGCATCGACGATGGAGTTGGCCGAGCGCTTCACCGACTGGCTCTTCTCCAGCGACGCGCGGTAGCCGGTGACGGTGATGGCGTCCAACTGCTGGACGTTCTTGGAATCCGCGCTGGCGGAAGCGGGCGCTTCCTGCGCGGCGGCGTTACCGGACAGGTACAGCGCGGCCATGATGCTGATGGCTAGGGTAGTGGTGCGGCTATTCATTGGCTAAACCTCTGGGTGAGTACTTGGGCATGAGGTGCCAACCGATGTTCCGGTGTGCTGGCCGCTGCCCGGCCTTGTGGATGGCGCCGCGCCTGGTGGCGCTGCGCGGATCGCATCTCGATGCGCGTCGTCCGGTCGCTGACGCGGAAGTTAGCCAACCGGCGGCATCGAGGGCGCCGGTCCTTCCTGTGTTCCTGCAGGTAACAACCAAGTCCAGCAATACAGCAGTGCACCTTGTGGCCTGATCCGCACGCCGCTGCGTTCGGGCCCGGCTTGGGGCGTGGTCTCGTCGGTTCGGGGATGCCGGTCGCAGCGTCAGCGTGCGTCCTGCCACTTGGCGCGGGAGGAGCGGCAATGCGTCGCTGTTTCTGAATCCCCTGAACGTGGCATGTCTTGAATTTGTAAAACTTGTGTGAGCCGAGTCTGTCGTAGCGCTGACAGCGTTGTCAACACCCGTTTCACACACTTTTGACGATTGCCGTCAAGCCTTGCCTGGGCATCTTTCCGGAGCCTTTCCGGTCCCGCCGCAGACCCGGGCTAGGTGCTTGTCTACAAAAGAAAACATGGTGGAGGAGGGCGGCGGCGTGGGCATGGCGGCCGGGAGGCCCCGGTGCGGCAGGCGCTGCCGGCGTGACAGGCGTACGGCAAAAATTTGTGCGATGCGGCGAAATTTTGCGACGGGTGTTCACCAATGCAACGCGCCCTCGCGATCGACGCTCCGCGCCGACAGGCGACGCGCCGATGACGTCGGGGTGGTGAAGACAAAACGACAAACGGATGAAATTCATCTTGACAACGTTGTCAAGGTGGTCCGACACTCGATCGATCAATCTGCCGAATCGGCGTGCGCCTGCTCTGGCGCAACGGGAGAAGATGTGTCCGCAAGCAGTTCATCAGTGGCAGCGGCCGTGCCGCGCGCCGAGCCCTTCATTGCTGCCGATGTCGGCGGAACTCATGTCCGGATCGGCCTGGTCGCGCGCGCTGCCGATGTCGGCCCGGCGCCGTCGGTCGACGTGCTGGACTATCGCAAGTATCGCTGCGCCGACTATCCCGGCCTGGCCGAGATCATTGGCGAATTCCTCGAGCAGGTGCAGGGGCCGAAGCCGACCCGCGGGGTGATCGCCAGCGCCGGTTACGCGCTCGAGGATGGCCGCGTCATCACCACCAATCTGCCGTGGACGCTGTCGCCGCCGGAGATTCGCGAGCGTCTGGGTCTGAAGGCGCTGCATCTGGTCAACGATTTCGAAGCGGTGGCATATGCGGCCGCGTCGATGGACGCCAGCGAAGTGCTGCATCTGACCGGGCCGCGCAAGGCGCAGCGCGGGCCGGCGCTGGTGATCGGTCCCGGCACCGGCCTGGGTGCGGCGGTGTGGATTCCGACCCACGGCGGCGCGGTGGTGTTGGCGACCGAGGCCGGCCATGCCGCGTTGCCGGTCGGCAACGACCTGGAACTGGCGCTGGCGCAGCGCCTGTTGCGCGACCGTCCGTATGTGCCGATGGAACATTTCCTGTCCGGCCCGGGGCTGCTCAATCTCTATTGCGCGTTGTGCGACCTGCGTGGCGCCACGCCCGCGCTCGCCGCGCCGAGCGACATCACCGCGGCCGCGCTGGCCGGCGGCGACCCGCTGGCGCACGAAGCGCTGTCCGCCTTCTGCGGCCTGCTAGGCAGCGTGATTGGCGACATGGCGCTGCTGTACGGCGTGCAGGGCGGCGTCTATCTGGCCGGCGGCTTCCTGCCGCAGATCGGCGCGTTCCTGTCCGCCAGCAGTTTCGTCGAGCGCTACTTGAACAAGGGCGCGATGCGTCCGGCG
The DNA here is from genome assembly GCF_040529065.1 of Xanthomonas sacchari. Taxonomy (NCBI): domain Bacteria; kingdom Pseudomonadati; phylum Pseudomonadota; class Gammaproteobacteria; order Lysobacterales; family Lysobacteraceae; genus Xanthomonas; species Xanthomonas sacchari. Next base: position 3,595,772 of record NZ_CP132343.1, on the reverse strand, counting down.
CTGGAGCAGATCCCGGTGAAGCTGGTCGAGCACGGTCAGCTCGGGGTGATCGGCGCGGCGAACTGGTTCCTGCAGCAGCGCCACTGAGCGGCCCGGCGCGGCGATGGCCGCGCCGATGGGCGGCGTCCTGCGACGCGGACGCGGCGCGCCTGGCGTGCCGAGCGCGTCGACACATATATATGTCTATGCCATCAGCGCCTGCGTGGTGACGCCGCTGTCTGCAGCGTCATCGCGTGCGCGAACTCACAGGTCGCCGTGATGCGCCTGCAGCGCCGCGATCGCGGCCAGGCCGGCGGTTTCGGTGCGCAGGATGCGCGGCCCCAGGCGCAGGCCGACGAAGCCGGCCGCCTCCAGCGTGGCGCGGTCGCGCGGCGACCAGCCGCCTTCCGGGCCGATCGCGATCGTGGCCGCATCGCCGCCGATGGCCAGCGAACGCAGGCGCTGTTCGCCCTGCGGATCGAGGATCAGCCGGCAGGGGCTGTCCGCCGCGGCGCGTGCCGCATCGGCCAGCGCCAGCGGCGCGCTCAGTTGCGGCACGCGCGCGCGACCGGACTGTTCGCAGGCCGCGATCACCACGCTGCGCCAATGCGCCACGCGTTTGTCCACCCGCGCCGCATCCAGCTTCACTTCGGTGCGCTCGGCCCACACCGGCACGATCGCGGCGACGCCGAGTTCGGTGGCCTTCTGCAGGATCAGGTCCATCTTCTCGCCGCGCGCCACGCCCTGCAGCAGGGTGATCGCCAGCGGCGATTCGTTGTCCGCTGGCCGCGCCGCACCGATGCGCACGCTGGCGTTGCGCTTGCCGGCCTGCAGCAGTTCGGCGTCGTAGTCGCAGCCGTCGCCGTTGAACAGCACGCACGGGTCGCCCTCGCGCAGCCGCAGCACGCGCAGCAGGTGGTTGGCGACGTCCTCCGGTAGCGCCACTTCGGCGCCGGCATGCAGCGGCAGCTCCACGTGGCAGCGGGTCAGGCGCATGCCACGGCCTCGTCGATCGCCGCCAGCGTGGTCTCGGCCAGCAGCGCCAGTTGCGCGGCGTCCACGCAGTACGGCGGCATCCAGTACAGCACGTCGCCCAACGGACGCAGCACCACCCCGCGTTGCAACGCGGCACGATAGGCGTGCAGGCCGACGCGTGCCGATGCAGGGAAGGGCGTGCGCTTGTCGCCGTTGCGGGTCAGTTCGAACGCGACCACCATGCCGGCCTGGCGCACATCGGCCACGTGCGCATGCTCGGCGAACGGCGCCGACAGCGCGCGCATGGTTTCGGCGGTGCTGCGGTTGCGCGCGATCACGTCGTCCTCCTGCAGGATCCGCAGCGATGCCAGTGCCGCCGCGCAGGCCAGCGGGTTGCCGGTGTAGCTGTGCGAATGCAGGAAGGCGCGATCGCGGCTGTCGTCGAGGAAGGCGTCGTACAGATGCTGGGTGGCCAGCACCGCCGACAGCGGCAGGAAGCCGCCGGTCAGGCCCTTGGACAGGCACAGCAGGTCCGGCATCACCCCGGCCTGTTCGCAGGCGAACAGGGTGCCGGTGCGGCCGAAGCCGGTGGCGATCTCGTCGGCGATCAGGAACGCGCCGTTGGCGTCGCACAGCTCGCGCGCCCGGCGCAGATAGGCCGGATCGTGCATGCGCATGCCGCCGGCGCATTGCAGGCGCGGCTCCAGGATCACCGCGCAGATCTCGCCGGGATGGCGGTCGAACAGGTCGGCCAGCGCATCGGCGGCGGCATCGGCGCGTTCGCGCGCGCTCTGTCCCGGCTCGGCCTGGTAGGCATCGGGCGAGGGCGCGAACAGCGCCTCGGCCAGCAGCGGCGCGTACACCCGCCGATACAGCGGAATGTCGCCGACCGCCAGCGCGCCGATGGTCTCGCCGTGATAGCCGTTCTCCAGCGCGACGAAGCGGGTGCGCCCGGGTTCACCGCGGTTCTGGAAATAATGGAAGGCCATCTTCAGCGCCACTTCCACGCCGGCCGATCCGTTGTCGGCATAGAACACCTTGGCCAGCGGCGCGCGGCCGTCCTGGCGCGGCGCCAGCGCAAGCAACTGCTCGGCCAGCAGCACCGCCGGTTCGTGGCTGAAGCCGGCCAGCATCACCTGCTCCAGTTGCGTGGCCTGGGCGGCGATGGCCGCGGCGATGCGCGGTTCGCCGTGGCCGAACAGGTTGGTCCACCAACTGCTCACCGCATCCAGGTAGCGGCGGCCGCCGTGGTCGATCAGCCAGGCGCCTTCGCCGCGCGCGATCGGGACCAGGGGCAGGGTGTCGGGGTGCTCGCGCATCTGCGTGCACGGGTGCCAGAGCACGGCGAGGTCGCGCTGGCGCCACGCGTCGGCCATCTGTGCTGCGGTCAGGTCTGATAGCATTTCGCGCTCATGAACAGGTTCTTCGCTCCGCGCATTCTATCGACCGACGCCGCCCGGCGCCGCAGGGTGCCGGCGTGACCCGTCCGTTGCCGATCATCCACGCCGTGCGCGAGCGCAGCGAATCGGCCGCCGAGCGCCGGGTCGAGGAACTGGACCTGGAGTTCAGCAACGGCGAACGCCGCGTGTTCCACCGGCTCAAGGCGCCCGGCCACGGCGCGGTGGTGGTGGTGCCGATGCTGGATGTGCAGACCGTGCTGCTGGTGCGCGAATACGCCGCCGGCGTGCACCGCTACGAGCTGGGCCTGGTCAAGGGCCGCATCGACGCCGGCGAGACCCCGCTGCAGGCGGCCGACCGCGAACTCAAGGAAGAGGCCGGTTACGGTGCGCGGCAATTGCGCGTGCTGCGCGCGATGACCCTGGCGCCCACCTACATGAGCCACCAGTCGTGGCTGGTGCTGGCGCAAGATCTCTATCCCGAACGACTAGCCGGCGACGAGCCGGAGGAATTGGAAGTGGTGCCCTGGAAACTGGCTGAACTGGATCAACTGATGTTGCGTGAAGATTTTTCCGAGGGGCGTTCGCTGGCGGCGCTGTTCATTGCCCGCGAGTGGCTGGGTCGCGCCGAATGATCCGTCTCACCAGTGATTTGCGCGAAACCGTGATCGCCATCGCCATCGATGCCGCCGCGGCGATCATGTCCGTCTACGCCACCGGCTTCGAGGTGGAGCACAAGGCCGATACCAGCCCGTTGACCCAGGCCGACCTGGCGGCGCACCAGATCATCGTCGAGGGCCTGGAACGGCTGACCCCGGACCTGCCGGTGCTGTCCGAGGAATCGGCGCAGATTCCGTGGGAGGTGCGCGAGCACTGGACCACCTATTGGCTGGTCGACCCGCTCGACGGCACCCGCGAGTTCGTCAAGCGCAACGGCGAATTCAGCGTCAACATCGCGCTGATCCACCAGGGTGCGCCGGTGTTCGGGGTGGTCCAGGCGCCGGTGGACGGCCGCGTCTGGCACGCGGTGCGTGGCGAGCAGGCGTACCGCCGCGAAGGCTTTCGCGATACCGCGTTGAACACCCGGCGGCCGGCCACCGCGCCGCTGCGGGTGGCGGCGAGCCGCTCGCACCGTGATGCGCGCACCGACGCGCTGCTGCAACGCATGGGCGAGATCGAACTGGTCGCGCAGGGCTCCTCGCTGAAGTTCTGCCGCATCGCCGACGGCGACCTGGACGTCTACCCGCGTTTCGGCCCGACCTCCGAGTGGGACACCGCCGCCGGGCAGTGCGTACTGCAGGCCGCCGGCGGCGCGCTGCTGGCCGCCGCGACCGGCAAGCCGTTCCGCTACAACCGCCGCGAATCGCTGCTCAACGGCGATTTCGTGGCGCTGGGCGATCCGGCGCTGCCCTGGCGCGACTGGCTGGGCTGAGCCGCACCGCGAGCGCGCGCCGCACGGCGCGCGCTCTGCCACACTAGGCGGTGGCGGCAGCGGTGCCGTCGCACCGGAACCCGCCCGTGACTCCCACTCGCTACGATCTTCCCGCCCTGCTCGACATCATGGCGCGCCTGCGCGATCCCGCGCATGGCTGTCCCTGGGACCTGGAGCAGGATTTCGCCAGCATCGCCGCGTACACGATCGAAGAGGCCTACGAAGTGGCCGACGCGATCGACCGCCAGGATCTGGCCGGGTTGAAGGACGAGCTCGGCGATCTGCTGCTGCAGGTGGTGTTCCATGCGCAGATGGCACGCGAGCAGGGCGCGTTCGGCTTCGACGACGTGGTCGCGGCGATCTGCGACAAGATGGTGCGCCGCCATCCGCACGTGTTCGGCGACAGCCAGGTGGCCGATGCCGAGCAGCAGACGCTGAAGTGGGAAGAGATCAAGCGCGCCGAGCGCGCCGCCGCCGGCGAGCGCGATGCCTCGGCGCTGGCCGGCATCGCGCGCGGCCTGCCGGAATGGCAGCGCGCGCTGAAGCTGCAGTCGCGCGCGGCGCGGGTCGGCTTCGACTGGCCCGGCCCCGCGCCGGTGCTGGACAAGGTGCAGGAAGAGCTGGAGGAAGTGCGCGCGGAACTGGCGCATGGCGCTGCAGTCGATCCGGCACGGCTGCAGGACGAGATCGGCGACCTGCTGTTCGTTTGCGCCAACCTGGCGCGGCATGCCAAGGTCGATGTCGGTGCGGCGCTGCGCCATGCCAACCTCAAGTTCGAGCGTCGCTTCCGCGCGATGGAGCGGTTGGCGCAGCAGGACGGCGGCGCGCTCGACGGCCTGTCGCTGGCGCAGCAGGAGGCATACTGGCAGCGCGCCAAGGACGAAGAGCGCGCCGCGGCCGGATGAAGACGCTGCTGCTGTTCGTGCTGACCGCCGTCGCGGAAATCGTCGGCTGCTACCTGCCTTATCTGTGGTTGCGCGAACAGCGCAGCGCCTGGCTGCTGGTGCCCGCCGCGGGCAGCCTGGCGGCCTTCGTCTGGCTGCTGACCCTGCATCCCGCCGCCAGCGGCCGCGTCTATGCCGCCTACGGCGGCGTCTATGTCGCCGTCGCGTTGCTGTGGCTGTGGACGGTGCAGGGTATGCGCCCCACGCGCTGGGACCTGCTCGGCGCCGGCCTGTGCCTGGCCGGCATGGCGGTGATCATGTTCGCGCCGCGGCAGAGCTGATGCCGCTCCCACAGGCGCTTGCGGCGAACTCGGCAGGTGCACTGTGGGAGGGACTTCAGTCCCGACGCATTGCACCATCGGAGCCGCGCCACGTTGTGTGTTTTGGCCGCATGACCCCTGCGTGTCGCGTCCGTACGCAGCGCGCCACGCCCGCGCTGCCTGCGTATGCTGGATGCCTGCGTCGCCTCGGGAGGGCCATCGCATGCGCCGCTTCGCCAATTTCCGCGAGTTCTATCCGTTCTATCTGAGTGAGCACCGCCATCCGCTGTCGCGGCGGCTGCATTTCGTCGGCAGCCTCGGCGTGCTGGCGAGCCTGCTGCTGGCGCTGTGCACCGGCCAGCCGCGTTGGCTGTGGGCCGCGCCGGTCTGCGGCTACGACTGCGCCTGGATCGGTCATTTCGTGTTCGAGAAGAACCGTCCCGCCACCTTCAAGCACCCGCTGTACTCGCTTGCCGGCGACTGGGTGATGTTCAAGGACATGCTGCTGGGCCGCATCCGCTGGTAACCGGCGCCCGCGGCGGCGCTCGTTATACTGCGGATTCGATTTCTTTCTGGTTAATGGAGCAACCTGATGCCGTCCACGTTCTTCTTCGCGGTGGTGCTGCTGGCCGCCGGCGTGATCATTCTGTTCAAGACTGTGCGCATGGTGCCGCAGGGATTCCAGTGGACGGTGGAGCGCTTCGGTCGCTACACCCACACCCTGTCGCCCGGCCTGCATTTCCTGATTCCGGTGGTGTACGGGGTGGGCCGCAAGGTCAACATGATGGAACAGGTGTTGGACGTGCCCAGCCAGGACGTCATCACCAAGGACAACGCGGTGGTGCGCGTGGACGGGGTGGTGTTCTTCCAGGTCCTGGACGCCGCCAAGGCGGCGTATGAGGTGTCGAATCTGGAGATCGCCACCATCGCCCTGGTGCAGACCAACATCCGCACCGTGATCGGTTCGATGGACCTGGACGAATCGCTGAGCCAGCGCGAAACCATCAATGCGCAGCTGCTGAACGTGGTCGACCATGCCACCAATCCGTGGGGCATCAAGGTCACCCGCATCGAGATCCGCGACATCCAGCCGCCGCGCGACCTGGTCGATGCGATGGCCCGGCAGATGAAGGCCGAGCGCGAGAAGCGCGCGCAGATCCTCGAGGCGGAGGGCTCGCGACAGTCGGAGATCCTGCGCGCCGATGGCGAGAAGCAGGCCGCGGTGCTGGAGGCCGAAGGCCGCAAGGAGGCCGCGTTCCGCGACGCCGAGGCGCGCGAGCGCCTGGCCGAGGCCGAAGCGCGGGCGACGGCGATGGTGTCCAAGGCCATCGCCGAGGGCGATGTGCAGGCGATCAACTACTTCATTGCGCAGAAGTACGTGGAGGCGTTCAAGGAACTGGCCACGGCGCCGAACCAGAAGTTCGTGCTGATGCCGATGGAGTCCAGCGGCATCATCGGCTCGATCGCCGGCATCGCCGAACTGGCGCGCGAGGCGCTGAACAAGCAGGGCACGCCGCCGGCGGTACCGCGCGTTCCGCCGCGCAGCGGAGTCTGACCCATGCGCATCGAGGTGATGGCCTGGGGTGCCCTGACCTTGTTGCTGTTCGCGGCCGAAGCGCTGGCGCCGGGCGCCTTCATGCTGTGGATGGGCTTCGCTGCCGCGGCGGTCTTCCTGGCCGTGCTGGTGGTTCCGGACATGCCATTGCTGTTGCAGGTCGGCGCGTTCGTGGTGTTGAGCTTCGTCTCGATCCAGGTGTACCGCACCTGGTTCCGCAACCGTGGTCGCGCCAGCGACCAGCCGCTGCTGAACCGTCGCGCCGAGCAACTGATCGGCCGCGTGGTGACGCTCGACCAGCCGATCCACGGCGGCCGCGGCCGCGCCAAGGTCGACGACGCCTTCTGGGTCGTCGGCGGCCCCGACCTGCCGGTCGGCAGCACGGTGCGCATCGTCGGCGTGGACGGGATGACGCTGCTGGTCCAGGCGGCTTGAAAGCCGGGATTGGGGATTGGGGATTGGGGATTCGTAGGAGCGGCTTCAGCCGCGACCTGGGGCCGATGACGGGTCGCGGCTGAAGCCGCTCCTTGTATCTGGACATGTCGCCCCTAAACAGGCGTCATGTCTTCCGACTGATCATCGGAGGAGGTGTGGGAGGTCCAGTCGCTCCTTGTATCTGGACATGTCGCCCCTAAACAGGCGTCATGTCTTCCGACTGATCATCGGAGGAGGTGTGGGAGGTCCAGTCGCTCCTAAAGCTTCGAGCTTGCATCGTAGATCGGCTCCGCCCTCTACATGCTGGCCCTTGTGTGTCCGAACGGTATCCAGAGTCCGCCCCCGGGCGTGAACTCGCATCGACAAGGCAGGACCGGGCCCAGCGCCGATCATGACCCTGACACGATGGAGGAATCGCGTATGTCTCCCGTCATCGGCATCGACGTCGCCAAACGCAGTTTCGATGTGGCCATCGATCTGACCAATGGCAAGCACCGTACCAAGGCCAAGTTGTCCAACGATGCCAAGGGCTTCCAGGCCCTGCAGGCATGGCTGCAGACGCATGCGCAGCCCGATAGCTGGATCGCCATGGAGGCCACCGGCACCTACCACCAGGCGCTGGCCGAGTTCCTCCACGCACGCGGCTATCGGGTGTGCGTGCTCAACCCGGCGCAGACGGCCGCGTACGCACGCAGCCAGCTCAGCCGGGTCAAGACTGATCGCAGCGATGCCAAGCTGATCGCCAGCTATGCCTTGCGTCACCGCGAACAGTTACGCCGTTGGCACCCTGATCCGCCGGCGCTCAAGCAGCTCAAAGCGCTGGTGCGCCGGCGCCAGGACCTGCAACAGATGCTGCAGATGGAGCGCAACCGGCTGGAGGTCGCTCCGGCCCAGGTAAAGGACTCGATCCAGGTCCATCTGGCCGATCTGCAACACCACATCGCCCAGATCGAGCAGGCCATCGATGACCATATCGACCAGGATCCGACCTTGCGTGGGCAGCGCGAGTTGCTGGTGAGCATCCAGGGGATTGCCGACACCAGCGCGGCCTTGATGCTGGCCGAACTTGGCGATGTGAGGCGCTTCGCCGATGCCTCGGCGGTGACCGCCTTCGCGGGCCTGAATCCGTGCCTGCAGCAGTCGGGCGAGCGCAAAGGCCACGCCTGCATCTCGCGCACCGGCTCGCCCCGCCTGCGCGCGGGCCTGTTCATGCCGGCCCTGGTGGCCATGACCCACAACCCGATCATCCGGACGCTGAAACAGCGACTGAGCGAACGCGGCAAAGCCGGCAAGCAGATCGTGTGCGCCGCCATGCGCAAGCTCCTGCACCTGGCCTACGGGGTTCTCAAGTCGGGCACGGCGTTCGATCCGAAAAGGGGCCTTGCCTGCTAGGGGGTAAGACGGTATCTACGGCACTGCGCGATCAAGCGCCAACGTTTCGGCTCAAGACGGCCGCTCCTGCGAATCCCCAATCCCGACTCTCCAATCCCCGCCCCACCCAGCGATAATGGGGGACTTTTCTCACGGACCCGCGCCATGACCCAGAAGACCATCCTCAACGACAGCCACCGCGCCCTCGGCGCCAAGATGGTCGACTTCGGCGGCTGGGACATGCCGATCCACTACGGCTCGCAGATCGATGAGCACCACCAGGTGCGTCGCGACGCCGGCATGTTCGACGTCAGCCACATGACCGTGGTCGATCTGCACGGCGAGCAGGTCCGCGCGTTCCTGCGCCACCTGCTGGCCAATTCGGTGGACAAGCTGAAGGCGCCGGGCAAGGCGCTGTACACCTGCATGCTCAACCCGCAGGGCGGGGTGATCGACGATCTCATCGTCTATTACATGTCCGAGACGTTCTTCCGCCTGGTGGTCAACGCCGCCACCCGCGCCAAGGACCTGGCCTGGATCGGCGAGCAGGCGCAGGCCTTCGGCGTGCAGGTGCGCGAGCGCGACGACTTCGCGATGATCGCGGTGCAGGGGCCGAACGCGCGCACCAAGGCGATCGGCCTGCTGCGCGAGGAAGACCGCGCCGCCGCCCAGAAGCTCGGCCGCTTCGCCGCGATCGAGGCGACCTCGATCGACGGCGTGCCGCTGTTCGTCGCGCGCACCGGCTACACCGGCGAGGACGGCTTCGAGATCGTGCTGCCGCAGCAGCAGGCGCCGGCGTTCTGGGAGGCGTTGATCAGCGCCGGGGTCAAGCCGGCCGGCCTGGGTGCGCGCGACACGCTGCGCCTGGAGGCGGGCATGAACCTGTATGGCCAGGACATGGACGACAGCGTCTCGCCCTACGAGGCCGCGCTGGCCTGGACCGTCACCCTCGACGAGGGCCGCGACTTCATCGGCCGCGCCGTGCTGGAAGCGCAGAAGGCCGGCGGCGCGCCACGGCAGATGATCGGCCTGGTGATGGACGAGAAGGGCGTGCTGCGCCACGGGCAGAAGGTGCTGACCGCCAACGGCGACGGCGAGATCCTGTCCGGTACCTTCTCGCCGACGCTGGGCAAGGCGATCGCCTTCGCGCGGGTGCCGGCCGGCGAGCCGGGCGCGGTGCGCGTGGACATCCGTGGCAAGGAAGTGCCGGTGCGCGTGGTCAAGTTCCCGTTCGTGCGCGAAGGCCAGGTCCAGCCCGGCGTGCTCGGCTGAGTTCCATTCGCCGCGCGCGCGACTTCTTCCCCACGCGCGCGGTTCGCTACACTAGCCTCCCATCCTCGATACCGTCTTCTTCCGGAGCAGCCCCATGAGCGAGATCCCTGGCGACCTCAAATTCCTCAAGTCCCACGAGTGGGCCCGCGTCGAGGGCAACGGTCGCGTGACCATCGGCATCTCCGATCATGCCCAGGGCCTGCTGGGCGACCTGGTCTACGTCGAACTGCCGAACGTCGGCGATCACGTCGAGGCCGGCAACGGCGTGGCGGTGGTCGAGTCGGTCAAGGCCGCCTCCGACGTGTACAGCCCGCTCAGCGGCAAGGTGGTCGAGGTCAACACCGCGCTGAGCGACAAGCCGGAAACCATCAATGAAGACGCCTACGGCGAAGGCTGGATCCTGGTGCTGGAAGCGGACGACGCCGAGCAGTTGAACGAACTGCTCTCGCCGGACGAGTACGCCGAACTGCTCGAGGAAGACGGCCACTGAGCCGACCGCCCCGTCGCGACACCCGAACCGGCCGCCCAGTGCGGCCGGTTTCTTTTTGGGCAGCGCGCAGCGACCACGTCGTTCCGCATCGGCGTCGCCCTCCTCGGCATGGCCGTTGCGGCAACCCGTGTCGCAAGCGTCGCGCCGTGTGTTGATGCGAAGACGGCGTGAGGTTGTCGCCGGACTGCACTTCGAGCGCAGCGTGGTTGCCGCGTGGCGGTGTCCGATGCATTCGACGCGCATGCCCGGCGGCGCCGGTTTTCCGACGCGGCACAGGGTGCGGTGCGGTGTGGGGCGCGAGGAACAGCAGCGGCGACGCGGCGTGCGTCGCGCACGTCGTCGCAGCGCGCCGGAGCGGTGCGTGCCGGCGCCAGCCGGCGACCTGTGCGATCCGTGTCGGTCGATGTACCCGCGCGAAGCTGTCGGTGGCGGCATGGCGTGGAGGTGGGCGAGGTGGTCGCCTGCGTTGTGGCGTGGCGACGAGGTGAGTGCAGGTCGCGTCGCAGTGGCGCGATGCGCCTCGTCTCGACGACGCCTGGCGCGATGCATCGCGTGCGTCGCGACCGGCGCACGACGCAAAAAAGTTTGCGCACTTTTGCGCATTTGCACTTGTGCGATGCCGGAACCGCACGCGGTCGCGAAACTTTTTTTCAGCTAGCGGACAGCCTGGCGTGTGCTCCCGCGATTGCTGCCGACGCGTTGTCGCGACCCGTCCGCAACGCGATGGCCGCGTCGTGTCGTTACAGAAAACACGGAAATTTCCCTGCTTTTTTTGCGCGCGCCGTTTTCCCTGTGGTGCCGGCATCGGCGATCGGTGGCGTCGGCAAGGCGGCTGGCGCGGCATGCGGCGGTCGTGGAGTGCGCGCCAGCGAAAAAAAAATTGCGCGGAAGTGTTGACAGTAAAAAAAACCGTGATTAGGTTTCGCCCAGCAGACGTTGCTGCGCAAGCGAGTGAATCGGATCGACATCAAAACGCGAAGCACAACTTGGACATCCGCCAGGAACCCGAAGATGGTGGAGTTGGAGTCGCTTCCCTCCGAGAAACGCAACGTCTCCCCTGGCATCGCACCCGTATCGCTATCCGGTACGGGTGTTTCTGTATCCGATCCGGCCCGCAGCGCGCGCCGGCGGTTCCCGCAGGCGGAGCATCGCCGCGAGGTTGCTTTAACTGGGCATTTTCAATCCATAGTTCACTGACGAGGAGCCATCCCATGGCCACGAAAAAAGCTGCGAAAAAGCCGGCCGCTAAGAAGGCGGTCAAGAAGACTGCCGCCAAGAAGCCGGCAGCGAAGAAGGTTTCGGTAAAGAAGGCGGTCAAGAAGGTCGCCAAGAAGGTGGCCAAGAAGGTCGCCAAGGTGAAGAAGGCGGTCAAGAAGGCCGTTGCCAAGAAGGCAGTGAAGAAGACGGCGAAGAAGGCCGCCACCAAGAAGACCGCGAAGAAGGCCGTCGCCAAGAAGGCCGTAAAGAAGACCGCGAAGAAGGCTGCGACCAAGAAGACCGCTGCCAAGAAGACGGTGAAGAAGTCGGCTGCCAAGAAGCCGGCCGCGAAGAAGGCAACTGCGAAGAAGGCCACCGCCAAGAAGACCGTGGCGAAGAAGAAGCCGGCCGCTCGCAAGAAGAAGGCCGCTCCGGTCGCGCTGCCGGCCACGCCCGCGCCGCTGATCTGATCCATCCCGATCGCTGTTCCTAGACTCTCTCCCCGGTGCCCAGCGGGGAGGGAGTTTTTTATGTGCGGCATCCTGCCGCGCGCGATCGCAGCGCACCTCTCTGCCTGACGATGCCGGTGGCGTTCGTGTTCTCGACCTTCGAAGACTGCGCTCTGCGTCCAGCGTGCCAGGTCGCGACGTGCACATCGTGCCGGTGTGTCTCGCCCCACTGACTGGCGGCCGCCCGCCACGCCCGCCTGTTTCCAACCCACGTCGACTGTCCTCTTTGCCCCGACCGTCAGGTCGGCACCCAGGGATCTGCCTGTGTGTCTCGCATTGGAGCAGCCTGCATGGTGGGACCACCGCTCCGCGATCGGGTGCCTGCGGCGATGGCTGCGCATCCATCCGGTCTTCCCGACTGCGTTTGTCGCCCTGCCGATCACGCGCGCAGCACGCCTTGCCCGACGATCCACAGCGCATCGCTGTTTCCGCGCATTGCGTGGGCCGTAGGGAATATCGGATCACCTGCTTGGTCCCGCTCAGGCCGAATGCCGCATGCGCCGTAGGAGCGGCTTCAGCCGCGATGGGCTTTACCCAGAATGCGCGTCGCGGCTGATCCCCGAAAAGGGGACAAGAGTCGCTCCTACAGGATGTGTCTTGCCCTGCAGGTGCGGCTGCGCGCCGCTCAGCGCTCTTGTGCGACAGCGTGTCGAATCGCCAGCACGCCAGCCACGGTGTGCGGCGACGTGGCGTGACTGTCCACGGGGAGATCGTGGACGGCGGCGAGAACGTGCGCTGCGTTCCTTGTGCGCGATCCGTGGACGCGACGATGAGCGCCATCGGCGGGCGCTCCGGGCGCGCGCTGCTGTCGGGGCGAGGCGGGCGCTGACATTCCTTGGCGCGCTAGCTCGGCCGTTGCCGAGGCACCCGGGCGAGGCAATCGCGTCGTCGCATCGCTACGCGGTCACAACCGCGACAAGGCCGCATCGCCGCGACGGGGCAGCGTGACCGCACAACGCAGCGCAGGTCAGCGCCGCAGACAGCAGAAAGGCGGCTTGCGCCGCCTTCTGCGAGGGTGCTGCTGCTCGAAGACCGCGCTCAGTGCGGTGAGGCCACCGACTTGGACGAGGACGCGCCCTTCTTGTCCTTCGGGTCCGGACGTTCGGCCATCAGGTTGTCGCTGCCGAAGTCGGTGTCCACGTCCAGCCAGCGCTGCGCTGGCAGGCCGATGGCGCGGTCGAGCACGGTCGGCAGCAGGCCAGAGGGCAGGCCGCTTTCGCCGTTCCACAGGATCGCCACGGCGAAGTCGCGTTCCGGCACCAGCGCGATCAGGCCGCGGTAGCCCTGCACCGCGCCGGCGTGGAAGATCACCTGGTGGCCGGAGTAGTCGAACACGCGCCAGCCCAGCGCGTAGCTGGCCGAGTTGACGCGGGCGCGGCGCCAGCCCGAGCGCATCTCGCCCGGGGTGAGGATCAGCGGCGCGTGCAGGGTCGCCAGCAACGGCTCCGGCAACACGTCCGGGCGATGCCCGGTCTGCGCGATCAGCCACTGCGCCATGTCGCTGATGCTGGCATTGACGCCGGCGGCGGGCGCCAGGCGGTAGTAGGTCGGCTTGGGCGTCAGCGAGACCCAGCCGTTGCGGCTGCGCACGTGCGGGCGCGCCCAGCGCGGGCTGGCCTGGATGCCGGCCAGGCCCATGCTGGCGTCGTTCATGCCCAGCGGCTTGAAGATGCGCCGTTCCACCGACTGCTCGTAGAAGCTGCCGGACGCGGCGAACACCACGTCGCCGATCAGGCTGAAGGCGACGTTCTGGTAGGCGTAGCACTCGCCCGGCGCGCACTTCAGCGGCGCATAGGCCAGCTTGTGGCTGAGGGTGTAGTAGTCGAGGTTGGATTCGACGTCGCGGTCGTAGGCGTTGTAGGTCAGGCCGACGCGGTGGCTGAGCAGGTCGGCGACATTCAACTGGCGCGTGGCCACAGGATCGCTGAGCTGGAAGCCCGGAACGTAGTCGACGACCTTGCTGTCCCAGCGCAGGGTGCCGTCGGTGACCAGCAGGCCGGCCATGGTGCCGGCGAAGGCCTTGGACAGCGAGGCCAGGCGGAACACGGTATGCGCATCGACCGGCTCTGGGCGGTTGACGTCGGTGACGCCGTAGCCGCGCGCGCTGAGCACCTGGCCGTTGTGCACGATGGCCATCGCCAGGCCGGGCACACGCTCGCCGTAGGTGAGCTGTTCGGCTGCCGACTCCAGTGCGGCCACGTCGAAGTCCCTAGCCAGCGGCAGCACCTGGCTCTGCGTCAGCGAGGCGCGGTAGGGCAGCGGCTGGGTCGGCGAGGTGTAGCGCGTGGCTTCGGTGTGCAGCGGCGGCGGCAGCGGTTGTGCGGGCGCCGGCGTCTGTGCGGTGGAGGACATCGCAAAGGGCAGCAATGCCCCGAGCAACCCGGTTGCCACCGGTCGAAGGAGCCGGTGCCTGCTGTTCTGTGTCATTGCGCCTGAGGCCTGTGAGGTGCTGCCGGCAACGATTCTAGCGCCGGATTTCTCGAATGCACAAACTGGGAGAAGATGAATAGGCATCGCCTTGATCCTGCTGGGGATTTCCCGCGTCGGACGGTGGTGTGCAGGCCTGCCGGCGGAGCGGTGGCGAGGACTGCGGCGGATGCCCACGGACATGCAATCGCCGTGCCGCGCACGGCTTGCCTAGCCCCTCTCCCCCCGGGAGAGGGGTTGGGGTGAGGGTAGGTCACGCAGCAGCGGATCTACCGCCGCGATACTCGTGCGCTCGCCCCCTCCGCGCAGCGGCGCGCATCCGCCGCCTCACCCCTCCCGCAGCACAGCCCGCCCACGGATCAGATCCGCAGCACGCTCGGCGATCATCATCGTTGGCCCGTTGGTATTGCCGCTGACCAGGCGCGGCATCACCGAGGCGTCGACCACGCGCAGCCCGTCGAGGCCGCGCAGGCGCAGTTGCGGGTCGACCACCGCCTGCGCGTCGCTGCCCATGCGGCAGGTGCCGATCGGGTGATAGATGGTTTCGGCCTTGGCGCGGATGAAGGCGACCAGCCCGGCCTCGTCCAGGTCCTCGCGCGCCGGCAGCAGCGGCGCGCCGCGCCATGCATCGAACGCCGGCTGCCGGAGGATGTGCCGCGCCAGTCGCGCGCATTCCACCAGCATGCGCAGGTCGAAGCCGTCGGGATCGCTGAGGTAGTTGGCTTGGATCCGCGCCGGCGTGCGCGGGTCGGCGTCGTTGAGCGCGATGCGGCCACGGCTGCGCGGCTGCAGGTGGCAGGCGTGCAGGGTGAAACCGTCGCCGGGCAGGCGGTTGCGGCCGTGGTCGTCGAGCATGGCCGGCACGAAGTGCAACTGGATGTCGGCGCGCGCGTCCGGTGCCAGCGGCGAGCGGATGAAGCCGCCGGCCTCGGCGATGTTGCTGCTGCCGGCGCCGCGGTGCCCGCGCAGGAAATAATCGAAGGCGATCTTGGCCTGGTTGCGGCGGTCGTAGCTGATGCCGGGGCGGGTGCGGTACAGCGTGCACACGTCCAGGTGATCCTGCAGGTTGGCGCCGACCTGCGGCTGGTCCAGGTGCACCGCGATGCCGTGGCGGCGCAGCGCATCGGCCGGGCCGATGCCCGAGAGCATCAGCAACTGCGGCGAGTTCACCGCGCCGGCGCTGAGCAGCACCTCGCGCGCGGCGCGCGCCTGCACCTCGCGGCCGTCCTGCGCGTAGGCGACGCCGACCACGCGCCCGCCCTCGATCAGCAGGCGCAGGACCAGCGCGTCGGTGACGAGCTGCAGGTTGTCCCGCGCGCGCGCCGGCGCCAGATAGGCCACCGCCGCCGAGCAGCGTGCGCCGTCCTTCTGGGTGACCTGGTACAGGCCCACGCCTTGTTGCTGCGGGCCATTGAAATCGGAGTTGTGCGGGAAACCCGCTTCCTGCGCGGCCGCGATGAACACGTCCGAGAGCGGGTTGTGGTAGCGCAGGTCGGAGACGTGCAGCGGGCCGTCGCCGCCATGTAGCGCATCGCCGCCGCGGCTGTTGCATTCGCTGCGGCGGAAGTAGGGCAGCACGCCGCGCCAGTCCCAGCCGTCGGCGCCATCGGCCGACCAGTCGTCGTAGTCGGCGGGCACGCCGCGCACGTAGCACATCGCATTGATCGAACTGGAGCCGCCCAGCACCTTGCCGCGCGGCCACCACAGGCGGCGGTCGTTCAAGGCCGGCTCGGCCTCGGTCAGGTAGTTCCAGTTGATGCGGCGATTGGTGGCCAGGCGCGCCAGGCCCGCGGGCATGTGGATGAAGGGATTGCGGTCGCGCGGCCCGGCCTCGATCAGCAGCACCTTGCAGTCGCGGTCCTCGCTCAGGCGGTTGGCGAGCACGCAGCCGGCCGAGCCTGCGCCGATGATGATGTAGTCGTACACCCGCGGTGTCCCCTGAGTTCCTGGCGCCGACGCTAGTCGCCGAGGATAGAGCATATGCTCGGCGCGGCCGCCGCCGGGCGCGACGCGCGTACGGCGCGGGCTGCGGATCGCGCACGCGCTGGCGGTGTTGCGGTGCATCAGCTACCGTGCGCGTTTTCCGCCCCCCGAAAATCGCCATGTCCCGTTCCTGCGCCAGGGTCCGCCGCCGATGAGCGCCACCCCGCATGCCCCCGGCGCGCTGGCGCGGCTGCGTGGCGCCCTGCGCGATTCGCCGCCGCTGGCGTGGGCGTTCCTGTACTTCTTCTCGCTGCTCAGCGGCTACTACGTGCTGCGGCCGGTGCGCGAGGCGATGGGCGCCTCCGCCGACGTGGCCGCGGTGTTCCCGCCAGCGATGATCGCGTTCTTCGCGGCGCACGGCATGCCGCTGAAGGAGTTCGCGTTGCAGGTGCTGTTCACCTGCACCTTCCTGATCATGCTGTTGCTGCAGCCGATCTACGGCGCGCTGGTCAGCCGCTATCCGCGGCGGGTGTTCCTGCCGGTGGTGTACGGTTTCTTCATCGCCACGCTGCTGCTGTTCTACGTGCTGTTCGACAGCGGCGTGCCCGGGCGCGGCATGGCCTTCTTCCTGTGGATCTCGGTGTTCAACCTGTTCGCGGTGGCGGTGTTCTGGAGCTTCATGGCCGATGTCTTCAGCAACGCCGAAGCGCGCGCCTGTTACGGCTACATCGGCGCCGCCGGCACGCTCGGCGCGTTCCTGGGGCCGGTGATCGCCAGCAGCCTGGTCGAGCGTGTCGGCATCGCCAACCTGATGCTGGTGTCGGCCGGCTTCCTGGTGGTCAGCGTGGTGTGCCTGCTGCGCCTGCGGCTGTGGGCGGTCGCCCGCGAACGCGAGCGCGGCGTGGTCGGCGGCGAGGCGCCGATGGGCGGCGACGTGCTGGCCGGGCTGAAGCTGATCGCGCGCGAACCGTTGCTGCGCTGGCTGGCGCTGATGTCGGTGTTCGGCGTGGGCGTGGGCACCCTGCTGTACAACGAACAGGCGGCGATCGTGCGCCGCCTGTACACCGATGCGGCGGCCAGTACCGCCTTCTACGCCAACATCGACCTGGCGGTGAACGCGGTGACCCTGGTGATGCAACTGCTGGTCACCCGCGCGCTGCTGTCGCGCTTCGGCATCGGACCGGCGCTGCTGATTCCCGGCTGCGCGATCCTGCTCGGCTATTCGGTGCTGGCGGTGTCGCCGCTGCCGATGCTGGTGGCGGTGGTGCAGGTGGTGACCCGCGCCGGCGAGTTCTCCCTGGCCAAGCCAGCGCGCGAGACCCTGTACACCCGGGTCGGCCGCGAATGGCGCTACAAGGCCGGCGCGGCGATCGATACGGTGATCTATCGTGGCAGCGACCTCAGCTTCGCCTGGCTGTACAAGCTGCTGTCGGGGTTCGGCTCGCAGGTGGTGTTCGTCGCGGGCCTGCTGGCCGCCTCCGGCATGACCCTGGGCGCGTGGCGGCTGCTGCGCGAGGCGGCCAAGCTGCCGCCGGAACGCACGCCGCCGTCGCGCTGAGCCGTCGCCGCGCGGCCGAGGACTGGCCGCCCATCGGGACGCTGGCTATGCTGGCGCCCTGTCTCCTGTGCCGGATAGCACGATGATCCTGTTGGCTTCGATCCTGGTCGGCGCGGTCGCGCTGCTGCACCTGTACATCCTGGTGCTGGAAATGGTCCTGTGGACGCGTCCGCTGGGCATGAAGGTGTTTCGCAACAGCCCGGAGAAGGCCCAGGCAACGCGCGTGCTGGCGGCCAACCAGGGGCTGTACAACGGCTTCCTCGCCGCCGGCCTGGCCTGGGGCCTGGTCGCGCAGCGGGTCGACGTGATGCTGTTCTTCCTCGGCTGCGTAGTCGTGGCCGGCCTGTACGGCGGCTGGAGCGTCAGCCGCCGCATCGTGTTCGTGCAGGCGCTGCCGGCGGCGCTGGCGATCGCGGCGGTGCTACTGGCGTACTGACCGCACCCGCGCTGCAGACATGCAGCGCGGCGATCAGGCGGTGCTCGGCATGCGTGGCGACACCCACATGGCGATGCGCGCGACGCACACCACCTGTCCGCGCGTATCGCGGATCTCCACGCTGACCGGCAGGTCGTAGCCGCGCTCGGCGGCGACGATTGCCACGTCCGGCGTGGCCACCGCATGCATCGGACCCACCGCCTTGCTGCGGTATTCCACCTGCATGCCCTTGGGAATCCAGCGCATCGAGGGCGGCAGGCTGGCGTCGACCATGAGGCCGCCGGCCAGTTCCGCCAGGTTGCACAGGGCGATCGCATGCACGGTGCCGATGTGGTTATTGACCCGCCGCCGGTGCGCGATGCGCGCCTCGCAGCGGCCTGGCTGCAGGACGGTGATGCGCGGGGCGATACTGGCGAAGTAGGGCGCCTTGAAACACACCGCGCGCGCGAACAGCCATGAGCCGGCCGGCCAGCGTTGCATGCGGCGATAGAGCGAAAGCAGTTGGCTCATGACTGTGTCCTCAAACGCACGACGGCGGACCGAAGTCCGCCGTCGTGGGTGCCGCATGACCAGAAGGATCAGGCCGCTTCGCGCGAATGCCCGTCGTCGGCCGCGGCCGCTGCGCGCTGGTAGTAGCTGGCAGAGCGCAGTTCGTCGGTGTCGAAGTCGTCGACGCTGATCGTGTCCATGGTGATCTCGCGCAGCTCCTCCAACTGACGGCGCTCGTCGGCCGACAGCACGCCCTGGCGCACCGCCTCGTCCAGCTGCGAGGCGAAGTCCAGCGCCTCGATGCCCTTGCTCTTGAGCGCCTTCAGGAACTTGCGCTCCACCGGTTCGGCCAGCACCGCCTTGGTCAGGTAGCTGGCGATGCGGCCGCCGGGGTTGTTCTCGCACGGGGTCAGGAACACGCCCTGGCCCAGGCGATCACGGGCTTCGTTGGGGGTCATCAGCAGTGCGGCGACGCGGTGGCCCAGGCGGTCGCCCGGCGCCTCGGCACGGCGGCCCCACGGGAAGATCAGTGCCCACATCAACCAGCCGACCGGACGGATCGGGAAGTTGCGCAGCGCCGCCGACAGCGCCAGCTCGATCTTGTGCACGCTGTCGTGGAAGGCCCAGGCCAGCAGCGGCTGATCGGTGGCCGGCGCGCCGTCGTCGTGGTAGCGCTTGAGCATCGCGCTGGTCATGTAGATGTGGCTCAGCACGTCGCCCAGGCGCCCGGACAGCGACTCCTTGAACTTCAGCTTGCCGCCGAGCATCAGCATCGACACGTCGGCCATCAGCGCCAGGTTCGCCGAGTAGCGATCCAGCTTGCGGAAGTAGCGGCGGGTGTAGGCATCGCCCGGCGCGGCGCCAATGCGTGCGGCGGTCAGGCCGAACCACAGCGAACGCACCGCGTTGGAGATGGCGAAGCCGATGTGGCCGAACAGGTTGCGATCGAACTCGTCGACGCCGGCCTTGTGGTCCGGATTGCCGGCGGCCTTCATCTCCTTCATCACCCACGGATGGCACAGGATCGCGCCCTGGCCGAAGATCAGCAGGCTGCGGGTCATGATGTTGGCGCCTTCCACGGTGATCGCGATCGGCGCGGCCTGCCAGCTGCGGCCGGCGAAGTTGCGCGGGCCGAGGATGATGCCCTTGCCGCCGACCACGTCCATCACGTCGCTGATGACCTCGCGGCTCATCGTGGTGCAGTGGTACTTGGCGATCGCCGACGGCACCGACGGCACGTCGCCGCGGTCCACCGCCGCGGCGGTGGCCTGCGACAGCGCGCTGATCGCATAGGCCTTGCCGCCGATGCGCGCCAGCGCCTCTTCCACGCCTTCGAAGCGGCCGACCGACAGGCCGAACTGCTTGCGGATGCGCGCATACGCGCCGGTGACGACCGCGCCGAACTTGGCGCCGCCGCTGGCGGTGGAGGGCAGGGTGATCGAACGGCCCACGGCCAGGCACTCGTTGAGCATGTTCCAGCCCTTGCCGACCATCTCCACGCCGCCGATCAACTGGCTCAGCGGGATGAACACTTCGCGGCCGTGGATCGGGCCGTTCTGGAACGGCGAGTTCAGCGGGAAGTGGCGGCGGCCGATCTCGACCCCCGGGGTCTCGCGCGGCAACAGCGCCAGGGTGATGCCGATGTCCTTGGTGTCGCCGATCAGGCCCTCCGGGTCGTACATGCGGAACGCCAGGCCGACCAGGGTCGCCACCGGGGCCAGGGTGATGTAGCGCTTGTCGAAGGTCAGCTTGACGCCGAGCACGTTGGCGCCGTTCCACTCGCCCTTGCAGACGATGCCGTAGTCGGGGATCGAGGTGGCATCGGAGCCGGCGAATGGACCGGTCAGGCCGAAGCAGGGGACTTCCTGGCCCACCGCCAGGCGCGGCAGGTAGTAATCCTTCTGCTCCTTGGAGCCGTAGTGCAGCAGCAGTTCGCCCGGGCCCAGCGAGTTGGGCACGCCGACGGTGGAGCTGACCACGCTCGACACCGAGGCGATCTTCTGGATCACCTTGTGGTGGGCCAGCGCGGAGAAGCCGAGGCCGCCGTATTCCTTCGGAATGATCATGCCGAAGAACTTGTTCTTCTTGATGAAGCTCCACAGTTCCGGCGGCAGGTCGGCATGGACGTGGGTGATGTCCCAGTCGTTGGTCATCCGGCACAGTTCTTCCACCGGGCCATCGAGGAAGGCCTGCTCTTCGGCCGTTAGCTGCGGCTTGGGATAGTTCAGCAGCTTCTGCCAGTCCGGATCGCCGGTGAACAGTTCGCCTTCGAAGCCGACCGAGCCGGTTTCCAGGGCGATGCGCTCGGTCTGCGACAGCGGCGGCAGCACCTTGCGGAACACCTTCAGCATCGGCGCGGTGAGCAGCGGCTTGCGCACGAACGGCAACAGCAGCGGCACCGCGACCACCGCCAGCACGACGGCCGCGACGATGGTGGCGACGTGGTTGGCGCCGAGCAGCCAGCACGCGACCAGCAGCGTGGCGCTCAACGCGGCCCAGACGGCGAGCCGCATGCGGTGATAGGCGGCGAACGCGCCGGCCAGCAACAACACGAGGAAGGGGGCAATGATGCTCATGGGCGTGCTCCGGGGAGGTACTCGGTGACGGCGGACGATGCGCCGGCGCAGGCCGGTGGCAGGGCGTCCAGGTAGTGCAACACAGTGGCGGTAAATGCGGCGTTGTCGTCGCCGGCCAGCATATGCGTGGCCTCGGGCAGATGCGCATGCTGCGCATGCGGCACCAGCGACAGGAATTCTTCGATGGTCTGCGGCGTGACCAGGTCGCTGCGGCCGCCGCTGATCAGCAGCAGCGGACACTGCACGTGCGCGGCGGCCTGCGCGATCGCGCCCTGGTGCTGGTCGCTGTCGCGCGCCAGCTCTTCGACCAGACGCGGATCCCAGTGCCAGTACCAGCGGCCGTCGGCGTGCTGGCGCAGGACGCTGCGCAAGGCCTCGGGCGACTTGCGCGCGCGCTGCGGCAGGTAGGCGGCGATCGCGTCGCCGGCCTCGTCCAGGCTGGCGAAGCCCTGCGGATGCGCGGTCATGAAAGCGAGGATGCGTTCGACCCCGGCCGGTTGCCAGCGCGGGGTGATATCCACCAGCACCATGGCGCGAAACAGGCCCGGCCAGCGCGACTCGGCGATCAGCCCGAACAGTCCGCCCATCGACGCGGCAACCAGCACCGGCGGTGGCGACATCTCGCCGGCGACCACGATCAGATCGTCGGTGAACTGCTCGCCGCGATAGGGCAGATCCGCCGGGTTGCGTGCGGAGTCGCCATGGCCGCGCGCGTCGTAGGCGACGCTGCGGTAGCCGTGCGCCTGCAGCGCCGCGGCGGTTGCCGACCACGCGTGCCGGGTCTGGCCGAAGCCATGCGCGAACAGCACCGAGCCGGCCTCGCCGGGACCGGTGACGGTCGCAGCCAGCGCCAGCTCGCCGGCACCCGAGAGGGTGGCCGGGGCGGACTGCGCGACAGTGGCGGAAGCAGAAACCATACGAGATAGTATGGTCGCCCGGTGCGGCATGTCAATACGATGCAGTATGGGTACGAAAAGCCAATGCTGCCGGGCGTTTGCGCCCACCGCGCGAAGGCCACATACTGCAACCGACGTCCCCGTATGGTTAAATCCACGGATGAATACCGCGCCCGCTTCTTCCTCTGACGACGGCGCCGCTTCCGGCGGTGGCCGCAACAACCGGCTCAGTGCCGAAGACTGGGCGCAGGCCGCCCTGGACCTGATCGCCGAACAGGGCGTGAGCGCGGTGGCGGTGGAGCCGCTGGCGCGGCGCCTGGGCGTCACCAAGGGCAGCTTCTACTGGCATTTCCCCTCGCGCGATGCGCTGCTGCAGGCCGCGCTGGAGCGCTGGGAACTGGTCGAGCAGCAACAGGTGTTCGGCAGCCTGGAAGAAGTGCCGGATCCGCGCACGCGGCTGCGCGCGCTGTTCCAACTGGTCGCGCACGAGGTCAAGCCGCACGTCATCTACAGCGAGCTGCTGAAGGCGCTCGACCACCCCGCGGTGCGGCCGGTGATCGACCGGGTCTCGCAGCGGCGCATGGAGTACCTGATCGCCTCGTTCCGCCAGGCCGGGCTCAGCCGCACCGACGCCCAGCATCGCGCACGCCTGGCCTATGCCGCCTACGTCGGCTTCCTGCAGCTGTCGTTGCAACTGCACCAGCCCAAGCAGGCGCGCGAGGACTTCGAGGCCTACGTCGAGCACGTCATCGTGACCTTGATTCCCGGCTGATGGCGCAGGTGTCGGCCGCTGCCGAGGCGCTGGAAGCCGTGCAGCGGCACGTGGCCGACGGCGACTATCGCGCGGCGGATGCGCTGTGCGAGCGGGCCCTGGACGCGGCGCCTGCCGATCTGGCGTTGCGCCGCGCGCATGCGATGCTGCTGATGGACAGCGGCGCGTTCGCGCGCGCCGCACATGCCTGGGCGCTGGTGGCCGCCGCCGCCCCCAGCGTGGAGGCGTGGAGCCGCAGCGCGATCTGCCTGGCCCGGCTCGGCGAGCATGCGCAGGCGCTGCCTGCGTTCGAACACGCCTTGCAGTTGGCCGCCGACGCGTTCCTGGTGCGGTTGTGGTACGCCGAAAGCCTGGATGCGCTGGGCCGCCACGACGACGCGCTGCCGATGTACTTCGCGGCAGTACGCACGGCGCAGGCCAAGGGACGCTGGCTCGATCAGGATACGACCGCGCCCGAATTGCGGGCGCGCGTGGTCGCTGCGATGCGGCGGATCGACCAGGGGCGACACGCCGTGTTCGTCGCCGCGATCCAGCCGTTGCTCGATCGTTTCGGCGAGGCCGCGTTGCGCCGGGTGATGGCGGCATTGCGCATCTATCTCGGGCTGCAGCCACGGCCGGCGGACGATGGCCAGCATCCGACCTTCCTGTACATCCCGGAGCTGGACCCGTCGCCCTATCTGGGTGCCGCGCGATTCCCCTGGTACGACCACTTGCAGGACGCTGCCGCCGGGATCGTCGAAGAGGCGCACCAGGTGCTGGCGTCGCGGCAGTCGGTGCAACCGTTCCTGGATTTCAGCAACGGCGCGTCGCCGCAGGACTATCTCGTCGGCCAGCGGGGCGACGGCGCCTGGGATGCCTATTTCTTCTTCCGGCACGGGCAAGACTACCCGGAGAACCTGCAGCGCTGCCCGCGCACGGCAGCCGCGTTGGCGCAGGTGCCGCTGACCCGGATCGAGGGGCACGCACCGGAAGTGTTGTTCTCGATCCTGGCGCCCGGCACCACGATCAAGCCGCATTACGGCGTGACCAACGCGCGCGTCGTGACCCACTTGCCGTTGATCGTGCCGCCGGACTGCGCGCTCGAAGTCGCCGGCATTGCCCATGCCTGGGAGGTCGGTCGCCTGGTGACGTTCAACGACACCTGCCTGCACCACGCCTGGAACCACAGCGACCGGGTGCGGGTGGTGACGATCCTGGACACCTGGCACCCGGATCTGGACGAGGCCGAGACGCTGGCGCTGCGGCAACTGGTGGAGACGATCGGCGCGTTCAATCTGCGCGCCGGCGTCTGAGCCGCGCCTGCCGCGGCCTGCGCCCTGCAGTTCGCGGCGACGCTCAGCGCTTGAACATCAGGTAGGTCGACAGGATGTACTTGTCGTTGGACACCGGCGGCTCGCCGACGTGCTGGTACATCCAGTAGGGCGGGAACATCAGCAGCCGGCCGGCGCGTGGTGCGGTTTCCACGTCGAGGTCGCAGAAGCGGGTGGTGCCGCCTTCGCCGACGTCGTTGAGATACCACAGGAACACCAGGTAGCGTTCCGAGACCGCGTCGACCGCGTCGAAGTGCGGCTGGAAGCGATCGACACCGCCCACCTGGTATTTCTTCAGGATCAGCCGGTCGATGGTCGGTCGGTACGGAATGGGCAGGGTCAGGCCCAGCTCCTGGTTGTAGCAGGCCAGGTAGTGTTCGATCCGGTCCAGGAAGAAGCCCAGGAAGGCCGGATCGGCCAGTTTGCCGATGTCCAGTTCGGTCCAGTTGCTCTCGCTCAGCGCGGCGTGCAGCGTGCTACCGTTGCGCAGGTGATGCGCGCGGGACGCTTCGAATCCTTCGATCAACTGCTGGCAGAACGCGACGGGTAGGGCGTCGTCGTAGGTGCGGATGTAGTCGCTCAGCGCTTTCATGGGGTAGCGGCATCCAGGTCGTAGCCCCAGTGCGTGGCCACCGGCTGCAGGATCGGTAGCGCGTCGGCCAGCCAGGGTGCGTAGGGATGCCAGCGACCCACGGCGCGTTGGTTCACCGGCTCCACCACTTGCGCGTAGCTGGGGGTGCTGATGTAGCCCTTGCGTGCGGCATGCTGCGCGAAATCGGCCAGGAATCCGGCCTGGTCGATGCCCAGGAAGTCGCCGATGCGTTGCACTTGCGTGGGGAAATCGCGCACCGTTTCCTCGTACTTGAGGATCAGCAACTGCGGTTGCAGCAGCGCCTGATGGTGGATCCAGAAGCGCATCGCGTTCACGTAACTCTTTGCAAGGCGCTCGAGCGTGGAGCACAGCACCATGAAGGCCGGCGAGCGGAAGTTCTGCATGTAGCAGCTCAACAGCACGTCGCAGGGATGGCGCAGTGCGAGGATGATCTTGGCGTCGGGGAACATGCGCATGATCACCGGCAGGCGCAGCATGTTCAGCGGGTTCTTGTCGACCAGTTGCTGGCCTGTGGCCAGGGCCACGACCTTGGCGACCTCCGCCCAGTACACCTGGCGCATCGCCTCGACCTGGGCGTGGTCCAGCGCGTCCAGGTCGTACGGATAACGCTTGCCCTGCGCTTCCATCCATTCGATGCAACGCTGCAGGATCGCGCGCTCGTCCATCGACGCGTAGCGCGGATGCGCATCGAGCATCTGTTCCAGCATGGTGGTGCCTGAGCGGGGAAAGCCGACGATGAACACCGGTGACGCGTCGCTGTCCGGCGCCGTGGCGTGCGGGTCCACCGCGAACGGGGTTTCCAGCCACAGGCTGGAGATCTGCAGCGGTTCTTCGCCGGAGTGGGCGATGTCCGGCATGGTCTCTGCGGCGAGCTTGAACTGCAGGGCGTGCGCCTTTGCCAGCATGGCCATCGCCGCGGCAGGCTCGCCTTGCTTGTCATCGATGCCTGCCAGCGCAAAATAGGCGTTGGCTTCGATCTGCACCTGCGGCCGCAGGGCGAGCAATTCGGTATTGGCGCCGCGTGCGGCGGTGTAGTCCTTGCGGCGCAGTGCCAGCGCCGCCTGCAGTTGCAGCAGGTCGATGCGGGTCTGCCTGTCGTCCTGCACGGCGATGGCGCTCGCCTGCTGCCACAGCGCCTCCGCCTCGGGGATGCGGTTGGTGCGTTCGTGCAGTTGCGCCAGGCGGATCAGGTTGGAGAGCGACGGCGCCTGGCCGTGCTGGGTCTGCGACAGCAACGCCTCGGCTTCGTCGGTTCTACCGACCTGGATCAGTGCACCGGCCAAGTCCTCGCGCAGGTCGTCGGGCAGGTGCGGCCACACGGCGGGTGGTGGGAGCAGGGCGGCGGCGCGTTGCGCATCGCCGCACTCGAAGCAGGCGATCGCGGCGTGGATGCGCGCTTCCGGTTGCGCCGGATCCAGGTCGACCGCGTCGAGCAGGCGGTGTCGCGCGCGCGCGATGTCGCCCATGTCCAGCAACAGCAGGCCATGGTCGACGAGATAGTGATAGGTCTGCGGCGCCAGAGCGAGGGCCTGGCGGTAGGCCTGGTCGGCGTCGGCATGCTCGCCCAGGGTGCGCAGCGTCATGCCCAGATTGGCCCAGTGCGCCGACTCCTGCGGCTGCAGGCGGGTCAGGGTGCGGTAGTGCGTGGCGGCGCCGGCCACGTCGCCGCGCTGCTGTAGCGCCATCGCCAGCAGCGTGTGCCAGTTGGGATCGTGCGGCGTGGCGGCCAGTGCCTGCTGGCACAGCTCGGCGGCGGTTTCCGCGTTGCCTTGTTCGATGAGATAGATCGCGTGTTGCAGCTGTGGTGCGTTCATTCCGGTCTGCCAAAAAAGAGGGCCGCGCGAATGCGTCGCGCGGCCCTCGTCGTCACGTCAGGAGCGGACTGAGCGAACTCAGAAGCTCATGCTGTAGCGAGCCCACAGGTAGCGGCCAACGGTGTCGAAGCTGTTCACGTCCGTGTTGGCGTTCAGCACGTTGTTCTGATACAGCATGGGCGGCTGCTTGTCGAACACGTTGTCCAGGCCCACTTCCACCTTCGAATTGAACCACGGCAGCGCGTAGTTCACGCTGACGCTGTGCAGGAAGTAGGAACCGTAGGGGACCACCACGTTCGGATAGCCGGCGTCGGCGCTGCGGTTCTGCGCCGGATCGGCGCTGCCGACGTCGAACGGACCGACGTAGCGGATGCGCCAGCTGGCGCCGAGGTCGCCCTTCTGCCAGTTCACGAACAGGCGGCCGCGGACACGCGAGTACAGGCCGTAGCTCTTGTTGTACGTGCCAGCCACGTGGGTGACCACGCCCGCCGGATCGTCCGGGTTGGTCTTGTTGTCGTAGCGCGCGATGTAGGTGCCGTCCAGGCCGAAGGTGTAGCTACCCCAGGCGGTGTCGGGCAGACGGTAGCGCAGCGCCAGGTCCCAGCCCTTGGTGTCGAGGCGGCCCAGGTTGACGATCGGCTCGCGGATGAAGTTCACCTGGCCATCGGTATAGCGGTTGATGAAGCCGCAGAACGGGCTGTTGTTGTCGCTGTAGCAGATGTCGGCCACGGTCTGCGCATCGGCGCGGTTGATCGTGTCGTTCAGGTACAGGCGCCAGTAGTCCAGGCTGGCCGAGAAGCCCGGCAGCCATTCCGGGTCATAGACCACGCCCCAGTCGAACGACTTGCCCTGTTCCGGCTTCAGGTCGAAGCCCGCAGCGACCGAGCCCGACCACACGCCGGTGGTCTGCGACATGCCGCTCGGGGTGATGCCGGTGGCGCCCGGGATGGCGGTCGCGCCCGCGCCCGCGCCGCACGCCGCTTCATGGTCGCGCGGGGTGCCGGTGCGGCCGTAGCCGATGCAGGGATCGGCGAAGTTCGGCGCATCGCCGCTGGCGCCCGAGTACAGGTTCTCGATGGTCGGAGCGCGGAACACCTCGGCGACCGTGCCGCGCAGCAGCAGGTTCTGGATCGGACGCCATTCCAGCTGGACCTTGCTGTTGGTGGTGTTGCCGAAGGTGTTGTAGTCCGAATAGCGCGAGCCCAGGGTCAGCGCCAGCAGGTGCGCGAACGGGACCTCGGACAGCAGCGGCACGTACAGTTCGGCGTACAGCTCCTTCACGTTGTACTTGCCGCTCAGCGGGGTGCCGCAGGCTTCCTGCGAGATGAAGCAGTTGCCGTTCGCATTGGCGATGGCGATGTAGTCGACCGCGTTCTTCTGGTACTCCTCGCGCCAGGACACGCCCACCGCCAGCTGCGAGGCGCCGGCCGGCAGCGTGAACAGCTCGCCGTTGGCGTTGGCTTCGAAGCTGCGCATCTGGTAGGTGTTGGAGTAGGTCGGACGCGCCTCGTACTTGCCGAGGGTCGCGATCGTCTGCGGGTCGTTGATGTTGAAGATGTTCAACGGGGTGCAGCCGGCGATCACCGCACCGGCGCTGCCGCACTTGATCACGCCGTCGGTGTCGCGGAACGACGGGCCCAGCGCATCGCGCAGGCCGGCGTAGTACACGTAGCCGTAGCTGGTGTTCTCGCGGGTGTAGTGGCCGTAGTTCATGGCCGCGTCCCACTTCCAGGTGCTGTCGCCGACGAAGCCTTCCAGGCCCGCCACGACCTGGTCGGTCACGGTGCTGTAGTAGGAACGGCGCTGGCCGAGCGAGGTGAAGCGGGTCAGCAACTGGTTGTACTGGTTGCCGGCTTCATCGGCGCCGAAGTTGGTGCCGAACGGGTTGTAGAAGTTGTTGGCGGAGATCACCACCTTGTCGCCACGGGCGTCGAACGGCAGCGGCGCGATCGCGAAGTTGGAGCTGGTCTTGTTGTGGTAGACCTGGGCGAAGGCGTTGATGCTGTCGGTGATCTGATAGTTGGCCAGGAAGAACGCGTTGGTGCGCTCCTGCGGCGTCATGATCAGGTTGGTGGCCTGGTAGTTGAAGGAGTCGGTCGCGCCGGAGTAGCAGCGATAGTCGCCCTGCGAGGCGCCGGTCGCGCCGGGCTTCAGGGTGACGGTGGAGCAGCCGCCGTACTGGGGACGCAGGGCGGTCGGCACGGTGATGCGGCCGCGCGGGTTGCGGCTGGAGCCGAGCACGGTGACCGCGCCGCTGTACAGGTAGGTCGCGTCCTTGGAGTACTTGCGGTCGGCGGAGGAAATGCCGTCGAACTTGTTGTAGTTCAGGCCGACCATGATGTTGCCGCGATCGCCGACCTGACCGAAGGTCAGCGAGCCGCCGCTACGCGCACCGTCGCTCAGGTGGGTCGCCTGACCGTAGTCGACGCTGACCGCCAGGCCTTCGAAGTCCTTGCGTAGGATGAAGTTGACCACGCCGGCCACGGCATCGGAGCCGTACACGGCCGAGGCGCCGCTGGTCAGCACTTCGATGCGCTCCACGGCGCTGGCGGGGATCGAGTTGACGTCGTTGTTGACGACGCGACGGCCGTTGACCAGCAGCAGGGTGCGCTCGTCGCCGAGGCCGCGCAGGTCGACCGAGGACTTGCCGTCGCCGCCGCCGTTGTTGACCGCCGGGGTGGACGGCGCGCCGGACATCGCCGGCAGTTCCTGCACCAGGTCGCCGAGGGTCAGCTTGCCGGTCTGCTCGATCGCGGCGCGATCGATCACGACCACCGGACTGGCGGTTTCGGTTTCAACGCGGGCAACGCGCGAGCCGGTGACCTGGATGGTGTCCAGGGTCTTGGACGCATCGTTGGAGGAGCTGTCCTGGGCCGCGGCCGCGCCGGTGCTGAGCAGCGCGGTGGTGCCGGCAGCGAGTGCGAACGCGATCGCATCGCGCAAGCGGTGGGTCTTGCAATTCATTGGCTCTCTCTCCGAAAGGTGTATGTCAGCTGAAGTTCGCCTGCGGAGGCGCCGAAATGCGATGCCAAAAACCGCGGGGTAAGCCGATGTTAACTTTGTCTTCAGAGAAATTAAAGAGTCGTTAATGGCGTTGCAATTTGCGTGATGTATATCACCATTTGCCAGGCAACAAAAAAGCCTCCGCGGGGAGGCTTTTTCTTTGCGGAACAACGTGTTGCTGCAGGTCGCTAGAGGTCCTGCTCGTACCGTACGTAGGGGATGGTCCCCTCTTCGGTGCTGATGTTGTTCGGCGAGAACGGGTTCTTGCCGCGGGTGATGACGTTCTCGGCACCCACGGTCAGCTGGCCGCTCCACGGCGTGCGCCAGGTCAGGCCTACGCCCAGGCCGGTCCACTTGCCGGGCTGGCCGGGGGCGTCGACGACGCGGCCGATGACGTTGGCGCTGAACGAGCCGTAGCCGCCGCCGATGCTCAGGCTCTTGCTGTCCCAACGGTCGAGCATGGCCGGGGTGGCGTCGGCGATCGGCACCAGACGCGCCTTGGCGTAGGTGCCGCCGATCGAGACGAAACCCTCGCGGCCGATGTTCTGCTGCGCGAAGACGGTCAGGTCGTTCTGCTCCATCCGCATCGACGGCGTCTTGTTGGCGCCGGCCAGCCAGGCGGGGAGGTTCTCGCGGCCGGTGCCGGCCGACAGCGACAGGCGCCCGCCGGGGCGGTTGAAGGTGGTGGTGGCGGCGACGTGGTGGCCGGTGGTGCCGTCGTCGTCGCCCAGGCTGGCCAGCATGCAGTGGCTGGCCAGCCCGCTGATGCTGCTGCCGCTGGCGCTGTTGCACAGCAGGCCCAGCGAGTCGCCGGAGGACAGGCCGAACGCGGCATCCAGCGAGTTGCGGCCGAAATGCCAGCGCGCGCCCACGGCCTGTTCGCCGGTGGGTTCCAGATACAGCAGCGCCTCGACCTTGCCGCTGCCCTTGTTCCAGACCGGCAGCACGGTGCGGTCCTGGCCGTTGACCGGCTTGCTCTGCGCGTGCGCGCCCGTGCTCGCCGCAAGGGCGATCAACAGGGCGAGCGGTAGGCGCAGGAAGGGTCGCATCAGCAATCTGAGACTTGGGGCGGGAACGAAAGTTCCCGCCGGGCAGGGTGGTCGATGCTAGTGGGTTTATGTTTCTTTAACAAGTCGGACTCCCCGGTCGCGACGCGCATTTCAGCTAGTGCAAGCGCTCCGAGGATGCCGGTTCAGCCTGCGTTACGGCAAACAATACTCCGAATTCCGTCAAGGGGAAGTCATAGTGCCGGCCGCAGAACTCGCAACGGATCTCAACTTGGCCGGTGGCCTCAGCGGCGGCCCGCGCTTCTTCCTCGCCAAGCGAGCGCAGCATCGCCGCCACCCGCTCGCGCGAGCACGAGCAGCCGAAGCGCAGCGGGCGGTCGCCGAGCAGTTCCGGGGTCTCCTCGTGGAACAGCCGGTGCAGCAGGGTCTCGGCCGGCGTGGCCAGCAATTCGGCCTCGCCGACGGTCTCGAACAGCGCGCCGGCACGGTTCCAGCCGTCCTCGTCGCCGGCGTCGCCGGGCAGCTTCTGCAGCAGCAGGCCGGCGGCGTGCGTACCGTCGGCGGCCAGGATCAGCCGTGTCGGCAACTGCTCGGACTGGCGGAAGTAGTCCTCGAAGGCCTCGTCCAGCTCGGCCGAGGACATCGCCACCAGGCTCTGGTAGCGCTGCGGTTCGCGCGGATCCAGACCGGGGTTCTCGATGGTGATCGCCAGCAGGGCGTCGTCGCCGAGCGCGCGCAGGTCGCGCGGCGCGTCCTTTCCCTCGCCCAGCTGGACGATGCCGCGCAGCGTGCCGGCGGCGGTGCATTCGGCGAACAGGGTGCGCAGCGCGCCCTGGCTGCGCAACTGCACCGACAGGCGCCCGTCGACCTTGGTGTGGCCGGTGAACAGGGCCGCGGCGACGCAGGCCTCGCCCAGCAGTTCGGTGGCCGCGGCGGGATAGCTGGCCGGCGCCAGGATCTCGCGCCAGGTGTCGTGCAGGCGCACGTGCACGCCGCGCACGCCGGCGCCGGGGAGCAGGAAGCGGGTCAGACGATCATCGGAAGAATGCATTGCGGCCTCGCTGCGCATGGGAAGATGGCGACCGCACGAACGTGGATCGTCATGGTGGACCAGATCGAAGAAAGCATAGGAATGGGGGCGGGGCGTCGCGATGCAAGTGTCGCCGCATCGCCGCGTCCACGGGCCAGGCGCTGGCGCCGCTGGCTGCTGCTGGCGCCGTTGCTGTTCGTGCTGGCCAGCGTGTCGCAGGTGCTGCTGCTGCGCTTCGTCGATCCGCCGTTCTCGGCGATGATGCTGGAGCGCCAGCTCGGTGCCTGGGCCAGCGGCGACTGGTCGTACCGCATCGCCTACAACTGGCGCGATTCTGCGCAGATCGCGCCGAGCCTGCCGATCTCGCTGGTCGCCGCGGAAGACCAGCGTTTCCCCAGCCACCATGGCTTCGACCTGGATGCGATCGAGAAGGCGCGCGACCACAACGCCCGCGGCGGGCGCCTGCGCGGCGCCAGCACGATCAGCCAGCAGGTCGCCAAGAATCTGTTCCTGTGGCAGGGCCGCAGCTGGCTGCGCAAGGGGCTGGAGGCCTGGTACACGGTGTTGATCGAGGCGCTGTGGTCGAAGCAACGCATTCTCGAGGTGTACGCCAACGTCGCCGAGTTCGGCGACGGCGTGTACGGCGCCCAGGCGGCCGCGCGCAGCTTCTGGAACAAGGACGCGGCGCAGCTGACGCCGGCGCAGAGCGCGCTGCTGGCGGCGGTGCTGCCGGCGCCGCAGCGCTACAACGCCACGCGTCCCGGCCCTTACGTGCAGGGCCGCGCCAACTGGATCCAACGCCAGACCCGGCAACTGGGCGGCCCGGCCTACCTGCAGGCACCGTAGGCTTGAAGCCCCTCTCCCCCCGGGAGAGGGGTTGGGGTGAGGGTACGGCCGGCACGTGAGCGTGGTGGGGTTCGGCGGCAGACGTACCCTCATCCGCCCCTATGGGGCACCTTCTCCCAGTGGGAGAAGGAACTCAAAGCCCCTCTCCCGCCGGGAGATGGGTTGGGGTGAGGGTACGGCCGGCACATGTGCGTGGTGGGGTTCGGCGGCAGGCGCACCCTCATCCGCCCCTGCGGGGCACCTTCTCCCAGTGGGAGAAGGGAGGAGCTACCGCTTTTGCCAGGCGATACGCCCGCCGCTGGTGAACGTGCAGGCCGCTCCGTACCATCCGCCGATGGAATCCGAACGTCTCACCGTCGTCGTCACTGCGTTCAACGAGGCGCAGACCCTGCCGCTGCTGCACCCGCGCATCCTCGCCGCGCTCGACGCCGTGCCGGGGCTGGAGGGGCGGGTGCTGTACGTGGACGACGGCAGCCGCGATACCACCTGGGAGACGATCCAGGCGCTGGCCGCGTCCGATCCGCGGGTCGGTGCGCTGCGCCTGTCGCGCAATTTCGGCAAGGAACTGGCGCTGACCGCCGGGCTGGACTGCGTCGAGCGCGGCGCGGCGATGCTGCTGGACGCCGATGGACAGGATCCGCCGGAACTGATCGGACAGTTCGTCGCGCACTGGCGCGCCGGCTACGACGACATCTACGGCACGCGCCTGGTGCGCGAAGGCGAGGGCTGGCTCAAGCGCGGCACCGCAGCGCTGTTCTACCGGGTGATCGGGCGCCTGTCGAAGACGCCGATCCCGGCCGATACCGGCGATTTCCGCCTGCTGTCGCCGCGCGCGCTGGCCGCGCTGCGGCAATTGCGCGAGCGCCACCGCTTCATGAAAGGATTGTTCGGCTGGATCGGTTTCCGGCGCCTGGCGGTGCCGTACAACCGTGCGCCGCGGCTGGCCGGGCGCAGCAAGTTCAGCCTGTGGCGGCTGTGGAACTTCGCCCTGGACGGCATCACCGGATTCTCCACCGCGCCGTTGCGGGTGGCCACCTATCTCGGGCTGGCGACCGCGGTCGGTGCCTTCCTGTTCGCGATCTGGGTGGTGGTCAAGGCGGCGCTATGGGGCGATCCGGTGGCGGGCTGGCCGACGATGATGGCGGTCATCCTGTTCCTGGGCGGCGTGCAGTTGATCGCGCTGGGCCTGATCGGCGAATACCTGGGCCGGCTGTACGAGGAATCCAAACAGCGACCGCTGTACTTGGTGGAGACCTGGCGTGCACCCGGCGAAGGAGTATGCTCGGCCGTGCGATCCAGCGAACCGGGAGGCAGCGATGCGCACGGTACGGCAGGTCTTGAACGAAAAGGGCAATGAGATCCACGCGGTCGGGCCGGACACGGCGGTGATCGAGGCGCTGCGGCTGATGGCCGCCAAGGGTATCGGCGCGGTGCTGGTGATGCAGGACGGACAGCTGTCCGGGATCCTGTCCGAGCGCGACTATGCACGCAAGGTGGTCCTGCAGGACCGCTCCTCGGCGACCACGCCGGTGCGCGACATCATGAGCAGCAAGGTGCACACCGTGGATCCGGCGCAGAGCGTGCAGCAGTGCATGGAACTGATGACCGGGCAGCGCATCCGCCACCTGCCGGTGGTGGACGCCGGCCGCGTGATCGGCGTGATCTCGATCGGCGACCTGGTCAAGGCGGTGATCGAAGAGCAGCGCGAGGAGCTGGATCAGTTGCAGGAGTACATCAGGAGCTGAGATTCGGGAGTCGGGATTGGGGATTCGTAAGAGCGGGGCACGCGTGCGCCGGTTGCGCCGCGTGAATCACCCATCCGGATTTGGCGGTGATCCGGCCGCCTGCTTTTGCGAATCCCCAATCCCCGATCCCGAATCCCGCGGCTACTTGCCGCCGCACTGAATATCCTTGCCCGGCCCGGTCTCGATGGTCGCCAGCAGGGCGGCCGGCGGGGCGATGCTGCCGAGGGCGA
Source organism: Xanthomonas sacchari (assembly GCF_040529065.1). Taxonomy (NCBI): domain Bacteria; kingdom Pseudomonadati; phylum Pseudomonadota; class Gammaproteobacteria; order Lysobacterales; family Lysobacteraceae; genus Xanthomonas; species Xanthomonas sacchari. Next base: position 3,561,281 of record NZ_CP132343.1, on the reverse strand, counting down.
CGGCGATGGCGCCGCGCAGGCCCAGGGCCTTGAAGTCGGGGCGGAAGTTGGGGTCCTTGAAGGTGCCGCCGACGCGCAGCGGCGAGCGCAGGGCGAGGATGCTATGGTCCTTGGGTTGCGCCTTCAGCAGCAGGTCCAGGCGTTCCTGGCTCAGGTCGATGGTGCCGCTGCCGACCAGCAGGGTGTCGGTGCTGTCGAAGGCCAGGCCGCGCGAGGTCATCACCCCGTGCTGGACACTGAAGTCGCCGAACGCACAGCGCACCGGGATCTCGCGGTCCTTGGTCACCAGGTACTTCAGCGATTCGGCGATATCCAGGCCGGCCAGTTCCATCACCAGATTGCTGATGCGACCCTTTCCCATGCCGACGGCGACGCTGCCGTCGGCGCTGCCCAGCATCTGCGCGATCGAGTTGCCGCTGCCCGCCAACGCAATCTCGCCGCCGATCGCGCCCGCCGCTTCCTTGGCCAGTTTGCCGTCGGGGAACAGCTTGCCCAGTTGCACGCCGCGGATCGACACCTGCGCGCGGGTGAACAGCGTGGGCTTGCGCGCGTCCATGCGGATGTCCGAACGCAGGTCGCCACCGGCCACGCCGAAGTTCAGCGGTTGCATGAGCAGCACCCCGTCGTCGAGCTTCAGATGCGCATCCATGTCGTCCAGCGGCAGCGACGGCGCATTGATGCGTTGCGCTTTCCAGCGCACGTCGGCATCCATCGCGCGCAGCTTGCCCAGGTCGTACGGCGTGGACGGCAGCACCTTGTCGGTGGCCGCGAGCTTGGCTGCCTGCGCCTTCTGCTCGGCGTTGGCGGTCTCGCCGGCGCCGGTGCGCGGCGGCGCGCCGACGAAGCCGGCCAGGTCGTCGAAATCCAGCCGCTGCGAACGCAGGTCCGCGCGCAGGAACGGGCGTTGTCCGGCGGTATCGATCTGCACGGTGCCGGCCAGGTCGCTGTCGCCGGCACGGCCGCGGAAGTCCTGGTAGCGCCAGCGATCGCCGTCGCGCTGCAGGCGCCCATCCAGTTGGTAGGGCGGGGTGGAGGGAATGGCGATGCCCAGCAGCGGATACAGGTGCGCCATGTCGGTGCCGGCCAGTTGCAGTTGCAGGTCGAACACGCGCAACTGGAACGGGTTGGTCAGGGTGCCGCGCATGTGCGCGCGGGTGCTGCCGGCGCTGCCGCGCAGGTCGACGCGGAACGGATGGTCGCTCTCGCTCAGTTCCAGCGGCGAGGCGGTATTGCCCTTGAGGGTGAAGGGGTTGCCGCGCCAGCGGCCATCGCCGCTGACCGCGATCGGCGGTGCGGCATCACCGCGGCGGCGTTGTCCGACCTGGCTGTCGACGGCGATATCGATCTCGGTGCGCCCGACCGGATCCTGGAAGCGCAGGTGTCCCTGCTGCACCAGCAAGGCGCCCAGGACCGCCGGCTTGCCGCCGTCGTCGGACTGGCCGAACGCCCAGTTGCCGGGCTGTCCAGCCGGGCCGGTCTCCAGCAGCAGATCGGGCTTGGTCAGGCGGATCTCGGGGATGCGCACGCGGCCGCGCAGCAGCGGCCACAGCGCGATATCCAGCTCGGCGCGGTCGGCGCTGGCCATCTGCGGCTGCTTCGACCAATCGGCATTGGCGAAGCGCAGGCGATCGCCGCGCACGGTGATGATGCGGCCCAGGTCCACGTCGAGGTTGCCGTCGATATGGAAGGCGCGCCCGGTGCGTGCCTGCACCGCGCGTTCGACCGGTGCCTTGAACCAGTTCCAGTCGAAGATCAGGATGATGATGAGCAGGAGCAGCACCAGCGCGCCGAGCACGAACGGCCAGCGCCGCAGGCGGCCGTCGTTGCGCCGCCAGGGCCAGGAGCGGCGGCGTGCGCCGGATGCGGAAACGGGGTCGCGAGCCATGCGGCCATCCTAGGCCGCTGCTGTGCACGGGGTGCGAAAGCGGAAGGGATGGCGGGCCCGATGGGCGTTGTCCGCGTCCACACCGGGGATGCATGATGCCTGTGGGCTGGCCGCGGGATCAGACGCTGCCGCTCATGAGTCAGAGATCGCTGGCTGCGGTTCCAAGCTGCTGGATGTTGAAGGTGGCGTTCTGGTCGCCTATTGCATCGCAGTGCATCACCCTTGGTTCCGGTCAATCAGCGGTCGTCAGTGTTTTGACAGGGGGTGGGTGTGAGAAAGTCGGCCAAGCGCCTCGGCAGGTTTGCACCCGCCGTAGCTGCATTTTGTCTGGTGTCGTCGGTGAGTAGTGCGATTCAAGGGGATGTAGATCCGGCGCAGGTTGTGAGCATCGACGTCGGGAACGTCGATCCGATTGAAGTGGGCATTCTGACGCCGAGCGGAAGATTCCTTGTTCTGATGGACAGCGAGACCCAGTGCGAGGGCGTTTCGGCAACCGGTGGGCGCGTGGTTATTACGCCTGCCATCTCGGCCGGGATGTATTGGGATGCGGAAGGCAAGGAGCACGTGGTCGCCGCATTCTCGGAGGTTGGAACCTTCAGGATCTATGTCTCCGACAACCTCGAAACCGAACAGGATGGTGCGCTCGCGACGAAGCACCGCTATGTCAAGCAGCATCCATCGCACATGGTCGTCTCTGCTGGAGCGTGTCAGAAGCGCAAGAGCTGATCGCAGGTGCTACGGGCGAAGTCCATGCGCTCGACATTCCAAGCGAATGCCTGGGTAGGCGTTGCGATCGCAGAGCGGTCCGTCATGCCGCCCTGGGAGGGCGGGTGTTCGGGACGCCGGCGAACGGCCGATGGTCTGCCTACAGCACCTGGCCGGTCACCGCCACGAAGTGGCAGACGCTGCCGGCGAGGACGAACAGATGCCAGATGGCGTGGAAGTAGCGCACGGTGTCGCGCTGGTAGAAATATGTGCCCAGGGTGTAGAACAGGCCGCCGGCCAGCAGCCAGCCCAGGGTCCAGGCATCGATGGACCGCAGCAGCGGTTCGATCGCCACCACGATCAGCCAGCCCATGGCGATGTACAGGATGGTCGACAACAGGCGGAAGCGGCCGGTGAAGAACAGCTTGAAGATCACGCCGGCCACGGCGATGGTCCAGATCGCCGCGAACAGGCCCCAGCCCCACGGGCCGCGCAGGCCGATCAGGGTGAACGGCGTGTAGGTACCGGCGATCAGCAGGTAGATCGCGCAGTGGTCGAAGATCTGCAGGCGCGCCTTGGCCCCGGGATGCGGGATGGCGTGGTACAGCGTCGAGGCCACGTACAGCAGCAGCAAAGTGACGCTGAACACGATCGCGGTGGCGAGCTGCCAGCCGTCGCCGTAGATCGCGGCGAGAGTGATCAGCACCGAGCCGCCGGCCAGCGCGGCGATGGCGCCGAGGCCGTGGGTCAGGGCGCTGGCCAGTTCGTCGCGCCAGTCCGTGGAAGGCTGCGCGTCGGCGTTCGAGTAGGCGGGCGACCGGTCTGCATCCATGGGTCCGCACGGTAGCGCAATTGCGAGCGGTTCGCATCCGCTGCGGCGCCGCACTGCGACGCCGGTTGGGCGTGCGCTCAGCCGGCGCACGCCCGTGGTCACATGACGGTCATTCCACCGCCACGCTGTGCGCGTGTTCGCGGGTGGCGGCGAAGCGCACGTCCGGCGCGCGTTCCTGCGCCAGTTGCAGGTTGACGCGGGTCGGCGCCAGGTAGACCAGTTCGCCGGCGGCGTCGATGCCCAGGTTCATCGCGTTCTTCTCGCGGAACTCTTCCAGCTTCTTGGGGTTGTCGCAGTGCACCCAGCGCGCGGTGACCACGCCCACCGGTTCGAAGCTGGCGTCCACCCCGTACTCGTCCTTCAGCCGGTAGGCGACCACGTCGAACTGCAGCGTGCCGACCGCACCGAGGATCAGGTCGTTGCTCATCAGCGGGCGGAAGAACTGGGTGGCGCCTTCCTCGGACAGCTGCGCCAGGCCCTTCTGCAACTGCTTGAGCTTGAGCGGGTCGCGCAGGCGTGCGCGGCGGAACAGTTCCGGGGCGAAATTGGGGATGCCGGTGAACGACAGCGATTCGCCCTCGGTGAAGGTGTCGCCGATGGAGATGGTGCCGTGGTTGTGGATGCCGATGACGTCGCCAGGATAGGCCTCGGCGGCGATCTCGCGATCGCTGGCCATGAAGGTCAGCGCGTTGGCCAGCTTGACCTCCTTGCCGGTGCGCACGTGCAGGGTCTTCATGCCGGCGGCGAAGCGGCCGGAGCAGATGCGCATGAAGGCGACGCGGTCGCGGTGCTGCGGATCCATGTTGGCCTGGATCTTGAACACGAAGCCGGTGAGCTTGTCCTCGCCGGCCTGCACCTGGCGGCCGGTGGTGGCGCGCGGCTGCGGCGGCGGCGCGTGCTCGGCGAAGAAGTCCAGCAGCGGCTGCACGCCGAAGTTGTTGACGCCGGAGCCGAAGAACACTGGGGTCTGCCTGCCGGCGCGGTAGGCGTCCAGGTCGAAGGCGTGGCTGGCGCCCTGCACCAGTTCCAGTTCCTCGCGCAGTTCGGCCAGCATCTGTTCGCCGATCTTCTCGGCCAGGCCGGGCGCGTCCAGCGACGGGAAGATGGTCGAGTCCTGGCGGGTGAAGTTGCGGCCGGGCTCGTACAAGTGCACTTCGCCGGTCACCAGGTGCACCACGCCCTTGAGGCGCTGGCCCATGCCGATCGGCCAGGTCACCGGCGCGCATTCGATGCCCAGCACCGTCTCCACCTCGTCGAGCAGGTCGATCGGATCCTTGCCCTCGCGGTCGAGCTTGTTGATGAAGGTCATGATCGGCGTGTCGCGCAGCCGGCACACCTCCATCAGCTTGATGGTGCGCTCTTCCACGCCCTTGGCCACGTCGATCACCATCAGCGCCGAGTCCACCGCGGTGAGCACGCGGTAGGTGTCCTCGCCGAAGTCGGCGTGGCCGGGGGTGTCGAGCAGGTTGATGATCTTGCCTTCGTACGGGAACTGCATCACCGACGAGGTCACCGAGATGCCGCGTTCCTTTTCCAGCGCCATCCAGTCCGAGGTGGCGTGGCGTGCGGCCTTGCGGCCCTTCACCGAGCCGGCCATCTGGATCGCCCCGCCGAACAGCAGCAGCTTTTCGGTCAGCGTGGTCTTGCCGGCGTCGGGATGGGAAATGATGGCGAAGGTGCGGCGGCGCGCAGCTTCGGTGGCGACTTCGGACATGGGCGGCACGCCCGCAAGGGGCGTCATCGGCAACGGAGGAAGCCGCCGATTATAGCGGGCTTCCCGCAAGGGCCGTTCAGTTGAGCAGCCAGGGATGCGGGCGTTTGCTGGACTGGCGGGCCACCAGGTTGTAGGCGACGACCATGCTGAGCAGCAGCAGGCTCCAGGCCGGCGCCAGCCAGTGCGGCGCCACCGCGCCGGGCAGGCCGACCTGGCCGATGCTGATTCCGCCGAGCATGGCCAGGACGAACTGGGTCACGGTCAGCAACAGCGCGCCGCGCGGCCAGCGCATGCAGGCCAACAGCAGACTGCTGGCGGCGAGCGTCGCGGTCAGGGTGATCGACACGGTCAGCGGGTAATAGGCCGCCGGCGCATGCTTGAGCGCGCCTAGCAGCCAGGACAGGCCCAGCCAGGGCAGCATCGCCGCGAGCGCGCGCTTCAGGATCACCTGGTTGAACAGCTTGCCCGCCTGCCCGGGAGCGCCCAGGCCCGGCAGCAGCGCGCTTTCCATCATTCCCAGGTTGCCGTGCTTGCGCCATAGCCACAGCCGTTGCAGGAACTTCACGCTGGACAGATTGGCCATGACGTTGGCCATGACCAACGGCAGCGTCGGCGATTGCGCGCGCAGCAACAGGGGCGTCCACAGCAGCAGGAGCAGCGCCGGCGTGACCAGTGCGGCCAGGAAGGTGCCGGCGGCGTTGCCGGGGGCGAAGCCCGGGCCGAGGGCATAGCGCATGGCGCGTTCCGGTTGATGACGCAGATCGGTGGGAAAGGCGGGACGCGCGATGCCCTGGATCCAGCCCAGGCGCCCGCTCTGCGATTCGACGGCCTGCTTGGTGGTGCCGTCGCCGGGCTGGCGCTGCTGCAGGCCGATCCACATCGGGCGCGACCATGCCGACAGCGCATCGGCCGGGCGACCACGCAAGTATCGGTACGACCACAGGCTGATCAGCGCGCAGGCGAGCGCAGCGAGCAGCAGGCTGGCGCGTGGATGCAGGATCAGCGGCACGAAACTGGCCTTGGGCAAAAAGCCGCCGAATGTCCCCGGCAAGATGCCGATCAAGGGCGCACACCAGGCCGGCAGGGTGGCGACCAACATGCCGAAGCTTGCGCTGAGCAGCAGGACCGACAGGGACAGGCCAGGCTCGACGCCGCGCACGGCGAACAGCAGCGTCGGCAGCAGCACCGTCAAGGCCAGTGCGGCGCCGAACAGGTTGACGAAGCGCGCTGCCATGGACGGCAGACGTAGTTGGCGTCCTTGTTCCAGCAGACCCAGCAGGCGAGCGCCGAGCAACATCCACACGAACATCGCCAGGATCGCGGTGAGGACCAGCGGCAGCAGGTTGGTGGCTTTTTCAGGCAGCCAGGTGCAGGCGAAGGCGGCGGCGAGGGTGGGCGGATACAGCCATCCGGTCACGCCCGATGCGCGGCAGAGCAGGCGCAGATCTGCAGGAAGGCGGTTCATCCGACCACCTCGATGAACAGGTCTTCCAGGCCCAGCCGGTCGATGCGGATGCCGGGGACGGTCAAGAGCGCGGACGGCAGCTCGTCGGCATGCAGCACCACCACGACACCGCCGTCGGCGGCGTGGCGGCGCGCCAGTTCGCCGCGCAACGGCGCGTCCAGCGTCGCTGCTGCCGGCGCCGGGATGCCGATGCGCAGGACCCGGTCCTTGAGTTCGTCCAGCGGCTGGTCCAGCAACAGCCGGCCCTGGTGCAGGAAGGCCACGCGCGAGGCCACGCGTTCCAGGTCGCTGACGATGTGGCTGGAGAACAGCACGGTGGTGCCGGCGTCGCAGGTTTCGGTGACGATCTCGCGCATCAGGTCGCGGCGCGCCACCGGGTCCAGCGCCGAGGCCGGTTCGTCCAGCACCAGCAGCGCCGGCCGTGCGGCCAGCGCGCGCACCAGGGCCAGGCGCTGGGCCTGGCCGGGCGAGAGCGTGTCGATGCGCTGGCGGCGGTCCAGTTCCCAGCGCCGCAGCAGCGTGTCGGCACGCGGTGCGTCCCAGTGGGGGTAGAGCTGCGCGGCGAAGGCGAGCAGTTCCTCCACGCGCATCCAGCCGAAGGCCTGCGGCTGCTGCGGCACGAAGCCCAACTGCGCCTTGCGCGCATCGTCCAGGCGCAAAGCCGGGCCGCCGAACACCCGCGCCTTGCCGCGCTGCGGTTGCAGCAGGCCGAGCAGGCAGGCCAGCAGGGTGCTCTTGCCAGCGCCATTGCGTCCGATCAGGCCGACCACCTCGCCGCGCGCCACCTGCAGGTCAATGCCCTGCAGCACCGAGCCGGCGCCGAAAGCCAGGTGCAGGTCGTGCGCCGCCAGCGGCAGGTCCATGTCCAGGTCGGCCTGGATTGCGCTCTGCAGTACCACGCTACTCATCGCCAGGTTCTCCAAACAACTGTTCAAGACGTTCGATCACGGGAGGCGACGGCAGGCCCAGTTCCCGGCAATGCCGGACCAGTTCCTGCAGGCGCGGTTCGATCAACTCCAGGCGCTGCCCTTGCCGCTGTGGTGCGGCGGCGGTCGCGGCGATGGCCATGCCGCGGCCGCGCAGGCGTTCCAGCACGCCCTCGGCCTCGAGCTGGCTGTAGGCGCGCGAGACCGTCATCGGGTTGACCGCGTGGGTGGCGGCGACCTCGCGTACCGAGGGGAGACCATCGCCTGGGCGCAATTGCCCGGCGGCGACCAGGCGGCGGATCTGCTCGGCGATCTGCCGGTAGATCGGCTCGGGGGCGCTGGGCTGGACGTGGAGGTGGGTTGCATCCATGTGTATTAATACATCAATACACTTGGCAGATGTCAATGCGTCTGCCGACGAACGGTAGGCGCGCTCAGGGTGGGGCGGGATGGGCGAAGCGCAGTTCGCCCAGCGGGCCGGCCATCCGGAAAGGCACCGCTTCCAGGTGCAGGCCGCGATTGAGCTGGACGGCGAAATGCAGGTGCGGGCCACTGCTCAGGCCGGTGTTGCCGGACAGACCGAGGCGCTCGCCGCGCCGCACAGCCTGGCCGACCCGCACCTGCACGCCGCCGGCGGCCAGGTGCGCGTAGATCGCCATGCTGCCGTCGGCGTGCAGTACCCGCACCAGGTTGGCGGCCTGGCCCAGGCGCGGGTCGGTGCCGGACTCGCGGAAGTCGTCGCGCACCTCCATCACCACGCCCTCGCGTGCGGCCAGCACCGGCGTGCCTTCGGGCAGGGCGAAGTCCAGGGCATAGGCGTTGGCGGGATCGCGATGGCTGAAGGCGCCGCCGAAGCCTTGGTCGATGCGCACCGTGCGATCGGCGAAGGGCAGGGCATACAGCACCGCGTCGGCATGGGCGCGCGGCGAACCAGGCACCGCCTCGATGCGCAGCCGGGCGTCGCCAGCGTCGGTCTCGGCCAGGTCGCCGGACGGATACAGACGCGCAACCACACGGCGCTCGCCGGCGGCCAGTTCCACGGTCAGCGGCAGCGCGGGCACGGCAGTGAAGCCGGCGCGGTCGCCCAGCAGGCGGATCTGCACCGGGCCGCCGAGCGGATTGCCCAATGCGACCTCGCGCAGCCCGCTGTCGCGGGTGATCACCTGCAGCCACGCTGGCGGTGGTTGTGGTTCGAGTCGCGGGGCATTCCAGCGCAGCAGCGGCTGCGCGGGCGCACCGGTCGCCAGTGCGAACGACAGGACCACGGCAAGCCAGCGGCGGGGGCTGCGTCGGCGCACGGACAGGGGCAGCGATGGGGGAAGCGGAGTATGGCCGAGGCCAGGGATCGAAAAATCATATCGCTTCATCCGAATAAAGAGATTGACATTGCGGAAAATCGCTGGCATCGTGGCTCCACCATCGAGACCGGCGGAGGGACAGGCCCTTTGATGCCGGGGCAGCCAGCGGACGCGCAAGCGCCCGTGTAGGTGCCAAATCCTGCGGGGACCCACGCGTCCGCCGAAAGATGGTTCGATCCATGCCTTCTGCATGGCGAACGCGAGCTCCGCGAAGCTCGATGGCCGTTCCTCCCTGGATACCGCCATGCGCCTCGTGAACTCGCCTGATCGCCCCACCTCCGCCATTCCGTCCCACGACCGCGTTGCCGCGCCGGCCGACGGCGTGCACGCGATGCGTGGCGAGATCGCCGTCGCCTTGCCGCTGCGCCATGCCGGCGTGCAACTGCTGCGCCTGCGCTACGAACTGAGCGGCCCGGCTGCCGCGCCGGTGGTGTTCGTCGCCGGCGGCATCTCCGCGCACCGCCATCTCGCCGCCAACGCCAGCTTCCCCGAGAAGGGCTGGGCCGAAGGCCTGGTCGGGGCGGGGCGGGCGCTGGACCCCACCCAGCGGCGGCTGCTGGCGTTCGATTTCGTCGGCGCCGATGGCAGCCTGGACGCGCCGATCGACAGCGCCGACCAGGCCGATGCCATCGCCGCGCTGCTGGACGCGCTGGACATCGCGCAACTGCAGGGGTTCGTCGGCTATTCCTACGGCGCGCTGGTCGGCCTGCAACTGGCGGTGCGGCATCCGCAACGCGTGCAGAAGCTGATCGCGGTCAGCGGCGCGCACCGCGCACATCCGTACGCCGCGGCCTGGCGCGCGCTGCAGCGTCGCGCGGTGGCGCTGGGCCAACTGCAGTGCGCCGAGAGCCATGGGCTGTCGCTGGCGCGGCAGTTCGCGATGCTCAGCTACCGCACGCCCGAGGAATTCGGCGAACGCTTCGACGCGGCGCCGGAAGTGATCAACGGCCGCGTCCGCGTCGCCGCCGAAGACTACCTGGACGCCGCCGGCGCGCAGTACGTGGCGCGCACCCAGGTCAACGCCTACCTGCGCCTGTCCGAATCCATCGACCTGCACCGCATCGATCCGGCCGCCGTCGCCGTGCCCACGGTGGTGGTGGCGGTCGAAGGCGACCGCCTGGTGCCGCTGTCGGACCTGGTCACCCTGGTCGAAGGCCTCGGCCCGCGCGGCAGCCTGCGCGTGCTGCGTTCGCCCTACGGCCACGACGCCTTCCTGAAAGAAACCGATCGCATCGACGCGATTCTCGCCACCGCCCTTCGCCCCACCGGAGTTGCCGCATGAGCACTGCCCACGACACCGATCTGCCCTGTAGCGCCGCCACCGCCGCGGTCCGCGCCGGCATCGACCGCGACACCGCCTACGGCGCGGTGACCCCGCCGATCGTGCTGTCGTCGAACTTCAGCTTCGACGGCTTCGGCAACAAGCGCCAGTACGACTACACCCGCAGCGGCAACCCCACCCGCGACCTGCTCGGCGAAGCGCTGGCGGAACTGGAAGGCGGCGCCGGCGGCGTGATCACCGCTACCGGCATGGGCGCGATCAACCTGGTGCTGAACGCCCTGCTGCAGCCCGGCGACAAGCTGGTGGTGCCGCACGATGCGTACGGCGGCAGCTGGCGGCTGTTCAACGCGCTGGCCAAGAAGGGCCACTTCGAGCTGATCACCGCCGACCTGACCGATCCGCGCTCCCTGGCCGATGCGCTGGCGCAGGCGCCGAAGCTGGTGCTGATCGAGACCCCGTCCAACCCGCTGCTGCGCATCACCGACCTGCGTTTCGTCATCGACGCCACGCACAAGGCCGGCGCGCTGGCGGTGGTCGACAACACCTTCCTGTCGCCGGCGCTGCAGACCCCGATCGCCTTCGGTGCCGACCTGGTGATCCACTCCACCACCAAGTACGTCAACGGCCACAGCGACGTGGTCGGTGGCGCGGTGATCGCGGCCACTGCCGAACTGCACCAGCAGCTGGTGTGGTGGGCCAATGCGCTGGGCCTGACCGGCTCGCCGTTCGACGCGTTCCTGACCCTGCGCGGTCTGCGCACGCTGGACGCGCGCCTGCGCGCGCACCAGGAAAACGCGCAGGCGGTGGTGGAGCTGCTGACCACGCACGCCGCGGTGCGCCAGGTGTACTACCCCGGCCTGGCCTCGCATCCGGGCCACGCGGTGGCTGCGCGGCAGCAGCGCGGCTTCGGCGCGATGATCAGTTTCGAACTGGCCGGTGGCGAGGCCGAGGTGCGCGCCTTCGTCGATGGCCTGCGCTACTTCACCTTGGCCGAATCGCTGGGCGGCGTGGAGAGCCTGGTCGCGCATCCGGCGACCATGACGCATGCGGCGATGACCGCCGAGGCGCGCGCCAAGGCCGGGATTTCCGATGGCCTGTTGCGTCTGTCGGTGGGCATCGAATCCAGTGCGGATCTGGTCGCCGACCTGCAGGCGGGCCTGCAGCGCGCGCAGCGCGCCGGCGAGGCGCTGGCACGCAAACGGGTGGACGCGTGAGCAGCGGCCTGGCCGATGCGCCATTGGCGCCGCTGCGTGCGGCGCCCGTCGCGGCCACCGCGCGGCTGGGCCTGCTCGGCACCGGCACCGTCGGCCGCGCCTTCGTCGCGCGCTACCAGGCGCTGCAGCAGCGCCGCCCCGGCCTGCCGACCTTCGCCTGGCTGGCCAATTCGCGCACCGTTGCCGATTGCGCGGTGACGCCGGCGCAGGCGCTGGCCGCGGCCAATGCCGCCGCGCGCACGGCGCAGGCGGTGACGTTGCCGGAGGACCTGGGCTGTGGCGACATCGTGGTCGACGCCACCGCCAGCGAGGCGGTGGCGCAGCGCCATGCCGAATGGCTGCGGCGCGGCGTGCACGTGGTCACCGCCAACAAGCTCGGCCAGGGCGCCGCGCTGGCGCGGGCCGAACAGATCCAGGCCGCCCGCCATGCCGCCAGCACCCACTACGGCGACAGCGCCACGGTCGGCGCCGGGCTGCCGTTGCTGAGCAGCCTGCGCGCGCTGGTTGCCGGCGGCGACCATATCCACGCGGTGGAAGGCGTGCTGTCCGGCTCCCTGGCCTGGTTGCTGCATCGCTACGACGGCCGCCGTGCCTTCTCCGCGTGCGTGCGCGAGGCCGCGGCCGCCGGCTACACCGAGCCCGATCCGCGCGAGGACCTGTCCGGCGAGGACGTGCGGCGCAAGTTGCTGATCCTGGCCCGTGCCGCCGGCCTGCCGTTGCGTGCCGAGCAGGTGCAGGTGGAGTCGCTGGTGCCGGCCGCGCTGGCCACGGTGCCGCTGGCGCAACTGGATGCCGCACTCGAACAACTGGACGCGCCGCTGGCGGCGCGCCTGGCGCAGGCGCAGGCCGCCGGTGCCTGTCTGCGCTTCGTCGGTCGCTTCGATGCAAATGGCGCATCGGTGGGTCTGCGCGCGCTGCCGCTGACGCATCCGCTGGCCAGCGGCGCCGGCACCGACAACCGCGTCGCCATTCACAGCGACCGCTACCTGCAGCAGCCGCTGCTGATCCAGGGGCCGGGCGCGGGCGCCGATGTCACCGCGGCGGCCTTGCTCGACGACGTGCTGCGGATCGCGGTGCGCTGAGCGAAGCCAACGACGCCCGCCATCACGTGCGGGCGTCGCGTTTCGGACTGGGGCGATACCGACGGGCGGTCGGCGTGTGCGCGACGCTGCCTGCACGCCGATGCGTGCGGGTCACGCGGCGCGGCCGTCGCGCGTTGCACGTTGCGCGGCGGCCGGCGCCTCAGCTCATTGCAGACCTTGGCCCATGGTCTTCAGCAACTCGCCCTGGTAGTCGCCGCTGAATTCCCAGAAGAACGCGCCGCCCAGGCCCTGGGTCTTGACATAGTTCATCTTCTCGGTGACCAGCGCCGGGTTGTCGTAGCTCCAGAAGGTGCTGCCGTCGTACTTCCAGTGTGCGTGCGCCTGGGCGTCGACGTAGCTGGTGCCGGCGCGGCCGCGCAACACCTTGTAGTCCTCGATGCCGGCTTCGTAGGTGCCTGCCGCGGCGCTGCCGCTCTGGTACAGGCCGTGGTTGACGTTGGGCACGTTGGTCCAGCCGCGCCCGTAGAAGCCGATGCCGAGGTTGAGCTTGGCGGCGGGCACGCCACGGTCGAGGAAGGCCTGGATGGCGTCGTTGCTGTTGTAGTAGCGCTGGTCGCCGCTGGACGGATCGGCCGACGACTCGAACAGGGCGGAGTGGTGGTTGGTCTGCGGATCCCAGGCGCCGTGGAAGTCGTAGGTCATGACGTTGAGGTAGTCCAGGTACTGCGCGTACAGGTTCGGGTCGGTGACCCGGATCTTGTCGATGCCGGCGCCGACCGCCACGGTCAGCAGCAGCCCCGGCCGCACCTGGTCGAGTTGGCGGCGGAATTCGGCCAGCAGCGCGGTGAAGTTCTGCCGGTCCTCGGCGCTGCCGCAGGCGATGCCGCACGCCACCGGGTACTCCCAGTCGATGTCGATGCCGTCGAACACGCCGGCCGCGGCCGCTGCGCCGCCGGCGCCGTCGGTGACCGGCAGGTTGCCGCGGATGTAGGCGTCGATGCACGAGGCGACGAAGGCCTGGCGATTCTCGGCGCGCGCGGCGCTGGAGAAGCCGCGCGACCAGGTCCAGCCACCCAGCGAAATCAGCACCTTCATTCCCGGGTGTGCGGCCTTGAGCTTCTTCAACTGGTTCCAGTTGCCGCGCAGCGGCTGGTCCCAGGTGTCGCCCACGCCGTCCACGCTCTGCGCGGCGGAGAACGCCTTGGTGTAGTCGGCGAAGGCGTCGCCGCCGGCGCCGGTGCTGCTGTCCGACGGCTGGGTCACGCCGACTTCGCAGCGGTTGTTGCGGACGTTGCCGAAGGCGTAGTTGATGTGGGTCAGGTAGCCGGCGGCGCCGCTGGTCTGGATGTCGCGGACCTGGTAGTTGCGGCCGTAGATGCCCCACTGGGTGAAGTAGCCGATCACGCGCTTGCCGCCGCCGGCACTGGCGGGCAGGGTACGCACGTTCAGCGTGGCGCTGCTGGCCGAGACGTTGCCGGCATTGTCGCGGGCGCGCACCGCGTAGGCGTACGCGGTGTCGGCGCTCAGCGCCGAATCGGTGTAAGCGGTGGTGGTGGACGTGCCCACGCGATTGCCGTCGCGGACGATGTCGTAGCCGGCCAGGCCGCTGCCGCCGGCGTTGTCGGAGGCCGCGTTCCAGCTCAGGGTGATGGCGTTGCTGGCGCGCGTGGCCGCGGCCAGGCCGGTCGGCACGCTCGGCGCGGTGGTGTCGGTCGACGCCGCCGAGATACTGATTGCGACGACGGCCGAGGTGGTGCGGGCGCCGGCGTTGTCGGTTGCCACGGCGGTGAGGCTGTAGTCGCCGGCCGCTGCGCCGCTCCAGGACAGCGTGTACGGCGCGCCGCTGACGCTGCCGAGCGAGGTGCTGCCGCGGAAGAATTCGACCCGCGCCACGCTGCCGTCGGGATCGCTGGCCGACGCCTGCAAGCTGATGGTGGTGCCGACCACGAAGCGGGTGCCGCTCGTGGGCGCGGTCAGCGCCACGCTCGGCGGCTGATTGCTGGTGTTGCCGTCGCAGGTGCCCAGGTCCTGGTACCAGCCGCAACTGGTGCAGTAGGTCGGCGCGGTGTTCCAGATCGGACCATTGGCGCGGTACAGGTGGCCGGCGTAGGTCATGGTGTCGCCGGCGGCGTAGATGGTGGCCGGGTTCCAGGCGGCGACACCGCTGCACGCGGCGGCCGAGGCCTGGCCGGGCGCGAGGCCGGCGAGGACGAGACAACAGAACAGCAACCACGATCCAGCGGATTTTGTGTTCATGGTGACGCCTCCGATGCGGTAGGTAACGCGACTGAGGAGCGGCGGTTCGCCGCTGTCTGGTTCCTTGGATCCGATCACCCGGGAGCGCTTGGCGCCGACGTCGTGTGGCGTTCGTGCGCGGACCGGGCAGGCGCAGGGTTCTGGTCAGAAGACAACGTTGTCAACAGACAATTCGAGCGAATGCGAGATGTATCCAGAATCACTGCGATGACAACGTTTTCATGGACGGCCGATGCTGCAGCGCAATGACTGCAGCGTCGGGTGCATTCGCGTTTGCGCGGCGCGGGGCTGCTACGGCGCATGGCGGCCAGGTTCGTGCAGCGCCCTGGCGACGTGCTGTCGCCGCCGGCACGTCGCCCGATCACCCAGGCTGCGCGACAAGACGCGTTCGTGCCGCCGTGCAGGCACGACTGGCGTGGCGCCTGGGATCAGGGCGTCTTGCCCAGCGCCTCGAGCAGCGCGGCGTTGAAGCGCTGCGGCGCTTCCACCTGCGGCGAATGGCCGAGGTCGTCGAAGGCGACCAGATGCGCGCCGGGAATCGCCGCGGCCGCGCGCTTGCCCAGGGCCGGGTAGTCGCCCAGGGTCGCCGCCAGCGCCGGCGGTGCCAGGTCCTTGCCGATCGCGGTCCGGTCGCGCTGGCCGATGAACAGCGTGGTCGGCACGCGCAGTTGCGGGAAGCGCTGCACCACTGGCTGGTTGAACACCATGTCCGAGGTCAGCGCCTGGTTCCAGGCCACGCGATCGCCGCCGGGGCCGGCGTACAGGCCGGCCTGCATGCTCACCCAGCGGTCGTACTCGGGCTTCCACTGTCCGCCGTAGTAGGCGTTCAACTGGTACTGCTTGATCGAGGCCGCATCGGTCTTGCGCTCCTTGGCATACCAGTCATCGACGCTGCGCCACGGCACGCCGGCGGCCTTCCAGTCCTCCAGCCCGATCGGGTTCACCAGCAGCAGCTGGCTCACGTCCTGCGGGTACTGCAGCGCGTAGTGCGCGGCGAGCATGCCGCCCATCGAATGGCCGACGATCGCGGCGCGGCGCACGCCGGCCTGCTGCAGCAATGCATGGGTATTGGCCGCCAGTTGCGCGAAGGTGAACTGGTAGGCCTGCGGCTTGCTCGACTTGCAGAAGCCGATCTGGTCCGGCGCCAGCACCCGGTAGCCCTGTGCCACCAGCGCGGCGATGGTCGATTCCCAGGTCGCGGCGCAGAAGTTCTTGCCGTGCAGCAGCACCACCGTGCGGCCGTTCGGCGTGCCGGTCGGGGCCACGTCCATGTACGCCATCTGCAGCGGCTGGCGCTGCGAATCGAAGCGGTACCAGTGCACCGGGTAGGGATAGGCGAAGCCTTCCAGTTGCGCGCCGTAGCGCGGCGGTGCGTCGGTGGCGGAGGCGAGCGGCGACAGGGCGAGGGCGGCGAGCAGCAGGCAATGGCGCATGGGAGCGGGACGGCAGACGTGAAGGAGCACGACCTTAGCCCGGCGCGCGCTTGCCAGGCGTCAACGCGTCACGCGGGTGGCGGCAGGCTGCCGCCGTTGTGCACCAGGGTCAGGCAGGCGTGCCGCTCCATCTGCGCCAGCGGCTCCTGCAGCGCCGCCAGCACCTGTTCGGCCTGCGCGCCCAGCACCGGCCGGTACGCGGCCCAGCCGTTGCGGCCCTTGGCCTTGGCCTGGTACAGCGCGCGGTCGGCCAGCACCAGCAACTGCTCCCAGCCGAGCAGATTGTCGGGGTCGTGCACGAACGGGAATTCGGCCAGCCCGATCGAGCAGGTGACCCGGCCCTGGCGCCCGTGGTCGAACACGAACGGGTGCGCGGCGACCGAGCGGCACAGCCGTTCGGCGGCCATGGTGAGGTTCTCGCGCGGCGCCGAGCGCAGCACCAGCAGGAATTCCTCGCCGCCCCAGCGCACCACGTAGTCGCTCTCGCGGGTCAGCCGCACCAGCAACTGCGCCATCTGCTGCAGCACCGCGTCGCCGGTGTGGTGTCCGCCGCTGTCGTTGATCGACTTGAAATGGTCGATGTCGATCAGCGCGAACAGCATGCCCGAGGACAGCATGTCCTCGTCGTTGGCGGCCATGCGCCGGTACAGCGCGATGTCGCTGGGGATGTGCAGCGACAGGTAGCGGCGGTTGCGCAACTGGGTCAGCTCGTCGGTGAAGCTGGCCTCCTGCAGGCGCTGGTTGGCCGCCTGCAATGCCTGGGTGCGCTCGCGCACCTGGCGTTCGAGGATGTCGCGCTGGCGCCGGTTGTGCAGCCGTGCCAGGGCCACCGCGCACAGCAGCAGGGCGAACGCGCCCAGCGTCAGCAGCAGCTTGTAGAACGGCGTTTCCTGGAAGCGCAACGCGATCCGCAGCGGCAACTGCGCCGGCGCTGCCGCCCACACGCCGGCGTTGTTGCTGCCGGTGACTTCGAAGACGTAGTCGCCGCCGGGCAGGTTGGTGTAGCTGACCGAGCGCTGGCGGATGTCGTCGAGGGTGCGCCAGCCGCGGTCGTAGCCGCGCAGGCGGTAGCGCAGTTCGACGTTCTGCGGCGCCTGGAACGAGGCGGCGGTGAACTCGAAGTCGAGGTCGCGCGCGGCTTCCGGCAGCGGGGTGGGCAGCGCCTGCGGCGTCAGCCACAGGCCCAGCGCACGTACCCGCTCCACCACCGGCTGCGGCGCCACCGGATTCTTGACGATGCCGGCGGTGTCCAGCGCGACCACCCCATCGCGGCTGGGCAGCCACAGCGTGCCGTGCTCGATGAAGCCCTTGCCGTTGCCGGCGCCGTTGCAGCACATGCCCTGCACGCCGCCGTGGCGCTGCGCGCGCTCGGTGAGCATCAGTTCGGCATTCAGCGGCGCTTGCGGCGACGCCGCGTGGCGCTGCAGGTCGGCCAGGCGCACGCGGTAGACCCCGCGCAGCCCGGCCACCCAGATCGCGCCGCGGCCGTCGTCGGCGATGAAGAACGCGGCGTTCACCGGCAGCCCGTCCTGCTCGCCGAACGCGTACCAGTGCGTGCCGTCGAACAGCCACAACTGCTCGTTGAGGGTGCCGACCAGCCATTGCCCGCCGGGCAGTTCGTGGATCGCGGTGATGTCGGCGCTGGCCAGCGCCGAACCCGGCGGAGCCAGTGCCACCAGGCGCTCGCCGCGCAGTGCGTACAGGCCCGACTGCGCGCCGATCAACAGGCGCCCGTCGCGGGTCTCGTGGATCAGCCGCACGCGCGGATCGCGCAGGCCCTCGGCCGTGCCGTAGCGGCGCAGCCGCGTGCCGTCGACGCGGAACAGGCCGTCGGTGCTGGCGAACCACAGCCGCTGCGCGCGATCGCGGACGATCCCGCTGATCTGCAGGTCGCGCAGCGGTGCCAGCCAGTCCGGCTGGCCGAGCCGGCCGTCGCGGTACAGGGCGGCGCCGTGGCGGGTGCCGATCCACAGCTGTCCGGGCTCGGCCAGCAAGGTGTAGGGCGCTTCGTTGTGCAATTGCGCCAGCGTCAGCACCTGCTGGTAGCGGCCATCGCGCAGCTGCGACAGGCCGCTGTCGGTGCCGGCCCACAGCGATCCGTCCGGATCGCGCGCCAGGGTCCACACCAGCGCATCGTCCAGGCCCTCGTGCGTGCTGTAGCGACGCGTCCAGCCATTCCACAGCCGCGTGGCGCCGTTCCAACTGCTGCCCAGCCACAGGTTGCGCTCGCGATCCTCGAAGATCGCGTTGACACCGACGTTCGGCTTGTTTTCCGGGGTGCGTTCGACGATGGCGCCATCGCGCACGCGCAGCAGCGCGCCGGGCTGTCCCACCCACAGGTTCCGGTCGCTGTCCTCGAACAGGGCCAGCACGGCGCGCCGGCTGATCCCGTCTGCATCGGGCAGCCATTGCCAGCGCCCGTCGCGGCGCTGCAGCAGGCCGTCGCGGGTGCCGGCCCACAGCGTGCCTTGCGCCTCCAGCAGATGCTGCACCGACACCGCGGCGGCCTCCTGCGGCAACGGCAGCGACACCGGCGCGTCCTGGCCGGCGACGAAGCGCAGCACTTCGCCGCGCGTGCCCACCCACAGCGCGTCGGCGCGCGGCAACAGCGCAGAGGCGCCGCTGGCGATGCGGTGGCGCAGTTGCAGGCGATCGCCCTGTACCGCGTACACGCCATCCTGCGCCGCGACCAGCACGGTGCCGTGCGCATCGGTCGCGATCGCCTCGATGTTGAGCAGTGGCGCCTGCGGATCCTGTGGCAGCAGCGTGCTGAAGCGCCCGTCGCGGTAGCGCGACAGGCCGCGGTAGGTGCCGATCCACAGCGTGCCGGCGGGGTCGATGTGCAGCGCCTTGATCAGGTTGCCGGGCAGGTGCGCCGGCGCGCCCTCGTTGAACGAGGTCATGCGCACGCCGTCGAAGCGGGTCAGCCCGCCCATCGTGCCGATCCACAGATAGCCCTGGCGGTCCTGCGCGAACGCCTGCACGCTCAGCTGCGGCAGGCCCTGGTCTAGCCCCCAGCCTTCGCGCTCGTAGTGGTTGAACTGCTTGTCCGGCTGCAATGCCCGCGCCTGCGGCACACACGCGCTCCACGCTGTCGAGAGCATGGCCAGCTGTAGCGCCAGCAGGCGCCAGGAGGCGTATGGAAACCGCAAGAGCATGCCAATGCCGGATCGGCCGACGTCTTTGTCGTTAGCGGCAACGCCGCGCGGATCTTGATGCGCGCGGCAGTCAGGACGCTGGTGATCGGGTGGGCCAGCGTCCATCGGGGTGGCTCAGCACTCGATGACGTTCACCGCCAGCCCGCCGCGGCTGGTTTCCTTGTACTTGTCCTGCATGTCGCGGCCGGTGTCGCGCATGGTGCGGATCACCTTGTCCAGCGACACCTTGTGCTTGCCGTCGCCGCGCATCGCCATGCGGCTGGCGTTGATCGCCTTGACCGCGCCCATCGCGTTGCGCTCGATGCACGGGATCTGCACCAGGCCGCCGATCGGGTCGCAGGTCAGGCCGAGGTTGTGCTCCATGCCGATCTCGGCCGCGTTCTCGATCTGCCCCGGCTTGCCGCCGAGCGCAGCGACCAGGCCGCCGGCCGCCATCGAGCAGGCCACGCCGACCTCGCCCTGGCAGCCGACTTCTGCGCCGGAGATCGAGGCGTTTTCCTTGTACAGGATGCCGATCGCCGCGGCGGTGAGCAGGAAGTCGAATACGCGCTGTTCGTCGGCGCCGGGGCAGAAGCGGTCGAAGTAGTGCAGCACTGCCGGAATGATGCCCGCCGCGCCGTTGGTGGGCGCGGTGACCACGCGGCCTCCGGCGGCGTTCTCTTCGTTGACCGCCAGCGCGTACAGGTTGACCCAGTCCAGCGTGGTCAGCGGATCGCGCATCGCCGCTTCCGGCTTGGACGACAGCTCGCGGTACAGCGCCGGCGCGCGCCGCGACACGTGCAGGCCGCCGGGCAGCGTGCCTTCCTCGCGGATGCCGCGCGTCACGCAGGCCTGCATCGCGCCCCAGATCTCGCGCAGGCCGGCGCGGATCTCGTCCTCGCTGCGCCAGCACTTCTCGTTCTCGAACATCAGCGCGGCGATGCTCAGGCCGCTGCGCGCGGCCTGCGCCAGCAGCTCGTCGCCGCTCTTGAACGGGTAGGGCAGCGGCGTCTCGTCGGCGACGATGCGGTCGTCGGCGGCGTCGTCCTGGTTGACCACGAAGCCGCCGCCGACCGAGTAGTAGTCGCGCGTGGCGACGACTTCGTCGTTGGCCGCGTAGGCGGTGAAGCGCATGCCGTTGGTGTGGTACGGCAGCTTCTGCCGCTTGTTCATCGCCAGGTCGCGCTTCTCGTCGAAGGCGATCTCGTGCTGGCCGAGCAGGTTGATGCGCTTGCTGCCGCGGATGCGCTCCAGCGCGCCGGGGATGATGTCCGGGTCGATCAGGTTCGGGCGCTGGCCTTCCAGGCCCAGCAGCACCGCCTTGTCGGTGCCGTGGCCGCGCCCGGTCAGGGCCAGCGAGCCGAACACTTCGGCACGCACCCGCACCACGTCCTGCAGGCGGCCCTGGTCGAACAGCCAGCGGTGCACGAAGCGTTCGGCGGCGCGCATCGGCCCCACGGTGTGCGAGGAACTCGGCCCGATGCCGATCTTGAACAGGTCGAAGGTACTGACAGCCATGCGCGTGCCGAAGGGTGGGCGAAAGACCGTCTATTCTATGCTTCCGGCGCGCGGCACAGGTCCGCAGCGCAACATTGGACGCGAGCATGTCCTTGACCCTGTACCAGCGCGACGACTGCCATCTGTGCGACCAGGCCCTGCAGGTGCTGGCGCAGGCGCGCGTGGCCGACCTGGAAAGCGTTTTCATCGATGACGACGACGCGCTGGAGGCGCGCTATGGCGTGCGCGTGCCGGTGCTGCGCGCCGCCGACGGGCGCGAACTGGACTGGCCGTTCGATGCGGACGGCGTGCGCGCCTGGTTGGCGGCCGCGGCCGAACGCGTGTAAGACGCGCATAAAAAAAGCGGCGGACCCGACGAGGAAATCCGCCGCTCAGCGGCCGCGCGCCCGCGGCCTGTGGCGAATCACTTCGCCTTGAACACCACCTTGGTGCTGATCGCGGTTTCGTTGGGAATGGTCTTGGTATCGGCCCAGTCGCCGCCGCCCACGCCGAAGTCCAGGCGCTTGACCGTGGCCTTGCCGGCCAGCACCGGCTGCGCGCCCGGGGTCCAAGTGAAGGTCAGGGTCACCGGCTTGGACACGCCGCGCAGTTCCAGGGTGCCGTCGGCGGCGAACTGGTTGTTGCCCAGCGCGCGGAACTTGTCGGCGCGGTAGTGCGCGGTGGCGAACTTGGCCACGTCGAAGAAATCCGCGCCCTGCAGGGTGGAGTCGCGGTCGGTGTTGCCGCTCTTGGCGCCGGCCAGCGGGATGGTCACGTCGAGCTTGGCGCCGGCCAGGTTGGCCGGGTCGAAGCTGAGCTTGGTGTCGAAGCCGGGGAACTGGCCGGTGAACACTTCGCCGTCGTACTTGCTGGCGAACACCAGGGTGGAGCCGGGGGCCTGCACATAGTCGGCGGCCCGCACCGCGGGGGCGGCGGCGAGCAGGGCCACCAGGCTGGCGGCAACGGCGGCGGGGGACGCGAAACGGGTGGACATCGAAACAGCTCCTCAGGACTTGGGGGTGAGCCAGCCGCGCGGCAGCATCCGCGCCAGGGTGGCATCGCGTTGGAACAGGTGGTGGTAGAAGGCGGCGCCGGCATGCGCCAGGACCACCGCGATCAGCAGCCAGAAGCCCCATTCGTGCACCGTGTGCGACAGGTCGCGCAGGTGCTCGTTCGGGGCGCTGAGCTTGGGCACGGCGACCAGGCCGAACCAGCGGAACGGGCGCAGGCCGCTGGCCGAGTCGTACAGCCAGCCGGACAGCGGGATGGCGAAGATCATCACGTACAGCAAGGCGTGGGTGCCGTCGGCGATGCGCTCCTGCCAGCCGGGCGTGCCCGGCACCGGCTTGGGCGCGCCGGCGTACAGGCGCCAGCCCAGCCGCGCGATCACCAGCGCCAGCACGGTCAGGCCCAGCGACTTGTGCGCGGTGTAGACCCAGAAATACTTGGGCGTCTTCGGCAGCTCGCCCATGGTCAGGCCGACCACGCCGAGCAGCAGGATCAGCGCGGCGATCAGCCAGTGCAGGGTCTGGCTGACGCTGCCCCAGCGGTCGCGGGTATTGCGGGCGCTCATGGCGTGCCGTCCTGCGCATTCGGCGCGGTGGTGGTGTCGGTGGGAGCGGCGGGCGCGGTGCCCGGTGCCGGATCCGGCTCGGCCTTGGCGCCGCCTTCGCGGGTGGCCTCGGCCTCGATGCGCAGCTCCACCGTGCCGCCGATCACCGACGGCCAGGCACTGATGCCGAAGTCGGCGCGCTGCAGGGTCGTGGTGGCGGAGAAGCCGGCGGTGCGGCGGAACGGCGGCAGCGGATGGCGCTTGACCGCGTTCAGGGTCACGTCCAGTGTCACCTCGCGGGTGACGCCGTGCAGGGTCAACTGCCCGATCACCTTGGCGTGCTGAGCGTCGATGGGTTCGACGCGGGTGGAGACGAACTGCGCCTCCGGGTAGCGCTCGCCGTCGAGCAGGTTGTGCGCCAGCGCGGCGCGGTTCCACTTGGCATCGCCCAGATCCAGACGCTGCAACGGCACCCGCGCCTGCAGCCGCGCGCTGCGCCAGTCGTCCGGGTCGAACACCAGGGTGCCGGTGCTGCCGGACACGGTACCCAGCGCCTTGGAGAAGCCGGCGTGCTCGATCGCGAACAGCACCCGCGTGTGTACCGGGTCCAGCGCGTACTGTGCCGGCGCGGCCAGGGCGGCGCCCGGCAAGGCCAGCAGGAGTGCCACGAGAGAGGGTTTGAGCATGAAGCGGGCCGCGCTGGGAGGGTCGCCGGATTCTAGTCACAGTCCGGCCCGGCTGCGCACCTGCGCCACGTAACGGTTCGTTGCACGCCGCGACAGGTGTGATTTTTCCGCGGCCGCGCGGTATAAGAACGCTGCCGCGGCGAGCGGCACACGGAGCGGCCGCCCCGCGCGTCCGGCCCCGGCAGTGCGCCGGTGTTCATCCGCCGACGTCCTTTGCCGGAGCCGATGTCCATGCCCATCCCGCATCCCCCACGCCGGTGGCGCTGCTGGGGGCTGGCCTGCCTGTTGGCGTTGGCCGGCGTCTGCGCCGACGCCTGGGCCGGGGTGCCGCAACTGCCGCGCTTTCGGGTGTTCTCCAGCGAGCAGGGGCTGCCGTCCAGCGACATCTCCGGGCTGCAGCTGGACCGCGACGGGTATCTGTGGATCGCCAGTGGCGATGGCCTGGCCCGCTACGACGGGCGCGAGTTCCGGGTCTGGCGCCACGACCCGGCCGATCCGGCGTCGCTGCGCTGCAATTACGTGCAGGACCTGCACATCGACGCGCGCGACCGCATCTGGGTGGCCTGCGAGGGCGGTGGCCTCAGCATGCTCGGCGCGGACCGGCGCGGCTTCCGTCACTTCAACATGGCCACGCAGCCGGCGATGCGCAGCGACGAGGTGTTCGCTATCGCCAGCCGCGGCGATGCGGTGTTCTTCGGCACCTACCGCGGTGGCCTGTACCGGCTGGGCGACGATGGCCGGGTGCAGCGCATCCGTGCCGGCGACCCGAAGGTGGACGCGCTGCTCGACAGCGCGGTGCTGACCCTGGCCTTCGACGACGCCGGGGTGTTGTGGGTGGGCACCTTCAAGGGCCTGGTGCGCTACGACGGCCGCCACGCCAGCGCCTACCGCATCGACGACGGCATGCCGCAGGAGGAGCAGGTGATCATGTCGATCACCCGGCTCAGCGATGGCCTGTGGTTCAGCGGCAACACCGGCCTGTTCCGGCGCGACCGTGCCGGGCGCTGGTTGCGCGCGGACTGGATCGGCGCGCTGCACCGCGCCGCCAACGCGATCGCCGAGGACGGCGCCGGCGGCTACTGGCTCGGCAATGGCGAAGGCCTGTGGCACAAGCCAGCCGACGGGCCGGCGCGGCGGGTGGACACCGGCGGCGCGGCGGTGTCCGGCGCCAGCGTGGTGGAGACCCTGCTGCGCGATCGCGAGGGCGGCCTGTGGGTGCCGCTGCCGACCCGCGGCCTGGGCTACCTGCGTCCGGACTGGCGCCGGCTGGCGGTGCTGGGCACCGCGCAGGGCCTGCCCGCCGACCAGTACGTCGGCCTGGCGCCGGCGCGCGCGGGCGGGGTGTGGCTGCTAGGCGCCGGCGCCAGCGTGTTCCGCCTCGATACCACCAGCGGTGCGCTGAGCGCGCCGCACTGGTCCAACGGCGCGCCCAGCGGACGCACGCTGTCGGTGCTGGACGACCCGCGCGGCGCGCTGTGGATCGGCGGCAGCAGCGTGCTGTTGCGTGGCCCGCTGGACGGCGGCCCGCTGCAGCGCTGGACCCGCGCCGCCGGCGAGGCCGATGCGATCCCGGACGGCACGCTCGCCTGGCTGCAACTGGACGCGCGCCAGCGGCTGTGGATCGGCGCACCGGGCTATGGCGTGCAGGTGCGCGATGGCGACGGCCGCGTGCTGCAGAACATTCCCGGCGGCCAGCACGGCCTGGCCGGCACCGACATCGCGGCGTTGGCGATGGCGCCGGACGGCACGCCGTGGGTGGCCGCCGAACAGTTCCAGCAGTGGGACGACGCGGCCGGCCAGTTCCGCACGCCGCCGGAACTGGCCGGCGAGAAAGTGCAGTCGTTCGCCTTCGCCGACGCGCGCACGCTGTGGGTGCACCGGCTGTCCGGGCTGGAACTGTGGCGGCGCACCGGCGGCAGGTGGCAGCGCAGCCAGCGCTACGCGGTGGCCGACGGGCTGCCGGCCACCGAGTCCAGCGCACTGGTCGCCGATCCGCAGGGGCGCGCGTGGCTGGGCATGCGCCGCGGCCTGTTCCGGGTCGATCCGCGGCGCACCCCGGCGGTGCGCGCGTTCGGCACCCGCGACGGGCTCGGCAGCCAGGAACTGGTCCGGCGCGGCCTGCTGATGACCGCCGACGGGGTACTGGTGGCCGCGGCCGCCGACGGCAGCGTGGCGCTGCTGGACACCCAGCAGCCGGATCCGGTGCCGGTGCCGCTGGCGCTGAGCATGGAGAGCGTGCAGGTGCGGCGCGGCCCGCGCCTGCTGAGCCTGCCGACGCGCGGCGACTTCACCTTGCGCTCGGACGATCGCGACCTGCGCGTGGCGGTGCGGTTGCTGTCGTACATCGATCCCGAACACATCGTCTACCGGTTCCGCCTGCCGGGCTACGACCGCGACTGGGTCAGCACCGGCGCCAGCGGCGAACGCACCCTGCCGCAACTGCCCGACGGCGCGCAGGTGCTGGAGATCCAGGCGCGCACCCGCAATGGCGCGTGGTCGCCGACGCTGCGCCTGCCGTTCCAGGTGCAGCCGCCGTGGTGGCGCAGCGTCTGGGGCATCGTCGGGTTGCTCGCCGCGGCCGGCCTGCTGCTGCTGGTGTCGCTGCGCGCCTACCGGCGCCGCCTGGGCCGCCAGCACGCCTGGGAACTGGCCCTGCACAAGCAGGAACTGGCCGAACAGGCCTCGCTGGCCAAGACCCGCTTCCTGGCCACGCTGGGCCACGAGGTGCGCACGCCGCTGACCGGGGTGCTGGGCATGAGCGAACTGCTGCTGGCCACGCCGCTGGACCCCAAGCAGCGCGGCTACACCGAGTCGATCCGCCGCGCCGGCACGCACCTGCTGCACCTGGTCAACGACGCGCTGGACCTGGCGCGGATCGAGGCCGGGCGCCTGCGCCTGGAGTCGCAGCCGTTCGCATTGCAGGCGCTGATCGCCGAAGTGGTCAACCTGATGGCGCCGCTGGCGCAGGCGCGCGGGCTGCGCTTCGATCTGCACGACGCCATGCCCGGCCCGACCACGGTGGAGGGCGATGCGCTGCGGGTGCGGCAGATCCTGCTGAACCTGCTCGGCAACGCGATCAAGTTCACCAGCAGCGGTTCGGTTGCGCTGACGGTCGCGCCGACGCAGGACGGCCACGGGCTGTGCATCGAGGTCGCCGACACCGGCCCGGGCATCGGCGTCGAACAACAGGCGCGGCTGTTCCAGCGCTTCGAGCAGGGCGACGGGCCGCGCACCGCGGTGCGCCAGGGCGGTAGCGGCCTGGGCCTGGCGATCAGCCAGGAACTGGCGATGGCGATGGGCGGGCGCATCCAGGTCGAGAGCCGGCTCGGGCATGGCGCGCGTTTCCGCGTGGGCCTGCCGCTGCGCTGGCGCCTGGCGCAGGAGCCGGCGGCGCCGGCGGTGGCGCCGCGGGCGCGCACTGCGCTGCGCATCCTGCTGGTCGAGGACGAACCGACCGTGGCGCAGGTGATGATCGAGTTGCTGCGGGGCCGCGGCCACCAAGTGGCCTGGGCCGCGCACGGCCTGGAAGCGCTCACCGAAGCCAGCCAGGGCAGCTTCGACATCGGCTTGCTCGACCTGGACCTGCCGGCGCTCGACGGCCTGGCGCTGGCGCGGCAGTTGCGTGCGCTGGGCCATGGCTTCCCGCTGGTGGCGGTGACTGCGCGCTCCGACGGTGAGGCCGAGG
The DNA here is from genome assembly GCF_040529065.1 of Xanthomonas sacchari. Taxonomy (NCBI): domain Bacteria; kingdom Pseudomonadati; phylum Pseudomonadota; class Gammaproteobacteria; order Lysobacterales; family Lysobacteraceae; genus Xanthomonas; species Xanthomonas sacchari. The sequence goes on along the minus strand of NZ_CP132343.1, from coordinate 3,534,611 downwards.
CCGCCGCGCGCGCTGCCGGATTCGCCGGATTCGTGCGCAAGCCGGTCACCGGGCAGATGCTGGAAGCGGCCATCGACGCGGTGCTGGACGGCGCGCCACCGCCGGTCTGAGCCGATGCATGCCGCGGTTGCCAGCGCTGGCGTTTATCGCCGACGATGGCGCCGGTGACGCGGGACGGATGCCCGTCGGGGGGAGACAGAGGCGATGCGGTCGAGACGGATCTTGGGATGGCTGCTGCTGGCGTGGTCCGCGGTCGCCGGCGCGGCAGTGCCGCCGACGCCGCAGCCGCGCCAGCTGACCGTGGCCGACGGCCTGCCGTCCAACAGCATCAATGGCTTCGCCGAGGATAAGCTCGGCTATCTGTGGCTGGCCAGCGGTGACGGCCTGGCGCGCTTCGACGGACGCGGCTACCGCATCTGGCGGATCGAGGACGGCCTGCACGCCAACAAGATCTGGTCGGTGCACGTCGATGCGCAGAACCGGGTCTGGTTCGGTACCGACGGTGCCGGCCTGGGCACGCTCTCCGCCGATCGCCGCCAGTTCCGCTACTACGATCGCAGCACCTATCCGCAGATCGGCTCCACCACCGTGTGGGCCATCGCGTCCACGCCGGACGGCAGCGTCTGGTTCGGGACCGCCGCTGGTGGCCTGCACCAGTTGCAGCCGGACGGCCGCCTGCGCCGCTTCATGCCGATCCCCGGCGACGCGCACAGCCTGCCTTCGGCCAGCGTCACCCATCTGGCGACCACGCCGGACGGCACCCTGTGGGTGGGCACCCGCGGTGGTCTGGCGCGCTGGACCGGGCACGATTTCCAGCGACTCGATGCTGCCGCGCTGCCGCGGCCGGAGGTGCAGGGGCTGACCCCCGAACGCGATGGCACGGTGTGGGTCGCCACCACCGGCGGGGCGCGCCTGGTGCGCGCCGACGCCAGCGTGGTGGAGCCGTACTGGCGCAACATGCCCAGCGACAGCGTGCTGGGCATGCTGGTCCACGACCGCCACGGCACGCGCTGGTTCGACACCATGGACGGGCTGGGCCGCGAAAGCGAGTCCGGCGTGATCCGCAACGTGCCGCTGTACAGCAACTCCGCGCACGGATTGGTCAAGCCGAACTGGTCGCTGGCCTTCGAGGACCGCGAGGGCGGCCTGTGGTTCGCCAGCGGCAATGCCGGCCTGTGGCACTTGCCGGCCAACTGGCAGCAGTTCTCGGTGCTGTCCTACCGGGTGGACGACCCGGAGTCGATGGGCAATCCCTACGTGCTGGCCACCGCCGCTTCCCGCGACGGCGGCGTGTGGCTGGCGGGCACGCGCGGGGTGCTGGACAAGCTCGACCCGGCCACCGGTGCCGTGCGTCGGCACATGCGCGCGCTGTTCGGTCTGGACTGGACGCGGGCGATCGCCGAGGACCCGCAGGGCCGGCTGTGGGCGGCGGCCGCCGGAGGCGTGTTGCGCTACGACCCGGCCAGCGGCGAGGTCCGGCGCTGGGGCAAGGACGCCGGTGCCGATGCGCCGATGATGGAGCAGGTGGACCGGATCGTCTTCAGCAGCGACCGCCACCTCTGGATCTTCAGCGACATCAGCGGCGTGCAGGTGCGCGACCTCGATGGCCACGTGCTGCGCACCATGGCGCCGGGAAACGCCGGCCTGCCTGCGGATCTGACCGTGCAGGAGGCCAGCCTCGGGCCGCAGGGCCAGCCCTGGTTGCTGGGGCAGCACGGGCTGCTCGCCTGGAGCCCGGAGCGCGCGCGATTCGAAGCGGTGCCTGGCGCACCGCAGCGCCCGCTGAGCGCGCTGGCGATCAGCGACGGCAACGTGGTCTGGCTGGCCAGCGTCGGCTGCCTGGAGCGTTATCTGTGGGATGGCAGCCGGCTGAGCCTGCTCGACCGCATCGATGCCGAGCAGGAGTTCCCGGCGCTGGCGCCGAACGGCCTGGTGGTCGATGCCAGCGGCGTGGCCTGGCTGAGCAGCATGCGCGGCCTGATCCGGGTCGATCCGGCGAGCAAGGCGATCCGTTCCTATGGCGTGCACGACGGCCTGCCCAACCAGGAGTTCCAGACCCGCAGCCTGGTGCAGGCGCGCAGCGGGCAGATCCTCGGCGGCACCCCGGACGGGGTGGTGCTGTTCGAGCCGTCGCAGGTGGTGCCGTCGCAGCGGCAGCCGCCGCTGGTGATCGAGCACATCGGCGTGCGCCGCGGCGAGCGTGGGCTGGATCTGTTGCACGCCGACCACATCGTGCTGCAGGAAGGCGACCGCGATCTGCATGTGGTCGCGCGCCTGCTGTCGTTCTCCGACACCGACGCCAACACCTACCGCTTCCGCCTCAGCGGCTACGACCCGGACTGGGTCGACGTGGGCGCCAGCGGCGAGCGCCTGTTCTCGCGGCTGCCGTCGGGCCACTACACCCTGGAGATGCAGGCGCGTACTGCCGACAAGGTGTGGTCGAAGGTGGTGACGCTGCGCTTCCGCGTGCTGCCGCCGTGGTGGCGCAGCCCCTGGGGCCTGGCCGGGCTGGCGGCGCTGGCCGCCCTGGCGCTGTGGCTGCTCGCCTACCTGTACCGGCGGCGTTTGCGCCGCCGCGCTGCCTGGCAACTGGCCGTGCACAAGCAGGAGGTGGCCGAGCAGGCCTCGCTGGCCAAGACCCGCTTCCTGGCCACGCTCGGCCACGAGGTGCGCACGCCGATGACCGGCGTGTTGGGCATGAGCGAACTGCTGCTGGCCACCTCGCTGGATGCCAAGCAGCGCCGTTACACCGAGTCGATCCACGACGCCGGCTCGCACCTACTGCGTCTGGTCAACGATGCGCTGGACCTGGCGCGGATCGAGGCCGGGCGCCTGGAACTGGAGCAGCAGCCGTTCGACCTGGGCCGGCTGATCGCCGAACTGGAGGCGATGATGGGGCCGATGGCGCGCAGCCGCGGGCTGCTCTTCGCCCTGGACAACGCCATGCCGCCGCAGGTCACCGCGCGCGGCGACGCCACGCGGGTGCGGCAGATCCTGCTGAACCTGCTCAACAACGCCATCAAGTTCACCGAGCACGGCAGCGTGCAATTGCGGGTGGCGCCGTTGCAGCCGCAGCAGGGCGTGCGTTTCGAGGTCGCCGATACCGGGCCGGGCATCAATGCCGAACAGCAGGCGCGATTGTTCCAGCGCTTCGAGCAGGCCGACGGGCCGCGCACCGCCGCGCGCTACGGCGGCAGCGGCCTGGGCCTGGCGATCAGCCAGGAACTGGCGGTGGCGATGGGCGGGCGCATCGACCTGAGCAGCCGGCTTGGTGCCGGCACGCGCTTCGTGGTCGACCTGCCGTTGCCGTGGGCGCCGGTGCCGCTGCCGCAGGCACCGCGCGACGCCAGCGCGTCCGCCGGCGCCGCAGCGCCGCGGCGGATCCTGCTGGTCGAAGACGACCCGACCGTGGCCGAGGTGGTCGGCGGCCTGCTGCGCGCGCGCGGCCACCACGTCACCCACGCCGCGCACGCGCTGGCCGCGCTGACCGAAGCGGCGGCCGGCCCCTTCGACATCGCCCTGCTGGACCTGGATCTGCCCGGCCTGGACGGCCTGGCGCTGGCGCGGCAGTTGCGCGCCTTCGGCTACGTCATGCCGCTGATCGCAGTCACCGCCCGTGCCGACGCCGACGCCGAACCGCAGGCGCGTGCCGCCGGTTTCAGCGGATTCCTGCGCAAGCCGGTGACGGGCGAGATGTTGGCGAGGGCGGTGGAGGGTGAGCCGGGCCCGGAAGAAACACCGCAACCGGGGAAGCACGGCAGCGACGATCGCCCTTAGCGCGTTCGCCCCGCCACTGCCACCGTCGTAGGAGCGGCTTCAGCCGCGACCGGGCATTGCCGAGAACATCCGGTCGCGGCTGAAGCCGCTCCCACGCGTTTCAACGGATCCGGCAGGCCGCGATATCGCCGCCGTTGCGAATCCCCAATCCCGGCTCCCCAATCCCTGCTTTTCGGCTACTCCGCCACTTCCTCTACCTGCTTCGGCGACGGCCGGGTGTCCGGCAACTGCCAGAAGATCAGGGTCGAGGTCAGGGTGATCGCGCCGACGCAGACGAAGGTCGCATGCAGCGCCGCGGTGGCCCCGTGGGTATCGCCGAGGTGGGTGTTGAACGCGGCCAGCAGGCTGCCCGCGGCCGCGGCGCCGAAGCCGGTGGCCAGCATCATCACCATCGACAGCAGGCTGTTGCCCGCGCTGGCCTGGTCGCGGTCCAGGTCGCGCAGGGTCACGGTGTTCATGACGGTGAACTGCAGCGAGTTGACCGCGCCGAACAGGGCCAGCTGCAGCAGCCGCCAGCCCAGTGGCTGGCCGGCGTCGAACAGCAGGAAGCTGGCCATCGCCGTGCCGACCAGCACGGTGTTGGTCATCAGTACGCGGCGGTAGCCGAAGCGCTCCACCAGTTTCACCGCCGCGCGCTTGGAGGCCATGCCGGCCAGCGCCACCGGGATCATCATCAGCCCGGCGTTCATCGGACTCATGCCCAGGCCCACCTGCAGCAGCAGCGGGATCAGGAACGGCATGCTGCCGCTGCCCACGCGCGAGAACAGATTGCCGAGGATGCCGATGCGGAAGCTGGTGACCTTGAACAGATGCAGCGGGAACAGCGGCGCCGCCGCGTTGGCCGCGTGCAGCCAGTAGCCGATCAGTGCCGCCAGCCCGGCGATCGCCAGCAGCATCACGAAGGCGTGGCGCAGGCCCAGCTCGGAGATGCCGTCCAGCGCCAGCGACAGCGCGACCATGCCGAAGGCAAGCATCGCGTAGCCGATCAGGTCGAAGCGGGTGCGCTGCTCGCCGTAGAAGTCCGGCATGATCTTCAGCGCGGCGGCGAAGCCGATCGCACCGATCGGCAGGTTGATCAGGAACACCCAGTGCCAGGACGCCACCTGCACCAGCCAGCCGCCCAGGGTCGGTCCGACCAGCGGCCCGATCAGCGCGGGGATGGCGATGAAGCTCATCGCGCTGAGGAACTGCGCGCGCGACACCGAGCGCATCACCGCCAGCCGGCCCACCGGCAGCAGCATCGCGCCGCCGATGCCCTGCAGCACCCGCGCGGCCACCAGATACGGCAGCCGCGGCGCCGCCGCGCACAGCAGCGAGCCGAGGGTGAACAGCACGATCGCGGTCAGGAAGGTGCGGCGCGTGCCGTAGCGGTCAGCGATCCAGCCGGAGGCGGGGATGAACATCGCCACCGCCAGCGCATAGCTGAAGACCACCGACTGCATCTGCAGCGGGCTCTCGCCCAGGCTGCGCGCCATCGCCGGCAACGCGGTGTTGACGATGGTGGCATCGAGCATCTGCATGAAGATGGCCAGCGAGACCAGCCACAGCAGCGGACGGAAACTGCGCGCGTTGGGAACGGCGATCGGATCGGAGGAGGGCGCGGACATCGGCACGCAGGGTGACGCGGGGGGAGCACTAGGATCGCGCAGATCGCGTCGCCGTGTCGTGCAGTCGCGCGCGTTGCGCGCTTGCGATGCAGCGCGCGCTCAGCGATCAGCGCTGTCAACGCAGGGGTGGACGGCGCCTTGCAGGCGCCCACGTAGGAGCGGCTTCAGCCGCGACGGGCATTCCCAAAACGTCCTGTCGCGGCTGAAGCCGCTCCTACGCAAAAGCGCAGAAGATCGAGCGCACGGTCAGATCGCCGACCGTGCGCGAGACTGCAATCCCGAATCCCGGCGTTCAACCACGCCGACTATGCCGCTGCACCGCCTCCACCAGCGCGCCGACATGCTCGGGCTGCATGTCCGGCGACAGGCCGTGGCCGAGGTTGAACACGTGGCCGTCCAGCGAGCCGCCGTTGCCGTCGGCATAGCTGCGCAGCACGCGCTGCACTTCGCGGTCGATCGCCTCCGGCGCGCCGTACAGCATCGCCGGGTCCAGGTTGCCCTGCAGGGCGACGCGGCCGCCGGTGCGGCGCGCGGCGTCGGCCAGGTCGATGGTCCAGTCCACGCCCACGCCTTCCGCACCGGAGCCGGCCAGCTCTTCCAGGTAGGGCGCATTGCCCTTGCCGAACAGGATCAGCGGGGTGCGCTCGGCGCCGTCGCCGCGCGCCAGTTCGCGGGCGATGCGCTGCAGGTAGGGCAGGGAGAACTCGCGGTACATCGCCGGGCTCAGCACGCCGCCCCAGGTGTCGAACACCTGCAGCGCCTGCGCGCCGGCCGCGCGCTGCGCCGCCAGGTAGGCGATCACCGCGTCGGTGTTGACCGACAGCAGCGTGTGCAGCGCCGCGGGGTCGTTCAGCGCCAGCGCCTTGATCCGCGCGTAGTTGTCGCTGCCGCCGCCCTCGACCATGTAGCAGGCCAGGGTCCAGGGGCTGCCGGAGAAGCCGATCAGCGGCACGCTGCCGTCCAGTTCGCGGCGGATCACCCGCACCGCGTCCATCACGTAGCGCAGCTCGGTCTCCATGTCCGGCACGCCGAGCCTGGCGATCGCCGCGGCATCGCGCACGGGGTGGCGGAACTTGGGGCCTTCGCCTTCGACGAAGTACAACTCCAGGCCCATCGCATCGGGAATGGTGAGGATGTCCGAGAACAGGATCGCCGCGTCCAGCGGGAACCGCGCCAGCGGCTGCAGGGTCACCTCGCAGGCCAGTTCCGGGGTCTTGGCCATGGCCAGGAAGCTGCCGGCGCGGGCGCGGGTGGCGCGGTACTCGGGCAGGTAGCGCCCGGCCTGGCGCATCAGCCACACGGGGGTCTGGTCCACGGGCTGGCGGCGCAGCGCGCGCAGCAGGCGGTCGTTCTTGAGCATGGGGATTCCTTAGCGCGGCGCGTCGGCGCCACGGGTGAACATGACCTGGAAGCCGCGCTTGAGCTGGGCGTCGCGGGCTTTCTCGAAGGCGGCGTTGGCGTCTTCCTGCTGCAGGTAGAGCTCGCGCCGCAGCTGCGCACGGCCACCGATCTGGCCGCTCTCGCGCAACAGTTCCCAGCCGCCGAGCAGGTCCGGCTGCAGGGTCAGCTGCAGGTAGCGTGGCGGCTCGTTGCCGTCGGGGCGTTGCTGGAGGAAGACGCGCATGCGCCGATTGTAGCGGGTGCCGGTGCAGGCGACGTGGCCCGGTCGGCGGAACGCTGCGGCCGCTCAGCCGGCACGGAAGCCGCGGCGATACGCCGACGGCGGCAACCCCAGGTCGCGCGTGAACTGCAGGCGCAGCGCGCCGGCGCTGCCGAAGCCGCAGTCGGCCGCGATGCGCTCCAGCGCCAGGTCGGTGCGCTCCAGCAACTGCTGGGCGCGCACCAGCCGCTGGTGCGCCAGCCACTGCACCACGGTGGTCCCGGTCACCTGGCGGAACTGCCGGGTGAAGCTGCGCCGGCTCATCCGCGCGTGCGCGGCCAGCGCATCCAGCCGTTGGGGCTGGTCCAGGCGCTGCAGCATCCAGTCCAGGGTCGGGCCGAGCTGGGCGTCGCGGCGGCTGACCGGCAACGGTTGTTCGATGTACTGCGCCTGCCCGCCCTGGCGGTGCGGCGCCACCACCAGGCGCCGGGCGATGCGGTTGGCGACGTCGGCGCCGTGGCGGCGCCGCACCAGGTGCAGGCAGCAATCGATGCCGGCCACGGTGCCGGCCGAGGTCAGCACGTCGCCGTCGTCCACGTACAGCACGTCCGGTTGCAGCCGCACCTGCGGATGGCGCTGCGCGAAGCGCGCCAGCGCCGCCCAGTGGGTGGTGGCGGGGCGGCCGTCGAGCAGGCCGGCATCGGCCAGCACGAAGGTGCCCAGGCACAGCCCGACCACCTGCGCGCCGGCGGCGTGGGCGCGGCGCAGCGCCTGGCACAGCACCTCCGGTGCCGGCTCGGCAGCATCGCGCCAGGACGGCACGATCACCGTGTCGGCGCCCTCCAGCGCCTTCAGGCTGTGCTGCACGTGGATGGCGAAGCCGGCGTCGGTGCGCAATGGGCCCGGGTCGACCGCACAGACCCGCAGGTCGAAGGCCGGCAGGTCGGGGTCGGGCCGCGCTTCGAACACCTGGCAGGGCACCGCCAGGTGGAAGGGGCTGATGCGGTCGAAGGCGACCACGGCGATGCGATGCGGCGACATGGCCCGATTTTAGCGAAAACGGTGTTTCGGGCCACTCGTCGGCGCGGGTGCGGCCACCGACACTGGCTGCCCCTCGCCTCGGAGCCACCGCATGTCCTCTCCCCGCCGCGCCCTGCTGGTCATCGATGTCCAGAACGAGTATTTCGATGGCGCGCTGCCCATCGCCCATCCGCCGGTGGCGCAGTCGCTGCCCAACATCCTGCAGGCGATGGACGCGGCGCAGGCGCACGGCGTGCCGGTGCTGGTGGTGCAGCACACCGCGCCGGCGCAGTCACCGGTGTTCGCCGATGGCAGCGCCGGTTGGGCACTGCACCCGCAGGTCGCCGCGCGGCCGCATGCGCGTCTGCTGCGCAAGGCCCGGCCGAGCGTGTTCGCCGATACCGAGCTGGCCGACTGGCTGCAGCAGCACGCGATCGACACGCTGACCGTGGCCGGCTACATGACCCACAACTGCAATGCCTCCACCGTGTACGAGGCGTTCCACCGCGGGCTGGCGGTGGAAGTGCTGGGCGACGCCAGCGGCGCGCTGCCGTATGCCAACGCCGCCGGCCAGGCCAGCGCCGAGGAGATCCACCGGGTGTTCGGGGTGGTGTTCCACAGCAACTTCGCCGCGGTCGCCGACACCGCGCAGTGGATCGCGGCAGTGCAGGCAGGGCAGCCGCTGCCGCGCGACAACGTGCTGCAGTCCAACCGCCGCGCGCGGGGCCTGGCATGAGCGGCGTGCCGCGGGTGCTGCGTGCGCGCGAGTTCACCGGCAGCCGTGCCTGGGAGGCGCTGCCGGTGGCGTTGCTGGACGGGATCGGCGTGCGCATCCACTGGACTGATCAGCCATACGTTTGGCACGTCAACGACGGGGCGGAAGTATTCGTGGTGCTGGACGGGCAGGTGCAGATGCGCTGGCGCGTGCACGGCACCGAGCAGGCGGCGCTGCTGCAGGCCGGCGACGTGTTCCATGCGCCGGAGGGCACCGAGCACGTGGCGCACCCGCAGGGCGCGACGCGGGTGCTGGTGGTGGAGTGCGACGGCAGTCCGTGAGCGTTCGGGCGCACCGCTGGCCGGCCTGCGCCACCGTCCTCGCCCACGCGGTGGGCGGAGACATGGGTCCGTCGATGACGTGTGCACAGCGCGGCGCACACCGCACCTAAGCATGTGCGTTCTATCACGGAGCCATCACTGTCGATCTGGCGTCATTGGAACAGGCTATGCCGCAGCGTGCGCACAGAGATCCTGGTGTCACGGCATCGCCAATCACCACGAGTGCGGACGCGGCCGGCATGCGAAGCCAGAGCGATGGGCGGTTCCCTGGGCAGCACCCAAAGGTCGGCGCGGAACGCGATCACGCCGCGCGCCACGTTGCCATCCATGATGACAGTGCGGCGCCGCGCACAACACGCCGGCGCTGGGTGGGGTATGCGATGCCACAGACTGCGCGCGGCATGGGCCGGGTGGCGCTGCTGGCCGGACTGGCCGCGCTCAGCCTGCTGATCCTCGGCGTGTGGGTCTGGCGCGCACATCGCCAGCAGCCCGCGCCGGCGCCCGAACCCTTGCGCGTGCAGACCATGACGGTCGCGCCGCACCGGGTGCCGGACATCATCGAGACCTCCGGCACCCTGCTGTCGCCGCAGACCGTGGAGGTGCGCGCGCAGGCCGACGGGGTGCTGCAGTCGGTGCTGATCCATGACGGAGAACAGGTCCACGCCGGGCAACTGCTGTTCACCATCGACCCGCGGCCGCTGCGCGCGGCGTTGGCGCAGGCGCGCGCCACCCTGGCCCGCGACCAGGCACTAGCCGCGGATGCGGCCGATACCGAGGCGCGCTACGCCAAGCTGTCCAGGACCGGCGCGGTCGATCCCAAGACCTACACCACGGCGGCCGACACGCTGCGCTCGCTGCGCGGCACCGTCGCCGCCGACCAGGCGCAGGTCGAGCAGACCCTGCTGTCGCTGGCCTACACCCAGGTCCGTGCGCCCATCGACGGCCGCGCCGGCGCCATCGCGGTCAAGCCGGGCAACCTGGTGTCCAGCGGGTCCAGCACCGCGCTGGTCACGCTCAACGTCAGCACCCCGATCGAAGTGCGTTTCGCGCTGGCGCATGTACAGGTCGATGCCGTGCGCGCCGCGCCGCTGGGGCACCAGGGCCTGGGGCTGCCGGTGCTGGCGCTGGATGCGGTGAGCGGCACGCTGCTCGAGCGCGGCGAGGTGGCGTTCCTCGACAACGCCTTCGACACCAGCAGCGGCACGCTGGAGCTGCGCGCACGCTTCGCCAACGCCGGCGCCACGCTGTGGCCTGGGCAGTTCGTCACCGTGCGGGTGATCCTGGCAGAGGACCCGCAGGCGCTGTCGGTCCCCGAGAGCGCCCTGCAGCAGGGACAGCAGGGGCCGTACGTGTACTGCGTGGTCGATGGCCACGCCGCGGCTCGGCCGCTCACGGTGGCGCGGATGGTCGACGGGCAGGCGGTGATCGCCAAGGGCCTGCGCGCGGGCGACCGCGTCATCCTCACCGTGCCCAACGAACTGCGCGACGGCAGCGCCGTGCAATCCGGCAACCAGCACGCCACGCCAAACGCGGCGGCGACCGGACGGCCTGCGTGAACCTGTCGGCGCTGTTCATCCGCCGCGCGGTGATGACCTCGGTGCTGATGATCGGGCTGGTGTTGGCCGGCGGCATGGCCTACTTCGCGCTGCCGGTGAGCGAGCTGCCCGATGTCAGCTTCCCGACCATCACCGTCAACATGTCGCTGCCCGGCGCCAATCCCGAGACCATGGCCGCGGCGGTGGCGACGCCGCTGGAGCGCCAGTTCAGCGGTCTGCCCGGGCTGGACACGATGAGCTCGACCAGCAGCGTCGGCAGCACCCGCATCGTGTTGCAGTTCGCGTTGAGCCGCAATGTCGATGCCGCGGCGCAGGACGTGCAGAACGCGGTGTCGCAGGCGGCCGGCCTGTTGCCGCGCGAGATCAATCCGGCGCAGATCCAGAAGGAGGATCCCAGCGCCGCGCCGATCATGCACCTGATCCTGCGCTCCAAGACCATCGCGCTGCCGCTGCTCAACCAGTTCGCCAAGGACCGCGTGGCGCTGCGCCTGGCCTCGGTGCCGGGCGCCGGCCAGATCGACGTCAACGGCGCGCAGAAGTACGCGGTGCGCCTGTTCGTCAATCCGCACCTGCTCGCCGCCCGCCACCTGGGTTTCGACCAGGTGGTGTCGGCAGTGCAGGCGGGCAACAGCAATGCGCCGGCCGGCACGCTGATGGGGCGCGCGCGGTCCTACACCGTGCGTGCCGACGGGCAGCTCAAGCGCGCGGCCGATTTCGATGCCATGGTGCTGAGCTATGCGGACGGTGCGCCGGTGCGCCTGCGCGACGTCGGCCATGCCGAGGACAGCGTCGAGAACCTGCAGACCGCGGCCTCGCTCAACGGCCAGCGCGCGATCGAGATCAACATCCACCGCCAGCCGGGCGCCAACACGCTGTCGGTGACCCAGGGCATCCAGTCGGCGCTGCCGGGGATTCGCGCGCAGTTGCCCGGCGACGCCCAGCTCGACGTGCTCTACGACCGCGGCGACTACATCGGCGCATCGGTGGAGGACGTGGAGTGGACCCTGGTCGGCTCGCTGGTGCTGGTGATCGTGGTGATCCTGCTGTTCCTGCGCAGCTGGATGGCGACCCTGATCGTGGCGCTGGTGCTGCCGACCTCGCTGATCGGCACCTTCGCGGTGATGCGCCTGCTGCACTTCAGCCTGGACAACATCTCGATGCTGGCGCTGACCCTGTCGGTCGGCTTCGTCGTCGACGACGCCATCGTGGTGATCGAGAACATCGTCCGGCATGCCGAGCAGGGCGCCAGTCGGATGGACGCGGCCATCGCCGCCTCGCGCGAGATCGGCTTCACCGTGCTGTCGATGACGGTGTCGCTGTCGGCGGTGTTCCTGCCGATCGTGTTCATGGGCGGGCTGGTGGGGCGGCTGTTCTCCGAGTTCGGCATGGTGATCGCGATCGCGGTGATCCTGTCCGGCATCGTCTCGCTGACCCTCACCCCGATGCTCGCCAGCCGCTGGCTGGACCCGAAGAAGAGCACGGGCTGGGTGTTCGAGCGCTTCGACCGGCTGGTCGACGCCAGCGAACGCGGCTACGCGCGCTCGCTGGCCTGGGCGACCGAGCGCATCGGTCTGATGTGCGTCATCGGCGTGGCCACCCTGGTCGGCACCGCCGGCGTCTATGCCGTGGTCGAGAAGGGCTTCATCCCGCAGGTGGATTCGGGAAAGATCGACGGCGACACCCGCGTGCCGGAGGGCACCGCCTTCGCCGACTTCGTCGCCAAGCAGGCGGCGGTGGTGAAGATCATCCAGCGCAATCCCAACGTGGCCAACGTCGAATCGGTGATCGGTTCGGACAACTCGCTCAGCAACAGCGGGCGCCTGCTGATCGGGCTCAAGCCGCTGTCCGAGCGCAGCGGCAGCGCCGAGGAGGTGATCCAGGACGTGCGCAAGCAGGTCGCCGCAATCCAGGGCATCACCCTCAACATGCGCAATCCGCCGGCGATCGACATGGGGCCGACCGCCTCGAACGGATCGCTGCAGTACGTGCTGCAGTCCACCGACCAGAAGGCGCTGTACGCCCAGTCCGACACCATCCTGCAGCGCCTGCGGCAACTGCGCGACGTGCAGGATCCGCAGAGCGACCTGCAGCTCAAGAACCCGGAGATCGAGGTGGTGCTGCACCGCGAGCAGGCCGCCGCGCTGGGCGTCACCGCCGCCGGCCTGCAGGACACCCTGGCCAGCGCCTACGGCGGCCGCAAGATCAGCACCATCTACGGCGACACCGATCAGTACGAAGTGCTGCTGCAGGTCGATCCCGCGGCGCAGGCCGACCTCAACGGCCTGGATGCGCTGTCGTTCAACGGCAACCAGAATCCCGGCATCACCGCGATCGGCACGCAGACCTCCAACAGCAGCTCCGGCACCAGCGCGGTGCTGACCGCCGCCGGCGGCCCGATGGTGCCGCTGCGCGCGGTGGCCGACGTGCGCATGGGCGTGGGGCCGGTGGCGATCAACCATTACGCCGGCCTGCCGGCGGTGACCCTGTCGATGAACCTGGCGCCGGGCGTGTCGCTGGGCGAGGCCGCCGCCGGCATCGGCAACCTGATGGCGCAGACCCTGGGCAAGGACGACGCCCGCGCCATCAGCGGCCAGTTCGCCGGCTCGGCGCAGGCCTTCGAGAATTCGATGAAGACGCTGCCGATGCTGCTGCTGATCACCGTGCTGCTGATCTATGGCGTGCTGGCGATCCTGTACGAGAACGCGCTGCACCCGATCACCATCCTGACCTCGCTGCCGCTGGCCGGGTTCGGCGCCATCCTGATGCTGGTGCTGTTCCGCCAGGAGCTCAATCTCTTCAGTTTCGTCGGCCTGATCCTGCTGGTCGGGCTTGTCAAGAAGAACGGCATCATGATGGTGGACTACGCGCTGGACCTGGAGCGCTCGGGCGAGGAACGCTGGCAGCAGCCGCGTGCGGCGATGCTGGAAGCGGCCACGGTGCGCTTCCGCCCGATCATGATGACCACCCTGGCAGCGGTGCTGGGGTCGTTGCCGATCGCGCTGGGGTTCGGCGCCGGCGCCGAGGCACGGCGCCCGCTCGGCATCGCCGTGGTCGGCGGCCTGCTGTTCTCGCAGGCGTTGACCCTGTACCTGACGCCGGCCTTCCACATCGCGGTGGCCGAGTGGCTGGCGCGCCGCCGCGCACGTCGCAACGGCGCCGCGCCGCCGTCGGCGCCGACGCTGCCGGAGCCGGCCTGATGCGCGCGCTCACGTTCGGCGCCGTGTGCCTGCTGTCGGCGTGCAGCTTGACGCCGGCCTACGTGCGTCCCACCGCACCGATCCCGCCGTCGTGGCCGGTGGGCGACGCCTATCTGGCGCAGCACGAGGCCACGCTGCCGTCGCTGAGCTACCGGCAGGTGTTCGGCGACCCGCGGCTGCAGGCGCTCGTCGCGCAGGCGCTGGACCATAATCGCGACCTGCGGATCGCCCTCGCCGATATCGCTCAGGCGCGGGCGCAGTACCGGATCCAGCGCGCGGCCCTGCTGCCGGAGGTGGGGACCAGCGCGACCTACACGCGCTCCTATCGCGGCAAGGGCGCGGCCCCGGGCAACGACACGACCCAGGGCGGCAACGCAGCGGCTGCTCCGGCTGCCGGTTATGCCAGCAACTACGACCTGGGCTTAGGCGTCACCGCCTTCGAACTCGACTTGTTCGGCCGGCTGCGCGCGCTGAGCACGGCCGCGCAGCAGCGCTACCTGGAACAGGAAGCCGCGGCCCGGGCCACGCGCCTGACCCTGGTCGGCGACATCGCCACGACCTGGCTGACCTACGCCAGCGACCGCAGCCTGCTGACGCTCGCGCAGGACACCGTGCGCAGCGCCGGCGCCAGCGTGGCGCTGACCGCACAGCGGGTGGATGGCGGCATCGTGCCGCATTCGGATCTGGACCAGGCCAACCAGGTGCTGCATGCCGCGCAGGCCGACCTGGCCACGCAGACCACGGCGCTGGCGCAGGACGTCAATGCGCTGCAGTTGCTGGTGGGCGCTCCGGTCGATCCGGCACTGTTGCCGGGTTCGATCAAGGAGGTCGCGGCCAGCATCGGCGATCCGCCGGCCGGCCTGGACACCAGCGTGCTGTTGCGGCGGCCCGACGTGGTGCAGGCCGAATACGAATTGCGCGCGGTCAACGCCCAGATCGGTGCGGCGCGCGCCGCGTTGTTTCCCAGCATCAGCCTGAGCGGCCTGCTGGGCCTGAACAGCACCGCGCTGTCGCAGCTGTTCACCCACGACGCGCGCACCGCGTCGGTGGGCGCCGGCGTCGCCTACACCGTGTTCGATGGCGGCGCGGCGCGCGCCAATGTGCGCTACACCGAGGCGCAGCGCGATGCCGCGCTGGCCGGCTACGAAAAGACCGTGCAGACCGCCTTCAGTGAAGTGGCCGATGCCCTGGCCCGGCGCGGCACCATCGATGCGCAGCTGCAGGCGCAGCGCGCGCTCCTCGCCGATGCCGCCAACACCTACGACGCCAGCGCGCAGCGCTATCGCGAGGGTGTGGAAAGCGCGCTGTCCAACCTGGATGCGCAGCGCAGCTACTACGCCGCGCAGCGCAGTCTGGTGGCGGTGGAACTGACCGCGGCCACCAATCGGGTGGCGCTGTACCGCACCTTGGGCGGGGATGCGTCGCTGGAGGTGGCCCAGCCCTGAGTGCGCTCGGCGCGGGTGGGCGGCACGCTGCAGCCGGGAGCGCTGCAGGGCGTGCCGCCCAATGTGCGCTTACTTCAGGTGCTCGCGCAGGCCGTCGCCCGCCTGCTGGATGGCGGTCCGCACCGCAGGCACGTCGCGCAGGGCATTGAGCAGGCCGAAGTCATGGATCAGCCCGTTGTAGCGGGTCACCGTGACCGTCACCCCTGCCTGGTCCAGCTTGCGGCCGAAGGCTTCGCCCTCGTCGCGCAGCACGTCCAGTTCCGCGGTCTGGATGAGCGTCGGCGGCAGGCCGGCCAGTTGCGCCGGGGTGGCGCGCAGCGGCGAGGCGGTGATCTCGGCGCGGGCCTTGGGGTCGGTGGTGTAGTTGTCCCAGAACCAGGTCATCATGTTGCGGGTGAGGAAGTAGCCGCTCTGGAACTGCTGGTACGAGCCATCGTCGAAGCGGGCGTCGGTCACCGGCCACAGCATCAGGTCGTAGCGCAGCGCCGGTGTCCCCGCGGCCTTGGCCTGCAGCGCCACGGCCGCGACCATGTTGCCGCCGACGCTGTTGCCCGCCAGCGCCAGGCGCTTGCCGTCAACGCCGATCTGCGCGCCGTGCTCGGCGACCCAGCGGGTGGCGGCGTAGGCCTGGTGGATGGCGACCGGATACTGCGCTTCCGGCGACGGCGTGTAGTCCACATAGACGGCCACCGCGCCGGAGGCGTTGACCAGGTCGCGGATCAGGCGTTCGTGGGTCGGGAAGTCGCCCAGCACCCAGCCGCCGCCGTGGAAGAACATGAAGGCCGGCAACACCTGGCCGTCCGTGTGCGGTGGCCGCACGATCACCAGGTTCAGCGGCTTGCCGTCGGCCTGGATGGTGGTGCGGCTGACCTCGGCCGGCGGCAATGGCGTATTGGCCTGGGCATCGCGCAGCACCTGCCGCGCCTGCGCCGGCGTGAGCTGCTCGATCGGCTTGCCGCCGCTGCCGTTGAGCGCGGCGAGGAACGTCGCGACCGGGCGCAGCGGCGCGGGCTGGTCGGCCGGCGTCGCTGCGGTGGCGGTGCCGATCGCACCGGCCAGCAGCGAGGTGGCGAGCAAGGGAAGCAGGGTCTTCATGGCGGTTTCCTGGGGCATGCCGGGCGGTGTGCCGGCGACAGGAGTGACTTTGCGCGTCAAGGCGATACGATAGGTGGCGAATCGTCCATAAAACTTTCCCTGGAGTCCTAAATGGCCGACCGCTTGGCCGCCTTGCTGACCCACTTCTCGGTCAGCGCCGAGGTCTTCCACGCTGGCACGCTGTGCGGGCTGCACCGGCTCGACGACGGCGACCGCGGGCAACTGCACCTGCTGCGCCAGGGCAGCGTGGTCGTCCACAACGGTGACGGGACCGTGCTGCGGATCGACCGGCCGAGCCTGCTGCTGTACCCGCAGGCCATGCCGCACCGCTTCGAGACCGATGCGCAACGCGGCGCGGATTTCGCCTGCGCGCACCTGCGCTTCGGTGGCGGTGCGGCCAATCCGCTGGTGCGCGCCTTGCCGGCCTGCATCTGCCTGCCGCTGGACGCGCTGCGCCAGGGGGAGACGCTGCTGCAACTGCTGTTCGAGGAAGCGTTCGCGCAGCATTGCGGGCGCCAGGCGGTGTTGAACCGCTTGTTCGAGGTGGTGCTGGTGCACGTGATCCGCGAACTGATGGAGCAGGGGCTCGCCGACGGCGGCATGCTCGCCGGCATGGCCGATGCGCGGCTGCGGCTGGCATTGACCGGTATCCACGACGCCCCGGCGCAGCCGTGGACGCTGGAGAGCCTGGCCGCGTGTGCCGGCATGTCGCGCAGCGCGTTCGCGCGCAGTTTTCGCGAGACGCTCGGCTGCACCCCGGGCCAGTACCTGCAGGACTGGCGCATCGCCCTGGTGCAGCGCGGCCTGCGCGAAGGACGGCCGCTGAAGCAGCTTGCCGACGAGGTGGGTTATGGCAGCGAGGCCGCGGTGTCGCGTGTGTTCAAGGCGCAGGTCGGGCAGAGCCCGCGCGCGTGGCGGCAGGCACGCTGAGCGGGTGCAGTCGCGGGTGGCCGGGCGCGCGCGGACACGCGCTCGGCGGCCTGCTCGCTCAGCCGGCGGCGGCCAGCACCGCCAGCACTTCGGCCTCGTCCACGTCGGGCACGATCTCGGCGTGGCCGATGCCGCGCCACAGCACCAGCCGCAGACGTCCGGCCAGATTCTTCTTGTCCAGGCGCATGCGCGCCAGCAGCGCCTCCGGCGCCAGCCCGGCCGGCAGCGCGGTGGGCAGGCCGAAGTCCTGCAGCAGCGCGCGCAGTTTCTCCGTGTCCTGCGCGCTGGCCATGCCCAGCCGGGCCGACAGTTCCGCGGCCAGCACCATGCCCACCGCTACCGCTTCGCCGTGGTTGAGGTTGGCGTTGTCCGGAGCGCCGTAGCCCTGTTCGGTCTCGATGGCGTGGCCGAAGGTGTGGCCGAGGTTGAGCAGGGCGCGCTCGCCTTTCTCCAGTGGGTCGCGGGCGACGATCTCGGCCTTGTGCTCGCAACTGCGCGCGATCGCCTGCGCCAGCGCCGCCGGCTCGCCGGCCAGCAGCGCGCGGCGTTCGGCGTGCAGCCATTCGAAGAACAGCGGGTCGCGAATGGCGCCGTACTTGATCACCTCGGCCAGGCCGGCGCGCAGTTCGCGCGGCGGCAGGCTGCGCAGCGTGGCGGTGTCGGCCAGCACCGCGCGCGGCGGATGGAAGGCGCCGACCAGGTTCTTGCCCTGCGGGATGTCCACCGCGGTCTTGCCGCCGACCGAGGAATCGACCATCGCCAGCAGCGTGGTCGGCAGTTGCACGCAGTCCACGCCGCGCATCCAGCAGGCGGCGGCAAACCCGGCCAGGTCGCCGACCACGCCGCCGCCCAGGGCCAGCACGCAGGCGTCGCGGGTGGCGCCCAGCGCCGCCAGCGCGGCGATCGCCGCGGCGAAGTTGTCCAGGGTCTTGGAGGCCTCGCCGGCGGGAATCACGAACGCGCCGATCTGCAATTCCGGGCGTGCCGCCAGCAGCGCGCTGCGGACCTGCGCGGCGTACAGCGGCGCCACCTGACTGTCGCTGAGCAGCAGCACGTGGCGGCCGCGCACCTGCGCGGCGAGGGCGGTGCCGTCGTCGAGCAGGCCGGGGCCGATGCGGATGGTGTAGGCCGGGTCGCCAGCGACCTCGACCGTGCGCGATGTTGCGGTCATGCAGTGGGTTCCGGAAGTTTCCACGACGCGGCCAGGCGCACGACCAGTTGCGCGGTGGCCTCGGCCGGGGTGAGGTGGTCGGTGTCCAGGATCAGGTCGGCGACCTCGCGGTACAGCGGTTCGCGCACCGCGTGCAGGTCGCGCAGGACCTGCTCGCGGTCGCCACGCTGCAGCAGCGGGCGGCTGCGGTCGCGGTGCAGGCGCTGCAGTTGCGCGGCCACGCCGACCCGCAGGTACACCACGAAGCCGTGCTCGCGCATCTCGCGGCGGCTGTCGGCGTTGAGCACGGCGCCGCCGCCGGTGGAGATCAGGTGGCCGGGCGTGCTCAGGATGCTTTCCAGCACCGCGCGCTCGTGCTCGCGGAAACCGGCCTCGCCGGCGTGCTCGAACAGCGAGGCGATGCTGGCGCCGGTGCGCTCGACGATGGTCTGGTCGCTGTCGACGAAGACCAGGCCGAAGCGCTCGGCCAGGCGGCGACCGATGACGCTCTTGCCGGCGCCCATCGGGCCGACCAGCACCAGGTTGGGGGCGGGATTCATCCGCCGATGCTAGCAGACACCGACGCCGCCCCGCGCGCCGCGCAGGCGCGTGCGCGCGGCCTTGCGCGGCGAAGCGTGCGTCGCGCGGTGCATGGCGCGACAATGGCGCATCGTCCGCCGAGTGCCTGTCGCCATGCCCGATCTCTACGCCGAAGCCCTGTCCACGTTCGCCGACCTGTTCGCCGAGGCGCGCACCAGCGACGAGGCCGAATACAACGCCATGGTCGTGTCCTCGGCCACGCTGGAGGCGCGCCCGTCGTCGCGGGTGGTGCTGCTGAAGGCATACGACGCGCGCGGTTTCGTGTTCTACACCCACCTGGACAGCCAGAAGGGCCGCGAGCTGCAGGCCAATCCGCAGGCCTCGCTGCTGTTCTTGTGGCGGCGCATGCGCGAGGACGGGGTGCAGGTGCGCATCGACGGTGAGGTGCAGCTGGTCGCCGCGGCCGAGGCCGACGCCTATTTCGCCTCGCGCCCGCGCATGAGCCAGATCGGCGCCTGGGCCTCGGCGCAGTCGCGCACGCTGGCCTCGCGCGAGGAATTCGAGGAACGCGTGGCCAAGGCCGAGGCCACCTTCGAGGGCCGCGAGGTGCCGCGCCCGGACGGCTGGGGCGGGTTCCGCGTGGTGCCGCGCAGTTTCGAGTTCTGGTACGGCGCCAAGTACCGCCTGCACGAGCGCTGGCGCTACGAAGCCGACCCCGCCGGCCACTGGAGCAAGCGGATGCTGTTCCCGTGAGCGGTGCCGGCCCGGCCTGCCGCGGCGCTGCCGCCGCGGTCGACCCGTGCCCGCACGGGGCGCGGTGAGCATGGGCCCGCGGCGCATCGTCTGCCTGACCGAAGAGCCGACCGAAACGCTGTACGCGCTCGGCGAGCAGCAGCGCATCGTCGGCATCAGCGGCTTCACCGTGCGCCCGCCGCAGGCGCGCCGCGACAAGCCCAAGGTCAGCGCCTTCACCAGCGCCAAGATCGGCGAGATCCTGAAGCTGCAGCCGGACCTGGCGATCGGCTTCTCCGACATCCAGGCCGATATCGCCGCCGACCTGGTGCGGCACGGCGTGGAGGTGTGGATCGCCAACCATCGCAGCGTCGACGGCATCCTCGACTACGTGCGCCGGCTCGGCGCGCTGGTCGGCGCCGGGCCGCGCGCTGATGCCTACGCCGACGAGTTGCAGCGCGGCCTCGACGCCATCGCCGCACAGGCCGCCACCTTGCCGCGGCGGCCGCGCGTGTACCTGGAGGAGTGGGACGAGCCGATCATCACCGGCATCCGCTGGGTGGCCGAACTGGTGGGCATCGCCGGCGGCGAGGACGTGTTCCCGGAACTGTCGGTGCAGCCGCTGGCCAAGGCGCGGATCATGGCCAATGGCGACGAGGTGGTGCGGCGCGCGCCGGACATCATCCTCGGCTCCTGGTGCGGCAAGCGCTTCCGCCCCGAGCGCGTCGCCGCGCGGCCTGGCTGGTCGGCGATTCCGGCGGTGCGCGACGGGCAACTGTTCGAGATCAAGTCGCCGCTGATCCTGCAGCCGGGGCCGGCCGCGCTCACCGACGGCGTGCGCGCCATCGCCGACATCATCCAGGCATGGGCCAGGGGCGTGGGCGCGCGCTAGGGCGGGGCTGCCAGGCCACCATCCGAACGGGCGCAACGCGCATCCATGGCCGCGTCATCGTGCGGCCATGGACGGATCGCCACTTCCGCGATCCTTCTTGTCGCGCACGCCACCACGCCGCGGCAGGCGCCACACGCGGCGATTCCGTTAGCCAGGCGTGGGCTGGGTACGGCCGGCGATGCCCAGGCCGAGCAGCGCCATGAGCGCGGCGACGGCGAAGGTCGACAGGTAAGCCGCATTGGCCGAGTACGCCAGCAGCGCGGCGAACAGCGAACCGCCGACCGCCAGCGTGGTCGCCACCGCGATCGCCTCGCTCAACTGCAGCGCCGAACTGTTGCGGCCCTGCCGCGCCGGCGGCGACAGGGTCAGGGTCAGCACCGCCAGGGACGGATAGATCAGTCCCATGCCCAGGCCGGTAGCGGTCCAGCCGCCGATCGCCAGCGCGGCGGGCACCGCTGGCAGCAGTGCCAGCGTGGTGGTCGCGATGCCCAGCGCCATCAGCGTGCAGCCCAGGCGCAGCCGCCGCAGCCGGGTCGCGTCGCGGCCGTAGTGGCCCTGGTACCAGGAGCCGGCGAACCAGCCCAGCGCGCCGGCGCTCAGCGCCACGCCCGCCCACACCGGCGACAGCCCGCGTTCGCGCGACAGCAGCAGCGGCAGGAACGCCTCGCAGCCGAAGAACGCCGACCCGGCGACGCCACGCAGCGCGATCACGCTGGGCAGGCCGCGCGCGGCGCGTAGAGTGCCCGCAGGCAGCAGCCGCCAGGTGCACAGCACCAGCAGCGCCAATGCCGATGGCAACAGCAGTGCCGCCCACAGCCCGCGTTGCTGGCCACCCAGGTAGAGCAGACAGACACCGGCCGCCGCGCCCAGCGACCACAGCCGCGACGCGCCGCTGCTGCCGTCCGCGCTGGCGGCGGGCGGCAGGCGCCGCAATGCCGGCCACAGCAGCGCCGCCGCCGGCAGCGCCAGCAGCGGCACCGCCAGGAACACCCAGCGCCAGCCGACGTGTTCGACGATCAGCCCGCTGATGCTGGGGCCGATCAGCGACGGCACCACCCAGCCGGCGGAGAACGCGGCGAACATGCGCGGGCGGATCGCCTGCGGATACAGCCGCGCGACCAGCACGTACAGCACCACCGAGATCGCACCGGCGCCCAGGCCCTGCACCAGCCGGCCGGCCAGCAGGACGTCCATCGACGGAGCGAAGCCGGCCAGCAGCAGGCCGCAGACGAAGCAGGCCAGGCCGGCCCAGAGCGGCGCCGCCGGCCCGTGCAGGTCGCTCCAGCGCCCGGCCACGGTCATGCCGATCACACTGGTGGCCAGAGTGCCGCCGAAGGCCAGCGCGTACAGCCGCAGGCCATCCAGTTCGCGCGCCACGGTCGGCATCGCCGCGGCCACCGCCAGCGCTTCGAAGGCGATCAACGACACCAGCGCGACCATGCCGATGGTGGTGGCGCGATAAGCCGGCGCCAGCACGGAGCCGGCAGTGACAGGGGCGGGCGGGGCAGCGGCGGCGGTGGCGTGGTCTTGCATCGGGATACCTGGAAAAGCGGTTGGACGGCTGCCGGTGGCGACTTGCGTGGGCGCCTGCAGGCCATGCAGCATGCAACCTCAACCGGACTCGAGGTCAAGCGATGCAGGAAGAACTGAGCGTGGGGCAGGTCGCCGCGCGCAGCGGCGTGGCCGTGTCGGCGCTGCATTTCTACGAGAGCAAGGGCCTGATCCGCAGCATGCGCACCGCCGGCAACCAGCGCCGCTATACGCGAGACGTGCTGCGCCGGCTGGCGGTGATCCGCGTGGCGCAACGCGTCGGCGTGCCGCTGGACAGCGTCAAGGCCGCCTTCGCGCAGTTGCCCGACGCGCGCACGCCCACCCGCGCCGAGTGGGCACGGATGTCGGCGGTGTGGCGCGAGGAACTGGACGCACGCATCCTGCAGCTGACCCGCCTGCGCCACCAGCTCACCGACTGCATCGGCTGCGGCTGCCTGTCGCTGCGCCGCTGCCGGCTGAGCAACCCGGCCGACACCCTGGCCGCGCACGGCGACGGCCCGCAGCGCTGGGCGGAGGAGTGAGCGCTGTGTCCGCGCGCAGCAGCCGCGTGCAATGCCGCCACGTCCACCGTTACCGCGTCGGGACTGAAGTCCCTCCCACAATGGACCGCGCTCGCTGTGCGCCGGTCGGTCTGTCCAGCTTTCCGTAGGAGCGGCTTCAGCCGCGACGGGCTTTCCCGATAACGCCAGGTCGCGGCTGATCCCAAACGGGGGACAAGAGCCGCTCCTACGGCGGTTTGTGTTGCCTGCGCAGCGTGGGCGCGCGCTAGAAATTACGGGTGAAGCGCACCGTGCCGCTGCCGTCGGCGCTGCGCACCTGCACCACGAAGCGCAACTGGTCGTGGGCGCTGCTGCGCACGGTGCCGACGTAGTCGGTGTAGGCGTCGGTGCGGACCGCGCGCAGCGCCACCGGCTGGCGCTGGCCGCTGAGGTCGGTCGCCACCGCCTCCACCGTGCCCACCGCCGGCGCTTCCTCGCCACCGTGCAGCGTACGCAGCGCGATCATCACCAGGGCGGTGTCGGCTTCGCGGGCGATGCCGTAGCGGCGCGCCACGTCGTCGCTCATCGCCAATGTGGGCAAGGCGTTGTAGTGCACGCGCAGCGCGCCGAAATCGGCCTGCGCCGGGGTGGCGGCGAGCAGTGTCGCCGGACGTGGGGTGTCCTGGTCCGAGCAGGCGGCCAGGGCCAGGCACAGCAGCGCAGCGGGCAGGACACGCATCGGCGTTCTCCGGATCAGTCGTCGTTGGCGGCGGACAGGGCACGGCCGCGCGCGGCCGCCGCAGCGATCGCGGCGGCGGTCAGCGCCTCGAAGCCGCCGTGCTGGAAGGTCTCGATCGCGGCCTGGGTGGTGCCGTTGGGCGAGGTCACGCGGCGGCGCAGTTCGCTCGGCGCCTCGCCGGACTCGGTGAGCATGCGCGCCGCGCCGAGCACGGTCTGCAGGGTCAGGGTGCGCGCGGTGTCGGCGGGCAGGCCCTGGGCGATGCCCGCCGCTTCCATCGCCTCGGCGAGCAGGAACACGTAGGCGGGGCCGCTGCCGGAGACCGCGGTGACCGCATCGATCAGCGCCTCGTCCTCGACCCACACGGTGACGCCGGCGGCGGCCAGCACGCGCTCGGCGTGGGCGCGTTGGCCGGCATCGACGCCGGCGCTGGCCAACAGGCCGGTGACGCCGGCGCCGAGCAGGGCAGGGGTATTGGGCATCGCGCGGACCAGGGCGTGGCCGCCGCCGAGCCAGCGGTCCAGTTGCGCGGTGGTGATGCCGGCGGCGATGGACACCAGCAGTGGCCGCTGCGCCTGCGCCAACGCGGCCAGTTCGTTGCAGACACCGCGCAGCACCTGCGGCTTGACCGCGAACATCCACAGCGCCGCGCCGTCGGCGGCCTCGGCCGCGGAGGCGACCGCGTGGACGCCGTAGTCGGCGACCAGCGCCTCGCGCAGCGCCGCCACCGGCTCGGCCACGCGGATGCGGTGCGGATCGGTGCCTTGCCGGACCAGCCCGGCGATCAGGCTGCGCGCCATGTTGCCGCCGCCGATGAAGGCGATATCGGCCGCGTGGGAATCGGGAGAAGCGGAAGCCATGTGCGCACCGTCGCGAAGAGGGAGCGCCATGGTAGCGGCTGCGCCGCGCCGCGTTGCTGCGGTGCGGCGCGGCCCGGATCACGCTGCGGAAGAACGCGCCGGCCGCCATGCGGACCGGCGCGACGACTCAGTTGGACTCGGTGAAGGTGATCGACGGCGTGCTGCCGCCGGCCGTCGAGCAGCTGCCCAGGTTGAGGTTGTTGGTCTCGCCGGTGCTGCCGGCGTTGGCCGCGCAGGTCGGGGCGGCGGTGGAGCCGTTGGTGGCGGCCACCTTCACCGTGATCGACGAGCCGGAGTTGAAGTTGGCGCTGGAACCGCCGGCGTTGCCGACCACGTTGAACTCGGCGTCCTTCCACACCGTGGCCAGCTTGACCACGCTGTCCTTGGCGCTGACGCTGTAGGCGGTGCCGTTGTTGGTGAAGGTGATGGTGTCGTTGCCGTTGGCGGTGGCCGAACCGGTCAGCTTGAGGTTGGCCAGCTGCGTGGCCGGCACGTCCGGCGCGCTGACCGCGTTGCTGTTGCGGTAGCAGTCCGAGCCGCCGCCGCTCATCCAGCCGCTCGGGCAGCTGCTGCCGTAGCCGATCAGCCAGTACTGCATGAACACCGCGGCCTGGCCCTGGGTCTCGTAGTCGGTGGCGTAGACGAACTGCTGCCACACGGTGCAGCCGGAGCGGCCGCCGCAGACGCTGGTGGTGGCGTCGTAGTTGGAGTTGATCTGCAGCGAATACTCGTTCGGGCCGAGGATGCCGCCGCCGCCGAAGGCCGCCACGCCGACGCCTTTCTCCGACGTCACGCCGGTGACCTGCGGGAAGCTGCCCACGGCCTTGCTGATCAGGGTGCTGGAGCGCAGCGCGTAGTCGTAGCCGTTGCCGGTGGTTTCGGTGGCGCCGAAGCGGATCTTGTGCGGCACCGGATGCAGGTGGCGGGTCAGGGTTTTGCAGACGTCCGTTTGCCACTGCGTATCGGGGTAGCTGGCATGGAAGCAGCCTTCCGCCGGCGTCGGTTGATGCGCCATGGTTTCGCGCCAGGCGGTGCGCGCCTGGACTTCCGCCGGCGACATCATCGCTTCTTCGTTGGTCCAGGCCGGCGTCGCCGTCGGCGCGGCCATGGCCGCGGGGACGTGCAGCAGACCGATGAAGCAGGAAGCGAACAGCAATCGGGTGGATGCTTGCATCTGTGACCTCGTTCGAGCCGAGCGCATTCGGCGATGGACTGCGGAGGACCCGCGGTCGGCCGCCATGTGAAGCGAAGCGCCTACGTCTGAAACGTGACTGAATTAACGGTTCGCAACCGTGTCGCATGGTTCAGGAAGCACTGTCGGCGCGAACCTTTCATTCATCCTGAAACTCTATGCTTTTCAAGCAGATCGGCTACGACAGAATTCCGATGTTGGTGAATCGTTTTTGAAGGTGTCGTAGACAAATCATCACGATGTCACGGGCGATGCGGTAATGCGGCGCGGCAGCAGCCGGTTCAGCCGGAAACGCGCGGGCCGCGTGCGCCGAACAAGGCCGTACCGACCCGCACCATGGTGGCGCCGGCGGCGATGGCGTCGGCGAAGTCGCCGCTCATGCCCATCGACAAGGTGTCGACCTGCGGATGCGCGTCGCGCAGCCGCACGAACAGCGCATGCATGCGCGCGAATGCGTCGATGCGGCGCTCGGCCTCCGGCCACGGCGCGGGAATGGCCATCAGCCCGCGCAGGGCCAGCGCTGGCTGTGCGGCGATGGCCGCGGCCAGGGCGTCCACGGCGTCGGGCTGGCAGCCATGCTTGCTGGCCTCGTCGTCGATGTTGACCTGGATCAACACGTTCAGCGGCGCGCGCGCCGGCGCAGCCGCACGGCCCTTGGCCAGGGCGGCGATCAGCTTGGGCCGGTCCACCGTCTGCACCCAGTCGAACAGCGTCGCCGCCTGTTCGGCCTTGTTCGACTGCAGGTGCCCGATCAGATGCCACTCCAGTCCGGCCTCGGCCAGCGCGGCGATCTTGGCCGCCGCTTCCTGCACGTAGTTCTCGCCGAAGGCGCGCTGCCCCTGTGCGGCCAGCGCCGCCACGGCCTCGGCCGGCTGGGTCTTGGACACCGCCAGCAAGCGCGCGTGCGGGCGCCCTGCGGCGTCGGCGGCGCGGTCCATGTCCAGGCGGATCTGTTGCAGCGGCGAGAGGGGCACAGGCGGCGTTCCGGCAAAGGGAAGGGCGCTATACTGCCGGCCGGGGATTCATCCTTCCAGTCGCAGCCCAAGGGGAAAAGCAGCGTATGGATATCGCTGAACTATTGGCGTTCTCGGTCAAGAACAAGGCGTCCGACCTGCACCTGTCCGCGGGCCTGCCGCCGATGATCCGGGTCGATGGCGACGTCCGCCGCATCAACATTCCGGCGCTGGACCACAAGCAGGTGCACGCGCTTGTCTACGACATCATGTCGGACAAACAACGCCGCGACTACGAGGAATTCCTCGAGGTCGACTTCTCCTTCGAGATTCCCAGCCTGGCGCGCTTCCGCGTCAACGCGTTCAACCAGAACCGCGGCGCCGGCGCGGTGTTCCGCACCATTCCCTCGGAAGTGCTGACCCTGGAAGACCTCGGCTGCCCGCCGATCTTCCGCCAGCTGATCGACCAGCCGCAGGGCCTGATCCTGGTCACCGGGCCGACCGGCTCGGGCAAGTCGACCACGCTCGCCGGCATGATCGACTACATCAACAAGAACGAATACGGCCACATCCTCACCGTCGAGGATCCGATCGAATTCGTGCACACCTCGCAGAAGTGCCTGATCAACCAGCGCGAGGTGCACCGCGACACCCACGGCTTCAACGAGGCGCTGCGTTCGGCGCTGCGCGAAGACCCGGACATCATCCTGGTCGGCGAATTGCGCGACCTGGAAACCATCCGGCTGGCGCTGACCGCGGCGGAGACCGGCCACCTGGTGTTCGGCACCCTGCACACCAGTTCGGCGGCCAAGACCATCGACCGCATCATCGACGTGTTCCCCGCCGGCGAAAAGCCGATGGTGCGCTCGATGCTGTCCGAATCGCTGCGCGCGGTGATCTCGCAGGCGCTGCTGAAGAAGGTCGGCGGCGGCCGCACCGCGGCCTGGGAAATCATGGTCGGCACCCCCGCCATCCGCAACCTGATCCGCGAGGACAAGGTGGCGCAGATGTACTCGGCGATCCAGACCGGCCAGCAGAACGGCATGCAGACCCTGGACCAGCACCTGCAGGACCTGGTCAAGCGCAGCCTGATCACCCGCAACCAGGCCCGCGAATACGCCAAGGACAAGCGGTTGTTCGAGTGAGGCCGGGAATCGGGAATAGGGAATCGGGAATGGGAAGAGCAACGGCCCCATCCTTCCCGCTTCCGGATGCCCGCTGTTGCGATTCCCGATTCTCCATTCCCGATTCTCAGCTCCGAAGGAGCCGACCATGAGCACCATCGACTTCACCTCCTTCCTGAAACTGATGGCGCACCAGAAGGCGTCGGACCTGTTCATCACCTCGGGCATGCCGCCGGCAATCAAGGTGCACGGCAAGATCACGCCGATCACGCAGACGCCGCTGACGCCGCAGCAGAGCCGCGACCTGGTGCTGAACGTGATGACGCCGGCGCAGCGCGAGGAGTTCGAGAAGACCCACGAGTGCAACTTCGCCATCGGCGTGGCCGGGGTCGGGCGCTTCCGCGTCAGTTGCTTCTACCAGCGCAACCAGGTCGGCATGGTGCTGCGCCGGATCGAGACGCGCATTCCCAGCGTGGACGAGCTGAACCTGCCGCCGGTCATCAAGACTTTGGCGATGACCAAGCGCGGCATCATCATCTTCGTCGGCGCCACCGGCACCGGCAAGTCGACCTCGCTGGCGGCGATGATCGGCTACCGCAACCAGAACTCCACCGGGCACATCATCACCATCGAGGACCCGATCGAGTTCGTGCACAAGCACGAGGGCTGCATCATCACCCAGCGCGAGGTCGGCATCGACACCGACAGCTGGGAGAACGCGCTGAAGAACACCCTGCGCCAGGCGCCGGACGTGATCATGATCGGCGAGGTGCGCACCCGCGAGGGCATGGACCACGCCATCTCCTTCGCCGAGACCGGCCACCTGGTGCTGTGCACCCTGCACGCCAACAACGCCAACCAGGCGATGGACCGCGTGATCAACTTCTTCCCCGAAGACCGCCGCAGCCAGTTGCTGATGGATCTGTCGCTGAACCTGCGCGGCGTGGTCGCGCAGCAGCTGATCCCGACCCCGGACGGCAAGGGCCGCCGCGTGGCCATGGAGATCATGCTCGGCACGCCGCTGGTGCAGGACTACATCCGCGAGGGCGAGATCCACAAGCTCAAGGACGTGATGAAGGAGTCCACCAACCTGGGCATGAAGACCTTCGACCAGAGCCTGTTCGAGCTGTACCAGGCCGGCGAGATCAGCTACGAGGATGCGCTGCGCCACGCCGATTCGCAGAACGAGGTGCGCCTGCGCATCAAGCTGGCCCAGGGCGGCGACGCGCGCACCCTGGCGCAGGGCCTGGACGGGGTCGAGATCGCCGAGGTGCGCTGAGCCGTCCGGCAGGCGCGCGCAAGCGGGCGCTCGGCGTCGGTCACGGGTGTCGTGTTTCAGTCCAGCGTCTGCTTTCCGTCGATGGAGGACGGACGCTTCAGCCGAAGGGAGAAAGCCGCGATGAACGACGTGCCTGAACTGCTCTGGTCGACCCAGCCGCATGCCGGCTACTACATCAACTCGGTGGCGGTGTCCGACGATGGCAATGTCATCGTCGCCGGCACCTTTTTCCACCAGTACGGCAGCGTGTCGCAGATTCCCGGGCTGGAGGCGGTGCCGGTCGAGCAGCGCAAGATCTTCGAGCGCATCGCGCCTGCGGCCACGCGCAGCGACGTGGGCGGCAACCAGCAGGGCTGCTTCGGCACCTATGCCTGGGACCGCGCCGGCAACCGTCTGCTGACGAAGGAGTTCGACGGCTGGCAGGGCGTGTACTGGGTCGACGTGGCGGCGGACGGCGGCACCATGGCCAGCTGCGGCTGGAAGAGCCAGTCGCCGTATGCGGGCTTCGTCGGTGCCTGGGCGGTTCCCGGCGGCGACGAGCTGCTGTCCTTTGCGCTCCCCGTCCGCGGCAACATGGTGGCGCTGGACGCGGGCGGGCGGACCTTGCTGGCCGGCGCCGAGCAGGGCTATCTGTTCTACCGCGAGGGCGATGCGGTGTTCTCCGCCACGCCCGCGTGCATCGCGCTGACCGCCGGGGGCACCGGCGACAGCGCCGACAGCGTCATCGCCACCGGCATCGCCGCCGATGGCACGATCGGGCTGGTGGCCAGCGCGCAGGGCGAGATCATCCTGTTCCCGATCGCCGCGGGACAACCGGGGACGCTGACGCGCTGGCAGTTGCCCAAGCAGGCCCGCGTGCATGCCGCGGCGCTGTCGAGCGATGGGCGCCGGGCCTACGCCGGTGCCAGCGACGGCACGCTGTACGCGTTCGACGTGGCGGCGTTCCAGAAAACCCCTGGGCCGGCCTGGACCCAGACGGTGCCCGAAGGCGCCACGACCATCTACGGGGTGGCCTGCGATCGTGCCGGCGACAAGGTCGCGATCGCCGGCAATCTCAGCGGCGGTGGCATCGTCGCCGTGTACGCCGATGCCGGCACCGCCGCGACGCTGCAGTGGACCGCGCACAGCGCGCACTCGCCCAACGACCTGGCGTTCGACCCGGACGGACAGTGGCTGGGGCTGGCCGATGGCCATCCCGACGGCACGCCCGGCGCGTTCACGCTCTGGAACGCGGGCGACGGCACCCAGCAATGGTCCTATGGCACGGACGACATGAGCTGGCCGATCCGTCTGAACAGCGGTGCCACGGTGGTGGTGGGCGGCAGCGACGACAGCACGGTCACCGCCTTCGTTGGCCCCGGTTCGGCCATCGGCCGTGGCCGCGCGGAGTCGGATGGATGACAGGCAGGGACGCCGAGGCGCCGTTTCGCACGCGCGCCGCGGCGCCGCGCCGCCCTGGCGCGCTGGTGCTGCTGTCGGCGGTGCTGGTGGTGGCGTGGCTGGCGGTCTTCGACCTGGCGCGGGTGCTGGGTTATCAGCCGCACACCAGCCTGTGGTTCCCGCCGGTCGCGGTGACGCTGGCCACGTTCATGGTGTTGGGCTGGCGCGGCGCGCCGGCGATCGCCACGGCCTGCGTGCTGGCTACGCTGCTCAGTTTCTATCGTGCGAGCGACCACGCGGCCGTCCCCGACCGTGCGGTGCTGGCCTATGCGCTGCTGTTCACCGCGCAACAGTTCTGCATCTGGGGTGGGCTGGCCTGGCTGCTGCGCCGGGTCGGCCGTGGCGTGTCCTCGACCAGCCTGCCGCGCGTGGTCACCTCCTTCATCCTGGGTGGCGGCGTGGCCGCGCTGCTGTCCGCCTGCCTGGGCGGGGCCGGGCTGGCCGTCACCGGCGCCATCGATCTGCCGACCCTGCTTGCCCAGTCGATCCCATGGGCGATCGGCGACTACGCCGGCCTGCTGGCGCTCGGCCCGCTGGCGATCGTCGCGGTGCTGCGCCTGGCCGAGGCGCTGCGGATCGTGCCGCAGCCGGGCATCCCGCGCTTCTCGGGGATGATCGCGCCCACCGGCAGCGTGTCGGGCTATCTGGTCAAGCTGGCGCTGCTGCTCGGCGTCACCCTGGCGGTGATGGGGTTGGCCGCCGCGTTGCCGCGGCAGCCGGCGGTGGTGTTCGCGCTGTTCGTGGTGGTGGTGATCCAGTTGTGGATCGTGCATACCCACGGGATGCTGCAGGCGCTGGTGGCGATCGCCGCCTTCAGCCTGCTGATCGCCCTGGCCACGCCCTTGCTGCGGCTTGAGGCGCAGGCGCTGGCGCTGCAGTTCGCCATGATCAGCCTGGCGGCGAACAGCTACTTCGGACTCGCGGTCCCGGGGCTCTACGCCGACAACACGCGGCTGCGCCATGCGCTGGTACGCGATCCGGTGACCGGGGCGCTGTCGCGGACCGGATTCCTGGAGCAGGTACTCAACGATCTGCAAGTGGCCGCGCAGGACCCGCGTCCGCTGGCGGTGATCGTCGCCGACATGGACAACCTCAAGGCGATCAACGACCAGTTCGGACATGCCGCCGGCGATGCCGCCCTGCGCGCCTTCGTCAAACGCTGCCGGCGCTGCCTGCGGCCGGGCCAGTTGCTGGGGCGCCGCGGGGGCGACGAATTCGCGCTGTACCTGCCGCTGACCACGCCGGAGCGGGCGGACGCGCTGATCGACGCGTTGCGTGGGGCGCTGGCCAAACCCGGCGACGACGACGGCTTCGCCACCGCCCTGTCGGCCAGCTTCGGCCTGGCGCTGTGCAGCCTGCGGGATCTGGATGCGGAAGCGCTGGAGGAACTGCTCGCCCGCGCGGATGCGGAGATGTACGCGGACAAGCGGCAGCGCCGCGCCGTGGCGGTGCGCTGACGGTTCCGCTTGTCCCGTCTGGAGAAGGTGCCCCGGCAGGGCGGATGAGGGGTGGGGCGGAGCCTCGTGGTCTTGGTTCGGCGGGACGCTTCGCGCCGTACCCTCACCCCAACCCTTCTCCCGAGGGGAGAGGGGCTTTAGCCGTTCCTTCTCCCCTCGGGAGAAGGTGCCCCAAAGGGGCCGATGAGGGTACGGGCGGAGCCTCGTGCGTCCTGGCGCTGCGAGACGCTTCGCGCCTTACCCTCACCCCAACCCCTCTCCCGAGGGGAGAGGGGCTTTAGCCGTTCCTTCTCCCGCCGGGAGAAGGTGCCCCGAAGGGGCGGATGAGGGTGCGGGCGAAGCCTCGTGCGTCCTGGCGCTGCGAGACGCTTCGCGCCGTACCCTCACCCCAACCCCTCTCCCGAGGGGAGAGGGGCTTTGCCGTTCCTTCTCCCCTCGGGAGAAGGTGCCCCGAAGGGGCGGATGAGGGTACGGTGAGCCAGAATGTCATCCATGCAAACAGACAACCCCTACGCCGCTCCCGTCGCCACGCTGCCCGACACCGAGAGCGCTGCGGCGACCGCCGACCCTCTGTCCATGCTGTTCGCGCCTTCGACGGCCAAGCTGGCGTTGCTGTGCGCGACCAGCTTCGGCTGGTATGCGCTGTACTGGTTCTACCGCAACTGGCGCGCCTTGCGCCTGCTGTCCGGGCGCCGGCGCATCTCGCCGGTGTGGCGTTCGGTGTTCTCGTTGATCTGGGTGTTCGCCTGCTTTCGCGGGCTTGAACGCACCATCGGCGCGCAGCGCGGCGTGCTGGTCGGCTGGCTCGGGCCAGCGTTGGCCTATGTCTGCCTGAGCCTGCTGGGCGCGTGGCCGTCGGCGCTGTCGCTGTTGACGCTGCTGACGTGGACGCCGCTCCTGCTGGTCAACCAGCGCCTGGCGCGGTTCAAGCAGGCGCGCGGCCTGCCGCGCAGCGCCGCCGAACGCTTCACTGCCTGGACGTGGACGTGGCTGGCCATCGCCGGGCCGGTGGCGCTGCTGGTGGTGGTGGGAATGGTGATGGCGATCGTGGGGTCGCCGCATCACATCGAGGTCGACTTGCCGGCTCGCTAGGACGGCAGTGGGCCCGGCGAGGGCTGGCTGCGCGTTCGTCCATTCCTCTGCAGTCGTGCAGGTCGCCATCAAAGTTTCATGTGCAACCACTGCCTGGCTGGTGTCTAATACCGCCCCCCACGCTGTGCCCCTCCCGTGAGCCTTCCCGATTCCGATCTGCGTCCGGACTTGGACTTGGACCCATTGCCCGACGACGGCACCGTCGTCACCGCTGGACCGCTGACGCCGCCGCCGGATTCGGCCGGCACCGTGCAGGATGCGCGCGCGCTGCGCCACAGCGTGGCTGAGGACGTGCAGGGGATGGTGCTGGCGACCCTGGTGGCCTCGCTGGGGCTGGCGGTGTTCGCCCATGGCGGCCTGATGATCGGCGGCATGGCCGGCGTGGCCTTCCTGCTGCACTACGCGCTGGGCTGGAACTTCGGCCTGATGTTCGTGCTGGTCAACCTGCCGTTCTATTGGCTGGCGGTGCGGCGCATGGGCTGGGAATTCACCCTCAAGACCTTCGTCGCGGTCGCCGCCTGCGGCCTGCTGACCGATCTGCTGCCGCGCTGGGCGCAGTGGGCGAGGATGACGCCGCTGTTCTCGGCGCTGGTCGGCGGCGCGCTGGTCGGGCTCGGCATCCTGTTCTTCATCCGCCACCGCGCCAGCCTGGGCGGCGTCGGCATCCTTGCGGTCTACCTGCAGCGCAGCCGCGGCTGGAGCGCGGGCAAGGTGCAGATGAGCTTCGACGCGGCGCTGATGGCGGTGGCGTTCTGGCTGCTGGCGCCGCAACAGGTGCTGTACTCGGCGATCGGCGCGGTGGTGCTGAGCCTGGTGCTGATGTTCAACCATCGCGCCGGGCGCTACATGGGCGTGTGAGTCCACGGCCGGTCGCCGTCGCGCGATCGGCGACGTGCGCATCGCCGCACGCAGGTGTTCCTCACGGAGGCGCGAACGTCTCGCGATCTGCACGCACCGCATCTGGTTACGCATGACCTGCATGCACTGGCTGCAGGCCAACGACGCACCGTCGCGCCTTGCTGCGCGCGACAGTCGCCGCGCAGCACGGCAACTGTCTACGGAATCTCCGCGGTGTCTACGGAATTGTCTTGCTGTCCAAGTGTGACGCAGCGCATGCTGATGTCGAAGAAAGGGTGAGTGCGCACAGACGGCGCATGCGATCGCGGGGAGCGCGATCCACCTGCACGACATGACCACGATGTTCGACGCCGCGCCTGCGCGGCGGCGCGGTGCCGCCTGTCCGGTGCACTGCGGCGGATGCCGGCGCCTACAGCTTTTCCACGGAACGAGGACAGTGCGATGAAACGTGCGATGGGATTCGCGGCATTGGTCTGTGTGGTGGTCGCGGCATGTTCTGCCGTGAATCCGGGGTCCGGGCCGAAGCCCGGCAGCGGTGTCGGTACGCCCACGCCGGGGCCCGCGCCAGGGCCGGCGCCGAGCGCAGCGGCGTGCGCGCCACCGGCGGCGCCAGCGCCATCATGGTTTCCACATGCGCAGACGCCGGCACCGGATTCGGCGGGCTTCCAGTCCAGCAGCAACTGCGCCTTCCATCAGTGGTCGTGGAACGCTTTCCTGTGGTTGACCCAGGACGTGGGCGGGCAGCCGCGTTTCCTGACCATGCCCAGCGACGGCATCGGCGGCGTCGCCAACGGCGTGCTCGATCCGCTGATCGGTCGCTCGCAGCAGGCGCGCACGGTGGAGCTGATCGATCAGGCAGGCCCGGATGGCGTGCTGGTGGACCGGCATGGGCGCGCGGTCTATTACTCGATCCATTCCAACGACGTGTTCGGCCAGTTCATGGCCAGCAATCACCTGCAGGATCCCAAGGCGTTGCGTGCCTTCGATCCGAAGACGCCCTTCCCGGTCGGCAGCATGACCCTGAAGGCGGCATGGAAGGTGGTGCAGCCGGGCGAGGACGTGTCCACGTTCTATACCCGACAGGCCACGATCGCCAAGCTGGGCATGCGCAAGGGCAAGATCGTCGCCACCAGCGATACCGAGACCCAGACCGTGGCGCTGGTCGGCTTCCACATCGGCGGTACGGTCAACGGCCATCCGGAGATGATCTGGGCCACGTTCGAGCACCAGGACAACGCGCCGGACCTGCCGAAGCCGGCGGAGGAAATGCTGCCCAACGACGTCGTTTCCGCAAAGGACTGGACGTTCTACCAGGCAGGCACGCCGATGAAGCAATGCAACGTCAACGCGGCCGGTGCCGGTGCGCTGACCTTGAACGCGCAGACGCAGACCCTGAGCCCGGTCACGCAGGTGTGCCGCATGGTGCCGTTTGGCGGGCAGAAGCCGTGCCCGAGCGGTCAGGACTGCAACATCGCCAACATCCAGTCGATCAACGCGTCGGTGCAGGGCCAGTTGAACGACGTGTGGAAGAACTACTTCGAGGTCGGCGCGATCTGGTTCGTCGCCGAGGATGCCTTGGCGCCCAACTGCACGTTCCAACCGGGTTCGGCCCTGGAATGCATTCCCACGCCGACACCCGCAGGTGCGCCGCCGCTGCTCACCGGCTCGATCAAGCTGTCCAACTCCACCATCGAGACCTTCACCCAGGTGCAGAGTACGCAGAACAACTGCTTCGCCTGCCACAACACCACCCAGGTGATCTCGCCCGATCCGCGCGCGCAGTCGTTGCCGGGGCTGAACGTCAACATCAGCCACGTGGTGATCAACGACTACTTCCAGGCGCAGTTGCCGCAGAAGGCACCGCCGGCGGCGCGGCCGGCCACGCCGCGCTGAGGCGCGTCCCTCTCACCCGGATCAGGAGCAAGTCACCATGACCAGCAACGTGTTTCGCGTGCATCCGGCGATCGGCATCGGCCGCGTCGGCGACAGCCAGGAGTTCTATCTCGCGCCGGTCACCGCGGCCGGTACCCGCGATGCCGACGGCCGGTTCGGCGGACTGCCGGTGCAGCCGGAGACCGAATCCACGCCGATCACCGCCGCGCAATTCCGCGACGCCGACGGCAACGTCAAGCGCCAGGCCGCGCGCTTCCACATCTACGCCTACCCCAGCGGCAGTTCCGGCACCTATCCCAACGGCGGCGGCGTGCGCGTGGACGTGGGCAGCACGATCGACGGCAAGACGGTCAAGGACATCGTCTGGACCGTGCACCTGGCCAACAAGAAGCTCAACAACTATTCGACGGTGAGCCAGGGCGGCCAGTTCCGCGGCATCGGTGCCTACGAGGAGCCCGGCTTGCTGGAACTGCGCAACCCGAACTATCCCGATGCGGCCAATCCGGCCGATCCCAACGATCCGACGCGGTTGCGGCAGTTGGTGATCGATGCTGGCCCGCGCGCACTCAGCGCCGCCGCCGCGGGCAGCAGCGTGGTCGCCTTCGACATGACCACCACCGCCAGCTACGCCGATGCCGGCGGCACGATCCAGCAGCAGCCGGCCTATCCGGTCAGCTTCCCCTCGATGTTCCATACGCTGCACGAACCGCTCGGCAAGCTCGATTCGTTGGGCGACATGCGCGTGGAGGCCAACGGCGCGCTGATCGTGGCCGGCGGCTTCGCCCGGACCTCGGCGGTGATCGGGGCCGACGGCAAGTATCCGGAGTTGGGCGACCCGACCGAGAACGGCCTGTGGTACGACGATGCCGCCGATGGCCCGGTCAATGCCGTGTTGCTCTTCACCGACGGCAGCACCGCCAGCGTGCAGGGCGCGTGGTATGTCACCGGCGATCCGGGCTATGCGCCGCAGACCCGCAACGTGGTGTCCACCTGGGACGACGTCTACGACGTGTGGGTACGTACACTGGGCCTGGTGCCGTCGCTGTACGCCAACGGCGGGTTCCTGCCGACCTATAAGCCGTCCTTCAGCGACGACATCCAGCCGATCTTCCACGCGGCGATGCTGCAGCGGTGGAACACCAATCTGCCGTCGGGGGCGATCAAGGGCCACGACACGATCGGGCAGATCCAGCCCACCGACGATCCGGGCGCCAAGATTCCCAACCTGAAGACGCTGATCCGCGATCCGGCTTCCGCTGCGGACACCGAGACCGGCTCGCCGATGATGCCGCTGTCGCTGGGCGATGCGCAGAAGAGTTTCCTCAGCGTCAGTTCCACCCAGTACTTCCTGCTGAGCCAGTGGCACGGCAACAACTACGTGCAGGTGGGCGCGCCGACGCTGGGGCCGGGCGAAGCGCTGGATCGCGCCACGCTGCAGAACTGCCTGGGCGGCCGCTACAGCCCCGGCATCGAGGTGTCGTTCCCGATCCGCGACGTCAACCTCTACGTGCAGGACTGGCAGGCCAAGGACTGTGGTCCGTTCCGCATCAACCAGGCGCCGCTGGACTACGGCAAGGCGAGCAAGGACAGCGCGTTCCTGAGCTTCGGCTATGTGCCGCTGCAAACGCATCCGGTGGAGCCGGGCGATCTGTCCAAATTCATGTCGGTGCCCTGGCATACCGACTACAACTCCTGCGCCACCCATCTGCCCGATCCCAATCCCGGGCAGCAGACGGTCAATCCGAACAATACCCTGTTCTGGTCGTGGCCGGCGGAGCGGCCATTCGCCGTGTACCCGGCGGCGCTGTGCCAGGTCGATCCGGACGACGACACCTGGTACCTGGGGTCACAGGTCTACTCGGTGCGCGGCGCCGGCACCGACAGCGACTATCCGGCGCAGGCCGGGCGCTTCCAGTGCTACGAGGATTTCGTCGCCAACTGGGCCAAGGTCGGCTTCCTGATCAGCGGCAACCAGATCGCCGCACCGAACGGCATGCCCGACTATCCGCCGGATATGTTCCTGGAAGTGGCGAGCGGGTTCGACCCGGGCAAGGAATTCGTGGCGCCCTGGCCGATGGCGGACGTACCCGCCTTCACGTCCGCGGCGAAGCCGAAGTGCCCCAGTACCGAGGCCGAAGGGCTTGCTTCGTCCGGGTGACGCGGTTGCCGGCGACGCTCGCCACGCCGTGGTGATCGTCGGCGGCGGCGCCGCCGGCTGCGCCACCGCGCTGGCGCTGGCCGCGCGCGGGGTCGAGGACGTGGTCGTGGTGGACATGGGTCGCGCGGCGGGCTGGCGGCTGGGCGAGGCGCTGGCGCCGACCGCCAGCGCGGCGCTGCAGCGGCTGGGCGTGTGGGAGGCGTTCCTGGCGCAGCGGCCGCTGGCCTCGGCCGGCAGTTGCGCCAGTTGGGGCCGGCCGGAGTTGGGCTACAACGATTTCATCGTCGCCGGCCAGGGCAAGGGCTGGCACGTGGACCGCGCCGCCTTCGACGCGATGCTGGCCGCGGCGGTGCCAGCGCAGGGCGGCAGGCTGTTGCGCGGCCTGCGCCTGGGCGCGGTCGGCCGCGCCGCCGATGGCGATCACGTGCTGGAGCTGCAAGGCGAGCAGGGCGACGTGCGCCGACTGCGCGCCGGGTTCCTGGTGGATGCCAGCGGTATCGCCGCCGCAGCCGTGCGGCGGCTGGGCGTTGCCCGCAACGAGGTGGACTGCCTGGCCTTCGTCGCCGGCGTGTTCGCGCTGGAGCAGGCCGAGGCGATTCCGTCGCAGGCCTTGCTGGAGGCCTGCGCCGACGGCTGGTGGTATGCGGCGAAGTTGCCGGACCAGCGGCTGATGCTGGCCCTGGCGCTGGAGCCGCGCCGGCAACGGCACTTCCTGGACCGCGACGTGTGGCTGGCGGCGGCGCAGCAGACCCGGCATGTCGCGCAGTGGTTGGCGCAGGGCGCGGCGCGCGCGCCCGAGGCTGATGGCCTGATCGCGGCGCTGGGGCCGTCGGCGATTCTCAGTCGCGTGGTGGGCGCCGACTGGCTGGCGGTGGGCGACGCGGCCAGCGCCTACGATCCGCTGACCGCCCACGGCATCGTCAAGGCCTTGCAGGACGGCGAGGCGGCCGCGCATGCGCTGGCGGCGCATCTGCAAGGCGCTGGCCCGGCACCGCTGGCGGCGTACCAGGACGGCGTGTTCGCGCGCTTCCGCGCCTACCTGCGCGAACGCGGGGCCTTGTACGCGCGCGAGCGGCGCTGGGCGCAGGCGCCGTTCTGGCAGGCGCGGCTGGCGGGCTGATGCGGCGGCACTGGAGCACGGCGCCTGGCCCGCCCAGTGCGTCGGCAGCGCGTCTTTGAACACGATGGAAGAGGCAGGCACGTGCAGGCGTGACGTCCGCGATTCTTTCATCACGACGAAAGGCAGTGCGCAGGAGCGGCTTCAG
Source organism: Xanthomonas sacchari (assembly GCF_040529065.1). NCBI lineage: Bacteria > Pseudomonadati > Pseudomonadota > Gammaproteobacteria > Lysobacterales > Lysobacteraceae > Xanthomonas > Xanthomonas sacchari. Next base: position 3,495,674 of record NZ_CP132343.1, on the reverse strand, counting down.
CCGCGACGGGCACGGCCGGTAACACCGCGTCGCGGCTGAAGCCGCTCCTACGCGATAGCGGTCGGACAGCGCCCTGGCGTGACGTGCAGTTCCGACACAGCGGGCCGCTCAATCCTCGCTGTCGCTGTCGCTGTCGCTGTCGCCGCGCGCCGGGCACGGCGTCGGCACGCCCAGCCGTTGCGCCAGGCGCCGCGCGTCGAACGGCGCGTGTACCTTCATGTCGTTGTCGAAATAGCAGTACACGTCGCGGCGCACCCGCGTCGGGGCGCGAGGACCGACTCGCTGTGCGTCGGCCGGCTCGCCGCCGCGGTGCCAGGCGTCGATGCGCCTGGCCCAGGCGTCGAGCGCCTTGTCGTCGTAGCCGCTGGCATAGAGTTGCGCATCGCCGTGCAGGCGCAGGTACAGGAAATCGGCGGTCACGTCTTCCAGATACGGCCACTTGCCGGCGGTGTCGGCCTGCACCAGCGCCACCCGATGTTTCCGAAGCAAGGCCACCGCCTCCGGCGTGGCGAAGCTGGGGTGGCGCACTTCCAGCGCATGGCGCAGGCGCCGGTTGCGGTCGATCCGCAGCACGCTGCGTTCGCGCATGCGCGCAGTGTCGCGCTTGCGCGCCAGCGCCAGGGCGGCCTCGCTGGTGCGCGGCAGCAGCGTCAGGAAGGCATCCAGCAGGTCGTGATCGAAGGCCAGCGACGGCGGCAGTTGCCACAGCAGCGGACCCAGCTTCGGGCCCAATGCGAGCAGGCCGGAGGCGAAGAAATTGGCCAGCGGCTGCTCGCAGTCGCGCAGCCGCTTCAGGTGGGTGACGAAGCGCGGCCCCTTGACCGCGAACACGAAGCCGCGTGGCGTGGCGTCATGCCAGGCGGTGTAGCTCTTCGGGGTCTGCAGCGAATAGAACGAGCCGTTGAGTTCCACCGAGCGGAAGCATCGCGCGGCATATTCCAGCTCCCGCCGCTGGGTCAGCTCGGACGGGTAGAAGACGCCGCGCCAGCGCGGGTAGCGCCAGCCGGAAATGCCGATGCGCAAAGCCATGCGCCGACCATGCCGTCGCTGTCGTGCAGTTCTCGTGCAGGCCGCGCCAAGGCGGCGTCGTGCCGACTCTCGCGTGCCGTCGGCCTCAGCCGGCGCGCATCCACGGCGGATCCAACTGCGCGATGCGCGCGAACGCCGGACAGTCTTCGCGGTGCGCGCCGGGCAGGTAGCCCAGGCTCATCAGGAACTCGCCGGTGATCTCGCCGCCGGTGAAGCGGAAGGTGCGCTTGAACAGCTTGATCCACTCCGCCTTGCTGCGCGGATGCTGAGCGTCCAGCCACGCGGCGAAGCTGCCGTGGCTGGCCCGCAGCCCCTGGATCACCTGCGCGTTGTGGATCGCCGCCTGCACCTTGAGCCGGTTGCGGATGATGCCGGCATCGCCGAGCAGGCGCAGCACGTCGGCCTCGCCGAAGGCCGCCACCGTGTCCACGTCGAAGCCGGCGTAGGCGGCGCGGAAACCCGCGCGCTTCTTCAGCATCAGCTCCCAGCTCAGCCCGGCCTGGTTGATCTCCAGCACCAGCCGCTCGAACAGGTCGGCTTCGGTGCGTTGCGGCACGCCATACTCGTGGTCGTGGTAGTGGCCATGCACCGGATGGCCAGGGGCGATATCGCAATAGCTGCTCATGCGGCGGGTGTCCGTCAGTCGGTCTGGTCGTTGGGGTCGGCGGGGTACAGCTCGGTCCGCTGGGTGCCGGGAAGTTGCAGGTCGGGCCAGCGCCGCGGCAGCACCTGCAGCTTGCCGTCGCGCAGCGCCTGGTACAGCGCCTCGGCGTTGTCGCCATGACGCGGGAAGAAATGGGTCCGCGCCACGTCGCGCCAGCCGCTGCCCGGGTCGGTGTGGATGCGGCATTCGACGCCATAGCCGACGCTGGCATTGCACAGCAGCACGTCCTCGTGTCCATCGCCGTCCAGGTCGCGGCGTAGCGCCACGCAGTGCGCGTACGCGCGCCGACAGTTGGCGTCCTCGATGCGCCCGGCCAGCAGCGCCTGCCACCATGCGGCGTCGGGATCCGCGCTGCCGGCGGCCAGCACGATGCGCTGGCGCACCTGCAGCGGATCGTCGCTGCGCGGCGTTTCGTCGTCCTCGTCGCCCCAGCGCTTCTGGCGCTGCAGCATCCGCTGCAGGCGCTCGCGCTGCACCGGATCGTCGGCAAACGCGGGCACCTCGCGCAGCGCCTGCACCGCGCGGTAGCCACGGCGGCCGCTGTCGAAGCGCAGGTAGGCCAGGTCCAGTTGCGCGGCGCTGGTGCGGCCATCGGCCAGGCGCTGCAGTTGGTCGCCGACGACCAGGCGGTAGGGGTCCAGCAGCGGCGAACTGGTCGCCAGCGCCAGGCCGATCACCACCCACGACAACACCCGGTTCACCGGCGCCAGCGGCTGCAGCCAGCGTGCGCCCGGGCGCAGCACCGCCCAGGCATAACCGCATGCGTAGCCGCAGGCGACCACCGCGACCAGCACGCCGGCAAAGCGCTCGATACTCCAGCCGTACTGCGCGATGCGCAGCCACAGCGCGTACAGCGCGAGCCCCGCGTACAGCGGCAGGCTCAACAGCCCGGCGTCGATCACCCGTTGCAGCCAGGCCGGGTAGGGCGCGTCGGCGGTGCCGTCCTGGTACACCGCATTGACGAACACCACCAGCGTGACCACTACGGCGGCCAGGATGCTGGCTGCCGCACGGGTTTCCCACAGCGGCTGCAGGCCGGTGAACGGCAGGCTCAGCGCGAACAGCACCGCCACGAATGCCAGCAGCGGCAGCAGCCCGGTGCAGATCGCGAACAGGATCTGCCGCATCACCTGCACCGCGCGCTGCTGGGTGCGGCCGATCAGGATGCCCAGGCCGAACATGGTGCCGGTGGCCAGATAGACGAAGGCGGTCTGCCGAAACAGGTCGCGGAACAGGGTCAGCTTGACCAGCGTGAACAGCGCGCCCCACAGCCACAGCACCAGCCAGCAGATCCCCAAGAACAGCAGCGCCAGCGCCAGGGTCAGCGCGTTCTGCCAGGCGTGCTCGAACAGGTCGCGGTACGGCGCCTGCCAGCGCCCGTGCTGCAGCCGGCACTGCAGCCACGGCAGCAGCACGAACATCGCCAGCGCCAGGGTCGCGCCGAACGGGCCCAGCACCTCGCTGGCGCGCAGGCCGGGCGCGCCGGTGGCGTTCCACACCGCCCAGGCGGACAGGGCCGCCACCAGCACCGCCACTGCGATGGTGTGCTGCCACAGGCGCAGCGCGCCCAGGTGCCGCACCGACAGCAGGGTCATGGTCGGCACGGTCAGCACCAGGGTGTACCAGCACACCTGTCCGCCCAGCGAGCCGAACGGCCACAGGCCGCTCTCGGCGCCGCGCTGCGCCAGGTACAGCAGCGCGCCCTGCAGCAGGGCCACCAGCACGATGAAGGCGCGGGTCTGGCGTGGCAGGTCGGGGGGCGTGTCCATGCGTGCGAGCTCCTGAGCGACCGGTCGCGGCCGCGGTCGGGCGGATTATGGCAGCCCGCCGTCGCCCGGGCAGCGCGCACGCGGGAGGGACGATAGAATGGGGCCATGTCCGCTTTGCCCACGCCTCTGGCCAACCAACTGCTGATCGCGCTGCCGGCGCTGTCCGATCCCAACTTCGCCCGCAGCGTGGCGCTGATCTGTCAGCACGACGAAAACGGCGCGATGGGCGTGGTGGTCAACCGCGCCTCCGAATACACACTGGGCGAAGTGCTGGAGCAGATGGGCATCGAGACCATCGACGCCACGCTGCGTGAGCAGGTGGTGCTCAGCGGCGGCCCGGTGCATCCGGAGCGCGGCTTCGTCATCCACGACGGCGCGCACGGCTGGGATTCCAGCCTGGCGTTCGCCGACGGCCTGTACCTGACCACCTCGCGCGACGTGCTCGAGGCGATGGCGCGCGGCGAGGGCCCGCGCAACGCGGTGGTCGCGCTGGGCTGCGCCGGCTGGGGCGCCGGCCAACTGGAGTACGAACTGGGCGAGAACAGCTGGCTGACCGCACCGGCCGATGCCGAACTGCTGTTCGAGCTGCCGCTGGAGCGGCGCTGGCAGACCGCGGCCGGGCGCATCGGCGTGGACCTGTTCCGCCTCACCGACTACAGCGGGCATGCCTGAGTCCGGCCTGCCTGAGCCTGGTGCGCCGGCGCCCGCGACGATCCGCCGCGACGGCACAGTGCTCGGTTTCGACGTCGGCCACCGCCGCATCGGCGTGGCGGTCGGCAGCCCGTTCGGCACCGGCGCGCGCGCGCTGGCGGTGATCGACGTGCACGCGCAGGGGCCGGACTGGCCGGCACTGGACCGCCTGCACGCCGAATGGCGGCCGCACGGCCTGGTGGTCGGCGACCCGCTCACCCTCGACGGCGCCGACCAGCCCAACCGCAAGCGTGCGCACGCCTTCGCCCGCGAGCTCGGCACGCGCTACCGCCTGCCGGTGGTGCTGGTCGACGAACGCTCCAGTTCGGTCGAGGCCGCGCAACGCTTCGCGGTGGACCGCGCCGCCGGCCGCAAGCGCCGCCGCGACGCCGCCGCGCTGGACGCGGTGGCCGCCGCGGTGATCGTGGAGCGCTGGCTGGCCGCGCCCGACGACGCCATTCCCCTTTCCTGATCCATAGCCCGGACCCGCCATGACTGATCCGCAACTCGATTCGAACGGGCGCCTGCGCCACCTGCTGACCCTGGAAGGGCTGCCGCGGGCGACCCTGCTGCAACTGCTGGACCGCGCCGGGCAGATCCGCGACGCGGCGGTGGGCCGGGTCGGCAAGCGCAACGTGCTGGCCGGCACCGCGGTGTGCACGCTGTTCTTCGAGCCGTCCACGCGCACCCGCAGCTCGTTCCACTTGGCCGCGCAGCGGCTCGGCGCCGACGTGCTGAACTTCGACGCTTCCACCTCGTCCACGCGCAAGGGCGAGACCGCGCGCGACACGCTGAAGAACCTGGAAGCGATGGGCGTGCGCGGCTTCGTCGTGCGTCACCCCGAGGACGGCGCGGTGGAGCGCCTGGCCGAGGCGGCGGGCGAGGGCACCGCGCTGATCAACGCCGGCGACGGCCGCAGCGCACATCCCACCCAGGGTCTGCTCGACATGCTGACCCTGCGCCACGCCAAGGGCGGCGATTTCTCCAAGCTCAAGCTGGTTATCGTCGGCGACGTCAAGCACTCGCGGGTGGCGCGTTCGGACCTGCACGCGCTGCGTACCCTCGGTGCCGGCGAAGTGCGCGTCTGCGGCCCGCGTGCGCTGCTGCCCGACGACGGCACCCTGGACGGCTGCGTGGTCGGCGAGGACTTCGACGCCATGCTCGACGGCGTGGACGCGGTGATGATGCTGCGCCTGCAGCGCGAGCGCATGGAGGAAGGCCTGGTGTCCTCGCTGGAGGACTACCACGGCCAGTACGGCCTCACCGCCGAGCGGCTGCGCCGTGCGTCGAAGGACGCGGTGGTGCTGCATCCGGGCCCGATCAACCGTGGCGTGGAGATCACCGACGAAGTCGCCGACGGCGCGCAGTCGTGCATCCTGCGCCAGGTCGCCAACGGCGTGGCGGTGCGCATGGCGGTGCTGGAGACGCTGCTGGGCTGAGCCCGGCGCGCGCGTCTCCCTGCCGTCGTAGGAGCGGCTTCAGCCGCGACGGGCTTTACCGGGAATGCCCATCGCGGCTGAAGCCGCTCCTACCCCGTCCCGCCAGGTATCCGCTGCCGAAGATGGCGATCGGCACATCCGCGCCATCCCGATTCGGCCTACCATCGGTAGCGATCCTCCCCACGGACGCCACCATGATCCTTGTCCTGCGCCGTGCTGCGTTCGCCGCGGCCTGTGTTTCCCTTGTCGTCGCCGCCCAGGCCGACGCCGCCACTGCTGCTACGGCTGCCGCGGACAGTGCCGGCACCTACGATCCGCAGGCGCTGTTCGCACCGCTGCAGTTGCCGCAGCCGGCCAACGCCTACCGCAGCGGCGGCGGCGTGCCCGGCCCGCAGTACTGGCAGAACCGCGCCGACTACGACCTGCACGCCACCCTGGAACCGGCCACGCACACGCTGCGCGGCCAGGAGACCATCACCTACAGCAACCGCAGCCCGGACACGCTGGACGTGCTGTGGCTGCAGCTGGACCAGAACCTGTACCGCGCCGACGCGCGCGCTCGCACCCTGCGCGCCGCGCGTGCCGACCGGCCTGCACCGCCAACGACCGACGGCTACCGCATCGCCAAGGTCGAACTGGAGCAGGGCGGCAAGCGCGTGCCGGCCACCTTCCTGATCGACGACACGCGCATGCGCGTGGACCTGCCGCAGCCGCTGGCCAGCGGCAAGGCGCTGAAGCTGCACATCGACTACGCCTACACCGTGCCCGGTACCTGGGGCGGCCGGACCGCGGTCACGCCCACCGCCGATGGCGACATCTACGAGATCGCGCAGTGGTATCCGCGCATGGCGGTGTACGACGACCTGCGCGGCTGGGACACGCAGCCCTATCTGGGCGCGGAGTTCTACCTGGAGTACGGCGATTTCGACTACGCGGTGACGGTGCCGTGGGACTACCTGGTCGCCGGGTCCGGCGAACTGGCGAATCCGGCGCAGGTGCTCACCGCCACCCAGCGCCAGCGCCTGGCGCAGGCGGCCGCCAGCGACAGCACCGTGACCATCCGCGGCGCCGATGAGGTGGGTACGCCGGCCAGCCGGCCCAGCGCCAGCGGCACCCAGACCTGGCGCTTCCACATGGACCACACCCGCGACGTCGCCTTCGCCGCCTCGCCGGCCTTCGTCTGGGATGCGGCGCGGATCAACCTGCCCGAAGGCAAGCATGCGCTGGCGATGTCGGTGTATCCGCGCAGCGCGGTCGGCAGCGCCAAGTGGGGCCGCTCCACCGAGTTCGTGAAGGCCTCGATCGAGCACTTCTCGCAGTGGTATCCGTACCCGTGGCCGGCGGCGGTGAACCTGGGCGGCCACGGCGCCGGCATGGAGTACCCGGGCATCGTCTTCGACGACATGGAGGACGGCGGCAAGCAACTGTTCTGGATCACCGCGCACGAACTGGGCCACGGCTGGTTCCCGATGATCGTCGGCTCCAACGAGCGCCGGCATGCGTTCATGGACGAGGGCTTCAACACCTTCATCGACGTCTACGCCTCCGACGCGATCAATCACGGCGAATTCGCGCCCAAGCGCGACGGCGAGTACGCGCCCGGCGGCGGCAACCCGGTGGACGAGATCCTGCCGCTGCTGGCCGACGCGAAAGCGCCGACCCTGCTCGATCGCGCCGACGCCACCAGCGAGACCTACCGGCATCCGCTGACCTACTTCAAGGGCGCGCTGGGCCTGGTGCTGCTGCGCGAACAGATCCTCGGGCCGGCGCGCTTCGATCCGGCGTTCCGCAAGTACATCGCCACCTGGGCCTACAAGCACCCGACGCCGTCGGACTTCTTCCGGCTGATGGAGAGCGAATCGGGCGAGGACCTGAGCTGGTGGTGGCGCGGCTGGTATTTCAACAACTGGCAGCTGGACATGGGCGTGCGCGCGGCCGCCTACGTCGACCACGACCCGGCCAAGGGCCTGCTGGTGACCCTGCGCAGCCGCCAGAAGCTGGTGATGCCGGCGACCCTGCGCATCGACTTCGCCGACGGCAGCCACCTGGACCAGCGCGTGCCGGTGGAGACCTGGATGCAGCAGACCCAGCCGCAGATCCGCGTGCCGAGCACGCAGAAGGTGCTGCACGTGACCCTGGATCCGGACCACGTGCTGCCCGACGCCGACCGCAGCGACAACCGCCTCGATACGGTGAGCTGAGCCGCGCGCGGCGGTCCGCAGTACCGCCGCGCCCGCGCAAACGTGCTGCGGCCGCAACATTCGCGGCCGCCCGCCATCGGCGCGCGCCTGTCCCTGTTCGCCGCGCCGTTGGTGTTGGCGGCGCGTGCGATGCGCGTGCGTTCGCCGTCGTTGCCGGCGGCCGGCGCCCACCGTGGCGCGCGTGCAGACGGCCTGTCTCCGCCTGTCGCTGTCTGTCTCCTGCGGACCGTGCGTGTCCGCTTGTCCTGTCCTGTGCGGCGAACGGAGCGTGGGATTCCAGTTCGGCGTCGCGGCGATTGCGTGGGCCGCCGCGCGCATTCCAAGAATGCGCCGGCCCCCACGCCCCCGTGCCGGCGCATGCGCGCACTGCCATGCGGCCTGCACTCATTGCGACAGATGGGAGAGAGATCATGCAGCAGCAGTTCCGCAAGGGCGCATTGGCGCTCGCTCTGGCCTTGTGCGCCGCTCCGGCCTTCGCCGGCCCGGTCGGTTATGGGGCCAACACCACCGGCGGCGGCAGTGCCATCCCGGTCAACGTCGCCACGATGGAAGCGATGCAGGCGGCGATCGACAACTACGCCGGCTCCGGCGGCCTGGTGCTCAACTACACCGGCAGCTTCAACTTCGCCAGCATCACCGACGTGTGCACGCAATGGAAGCTGCCGGCCAAGACCGTGCAGATCAAGAACAAGCGCGACATCACCATCAAGGGCGCGAATGGCTCGTCGGCGAACTTCGGCGTGCGCGTGGTCGGCAACGCGCACAACGTCATCATCCGCAACATGACCATCGGCCTGCTGCCCGGCGGCGAGGATGCCGATTCGATCGCGCTGGAAGGCAATTCCAGCGGCCAGCCGTCCAACATCTGGGTGGACCACAACACCATCTTCGCCTCGCTGACCAAGTGCGCAGGCGCCGGCGACGCCTCCTTCGACGGCGGCATCGACATGAAGAAGGGCGTCAACCACGTCACCGTGTCCTACAACTACATCCACGATTACCAGAAGGTCGCGCTCAACGGCTACAGCGACAGCGACACCCAGAACGCCGCCGCGCGCACCACCTATCACCACAACCGCTTCGAGAACGTGGAATCGCGCCTGCCGCTGCAGCGGCGCGGCTTGAGCCACATCTACAACAACTACTTCAACAACGTCTTCACCTCCGGCATCAACGTGCGCATGGGCGGCGTGGCGCTGATCGAGGCCAACTACTTCGAGAACATCAAGAACCCGGTCACCTCGCGCGACAGCAGCGAAATCGGCTACTGGGACCTGATCAACAACTACGTCGGCAGCGGCATCACCTGGACCGTGCCGGAGAGCACCAGCAAGCCCTACGCCAACGCCACCACCTGGATTTCGTCCAAGACCTACCCGGAGCCGCTGGGCTATCTGTACACGGCGATTCCCGCCGCGCAGGTCAAGGCCAAGGTCATCGCCACCGCCGGTGCCGGCACCAATCTGGCCGAGTGAAACACACGGCCTCCGCTTGCCGTAGCGAGCGGAGGCCGTCGCTGGACGCGTCATGAAGATGTCGTATTTGTGCCGTTTGCAGCATCTTATGCTTCTAACCGAAATCCCCAAATTGGTGCGTGGTTGTGGGGCGGTTGCACCGGAAGGCGCCAAATTTATCGTTGTTTCACATGAGTTTGACGCGATCAGCGGCTTTCGCTGTGCGCGCGCAGCATCGTGCACGCCATGGTCACGATGCTGAGGAGGTCCTGAAGAGTGTGCTTAGTTACGCATCAAGAACGGCACGCCGCCGCCGTTATTTGAAACGAGTACCCGCAGGTGACATCCCCGATGCGGTCGGGGCTGGAAGTGGTTTCGTCTTCCTCTCCGTCGCATTGCGTCGGGCCACAGGCCTGCCGCTGTCTTGCGCGATCCCGGTCGTGGCGCGGGCTCCTCTCCTTTCCTTACTTGGTGGCCCCTCATGATCGGATTCCTTCAGCGCTACAACGTCGGGACGCGGCTCGCGTCCGCCTTCGGCGTCCTCATCCTGCTGTCCTGTGCGCTCGTGGTCGCCGGCTTGCTGACGTTGAAACAGGCACGCGCAATGATGGATACCATCGTCAATCGGCGCATGCAGATCCTCGATTACACCGGCGAAATGCGTAACGCCAGCGCGCAGGTGGCGGTCAATCTGCGCAACATCGTGCTGCCGACCACGCAGGAAGAGAACGAGCAGTTCGCCAAGGTCGTCGACCAGCAGCGCCGCTACTACGGCGAGATCCACGACAAGCTCTACGCGATTCCGGTCAGCGACGCCACCGGCGCGCAGATGCGCAAGGCCATCGACGACGCCTACGAACGGACCCGCCTCGCCAACCAGAAGGTCCTGGACCTGGGCATGGCCAACAAGGCCGATGAGGCATTGAAAGTGCTGATGACGGAGGCCGGGCCGGCGACCCAGCAGTGGCAGGAGGCGATCAATACCTATGCCAACCGCCAGCGCACGCGCGGCGCGCAGGCCTACGCCAGCGCCAACGTGGCAATGGACCGCGGCCGCAGCCTGCTGGTGGCCGGTGGCGTGCTGGTGGTGCTGGCCAGCGGCCTGCTGGCGTGGCTGATCACCCGCAGCCTGACCGTGCCGCTGACCCGTGCCACGCGCGTCGCCGAGGCCATCGCCAGCGGCAAGCTGGACAACGACGTGCGCACCGATGCCCGCGACGAGACCGGGCGCCTGCTGGTCGCGATGCAAGGCATGCAGCAGCAGGTCAGCAACCTGATCGGCGCGCAGCTGGAGATGGCCAAGCGCCACGACGCGGGCGAAGTCAGCCATCGCATCGAAGCGCAGGCCTTCCCTGGCGACTACGGCCGCATGGCCGCCGAGACCAACGCGCTGGTCGCCTCGCACTTGGCGGTGAAGACGCGCCTGGCGCAGATCATGGGCCGCTACGCGATCGGCGACCTGTCGCAGGACATGGACCGCCTGCCGGGCGAAGAAGCGGTGCTGAGCCAGACCATGGACGAGGTCAAGGCCAACCTGTCGGCGATGAACGGGCAGATCAAGCAACTCGCCACCTCCGCCGCGGACGGCGATTTCAGCGCGCGCGGCGACGCCGAGCGCTTCCAGTACGACTTCCGGGTGATGGTGGAGAGCCTGAACCAGCTGATGGCTACCGCCGACGGCAATCTGCAGGCGCTGTCGACGCTGCTGCAGGCGATCGCCGCGGGCGACCTGACCGCGCGCATGCACGGCGACTTCCGCGGCGTGTTCGCGCAGATGCGCGACGACGCCAACGCCACCGCCGAACAACTGGCCGGCATCGTCGGCCGCATCAAGCATTCGGCGGTGTCGATCAATGCCGCGGCCACCGAGATCGCCGCCGGCAACGACGACCTGTCGCGCCGCACCGAACAGCAGGCCGCCAGCCTGGAAGAAACCGCTGCCTCCATGGAGGAGTTGACCTCCACCGTGCGCCAGAACGCCGAGCATGCCCGCCAGGCCAATCAACTGGCGGTGGGCGCCGCCTCGGTCGCCTCGCAGGGCGGAGCGGTGGTCGGCCAGGTGGTGACCACCATGAGCGGGATCGAGGATGCATCGCGGCGCATCGCCGACATCATCTCGGTGATCGACGGCATCGCCTTCCAGACCAATATCCTGGCCTTGAACGCTGCGGTGGAAGCGGCGCGCGCCGGCGACCAGGGCCGCGGCTTCGCCGTCGTGGCCAGCGAGGTGCGCACCCTGGCGCAACGCTCGGCCAGCGCTGCCAAGGAGATCAAGGGCCTGATCGACGACTCGGTGAGCCGTGTCGCGGAGGGCTCGGCGCTGGTCGACCAGGCCGGCAAGACCATGACCGAGATCGTGAGCTCGGTGCAGCGCGTCACCGACATCATGGGCGAGATTTCCGCGGCTTCGCAGGAGCAATCCGCCGGCATCGAGCAGGTCAACCAGACCGTGACGCAGATGGACGAGAGCACCCAGCAGAACGCGGCATTGGTGGAAGAGGCCAGTGCGGCGGCGCGCTCGATGGAGCAGCAGGCGGTGGAACTGAGCCAGGCCGTGGCGCTGTTCAAGCTGGACGCCTCGGCAGCCACGCCGGTGGTCCAGGCGCCGCGTCAGCACGCCGCCCCGGCGCCCGCAGGCAAGCGCAGCGTCGGTCCGGCAGTCGTGAAGGCCTTGCCGGCACGACGTGCGGCACAGCCGGCAGCGGCGATGGCGCTGGACAAGGACTGGCAGGAGTTCTGAGCCGCACGAGGTGTGTCATCGGGCGGGGGGCGCAGTGCGCGCCGCTCGCTCTGTCGAATGCCGGCGGCCCTGGTGCCGCCGGCGTCGTATCCAGTCGATCCGGGCGCCGCGTGCGGCAGCCGAGCGACCGCACCCTGGTCGATGCGGCGACTGGCCGGAGGGCATCCCCACCGCGTGCCTCTGCGCCGTGCATCGCCGTCACGTTGCGCCCTGTGCAAGTGCGCGCGCAGCCTGCTCATGCGTCGCCCTCATCCGTGCATCCATCGCGTGTCACCGTCGACGTGCCTCCATGTCGCGCACGCGCTGAGCGCCGTCGCGCAACTCATCGTCTCCGACTGGTGCGGCAATGCGAACGCGATCGCATTCTTCGCCTGTGCCGCGCATCCGGATGGGGGCGTGCGCCATCGGATCGCTCCATTTTCCATTGGCCGCGCGTGTGTGCTGCATGCAAACGTCATGCCGCTTGTTGCAACAAGAAATGCACGCGCCTTTCACGCAAAACTGCCGGTCCGCGCGTCGCGCGCATGGGCTCTCCACACCCCTGTCATATGCCTGAGGGTGTTCAATAAATTGTCTGCAATCGCCTCTCAAGTCCGGCTACGGGGGGCCGTTACATCGCCCGCACATTGAGCGGGATGCGTCATCAAGCGTTTGATTCGAAACGATTTTTCACGATTTCTTCATCCCTTGCTCGATGCGGGCGCACACGACGGCCATTGCGTCGTCGTGCGTGATCCGGGGCGATCCGTCGCCTCTTTCATTCCCCCAGACAGGCCATTCCATGATTGCATTCCTTCAGCGCTACAACGTCGGTGCCCGGCTCGCCACCGCGTTTGGCCTCCTCATCCTGTTGTCCTCGGCGCTGGTCGTCGCCGGGCTGTTCACCCTGTTCCAGGCACGCGAGCGGCTGGACGGCATCGTCCAGCGCAACATCGCCGCGATCCGTGCTTCCAGCGAGATGCTCAACGCGAGCTCTGCCGTGGCGATCAATGTCCGCAACATCGTGTTGCCGACCTCCCAGGAAGACAACATCCGCTTCGCCAAGGTCATCACCGAGCAGCGCGCGCGCTACCAGGAGGCGCGCAAGCGGGCGGGCGCCATTCCCAGCGGTGCGCAGAGCCAGGCCGTGCTGGAGGAGGTCGATCGCGCCCGCGCGCTGACCGTGGACGTCAACAACCGCGTCATCGACCTGGGCATGCACTACAAGCCGGATGAGGCGCTGGCCCTGCTGATGGGGAAGTCTGCCCCGCTGACACAGAAATGGCAGGATGCGATCGCCCGCTACGCCGATCTGCAGGCTACCCGCAGCAACGAGGCCTATGCGGCGGCGACGGCGGCGATGGCGCGTGGGCGCGCCATGCTCATCGCCGGCGGCCTGGCGGTGGTGCTGGTCAGCAGCGTGCTGGCCTGGCTGATCACCCGCAGCCTGACCGTGCCGCTGAATCGCGCCACCCTTGCCGCCGAGGCCATCGCAGCCGGCCACCTGGACAACGACGTGGCCACCGACGCGCGCGACGAACCTGGCCGCCTGCTGCTGGCGATGAACGGGATGCAGATGCAGTTGCAGCGCTTCTCCCGCGAAACCGCGTTGATGATCGAACTGCATGCGGACAAGGACATCAGCCACCGCATGCCGCAGGACTTCCCGGGCGTGTACGGCGAGCTGAGCAAGGGCATCAACACCATGATGTTCGAGCACCTGGATGCCATCGTCGAGGCGGTGGAGATCCTCAACGAGTACGCCAACGGCGACTTGCGCCGCGACGCGCGTCGCCTGCCCGGCAGCCGTGCGGTGCTGCACGAGTCGATGGACGCGGCCAAGGCCAGCCTGCTGGCGATCAATACCGAGATCAAGCGTCTGGCGGCGGCGGCCGCGGCCGGCGACTTCAGTGCCCGCGGCGATGCGGCCAGTTTCCAGCACGACTTCCGGCTGATGGTGCAGGACCTCAACGCGATGATGGAGGTCAGCGATCGCAATCTCGGCAAACTGTCGGCGCTGCTGCAGGCCATCGCCGCCGGCGATCTCACCGCGCGCATGCACGGCGAGTTCCAGGGGGTGTTCGCGCGGATGCGCGACGACGCCAACGCCACCGCCGACCAGTTGACCGGCATCGTCGGCCGCATCCAGACCGCGGCGGTCAGCATCAATGCCGCGGCCACCGAGATCGCCACCGGCAACGACGATCTGTCGCGTCGCACCGAGCAGCAGGCTGCCAGCCTCGAAGAGACTGCAGCCTCGATGGAAGAGTTGACCTCCACCGTCAAGCAGAACGCCGAACACGCGCGTCAGGCCAACCAGCTCGCCAGCGGCGCGGCGTCGGTCGCCTCGCAGGGCGGCGTGGTGGTGGGCCAGGTGGTCGAGACCATGAGCGGGATCGAGGCGTCCTCGAAGAAGATCGCCGACATCATCGGCGTCATCGACGGCATCGCGTTCCAGACCAATATCCTGGCGCTCAACGCCGCAGTGGAAGCGGCACGTGCCGGCGAGCAGGGCCGCGGTTTCGCGGTGGTCGCCAGCGAAGTGCGCACCCTGGCGCAGCGTTCGGCCAACGCCGCCAAGGAGATCAAGACGCTGATCGACGACTCGGTGACCCGCGTTGCCGAGGGCTCGGCGCTGGTCGATCGCGCCGGCAGCACCATGCAGGAGATCGTCGCCTCGGTGCAGCGCGTCACTGACATCATGGGCGAGATCTCCGCGGCCTCGCAGGAGCAGTCGGCCGGCATCGAGCAGGTCAACCAGACCGTCACCCAGATGGACGAAAGCACGCAGCAGAATGCGGCGCTGGTGGAAGAAGCCACCGCGGCCGCGCGTTCGATGGAGCAGCAATCGGTGGAGCTGACCCAGGCGGTGGCGCTGTTCAAGCTGGACGGCGCACCCGTTGCCGCGCCGTCGCCAGCACCGGTGCAGGCGCGTGCCAGGACTGCCGTGCCGACGGCCGTGCGCAGCCCGCGCCCGCTGGCCGCGGCCGCACCGGCACGACGCGCGCCGGCGTTCGCCGCGGCGGTGGCGCTGGACAAGGACTGGCAGGAGTTCTGAGCCGACGCGGTCCGGTGTCCCGGACCGCTGGTGTGCGGCCGTCTTCCTCGGAAGGCGGCCGCTTGCGTTTGTGCATCGCTGCGCGATGTGCGCGATTCGGCTGCTGTGTGCGAGCAGGCGGCGGCTGGTGCGGAGACGTGTGGGGCGAAGCTTCGGCTCGCCCGTGGCCAATGTCCCCCTGCGCAAGAGGGAGCAGCGCGAATGCAGAAGGCATCGCCCTCGCCGGGCGCTGCAGTGCCGGTCCTGATCGGGCGGCCAGGTCATCGACGGCCACAGTCAAATCGCGCTGCGGCCGCAGTGGGCGGCCGCAGCGCGTAAGCGGCACTTACTGCGGCGGCTTGGTCTGCGGGGTCTTGATCACGTACGAGGTGATGTACTCGCCGTTGGAGCCGTAGACCACCACGATGGTGGTGGTGGCGTCGCGGTAGACCACGGTGGCGTTGCACGGGCAGCTGGCCGCGGCGGTGACCATGCCCAGCGGCTGGTTCTTCGCGTCGTTGACCGCGATCATCTGCTCCTCGGCGGCGCTGCCGATCGGCAGCCGCGTGTCGGTGCCGGGCGTGGCGCTGAGCACGGTGATGACCTCGTCCTGCAGCGAGTTGATCTGCACGAAGCGCAGGCCGGCCTTCTCGAACGTGTAGACCTTGAACAGCGGCGACAGGCTGACGTTCTGCTTGCCGATGGGCAGGCGTTCGCCCATGCCCTGGATCGCGTCGGCGGCGTTGAGCGGCGCGCGCTGGGCGGCCTGCAGGCAGGGCGCGGCCAGCGCGGCCGCCAGCATGGTGAGGGTCAGCAGCGGTTTGATCATGGTGTCTCTCCTTGTCTGGATGTACGGACCTGTACGCCATGGGACGAGCGACAGCCGTGGTCCTTTCCGGCCGGGGCGCCCGCAACGGGCCGTCTCCCGGTCCGTCGTCGCCTGCGGTCCTCCCGGCTCCGCGTTCGCCCTCATCGGCTGGTGCGGAAATAGGAGACTTTGCAGGCGTCGAGTTCAGTATTTCTGACGTTAGTAGCGCTGTCAACAAGCAGAATCAACCATGTAAGCGAAAATGGCGTTGGTGTCTGATGTAAGGAGATACCGTACATTGGCAGGGTTGGGCCGTTCCGCCGTGTCGTTTGCAGCGAAAGGCGGCCGTCGGCATCCCGCGCGGTGTCGCTGGCAACCGCGTGCGCGGATCCGCGCTGCGTTGCAGCAGCCACCCCGCTGCGGCGCGCCGATCCGCGCTAGCAAGCGGCCAAACACGCGTGCAGCCGCACCTCTCGGCCTTCAGCCTGTATCGTGTCGCGTTTTCCGCACCCGACCGAGCCGATGCCGCATCCGTCCGCGCCTGTCCCGTCCGCCGCCGCTCCCGCCCTGCGCCACGCGCTGAAACCACGGCAACTGATCATGATGGGCTTGGGCAGCGCGATCGGCGCCGGCCTGTTCCTGGGCTCCGGCGTCGGCGTGCACGCGGCAGGGCCGGCGGTGTTGATCTCCTACCTGGTCGCCGGCGCGCTGGTGATCATCGTGATGAACGCGCTGGGCGAGATGGCGGCGGCCAAGCCGGCCAGCGGCGCGTTCTCGGTCTATGCCACCGACGCGATGGGGCCGACCGCCGGCGCCACCGTGGGCTGGCTGTGGTGGCTGCAACTGGTGATCGTGATCGCCGCCGAGGCGGTGGGCGCGGCCGGCCTGCTGGCGACGGTGTGGCCGGGCTTGCCGGTGCCGGCGGCCGCGATCGCGTTCATGGCCGCGTTCACCGCGATCAACCTGCTGGGCGTGCGCAACTTCGGCGAGTTCGAGTTCTGGTTCGCCATCCTCAAGGTAGCGGCGATCGTCGGTTTCATCCTGGTCGGCATCGCCTTGCTGGCCGGCTGGCTGCCTGGTGTCCCCTCGCCGGGCCTGTCCAACGTCACCGGCAACGGCGGCTTCGCGCCGAAGGGCCTGGCCGGCATCGGCGCGGCGCTGCTGGTGGTGGTGTTCGCCTTCGGCGGTACCGAGATCGTGGCGGTGGCCGCGGCCGAGACCGCCGATCCGGAGCGCAGCATCGCCCGTGCCATCCGTACCGTCGCCTGGCGCATCCTGGTGTTCTACATCGGCTCGCTGAGCGTGATCATCGCGGTGGTGCCATGGCAGAGCAAGGCGCTGAGTTCGCCGTTCGCCGCGGTGCTGCAGGTGGCCAACATCCCCGGCGCCGCCACCGGCATCACCCTGATCGCGGTGATCGCGTTGCTGTCGGCGCTCAACGCCAATCTGTACGGCGCTTCGCGGATGATCTTCTCGCTGGCCCAGCGCGGCGAAGCGCCGCGCGCGCTGGCCGCGTCCAGCCGCCAGCAGGTGCCGTGGCTGGCGGTGCTGGCCAGCGTGCTGTTCGGCTTCGTCGCTGCGGTGCTGGAGCTGCTGTATCCCAACCGGGTGCTGCCGGTGCTGCTGAACATCGTCGGCGCCACCTGCCTGCTGGTGTGGACGATCTCGCTGCTGTCGCAACTGATCCTGCGCGCGCGCGCCGACCGCGCCGGCACCCGCCTGCCGTTCCGCATGCGCGGCTATCCGCTGCTCACCGTGCTGGCGCTGGCGATCCTGGCGCTGATCTTCGGCCTGCTGGTGGCCTCGCCGGACACCCGCACGCAGTTCCTGTCGATGGCGGCGCTGACCGCGGTGATCGCCGTGGTCAGCGGCGTGGCGCGGCGGCTGCGCGCGGGGTAGGGCGCGCGCTCCAGCGGTGGCGGCATGCCGTTGTGGGAGGGACTTCAGTTTCGACGCGTGAGGGTATCGGACGGCGTTTGCTTCGTTCGTCGCGGCTGCATGACAGCGCTTTGCGCGCGTCATGTGTGTCGCCGCAGCGGTCGCGCGTGTTGCTTTTCATGGAGCAACCGCGACAGGTGTCGCGGCAAGGCCTGTCGCGGCTGAAGCCGCTCCTGCGACGGCACCGACAGCTCGCGGACCTGCCTCTTGTAGGAGCGGCTTCAGCCGCGACGCGTTGCGATGGAAACCACCGCGGCCGAATCCACGACGTGCACGCGCGCCGCTCAGCCCAGCAGCAGGCGTGCGCCCAGGGCGCACAGCAGCGCCGGCGGCATCACCAGCGCGCCGACCTTGAGGAAGCGCCAGAAGCCCACGTCCTCGCCTTCGCGGCGGATCGCGGTCAGCCACAGGATGGTCGCCAGCGAGCCGGTGATCGACAGGTTCGGCCCCAGATCCACGCCGATCAGCAGCGCGTCCACCACCAGCTGCGGCGGCTGCGCCTGAGCGACGGTGGTGCTGGCGATCAGGCCGGCCGGCAGGTTGTTCATCAGGTTGGAGCCGAACGCCAGCAGGGTGCCGGCGACGCCGGCGGTGGCCTGCGGCGAGTGCGCGGCAGCGTCGGCCAGGGTGCGCGCGAGCAGGCCGATCACGCCGGTGCGCGACAGCGCCTCCACCAGCACGAACAGGCCGGCCACCAACGGCAGCACCGACCACGACACCGCCTTGGCCATCGGCAGCGGCGACTGCCGGCCGCCCAGGCAGACCACGCCCAGCGTCGCCAGGCCGGCCAGGCAGGTCGGCAGGCCCAGGTCCAGGCCCAGCGCGGAGACGCCGACCAGCAGCACCGCGGTGGCGAGGATGCCGACCAGGGCGAAGGTGCCGCCGCGGGTCAGCGGCACCGTGTCCACGCGCGCGGCGCAATGGCCGGTCAGGTCCTTGCGCTCGGCCCAGCGCAGCATCACGAAGGTCACCCCGATCGCCAGCAGCGACGGCAGCGCGAACGCGGCCATCCACGCGCCCAGGGTCGGCATCTTGCCGCCGTACAGCACCAGGTTGGCGGGGTTGGAGATCGGCAGCACGAAGCTGGCGGCGTTGGCGATCAGCGCGCAGGCGAACAGCAGCGGCAGCGGCTTGGCGCCGGCCTTGCGCGCGGCCGCGTACACCGCCGGGGTCAGCACCACCGCGGTGGCGTCGTTGGACAGGAACGCGGTGACCACGATGCCGACGCCGAACACCAATGCGAACAGGCGCTGGGTCGAGCCCTTGGCCAGGTTCACCGCATGCATCGCCACCCAGTCGAACAGGCCTTCGGCGCGTGCGGTCTCCGACAGCAGCATCATGCCGATCAGGAACAGGTACACGTCCAGGCCCTTGAGTACCGCCTGCCACGCCTCGCCGCCGGGCATCAGCCCCAGCACCATCAGCAGCAGCGCGCCGCCCACCGCCCAGCACGCCTCGGGCAGCTTGAACGGCCGCGCGATCACGCCGGCGGTGGCCAGCGCGCAGATGCTCCAGGTGGCGAGATTGGCCGTATGCGCGACGGGCATGCTCATGCCGCCGCTGCCGTGGCACGGGCGCCGAGGCACGCGCGCGAAGAGGCCGCTGGAACGAGGCAGGGGAGGGCGATGGTGGAGGGCACGGGCATGGGGCGGCGGGCAGCGCAGTCCGAGGGGCGTGCAGGATAGCAGCGGGGCAGGTGCAGGCCGGGCCGACATGGGCGCTCCGGCGCCCGCGGTTTAGTTTGCGTAGACACGCGTCGCGGGGCTGCCCGCACATCCCTGCACGCCAGGGCCGCGCGGCACCGCGGTGCCGCTACCCCAGATGGCGTGCGATCCACCCTTGCACGAACGCCACCGGTCCGGTCCGTGGCGGCGGCGTCAGCCCGGCGCTGCGCACGAAGCCGGTGGCGGCCTGGGCCAGTGACTGGTTGGCGCGACGCACGGCCTGCTGCGCGGCCGCCTGCTGCTGGCGCAACTGCACCAGGTGCAGCGACGGCCGCCCGGGCGGGGCGAACTTCTGGTCGCGACGCAGCGCATCGGCGGACAGGCGGCTGGCCTGCGCGGCCTGGTGCAGGGCGTCCAGTGCGTCCAGCACCTGCAACAGCCAGCGTCCGCTGTCGCTGAGCTGCAGGGCCGAGGGGGCGTCGCATGCCGGCACCAGCAGCGGTGGAATCACCGTGCCGGCGATCGCCGCCACGCTCGGGTCCAGGCCGCGCAGGCGGGCCTGGAACGCGGTCTGTGATGAGGAAAGGGCGGCGACCATGCCTAACCTATGCGCGACGAAAGCGCGGACTGTACGCGGTTTGGCTGGGCGCTGCGCAGGCAGCGACAACGCGTCGGCGCGGATCGCCGTGGAGGCCCCTGTCGGCGAACGCTGAGCCTGGCGTCGGTGCGGCCCAGCTCGCGCAGCCTGGCGTCGGGCCCACGCCGTGTCGCACGCCGCGCTCGATGGGCTTTTTTGTGGGAGGGACTTCAGTCCCGACGCGGTGAGGGTGGGGCGTCGGGACTGAAGTTCCTTCCTGGAGACGGCTTACTTCTCGGCGGTGGTCTCGTTGCCGGCGTCGCTGCGCTTCTGCGCGAACAGCCACTGCCACATCTTCGGATCGCGGTAGGTGGCATCCCAAGCGTTGTGGTTGCCCTGCGGGTATTCGGTGTAGCGCACGTCGGCGTCGAGGTTCTTGAACGCACGCACGATCTTGCGGTCGTCGTGCGGCAGCACCACGTCGTCCTGGGCGCCGTGGAAGATCCACACCGGCACGTGCCGCAGGCGCTGCGCCAGCGCGCTGTAGGGATCGGCCAGATAGGCCACCGGCGTCACCACCAGGTATTCGCGGTCCTCGTGCGGGGACAGGATCGCGCCGCAGATCGGCACCAGCGCGGCGAAGCGCTGCGGCTGCTTCAGGGCAATCTCCCAGGTGCCGTAGCCACCCATCGACATGCCGGTCAGATAGGTGCGTTGCGGGTCGCCGTTGAACTCGGCGCTGCTGTCGTCCAGCGCCTGCAGCGCCATGGTCGCGTTGGCGCCGTTCCATTCCTCGCCGTCGGGCGCCTGCGGCATCACCACCAGGGCCGGGAAATCGGCCAGGTGGCGGCGCAGGTAGGGGCCCAGGCCGGACGTGGTCTGGTCGCGGCCGTCGTCGCCGCGCTCGCCAGAGCCGTGCAGGAACAGCACGACCGGCACCGGGCCCTGGCGATGCGCCGGCGCCGGCACGAACACCTGGTAGCGGTAGATGCGTCCATCGAGGGTGAGCTGGCGGCTGACGAAGTGGCCGGTGGCCGGGTCGCTGGGCAAACTGCTGCAGCCGACCATCGACAGGCACAGCAGAAGCAGCAACGAACGCATCGACATGGCTGGCCCTCGGGTGGTGAGCCCGCAGTATCGTGGCCTTGGCGTCTTTCCGACAACCCGGGCAGCGGCGGCGGACATGCGCCAGTCAGCCGGCGGCCAAGGCGCGTGCCGGCGCGTCGTGCGCGTCGTGCCGGGGTGGTTGCGGCGACGCGTGCAGTCGCCGCGCACGCGCACGTTCTACAGCAGAACCAGGGTGGCCAGGCCGAGGAAGCTGAGGAAGCCCATCACGTCGGTCAGCGTGGTCAGGATCACCCCGCCGGCCAGGGCCGGGTCGAAGCCCAGGCGCTTGAGCGTCAGGGGCACCAGCACGCCGCCCAGCGCGGCGGTGAGCAGGTTGATGGTCAGGGCCGAGCCGATCACCAGTGACAGCAGCGGCTGCTTGAACCACAGCAGCACGATCAGGCCCAGGCCGATGCCCAGCGCCAGGCCGTTGATCAGCGCCACCGACAGCTCCTTGCGCAGCAGCACGATCACGTTGGAGGCGCCGATCTGGCCCAGGGCCAGGCCGCGCACCATCAGCGCCAGCACCTGGGTGCCGGCGTTGCCGCCCATGCCGGCCACGATCGGCATCAACGCGGCCAGCGCCACCAGCTTGGCGATGGTGCCTTCGAACTGGCCGACCACGCTGGAGGCGATGAAGGCAGTGCCGAGGTTGATCGTCAGCCACAGCAGGCGGCGCCGGAACGCGCGCCGCACCGGGCTGAACAGGTCTTCGTCCTCGTCCAGGCCGGCCGCGCTCATCGCCTGGTGCTCGGCCTGGTCGCGGATGATGTCGACCACGTCGTCGATGGTGATGCGGCCGAGCAGGATGTTGTTGTCGTCCACCACCGGCGCGGAGATCCAGTCGTGGTCGGAGAACTGCCGCGCGACCTCGTCGGCGCCTTCGCCGACGTCGATGGCCGGCTGCTCGTCGTCGATCAGCCGGTTGATCGGGGTGGAGTCCTCGTGGGTGACCAGTGCCGCCAGCGACACCCGCCCCAGATACTGGTGGCGGCGGCTGACCACGAACAGGTGGTCGGTGTGGTCCGGCAATTCGCCGCGCAGGCGCAGGTAGCGCAGCACCACGTCGACATTGACATCGGCGCGCACGGTGACCACGTCCGGGTTCATCAGGCGCCCGGCGCTGTCCTCGGGATACGACAGCACCTGCTCGAGCCGCTCGCGGTTCTCGCGGTCCATCGACTTGAGCACTTCGTCGATGACCGTGTCCGGCAGGTCCTCGACCAGGTTGGCGAGGTCGTCGATGTCCAGGTCTTCGACCGCGGCGACGATTTCGTCCGGGTCCATGTCCGCGAGCAGGCTCTCGCGCACTTCCTCGCCGACGTGGACCAGCACCTCGCCGTCGTCCTCCGGATCGACCAGCCCCCACACCACCTCGCGCTTGCCCGGCGGCAACGACTCCAGCAGGTTGCCGATCTCGGCCGGCGCCAGCGTATTGACCAGGCGCCGCACCGGGCCGAGGCGCCCGCTGTCCAGCGCGTCGGACAGCATGCGCAGCTGCCGCGCGGTCTTGTCGTGGCGGACGGCGTCGGCCATGCGCTGCTCCCTTCGGGTGAGGCCGCGCTCCGGAGAAACGCGGTCGGTCAGATGTTCATCCCAACATTATCGCCTGCATGTTGCGGGAAGCACAGTGTTGGTGGAGCCGGGAGTGGGGAATTGGGAATCGGGAATCGCAAGTGCAGAGCGGAGCCGGGGCAGTGCGCTCGGAGAGAAGCGACGGGGGTAGCAAGCGAAAAACTGCTCTTGGGGAAGCGGGCGAGAGGCAAAGGGCAGGGGGCAGGAACAGGGGAGCAGGGGAATAGGTAGCACCGAGAAGGAAGCAGAGAGCAGTGCAGAAGCCAGGAAAAAAGAAGGCAGAAAGCCAGGGAGAGGAATGTCGATGGGAGTGACGCATCTACGCCGGCACGCGGGCGACGGTTTTTTTGTGGGAGGGACTTCAGTCCCGACGCGATAAGGGTTCGGGCGTCGGGACTGAAGTCCCTCCCACAAGGTGGCAACGTTGATTGGCCCCGGCCTGCGCGCGCGGCGGGCCGGTTTTCTGTAGGAGCGGCTTCAGCCGCGACGGCGGTACCGATCAGGTTTGTCGCGGCTGAAGCCGCTCCTACGAGAGCCAACGCAGCGCACGCACGGGAACTACCCGATCGCGCAGCCCAGCCAACGCTCGATGCCCTTGCGGTCGCGGGCCTGCAGCAGTTTGGCGCCGCGCTGGCGCAGGGCCTGCAGGTCGGTGTCGCGGATCACCTGGCGCACTTCCAGCATCGTCGCCGGGTGCAGGCTGAACTCGCGCAATCCCAGCGCCAGCAGCATCGGCGTCAGCGCCGGGTCGCCGGCGATCTCGCCGCACACCGCCACCGGTTTGCCGTGGGCTTGGCCGGTGGCGATCACCTGCGCGATCAGGCGCAGCACCGCCGGATGCAGCGGCGAATACAGCTCGGCCACCGCCTCGTTGTTGCGGTCGGCGGCAAGCAGGTATTGCACCAGGTCGTTGGTGCCGATCGACAGGAAGTCGATGACGTCGATGAAAGTGTCCAGGGCGAGCGCCGCCGCCGGTACCTCGATCATCGCACCGAGTTGCACCTGCTCGGCGATGGCGTGGCCGTCGCGGCGCAACTGCGCGGCGATGCGCTTGAGATGGCGGCGCATCGCCAGCAGTTCCTCGCGCGCGCTGACCATCGGCACCAGCACCCGCACCGGCCCGTACGCGGAGGCGCGCAGCAGCGCACGCAGCTGCGTGTCGGAGACCTTAGGCCGGGCCAGCGACAGGCGCACGCCGCGCAGCCCCAGTGCCGGGTTTTCTTCGTTGCTCATGGTCAGGCCGGTGCGATCGGCCTTGTCCGCGCCCAGGTCCAGGGTGCGGATGGTGACCGGCCGCCCGCTCATGCCCAGCACCGCGTCGCGGTAGGTGTGGAACTGTTCTTCCTCGTCGGGCAGGGCGTCGCGCTGCAGGAACAGGAATTCGGTGCGGTACAGGCCCAGGCCGTCGGCGCCCAGCGCATGCGCGCGGGTGACGTCGTCGCGCGACTCGGCGTTGGCCAGCAAGGTGATGTCCACGCCGTCGCGGGTGCGGCTGGGCTTGGAGCGCAGCTTGCTCAGGCCGCGCTGCAGCCTGGCCTGCTCGCGCACGCGGCTGCGGTAGTCGCGCAGGTCGTCCGGGGTCGGGTCGACCAGCACCGCGCCCTGGGTGCCGTCGACGATCAGCACGTCGCCGTCGTTGATCTTCTGCAGCGCGTCGGCGACGCCGACCACCAGGGGCAGGTGCAGGCTGCGCGCCAGGATCGCGCTGTGCGACAAGGTGCTGCCGGCGCTGGTGACGATGCCGACCACGCCTTGCGCCTGCAGTTGCGCCAGTTCCGACGGCGCCACGTTCTCGCACACCAGGATCTCGCCGGCCAGGCCTTCGCTGTCCGGTTGGCGTTTCTGCAGGAACGCATGGATCCGCCCGATCACATGGTCCAGATCATCCATGCGGCTCTTGAGGTAGGCGTCCTCCATGTCGTCGAACACGGTCGCCAGGCGGTCGCGCTGCAGACGCAGCGCGTAGTCGGCGCTGTATCGGCCGGTGCGGATCAGTTCGTCCAGGCCGTGCAGCAGTTCCGGGTCGTCGAGCAGCAGCGCGTGCAGGTCGAGGAATTCGCCGACCTCCTTGGCCAGGGCGCCGTGCAGGCGCTGGCGCAGGCCGTGCATCTCCTCGCGCGCGGCGTCCACCGCGCGGTGCAGGCGATCGAGTTCTTCGGGGATCTGCGCGGCGCCGATGCGTTGCTCGGCCACCTCCAGCGCATGCGGCAGGCGCACCCGCGCCCGGCCCAGGGCATTGCCGCGCGAGGCGCCATGGCCGGCGATGCGCACGCTCACCGCGCGTGCCCCGTGCGGCGGCACCGCGTCCCTGCCTGCGGCCGCCGGCGGCGCATGCTCAGCTGTCCTCGTCGAAGCGCCGCTCGAACAGGTCGACCACGGCCTTGAGCGCCTCGGCTTCGTCGGCGCCGTCCACCCGCACCGTCACCGGCGTGCCTTGCGCGGCGGCCAGCAGCATCACGCCCATGATGCTCTTGGCGTTGACCTCGCGGCCCTTGGCCGCCAGCGTGGCATTGCAGCGGAACGAAGACAGCGTCTGCACCAGCTTGGCAGTGGCGCGGGCATGCAGGCCGAGGCGGTTGGAGACCAGCAGTTCGCGTTCAAGCATCGTCGATCACCACGCCGTTGCGCGAGCCGGCGGCGGCGGTCGCGGGCAACTGCTCCAGTCCTTGTTCGGGGTAGTTCATGATCCGCAGCAGCATCGGCAGGCTCAATGCCGAGACGCGCCGCACCGGCGTGCCCAGGCGCGCCAGCCGCGCGGCGAGATTGCTCGGGCTGGCCCCGTACAGATCCGTCACCACCAGCACGCCATCGCCATCGTCCACCCGCCGCAACGCCGCAGACGCCTGCGGCAGCAGCGCGTCGAGGTCGGCATCGAACGGCACGTCGAACGCTTCGGTTTTCAGCGGCAATTGCCGCAACAGCCGGGTCGCCACGCTCAGCAGCGCGGCGCCGATCCCGGGGTGGGTGATGAGGAGAATGCCACAGGCCATGGGAGAACGTTAACAGGTCAGGCAGGGCGCAGGGAATGCCTGTGGGGAGCTGGGATTGGGGATTCGGGATTGGGGATTCGCAAGAGCCAGAGCAATGCCGCTTCTGCCAATCCCGAATCCCCAATCACCAATCCCGGCTTTTCGATCAATCCTGCTCGCGATGGAAGGTTGCCACTTCCGGCCAGCCCTGTTCGCGGGCGTGGCGGGCCAGGCGTTCGGCCAGGTACACCGAGCGGTGCTTGCCGCCGGTGCAGCCGAAGGCGATGGTCACGTAGCTGCGGGTGTCGTTGCGCAGCCGCGGCAGCCAGGTGTCGAGGAAGTCGATCAGCTGCGCGGTGTAGCGCTGCACGTCCGGTTGCGCGTCCAGGTACTCGCGCACGCCGCTGTCGCGGCCGGTCATCGGGCGCAGCTCCGGGTCCCAGTGCGGATTCGGCAGCACCCGCGCATCGAACACGAAATCCGCCTCGGCCGGCACCCCGCGCTTGTAGGCGAAGGACTCGAACAGCAGCGACAAGGTGTTCTCGGCGGACAGCGCAAACTCGGTGGTGACCCGCCGGCGCAACTGGTGCACGTTGAGCGTGCTGGTGTCTATCACCGCATCGGCCGCCTCGCGCAGCGGCTCGGTCAGGGCGCGCTCGCGCTCGATCGCCTCCGGCAGCGACAGGCCCTGGTGCGACAGCGGATGACGCCGGCGGGTGTCGGCGTAGCGCTTGATCAGCGCCTCGTCGTTGGCGTCGAAGAACAGCAGCCGCGCATCCAGGCCGAACTGCGCCACCGCCTCGCGCCAGCGCGAGAGCTGGGTCAGGTCGCTGTGGCGGCTGCGCACGTCGATGCCCACCGCCAGCTTGCTGGGGCCGGCGTCCTCGCGCACCAGGCTCTTGACGAAGGCCGGCAGCAATTCCACCGGCAGGTTGTCGACGCAGTAGTAGTCCAGGTCCTCGAAGGTCTTCAGCGCCACCGACTTGCCGGAGCCGGACAGGCCGCTGACGATGACCAGGGTGGAGGTGTTGGCACCGGCGGTCATGGATTGCGCCGCTCCAGCAGGTTGCTGTGGCGGGCGATGAACATCGCCGCCGGATCGATGCCCTTGGTGCGCAGGATGTGCAGGCGCGTGGCGGCCTCGGTCAGCACCGCCAGGTTGCGGCCGGGCATCACCGGCAGGGTGATCAGCGGCACGTCCAGGTCCAGCACGTGGCGGGTGCCGGAATCGCCGGTGAGGCGCTCGTAGCCGTGGGGCGTGGGCTCGGTCATGGGCCGGGTCAGGTGCACGATGAGCCGAAGGTACTTGTTCTTCTTTACAGCCGTGTCGCCGAACATCTCGCGCACGTTGAGCACGCCCAGCCCGCGCACTTCCAGCAGGTCCTGCAGCAGTTCCGGGCAGGTGCCGTCGAGCACGTCGGGGGCGATCTGGGTGAATTCCGGGGCGTCGTCGGCGACCAGACGGTGGCCGCGGCTGAGCAGTTCCAGCGCCAGTTCGCTCTTGCCCGAGCCGGCCTCGCCGGTGATCAGCACGCCGATCGAGTAGATCTCCATGAACACGCCATGCAGGATCACCCGCGGCGCCAGCGTGCGGGCCAGGTGGTAGGAGAGGTGATTGAGCAGCTCGTGGCCGCGCTTGGGCGAGACCCACAGCGGCGTATCGGATTCGTCGGCGGCCGCGCGCAGGTCCTCCGGGCACGACTGGTTCTTGGTGACCACCAGCGCCAGCGGCCGCACCTGCACGATCTTCTCGATGGTCTCCCAGCGCTGGCGCGCGTCCAGCGAGTCCAGCCAGGCCAGTTCCTCGGTGCCGAGGATCTGCACCTTGTTGGGGTAGATGGTGTTGAGGTAGCCGGCCAGCGACGGCCGCCGCGAGACCGCATTGCCGGCCTCCAGCACCCGGTGTTCGCCCTTGTGCCCGGCCAGCCAGCGCAGGCCCAGGCGGTCGCGCTGCTGGTCGAACAGTTCGCGTGCGTCGATGCTGGTGTTCATGCGGCGGCCCGTGGCGCGCCGCCGAGCAGCGCATACAGTGCGGCGGCGTCCGGCGCACTGCGCAGGGCGTCGCGGAATTCCTCGATGGAGAACTGCTCGGCCAGTTCGGACAGCAGCATCAGGTGTTGGTGGGTGTAGTGCGCCGGGACCGCCATGGCGAAGATCAGGTCGACCAGGGTGCCCTGGCCGTCGAAATCGATCGGCTGTTGCAGGCGCAGCAGTGCGCCGCGTGGGGCGTCCAGGTCCGGCGCACGGCCGTGCGGGATGGCGATCCCATGGCCGATGGCGGTGCTGCCGAGCTGTTCGCGCTCGCGCAGGCTGGCGAAGAGTTCATCGGCGCCGGCCTGCTGGCAGGCCAGCAGACCGGCGGCGGTGTGCAGCAGGGTGTCGCGATCGGCGGCCGGAAGCACCTGGGTGCTGACGGCCGCCATCAGATCGGTCAAGGGCATGGCGGCGCAACGTGGGGAGGATCACGCGAGATTGTCGCGCACCTCGGCCGCATGATGGTCGTGCTTCTTTTCCTTGTGCTTGATGATCAGCCGGTCCAGCTTGTCGGCGAGCAGGTCGATCGCCGCGTACATGGTCTGCGCGCTGGCGTCGGCGTGCAGGGTGCGGCCGGGGACATTGACGGTGGCCTCGACGTGGTGGTCGGGCTTGCGCAGCGCCAGTTGGGCGCGGACCTCGATGGTTTCTTCGTAGTGTCGCTTCAGCCGTTGCAGCTTGGTCTCCACATACTCGCGCAGGGCGGGGGTGACTTCGATCTGCTGGCCGTAGGTCTCGATACGCATCGGATACTCCTTGGTTCGGGTTTCACACCTATGACCCATCGCCGCCGCCGCTAGCCGATTCGAACGCGTTCGTGGGAGGCGGAAATGTTCATGGCCTCACGATACTTCGCCACGGTGCGGCGCGCTACAGGCACGCCGGCACTTTTCAGCAGGTCGGCCAGCTTGGCGTCAGAAAGCGGCTTGCGCGGATTTTCCGCCTCGATCAGCCGCCGGATCATCGCCTGGATCGCCGTGCTGGACGCCTCGCCGCCGCTGTCGGTGTCGATGCCCGAGGCAAAGAAGGCGCGCAGCGGGATGGTGCCGCGCGGGGTGCGCACGTACTTGCGGGCGATGGCGCGCGAGATGGTGCTTTCGTGCAGGCCCAGTTCGCCGGCGATCTCGCGCAGGGTCAGCGGCCGCAGCGCCTGCTCGCCGAACTCCAGGAAGCCGGCCTGCTGCTTGAGCAGGCACCGGGTCACCTTGAGCAGGGTCTCGCCGCGTGCCTCCAGGCTCTTCAGCAGCCAGCGCGCTTCCTGCAGTTGCCCGCGCAGGTAGCCGGCGTCGCTTTCGCCGCACTGGCGGATCAGCCGCTCGTAGCCGCGGTGGATGGTGACCTTGGGCTGGGCGTGCGCCGACAGCGCCGCATGCCACACCCCGCGCTGACGCCAGACCACGCAGTCCGGCACCACGTAGGTGTCGCTGCCCAACTCGCCGATCTGCTTGCCCGGGCGCGGGTCCAGCGAGCGCAGCAGCGCGACCGCGGTGTCGACCTCCGCCGCCGGGCGCTTGAGTTCGTGGGCCAGCCCGGCCACGCCGCTGCGCGGCAACCGCTCCAGCGGACCGTTGGCGATGATGCGGGCCAGCGCCAGGCCCGGCGTGTCCTCGGGCAGGGTGTCCAACTGCAGAGTCAGGCACTCGCCCAGGCTGCGCGCGGCGATGCCGGCCGGGTCGAAGCGCTGGATCTGGTGCAGCACGGTGAGGATCTCGTCCTCCTCGGCGGCGATGTCCGGGCGCAGGGTCTCGGCGATCGCGGCCAGCGGCTCGCGCAGGTAGCCGTCGTCGTCGAGCGCGTCGATCAGCGCCGCGCCGATGCTGCGGTCGCGCGCCGACAGCGGCGACAGGTGCAACTGCCACAGCAGGTGGTCGATCAGGGTGTCCGGCTCGGCCACGCGCTCGGCCGCGCTGCCCAGGTCGTCGTCGTCGAACGAACCGCCGCTGCCGCCGGCCCAGGCCGGTTCGGCATCGGCCCAGTCGGCGCCGTCGCTGGCCGGCGCGGATTCGCCGCGGTCGCCATCGCCGTCGTTGCGCGTCTCGGACGTTGCGTGGTCGTGGTCGTGGCCATGGTCGGCGCTATCGCCGCGTTCGAACGCGGGTGCAGCGTCCTCGGACCATTCCAGCAGCGGATTGCTCTCCACCGCCTCGGCGATCTCCACTTCCAGCTCGGCGCTGGACATCTGCAACAGCTTGATCGCCTGCCGCAACTGCGGCGTCATGACCAGGTGCTGTCCCAGCGATGTCTGCAGCCGTGCTTTCATCCTTCGTGTGTACTCAGCAGTGAAGCGGTTCTGAATCTTAGCGTTGTCTCGGAGAAGTTACTTGCGCTCGGCGGCAGGGCCCCGCTGTAACGGTGTTTGACATTTGTGTTGACGTTGAATTGATTGGTGTGATATGTATCACGAGCGTCAGCTTTGCAATGGAGCTTTCGCGGATAACCAATAGGCTAATACAAAAAGGAGTTTGTTATCATGGCCGTACCAGCTTTTGCTAAGAAATTCGCTGGAGTGTTATTGCTTGCGGTCACAACGGCCGCATTCGCAGATTCGGTTACTATTAATGGGGTAAACTACAGCTGTACTAATAGTTGTGTCGTTACTATTAGTGGTGGAAGTTTTCAAGTCGCTGATTGTTGCGGCGGCCAAGTCACTATGAGATTTAGTACTCCCGGCACTCCCAAGCCCGGAAATTGATATAACGGTAATTGCGCTTCCGAATGAGGCGTCAATACAAATGTTCTAATTGGGGGTGCGATGAAAAAGGTGCTTTTTATTTTCTGTTCCATCGCACTTCTTTTTGTGGTGGCTTTTTATTTTTTTGGGTCCTCTCGCATCGGAAAGATGGTTGGTAGAGATGAGGATGGGGGCGTTGCGCTGCCCGCTGATAAGGACAAGGTGGCGGAAAATAATTCCGCTAGATCGGTGGCTAACGCTTCTGATGACTCTTTAGTCAAGGGCGATGTGCTTGCTGATGCTGATGGTGCGAATAAGGTGAGTGGAGCTGAAGCTCCGATCGGGGAGAGTTCTTTACTCTCTGGCGATGCTCTGTCTTTAAGCAAGGCCAAGAAGCTTCTCGATAGAGATAATTTTCCGGCTCTACTCCGTGGTTTCGCGGGTAAGTATGCCGGCGATCCGGAGGCTCAGGAGTTAAAGAAAATTTATCTATCTGCGATGAAAGAGAAGCTTGCAGCGCGCAATGATGTCAGTGGTATCGATTTTGAGTGTGGCACATCTGTCTGCGTTGGTAAGGTAAATATGTCTGGAAATAAGGATGATGAGGGTCTTGTTTCTGGAATTTTTGGTCCTCCTACTCCGGCTTATGGGTTGTTGGAAACGTCTGAGGTCGTTGGGGGAGGGGTGGAAAAAAGGTTTGTTTTTTCCACCGATCCTAAAGTCAATGCGATATCCTCAAACTAACATCAAAGTTTGAATGTTTCTCCGAGGTAAACTCTTCTCACCTCTGAGTTCGCAAGAAGCATTTCCGGGGAGCCCTGCGCCAACACGCTGCCCTCGTTGAGGATATACGCCCGGTCGCAGATTCCCAAGGTTTCGCGCACGTTGTGGTCGGTGATCAACACGCCGATGCCGCGCTGCTTGAGGTGGGTGACGATGCGCTGGATTTCGCCGACCGAGATCGGGTCGACGCCGGCGAAGGGCTCGTCGAGCAGCATCAGCCGCGGCTTGGCCGCCAGCGCGCGGGCGATCTCGCAACGGCGGCGTTCGCCGCCGGAGAGGCTGGCGCCGAGCTGGTCGGCGACGTGGCTGATCTGCAGTTCGTCCAGCAGCGCCACCAGTTCGCGTTCCTGCCCGGCGGCGTCCAGGTCCTCGCGCAGTTCCAGCACCAGGCGGATGTTGTCGGCGACGCTGAGCTTGCGGAACACGGACGGTTCCTGCGGCAGGTAGCCGACGCCGAGCTTGGCGCGCTTGTACATCGGCAGCGCGGTGATGTCGTTGCCGTCGAGCACGATGCGCCCGGCATCGGCGTCGACCAGGCCGACGATCATGTAGAAGCAGGTGGTCTTGCCGGCGCCGTTGGGGCCGAGCAGGCCGACCACTTCGCCGGCCTCCAGGGTCAGCGCGAAGTCGCGCACCACTTCGCGCTGCTTGTAGCGCTTGCGCAGGCCTTCGGCGAGTAGCATCACTGGCCTCCTTGCTTGGCCGGCTTGGCGGGTGCCGCGGCCGGCTTGGCGGCGGGCTTGGCGCCGTTGGCAGGCGTGGCGCCCGGAGCAGCGCCGGCGTTCTTCGGCTGGATCACCGTGTGCACGCGCGTGCCGTCACCACCGCCCTGCATGTCGCCGGTCTTGGTGTTGTAGACCATGCGCTGGCCGGCATTGGTGCCCTTGGGCGATGTCATGCGGTAATTGCCGGTGAGGATCACCGTGTCGGTGGGCACCTTGTAGTCGATGTTGTCCGCGACCGCGTCCATCGGCGAGCCGTCGTCCAGTTCCTGCTTCAGGGTGGCCTGCTTGCCGGTCAGCACGACGCGATCGATGTCGCCGTTCTTGCGGAACAGGTCGGCGGTATCGGCATGGATCTCCAGCGTGCCCTGGATGATGACGACATTGCCGAAGAAACGGACCTTGCCGTCGTCGGCCATCATGTTGCCGTCCTGCGCGTCGGACTTGATGTCCATCGGCTGGTTGCGGTCGGTCGACTTGGCCAGCGCCAGGGTCGGCAGCAGCAGGGCGAGCAGGGCGAGCTTAGCGGGCAGCATTCGGTTCATAACGGGACTTGACCTGTGAAAGGAGCTTGTACTGCCGGGATTTCAGGTCGACCTGGAAGCCGACGCCGGTCTGCATCATACCGGGCCGGGTCATCGTGACCGGGTCGGCGGTGCGCGCGCTGTTGGTCTGCGGGAAGACGTCCAGGCTCTGGGTACGGAAGGTGGTGGGCGGGATGCTGGGCACCTTGGGGCTGTCGCCGGCGACGTCGCCGCGCAGGCGCAGTTCGTCGCCGTCGGCGCTGACCCAGCCGGTCTTGCTGCGCATTTCCCAGTGCTGGCCGTTGGCATCCGGCAGCAGGAACAGCGGGGTCACGATCGCCATCGTCTGGTCGGCGCGGCTGCGTTCCATCTGCGGCGCGCGCAGGGTCATCGCTTCCTTGCCCTGCTTGTCCAGGCTGACGATCTCGAAGTCGCGGGCGATGTAGTCCACGCTGGCTTCGTCGGAAGGATTGCGGCTCGGCTTGCTGCGCTGGTTCCAGGCCGACCAGCCGCTGATCAGCGCCCCGACCAGCAGCAGGCCGCCGAGAGTGGTGCGCCAGTTCATGCGCCGTGCTCCTGCAGCAGTGAGGGGACATGGCCCTGTGCGGCCAGCAGGACGTCGCACAGTTCGCGCGCGGCGCCTTCGCCGCCGCGGGCGCGGGTGGTCCAGTGCACGTGTTCGGCGGTCCAGGGGTGGGCGTTGGCCGGGGCGACGGCCAGGCCGACCACGCGCAGCGGCGCCAGGTCGGGCAGGTCGTCGCCCATGAAGCAGACCTGCTCCAGGCCGATGCCGCGCTCGTCGCACAGGGCCTGCACGCCGGCACGCTTGTCCTTGACCCCGATCTGCACCAGCAGGCCCAGCTCCTGGCCGCGCTTCTCCGCGGCCAGGCTCGGCCGCGCGGTGATCAGCGCCACGTTGATGCCGTGCCGGCGCAGCTGCACCAGGCCCTGGCCGTCGAGCACGTTGAAGGCCTTGCTCTCGTTGCCGTCGCGGTCGTAATACAGGCGGCCGTCGGTCAGCGTGCCGTCGACGTCGAAGCACGCCAGGCGGATCCGGGCGGCGCGGTCGATCAGGTCGGCGGGAAGGTCGGCCAGCGGGGAATAGGGCATGTTCGGGATATCGGGGCGGGGAGGCCGGCTTTCCAGCGGCCAGGGCCAGCGGCGTGAGGCACCGCGGGCAGTGAACGGGTTCAGCCTGTTAAACCACTCTGGCGCGCAACAGGTCGTGAATGTTGAGCGCGCCGACCGCGCGGCCGGCCGCATCGACCACGATCAGGCCGTTGATCTGGTGGGTCTCCATCAGCCGTGCGGCCTCGGCGGCGAGCTGGTCGGCGCCGATGGTGCGCGGCTTCCGGGTCATCACCTCGGCGATGCGGGTCTGGCGCACGTCCAGCGCGCTGTCCAGGGCGCGGCGCAGGTCGCCGTCGGTGAACAGCCCGAGCAGGCGGTCGTCGGCGTCCACCACCGCGGTCATGCCCAGGCGCTTGCGGCTCATTTCCACCAGCGCCTCGCTGAGGCTGGCGTCCTCGCGCACCTTGGGCAGTTCGTCGCCGCGGTGCATGACGTCGGTGATGTGCAGCAGCAGGCGGCGGCCGAGGCTGCCGGCCGGGTGCGAGCGGGCGAAGTCGTCGGCGGTGAAGCCGCGTGCGTCCAGCAGCGCCACTGCCAGCGCATCGCCCAGCGCCAGCGAGGCGGTGGTGCTGGAGGTCGGCGCCAGGTCCAGCGGGCAGGCCTCGGCCGGCACGCTGACGTCCAGGTGCAGGTCGGCTTCGCGCGCCAGCGTGGACTGCGCGCGCCCGGTCATCGCGATCACCGCATTGCCTTGGCGCTTGAGCACCGGCAGCAGCATCAGGATCTCGTCGGACTCGCCGGAGTAGGACAGCGCCAGCACCACGTCGGCGTCGGTGATCATGCCCAGGTCGCCGTGCCCGGCCTCGCCCGGGTGCACGAAGAACGCCGGGGTGCCGGTGGAGGCGAGGGTGGCGGCGATCTTGCGCGCCACATGGCCGGACTTGCCCATGCCGGTGGCGACCACGCGCCCGCGCGAGCCCAGGATCAGCCGGCAGGCGGCCGCGAACTCGGCACCGATGCGGGCGCCGACCGCCGCCAGCGCGGCCTGTTCGATCTCGACCACGCGACGGCCGCTGGCGACCAGGCCGGCGTCGTCGGGCATCGTGGGAGACAGGGGCGATACATCCATGCGGGTGCCGGTCGGAGGGTAGAATGGCCGATCATTTTATTAGGAAAGCCCGGTGGACGCCGAAACCATCCGTAAACTCATCGAGGCCGGCCTGCCGGACGCGCAGGTGCAGGTGCAGGGCGACGACGGCGTGCACTTCGAGGCCACCGTGGTCAGCGCCGCCTTCGCCGGCAAGCTGCCGCTGGCCCGCCACCGCATGGTCTACGCCACCCTGGGCGAGCTGATGGGCGGGGCGATCCACGCGCTGGCCCTGAATACCCTGACCCCCGAGCAGGCCGAGCGCGCCGCCGGCTGAGCCGCCGCGCGCCCGTTTCTCCCCTTTCAATTCCCCCACGAGACCCATGGCCAAAATCGTAGTGACCGGCGGCAACGCGCTGCACGGAGAAGTGAACATTTCCGGCGCCAAGAACGCCGTGCTGCCGATCCTCTGCGCGACCCTGCTGGCCGATGCGCCGGTGGAGATCACCAACGTGCCGCAACTGCACGACGTGATCACCACGGTGAAGCTGCTCGGCGAACTGGGCGCGGAAGTCACCATCGACGAGGGCACGCTGTCGCGCGGTAGCGCGATCACCGTCGACCCGCGCAAGGTCCACCAGCACGTCGCCCCGTACGAGCTGGTGCGCACCATGCGCGCCTCGATCCTGGTGCTGGGACCGCTGCTGGCCAAGTTCGGCGCGGCCGAAGTGTCGCTGCCGGGCGGTTGCGCGATCGGCTCGCGGCCGGTCGACCAGCACATCAAGGGCCTGCAGGCGCTGGGCGCGGAGATCAGCGTCGAGAACGGCTACATCAAGGCCAGCAGCAACGGCCGGCTCAAGGGCGGCCGCTACGTGTTCGACATGGTCAGCGTCACCGGCACCGAGAACGTGCTGATGGCCGCGGCCCTGGCCGACGGCACCACCGTGCTGGAGAACGCGGCGATGGAGCCGGAGGTCAGCGACCTGGCCGACTGCCTGATCGCGCTGGGCGCGAAGATCGAAGGCGCCGGCACCTCGCGCATCGTCGTGCACGGCGTGGAGCGCCTGTCCGGCGGCCGTCACGCGGTGCTGCCGGACCGCATCGAGACCGGCACCTTCTTGGTCGCCGCGGCGATGACCGGCGGCAGCGTCACCGTGCGCCGCGCGCGCGCCGATACCCTCGACGCGGTGCTGGACAAGCTCACCGAGGCCGGCGCCAGCATCGAGACCGGCGAAGACTGGATCCGCCTGGACATGCACGGCAAGCGCCCGCGCGCGGTCAGCCTGACCACCGCGCCGTACCCGGCGTTCCCCACCGACATGCAGGCGCAGTTCATGGCGCTCAACTGCGTGGCCGACGGCGTCGGCGTGATCAACGAAACGATCTTCGAGAACCGTTTCATGCACGTCAACGAACTGCTGCGGCTGGGCGCGGACATCCAGATCGAAGGGCACACCGCGATCGTGCGCGGCGCCGAGCGGCTCAGCGGCGCGCCGGTGATGGCCACCGACCTGCGCGCCTCGGCCTCGCTGATCCTGGCTGGCCTGGTCGCCGACGGCGACACCACCATCGACCGCATCTACCACCTGGACCGGGGGTACGAGAACATCGAGGAGAAGCTGGGGGCGCTGGGCGCGTCCATCCGGCGCGTCGCATGATCCTCAGCGGCCGCTTCAGCCGCCGGCGCAAGGTGTTGCTGGCGATCGTGGTGGTGCTGCTGGCCTGGGTCGGCTATGCCTGGTACACCGGCATCGCCATCACCCAGGGCATCGAAGAGCGCGACATGGACTGGAACGGCGACGGCCAAGTCACCCGCGACGAGATCTGGCAGTCGTTCTACGCGGTCGGCGTCAGCCGCACCCAGAACGGCCCGCGCGAGTGCAGCACGTTCTACTGGCGCAGCACCGGCGCGCAGATCCGCGTGGATTGCCGCACCACCTTCAAGGCCGCACCGGCGGAGAAGAAGTAACGGCGTGGGGCAGGGCGCCGCCCAGTCGGCGCCCGCGTGGGGAGTGCTGCAGAGAAAGGCCCGTCGGTCGTCACGGTCCATGTGCCGTGGATAGGAGTCGACGCGCGCCGCTTGGGGTCTGCCGCAAGTCGCTAGCGGTTTCCGCAAGACGATTCGCATCCGCGCGTCGGGGCTGAAGCCCCTCCCACATGGGAAGCACCACGGGCAGGGAATTGCTATTGCGATTCCCGAATCCCAAATTCCGGCTCACCGCGTCGCGGCTGAAGCCGCTCCTACATGGGAAAAATCCCGGCGGGGAGCCGCTGTTGCGATTCCCAATCCCGGCTCCCCAATCCCAGCCCTCACACGGGAACGATCACGCCCAGGGAACCGCTTTCACGATTCCCCAATCCCCATTCCCCAATCCCGGCTTCTCAGCGCAACGCCTTGATCGTCAGGTCCAGCGCGTCCTGGCCGTTCTCGCGTTGCAGGATGCGCACCGGCACCGGCATGTCCGGCACGATCCAGGCCACGATTTCCTTGGAGCCGTCGGTGCGGCTGACCTTGGTCGCCTGTTCGGTCTTGCCGTTGACGGTGACCGCTTCCTTGCCGGCGATGCGGTAGGTCATCGGCTTGGCGCGGCCCTCGTCGACCATGCGGTAGCTCGGGGTCTTGCCGGCGTTGACGTCGCGCGCGATCGCCAGGTTGATCAGCAGCGCGTCCATGTCGCCCGGCTGCAGTTTCACCGGGCCGCGGCGGTCGGCCTTGAGGTCGCCGCCCCAGGTCGCCTGGCCGGTACTCCAGTCGTAGTTGGCGGTCACCGCCTTCTTCTTGATCAGGAACACCGAGCGGTCGTCGCTGCTGAGCGGACGCAACTGCCCGCCCTTCTCCTCGAACACGGTGCTCTGGCTGAGGTCGGCGACCTGGTTCTTGATCGCCAGGCTGTAGCGCCAGCGGTCGCCGCCTTGCTTGGCCAGGGTCATCACGCCGTTGGCCTGCATGCCCATGTAGCTGGCTTGGTAGTCCGCGGTGAACGGCTCCAGGGCCAGGGCGGGCAGGCTGGCGGTGGCCAGCAGGGCAGCGGCGAGGGCGGTCAGCGGGCGGGCGATGCGGGTCATGGTCAGGCTCCTTGGTATTCGGTCAGGCGCAGGTCGATGCGGTCTTCGCCGTCTTCGCGCTGCAGGATGCGCACCGGCGTCGGCACGCCGTTGGCGATCCACAGGATGGTCTCATTGCGGCCGCCGTTGGTGCGCGACACCCGCAATGCGTCGTAGCTGATGTCGCCGACCTGCACGGTCTCGGTCTGGTCAGCGGCGCGGTACACATGTTCGCGTACCCGGCCGACGTCGACAAAACGATAGGTCATGGTCTTGCCGGGTTGCGCGTCGCGCATCAGCGAGAGGTTGAGCAGCAGCGCGCTCTGGTCGCCGGGCTGCAGCGGGATCGGCGCCTGCCGGTCCTTCTTCAGGTCGCCGTCCCAGCGCGCCACGCCCTGCTTCCAGTCGTACACGCCGGTGACCTTCTTGCCGAAGAACACCGCCTTCTTGACCGTGCTCTGGCTCTGCGGGACGTAGCGGCCGTCCTGCACGGTGAACACCGTGCTCTGCTCGATGTTCAGGCCAAGGATGCTGGCGAAGCCGCTGCGGCCGTGCACGCCCAGGTCGACCCGCCACTGGTCGCCGCCGGTATGCACCACGTCCATGCGCGCGTCGCCGGCCGGCTTGCCCTTGTACAGGGCATCGTAGGTGGCGACGAAGGGCTGCAGCGGCGGCGGTGTCCAGGCCTCGGCAGGCAGCGCCGGCGCCGCTGCGGCGGACGGCGCGGGCGTGGCGGTTGCGGGCGTGGTCGGAGCAGGAGCGGTCTGCGGCGCCGGCTGCGCGGCCGGCGCCGGCGCGACCTGCGCAGCGACGATGGGCGCCAGCAGGCCGAGGCCGGACGCGACGAGGAGGGCGAACGGACGCGGAGCGAGCTTCATGGGATCGGCTGGCGTGAGCGGAAGGGAAGAAGGGGGAGGGGCCGCGGACAGGTGCGGCAGCGCATTCAGGGAAGCAGCACGTCGTCGCAATCTAGGCGCAGCGGACTAAACCGGCACTGACCGTCCAGCCACACCTTGCCGTCCCGTTCAGCCAGGCGGCCCGCGGCCGCCAGCCGCAGCACCGCGCACAGCAGCCGGTGCTCGCGCGGCAGCAGGCGCCGCGCCAGGTCGTCCGGGCCTTCGCCGGCCTGCACCGGCACCCGTACCTGCGCGATCACCGCGCCGGCATCCAGTTCCGGCACCACGAAATGCACGCTGGCGCCGTGCTCGGCGTCGCCTGCCGCCAAGGCCTGGGCGTGGGTGTGCAACCCGCGGTACTTGGGCAGCAGCGAGGGGTGGATGTTGAGCAGGCGTCCGCCGAAACGCTGCACGATGCCGGCGCCGAGGATGCGCATGTAGCCGGCGCAGACCACCCAGTCCGGCTGCGCCGCGGCGACGGCGTCGCCCAGCGCCTGGTCGAACGCAGCGCGGTCGGGGAAGGTCTTGGGCTGGGCCGCCCAGCGGCGGTCCGGCGCCACCATCGCCAGCGCCGGCGCTTCGGGGCGATCGCCGAACACGCCGACCACCTCGGCATCCAGGGTGCCGGCGGCGATCGCGGCGAGGATGGCCTGCAGGTTGGAGCCGCGGCCGGAAGCGAGCACGGCGAGGCGAAGCGTCATCGGACAGGGTTCCGGAACAGGGCGCCCACCGCGGGGCGTTGCAGCGTCAGCAAGGTGGCGATGCCCAGCGCAGTGCCCAGCGGGAAGCCGAAGCAGGTGATCGCGGCGCCGGCATAGCACAACCGCAGCCGGCGACGCTGGCGCAAGGCCTGCGCTACCAGGATGTTGAGGACCAAGGAGAGCAGGATGACGCCCAGCAGGAACGACAGCATCGCGATCGCGACGACGCCACCCTGGGCCTCGTCCGGGCTCTGGCCGACGGCGTTGAGCTGCGCCTCCTCGTGCACGCCGTAGGCCAGGACGGCGCCCACCAGCAGCATCGCCACCATCTGCATTCCCGCCATCACGCCATACAAGGTCGACAGGGTGTTCAAGTCGAAGTTGGCGCGCGCCACCTCGGTGTCGGGGTGGCCGCGTGCGGGAAGAGGCGGTGGCAGCGACATGGTCGGTCTCAGCGCGGCGTGGAGGGGAGGGGTGGCGCGGCACGTCGCCATGGCCAGGCGCTGGCGCAGCCCAGCGTGGCCAGCAGCATGTCCATGTGCGCATCCCAGGGGTCGCCCTGCTGGCCGTTGTAGGACTCGGCCTGCTGCGGCGACAGCAGCAGCGCGATCAGCCACTCGAGCCATTCGTAGACCAGGCTGGCGCACATGATCGTCATCGTCGCCAGCACGAAGGCCTGCCGCGCCGACAGCGCCGGCCAGCGCTGGCGCGCGTGGTCGCGCAGCGCCGGCGCGAAGCACGCCCCGAACAGCAGGTGGATCAGCCGGTCGGTGTGATTGCGCTGCCAGCCGAACGCCGCGCTCGGCGACCAGCCACCGGTCAGCGCGCGCAGCCACTGGTCGTAGGGCACATTGGAGTAGAGCCAGTGCGCGGCGATGTTGTGCACGCTGATGAAGAGGCAGATGGCGGCGAAATGGCCGGTGCGTAGCGGCCAGCGCCGGTCGTGCCAGACCAGCCAGGCCAGGCCCAGCACCGCCAGGGAGCTGTGCATGGCCTGTTCCGCCGGCCACAGCGGCCGCAGCCAACTGGCGGCGAACACCGCCAGCGCCAGCGTCAGCCAGGCGCGCTTGGCCGCCGCCATGCGGCTCAGCCGATGTGGACGCGTTCGCCAGCGTCCGCGGCGGCCACCACCGCGCCGATCTGCCAGTGCGCCAGGCCCAGGGTGTCCAGGCTGCGCTCCATCGCGGCCACCTGCGCCGGCGCGGCGACCAGCACGAAGCCGATGCCGCAGTTGAAGGTGCGCCACATCTCGCTGTCGGCCACCGCGCCTTCGCGCTGCAGCCACTCGAACACCGGCGGCAGGGTCCAGGCGCTGGCGCGGATGTCCAGGCCCAGGCCCTCCGGGATGACGCGGATGATGTTCTCGGTCAGGCCGCCGCCGGTGATGTGCGCCATGGCATGGATGCCTTCGCCCTGTTCGCGCAGCAGCGACAGGATCGGCTTGACGTACAGCGCGGTCGGCGCCATCAGCGCATCGGCCAGGGCCACGCCGCCGACCTGCAGGTCGGCCGGGCGCCCGGCGCGGTCGTAGATGCGGCGGATCAGCGAGTAGCCGTTGGAATGCGGACCGGAGGAGGCGATGCCGATCAGCACGTCGCCCTGGCGCACGCGGGCGCCGTCGAGCAACTGCGACTTCTCCACCGCGCCGACGGTGAAGCCGGCCAGGTCGTACTCGCCCGGCGGGTACATGTCGGGCATTTCCGCGGTCTCGCCGCCGATCAGCGCGCAGCCGGCCAGTTCGCAGCCGCGGGCGATGCCGCCGACCACCGCCACGGTGGTCTCCACGTCGAGCTTGCCGGTGGCGAAGTAGTCCAGGAAGAACAGCGGCTCGGCGCCCTGCACCAGCACGTCGTTGACGCACATGCCGACCAGGTCGATGCCGATGGTGTCGTGGCGGCCGAGCTGCTGCGCCAGCTTCAGCTTGGTGCCGACGCCGTCGGTGCCGGACACCAGGACCGGCTCGCGGTACTTGCCGGACAGGTCGAACAGCGCGCCGAAGCCGCCCAGCCCGCCCATCACCTCGGGGCGGAAACTGCGCTTGACCAGGGGCTTGATGCGTTCGACGACGGCGTTGCCGGCATCGATGTCGACGCCGGCGTCGCGGTAGGTCAACGGGGCGGCGGCGGGGGGCTGGGAAGTGGTCACGGGCGGCGGGGTCGGCGGAAAGGCGGCGATTTTAACAGGCCGCATTGGCGCTAGGCCCGCATTCGGGCAACAATTCGCCCCGGATACGTCGAGTACTGGACCCTTCATGCGCCGCAGCCTTGCCTTCCTCCTGTCTTTCGCGCTGTGCCTGCCTGCCGTGAGCGCCCTGGCCCAGGCCGAGCTGCGCACCGAGGGCGACGTGGCCGGCGCCACCGGCCCCTACGACGCCGAAGTGCCGGTCAACAGCCAGAGCGAGGCCGACCGCAACGGCGCCCTGTCCCGCGCGCTCGGCGTGGTGCTGGGCAAGATCTCCGGCGACAAGGGCGTGATGTCGCGGCCCGGGGTGACCCAGGCGCTGCGCAACGCCAAGAATCTGGTCGACACCTTCGACTACCGCCAGGACCAGGGCACCTCGCCGAGCGGCGCGCCCACCTTCCGCACCATCCTGGTGGCGCGCTTCCGCCCGCAGGACGTGGACGGCCTGGCCGCGGCGCTGGGGCTGCCGGTGTGGCCGCAGCCGCGGCCCAAGCCGGTGGTGTGGCTGGCCATCGACGACGGCAGCGGCCCGCGCCTGGTGGGCGTGCAGCAGTCCAACGCCGCGCGCAGCCTGCTCGATCGCGCGATCGAGCGCGGCTTCCGCCTCGGCTTGCCCACCGGCAACGCCGCCGAGCAGGCCCTGGCCGGCGCGATCTGGCGCCAGGACACCGCCGCGGTGGCCAGCGCCTCGTCGCGCTACAGCCCGCCGATGCAGCTGATCGGCAAGCTGTACCGCGGCAAGGCCGGCGGCTGGACCGCGGACTGGACCTTCGTCGATGGCGGCAAGGTGCTGTCGACCTGGTCGGCCAGCGACGCCGATGCCCGCCGCGCCATGGCCAGCGGTGCCGACGGCGCCGCCGACGCCCTGGTCAAGCGCTACGCCAAGGCGGTCAGCGCCGGCCCGGCCGGCATCTACCGGGTGGTGATCACCGGCATCCGCAGTGCCGACGACTACCTGCGCGCCTCCGCCGCGCTGCAGAACGCCTCGGTGGTGCGGCGCATCGTGCCGATCCGCGCCGATGGCGATCGCCTGGAACTGGATCTGGACCTGCTCAGCGGCGTGTCCGGGCTGAACCGCATGCTCGGCCCGGACGCCGCGCTGCAGCCGGTGGTCGCGCCGGTCGAGGGTCCGGTGATCCTCAACAGCGAGCCGACGGAGTACCGCCTGAAATGACGTTGTCGCCCGAAGCCGAGATCGCGCTGTTCCTGCGCCGCCTGAAATGGACGGCGGTGATCGTCGGCGTGCTGTGGGTGGTATGGCTGCTGGCGCCGATCCTGACCCCGTTCGTGCTGGCGCTGCTGCTCGGCTGGCTCGGTGACCCGCTGGTGGACCGCCTGGAACGCGCCGGGCGCTCGCGCAACATGGCGGTGACCCTGGTGTTCGTGCTGATGGTGCTGCTGCTGGTGCTGGCGCTGGTGATCCTGGTGCCGATGCTGGAGCGGCAGATCGTCACCTTCATCGACGTGCTGCCGCAGGCGCGCGACTGGTTCATCGGCACCGCGATTCCGTGGGCCGAGCAGAAGACCGGGCTGGAACTGATGGCCTGGCTGGACCCAGAGCGGCTGATCGACTGGATCCGCGGGCACTGGCAGCAGGCCGGCGGCGTCGCCGCGACCTTCTTCGGCTACCTGTCGCGCTCGGGCTTTGCGATGGTGACCTGGGTGGTCAACCTGGTGCTGCTGCCGATCCTGACCTTCTACTTCCTGCGCGACTGGGACCTGCTGGTCGCGCGCGTCGCCGCCACCATCCCGCGCAACCACGTCGCCACGATCACCCGCCTGGCACTGCAGTCCAACGAGGTGCTGGGCGCGTTCATCCGTGGCCAGTTCCTGGTGATGCTCGCGCTGGGCGTGATCTACGCCGGCGGCCTGACCCTGGTCGGGCTCAAGCTCGGGCTGTTGATCGGCATCGTCGCCGGTCTGATCAGCTTCATTCCCTACCTGGGCGCGACCACCGGCATCCTGCTGGCGGTACTGGCCGCGCTGGTGCAGGCCAAGGGCTTCGACCTGCAGTTGCTGATCCTGGTCGGCGTGGTGTTCACCGTCGGCCAGTTGCTGGAGAGCTACGTGCTGACCCCGCGCATCGTCGGTGACAAGATCGGCCTGCACCCGGTGGCGGTGATCTTCGCGGTGATGGCCGGCGGCCAGCTGTTCGGCTTCCTCGGCATGCTGCTGGCGTTGCCGGTGGCGGCGGTGGCCAACGTGCTGCTGCACTACCTGCACGAGCAGTACCGGCAGAGCGATCTGTATGCGGGCGAGAAGTCGGCGATCCTGCTGGATACCGCCACCGAGCGCACCACCATCATCGAACTGCCGCCGCGCAGCCCCGACCAGCCGTGAGCGTGCCGCAACTGCCGCTGGCTTTGCGCTATCCGCCGGAACAGCGCCTGGACCGCTATCTGGGCGCGCCGGACGGGCTGCTGGCGCAGCTGCAGGCGGTCGCCGACGGCGCCGCCGACGACTGGGTGTACCTGTCCGGCCCTGCCGGCACCGGCAAGACCCACCTGGCCCTGGCGCTGTGCGCGGCCACCGAGCAGGCCGGGCGCAGCGCCGCCTACCTGCCGCTGCAGGCCGCCGCCGGCCGCCTGCGCGATGCATTGGAAGCATTGGAGGGTCGCGATCTGGTCGCCCTCGACGGCCTGGAAGCGATCGCCGGGCAGCGCGAGGACGAGGTGGCGCTGTTCGATTTCCACAACCGTGCGCGCAGCGCTGGGGTGACCCTGCTGTACACCGCGCAGGCCATGCCCGACGGCCTGGCGCTCAGCCTGCCGGACCTGCGCTCGCGGCTGTCGCAGTGCACCCGCATCGCGCTGGCGCCGCTGGACGACGCCGGCCGCGCCGCGGTGCTGCGCGAGCGCGCCCAGCGCCGCGGCCTTGTGCTGGAGGATGCGGCGATCGACTGGCTGCTGACGCACGCCGGACGCGACCTGGCCGGCCTGATCGGCCTGCTGGAACGCCTGGATCGCGAATCGCTGGCCGCGCAGCGGCGGGTGACGGTGCCGTTTTTGCGTAGGGTGGGAATCGGGAATGGGGAATCGGGAATGGGGAAAAGCTGAAGCGCGAGAACTCACGCGCTACGCAGAAGCCGGAATAGCAAAAAAGCAGCATGCAATCGATGCACCGGTTGCCGCAGCTGACAAAGATGTAGCGGGGCGGGATTTGAACCTGTGGCCTGTGGTGGGCGAGGACGTCTGCGGTGGTTGAGGTTGCCGAAGCTCGCGGGAAATCAGCTTTTCCCCATTCCCGATTCCCGTTTCCCCATTCCCAGCACCTCATCCAACTCCGCCAACCGCTGCGGCGTCCCCACGTCCGTCCAGCGTCCGTGGTGGCGCAGACCGTGGAGTCGCCCCTGTTCGGCCTGCGCGCGCAGCAGCGGCACTACCGAGAAGCGGGGCGGCACGCCCGGCGCGGTCGGCGCCGGGGCGGCGATGGTCTGCCAGTCGCGCAGCAGGGCAGGTCGGTACATGCCAATGCCGGCGTAGGTGAGCAGCGGTGCGCCGGCGTTGTGCACGTGCCCGTCGTCCTGCAGGACGAAAT
This sequence comes from Xanthomonas sacchari, assembly GCF_040529065.1. Classification (NCBI taxonomy): domain Bacteria; kingdom Pseudomonadati; phylum Pseudomonadota; class Gammaproteobacteria; order Lysobacterales; family Lysobacteraceae; genus Xanthomonas; species Xanthomonas sacchari. The sequence continues at coordinate 3,450,782 of NZ_CP132343.1, read as the reverse complement.
CGCCGTGCGCGGCATAGGCCGGCGGATCCACCAGCACCAGTTGCGCCAGGCCGGGCGGCTCGGGCGCGAGCCGGGCGAAATCGAAGTCGGTCCAGATGTCGCCGTTGACCAGCAGGAACGGCGCCTCGCCGAGCAGCGGCAGCGCGTGCAGCATGCCGCCACCGGTTTCCAGCGGCGTGGCGCCTTCGTAGGAATAGGCGATGCGCAGCCCGAACGCGCTGCCGTCGCCGAGCGTCTGCGGGAACTGTTCGGCCAGCCACGAGGTGTTGATCACCACCTCGCGCACGCCCAGCGCAGCGAGCTTGCGCAGGTGCCAGACGATCAGCGGCGTGCCGCCCACCGCCAGCAGCGGCTTGGGCGTATGCGCGGTCAGCGGCCGCATGCGCTCGCCGAGGCCGGCGGCGAAGATCAGCGCCTTCATGCGCCGGCCGCCGCGCGCTGCGCCAGGGCCGGCTTGATCCGCGTCTGCAGCAGCTGTGCCAGCGGCTGCAGGCTGGGGTGCCGCGGGAACGCCTCGTCGAGGTAGACGATGAAGCGCGGCACGTTGTCCAGGTACCAGGCCTTGCCGTCGCGGTAGTTCAACCGCGCGAAGATGCCCAGGTTCTTCAGATGGCGCTGGATGCCCATCCACTCGGCGTCGCGCAGGAACTGCGCCAGCGGCGGCACCGGAATGCCGGCCCGCAGCGCGCGTGCGTGATAGCCGGCCAGCCAGGCGTCCACCCGTGCCAGCGGCCAGCTGACCGTGGTGTCCTTGAACAGGCTGACCGGGTCGTAGGCCACCGGCCCGATCACGCAGTCCTGGAAATCCAGCACCGCCGGGCCATCGGCCACCGGCATCAGGTTGCGCGGCATGAAGTCGCGATGCACCAGCACCTGCGGCTGCGCCAGCGCGTTGTCCATGAGCTGGCGCTGCACGCCGTGCAGGGTTGCGCGCTCCTCGTCGTCCAGGCTGATCCCCAGATGGCGTTGCAGGAACCAGTCCTCGAACAGCCCGGCATCGCGCTGCAGCAGCGCCTCGCCGAACACGCCCATGCCCGGTGGCGGCGCGATCGCCTGCAGCCGCAGCAACTGGCCGAGCGCGGCATCGAAGTGCGCGTCCGCGGTGGTTGCGTCCAGGCGTTGCGCCAGAGTCGGTTGCCCCAGGTCTTCCAGCAGCAGGAAGCCGGCCTCCGCGTCCTGCGCCAGGATTTCCGGAACCCGCACGCCGCCGCCGTGCAGCAGGGCGTGCATGCGCAGCCACGGCCGCACGTCTTCCAGGTCCGGCGGCGAATCCATCACGATGCGGCTGACGCCGTGGCCGTGACTGCGCCAGTAGCTGCGCTGGCCGGCGTCCACCGAGGCGCGCTCCAGCGTCGCCTGTGCATCGCCCAGCGCCGTGCGCGCCCAGGCCAGGCGGTGTGCGGCGCGTGCCGCAAGGACATCGGGAACGGTCGGACTGGCGCTCATCGGCAGGTTGCGGCGGAAACGAGCCGCACAGCGTAAACGGGCGCCGCCGCCGTGGCGAGCGGCGCGCCGCGCCTCAGCGCTTGCTGGAGAACAGCCGCAACAAGGCGAGCAGGGCGATGGCGCCGAGCAGCGCACCCAGGAAGCCCGCCGGCTCGCCGCGGCTGTACCAACCCATGTAGTGGCCGAACCAGCCGGCCAGCAATGCACCGGCGATGCCCAGCAACACGGTGAACAGGCAGCCGGAGCGCCCGCTGCTGGGGCCGAGGAAACGCGCCAGCAGGCCGACCACGAAGCCCACCAGGATGATGTAGAGCCAGCTGTCGCTGCCGAACAGAGTGTGCATGGGAAGCGTTCCGGAAGCGGAAGGGAATCAGCGTCGGATCGTGCCAGATCGACGGTGATGGCGTCGATGCTTGCGTGAGCGGCGCAGGCGGCACGCCCGTGGAGGGCGGCCGCCCGCGCTGCGCGGATGACACTATCGGAAAGGCGCCGCGTCGGAGCCGACGCCTCTCCCCCCGCAAACAGGGGACGGATCAGTCACTAAGGAAACCGGCTTCGCCAATCCCGAATCCCGAATCCCCCATCCCGGCTCCATCAACAACAGCCGTGCCCGCCATGCTGCTCGCCGCCGGCCACCGCCGCGCTGCCGGTGGTCTCGCCGCGGAGGCTGGCGGCATGGTGGGCGGCGATCACCCGCGACACGCACGCGGTGACCCGCTTGCCCATCGGGATGTGCAGGAACTCGTTGGGGCCATGCGCGTTGGAATGCGGGCCGAGCACGCCGGTGATCATGAACTGCGCGCCGGGGAACTTTTCGCCGAGCATGCCCATGAACGGGATCGAGCCGCCTTCGCCCATGTACATCGCCGGCTTGCCGAACGCCGCCTGCGAGGCCGCTTCGATCGCGTCGGTCAGCCACGGCGATTGCGCCGGCGCGTTCCAGCCGGAGGAGGATTTCTCCAGCGCCAGCGACACCTCGGCGCCGTACGGCGGGTCGCGCAGCAGCACCTCCTTCAGCAGTTCGCCGGCACGCTTGCCGTCCAGCGTCGGCGGCAGGCGCAGCGACAGCTTCACCGCGGTCTCCGGGCGCAGCACGTTGCCGGCCGAGGCCAGCGGCGGCAGGCCGTCGGCACCGGTCACCGACAGCGCCGGGCGCCAGGTGCGGTTGAGCACCAGCTCGGACAGGTCCTCGTGCATCGGACGCATGCCGGGCAGGAACGGGAACTTGCTGTAGACCTCGTCGCCCAGCACCTCGGCGACCTTGCGCGCCTGCGCCAGCCGCTCCTCGGGGATGTCGGCGTACAGGCCGTCGACCTTGATCTTGCCGGTGGCCTCGTCCTCCAGCCGCGACAGCAGGTCGCGCAGCACGCGGAAGCTCGACGGCACCACGCCGGAGGCATCGCCCGAGTGCACGCCTTCGCTGAGCACCTTGACGCTGAAGTTGCCGCCGGCCAGGCCGCGCAACGAGGTCGTGCACCACAGTTGCTCGTAGTTGCCGCAGCCCGAATCCAGGCACACCACCAGCGAGGGCTTGCCGATCCGCGCCGCCAGGTGGTCGACGTAGGCGGGCAGGTCGTAGCTGCCCGATTCCTCGCAGGCCTCGATCAGCACCACGCAGCGCGCATGCGGGATGCCCTGATCCTGCAGCGCCTGGATCGCCGCCAGCGAACCGAACAGGGCATAGCCGTCGTCGGCGCCGCCGCGACCGTACAGGCGGTCGCCCTTGAGCACCGGCGTCCACGGGCCCAGGTCGGCGTCCCAGCCGGTCATTTCCGGCTGCTTGTCCAGGTGCCCATACAGCAGCACGGTGTCCTCGCCGGTGGCGTCGCTGCTGGCCGGGACTTCCAGGTAGATCAACGGGGTGCGGCCTTCCAGTTGCACCACCTCCACCTGCAGGCCGGGGATCGCCTGCGCCCGCGCCCAGCGCTCCATCAGCGCCACCGCATCGGCCATATAGCCGTGCGCGACCCAATCGGCGTCGAACATCGGCGATTTGTTGGGGATGCGGATGTAATCGACCAGTTGCGGGACGATGTCGTCATCCCACTTTTCGCTCAGGAAACGGTCGATCTTGGCACTGTCCATGAAAAAGCTCCGAAGTGATTGCACACGTGTGCAGCCATTCTACGCCCGGGTGCCCGTGTAGGGTTTTTCCTACACGGCGACGCGCCGTTTACCTGCTGTTTGTGACGCGCTCCGACGATAGGCTGTACCCATGTGGCGAGCGATGCTGACCACGCCGGCAGGAAAGGCCGGCGAAGTCCCCATCCAAGTCACAAGGAGCGTTGCCATGCAGTCTTTTATCGTGGTCCTGAAGTCGCTGGTCGTTGCCCTGATGCTGTCCGGTTCCGCGCTCGCCGCGGACAAGGTCAACATCAACTCCGCTGGAGCGGAGGAAATCGACCAGGTGTTGGTGAACGTGGGAGCCGCCAAGGCTCAGGCGATCGTCGACTACCGACAGGCGCACGGACCTTTCAAGAGCGCCGAGGAACTGGCACTGGTGAAGGGCATCGGGCTCAAGACGGTCGAGCGGAACCGCGACCGGATCGATGTGGGCGCCACGAAGGCACCCGCGCCGACAGCCGCCAAGCAGGCAGCTGCCAAGCCGGTGGAAAGGCGTTAAAGGGATTTGCAACGAAAGGATAGGGCCGGCGCTGGATGCGCGGCCGCAGCCTCACTGAGCAGGACGCGAAGGGGGAAGGCAGGAAGCCGACAAGGAGGTACATCGTCGCCCGGCGTTGCACAGTGACGTGCAGCCGGGCGATGTTTTTTTGGGGCCAGGGCGCGTCTTGCGTTGCCCCCGCGTCCCCGTGGGCGGGCCGGGGAACCGGCGCCATCGCCGCGATCGTGCAGAATGTGCGGATGGATGGGTGCACGCTGTCTGCGCGGGTCATTCCCGCCAACGAGTATCGCCGCGAACGCTGGCGCAACGGCCTGGGCTGGACCCGGGAGATCCTGCGACTGCCGGCGGTCGGCGACGACTGGCTGCTGCGCCTGTCCATCGCCGAGATCGAGCAGGACGCCGCCTTTTCACCGTTTCCCGGGATCGACCGCGAACTGGTCCTGCTGCGCGGCAACGGCGTACGCCTGCGCTTCGACGACGGCGAGGAGCAGGTGCTGCAGGACCCGTGCGCGCGCCTGCGCTTCGCCGGCGAGCGGCCGCTGCGCGGCGAGTTGCTGGATGGGCCGACCCACGATTTCAACCTCATGTGGCGACGCGACCGGCTGCGCACGCAACTGCTGCACCGGCCGCTGGTCGGGCCGATGCTGTTCTTCGCCGAACCCGGTGTCGCCTGGGCCGTTCATCTTCTGGCAGGGCAAGCGCAGTTCGATGCGGCCAGCGGACTGCCGCCATTGGCGGCCGGCGACAGTGCCTGGTTGGCCGCCGATGCCAGGCGCCGCTTCGCTTTGAGCGGGGGCGGGGAGTTGCTGGCGATGCGCATCGAGGCCTTGGCGACCCCCGCCGACTGAGCCTGCGACGCCGTGCGCGCGGGTCTTGCGGCGTCGGCGCCGACCGCGTCCAATGCGCGGACGCGGCCACCCGGGCCGAACAGCGGAAGCCGACAGGTGGTCTCGGATAACAGGTGGATGGCGAAAATTCTGGTGGCGGACGCGGACGCGGCCTTGCGCGACCGGATCCGCGGTTACCTGGCCTGTTTCAACCTGCAGACCCACGACGCCGACAGTGCGCCGCAGCTGCAGGCGCAACTGGCGGCCGGGCATTACGACGCCGTGGTACTCGATGCCGGCCTCGACGGCGCCGAGGGCCTGCGCCTGTGCCGGCATCTGCGCGACCGCGGCGACATCGCCATCGTGATGATGGCCGATCGCGCCGAGCCGGTGGATCGGGTGATCGGGCTGGATCTGGGCGCCGACGACTTCCTGGTGCGGCCGCCCGACCTGCGCGAACTGGTGGCGCGGCTCAATGCGGTGTTGCGCCGGGTCCGTGCCACGCAGCCGCCGCCGGCGGCGCATGGCGGCTGGCAGGTCGATGCGGCGCGTCACCAGGCGGTGGCGCCGGACGGGCGGACGATTCCGCTGTCGCCCGGCGAACTGCGATTGATGGCGGTCTTCCTCGAGCAGCCCGGCGAGGTGCTCACGCGCGAGACGCTGCGCACCGCACTGGGCGATGGCGAGGCCAGCGCCGCGGCGGGCAGCCGCGGCATCGATCTGCAGGTCTCGCGGCTGCGCCAGAAGCTCGGCGACGACCCGCTGGTGCCGCAATGGATCCGCACCGTGCGCGGCAAGGGGTATCTGTTCGAGCCGCATCAGGTGGGGGCGCCCGCCGTCCGCTGAGCGGGGCCGGCCTGGCCGCGTGCCCACAGCGGCGTGCCGGTCTTGCCGGACCTGCGTTTTCCGCCCCGCAGCGTTGCTGCCTCACCGGCGGCCGGCGTCGTCTGGCCCGGGCATGCGCCGGTGCGCGGGTGCCGCGCGACATCAGCCGCTGGCACGCTCCCCCTGCACGCTAGATGTGAATTCAGCGTGTGTTTCAGTTCTGATACAAAGCCGATATCTTGCTGACAACCCATGCCTCGACACTGCTGGCGTCGGGTTGACCCGTCGGAGCAGCCATGACCGCAGCGATCGCTGCATTCCACGACTGCACTTCATGACACTAGGGGGTTCGCATGATCAGCAGCATCAGCAGTGGCAGTTCGGCCTATGCTGCCAGCCGCTTCAGTACGGCCAGCAGTGCGTCCGCGCAAACGACGCAAACCGCGGAGCAGAATCCGCTGCAGAAGTTGTTCAAGAGCATCGACAGCGACAACGACGGCAGCCTCAGCAGTTCCGAGTTGAGCGCGGCGCTGAAGTCCAGCGAGAGCGACAGCAGTTCCAGCATCGACATCGATGGCCTGATGAGCATGCTGGATCAGGACGGTGGCGGTACCGTCAGCGAGAGCGAGTTCTCCCAGGCCCTGGCGCCGCCGCCGCCGCCGCAGGGCGGTGCAGACAAGGACGCCAAGTCGATCCTGAGCAGCCTGGATACCGATGGCGACGGCGTCATCAGCAGCAAGGAGTTGAGCGCCGCCGCCAATGGCAGCGACAGCAGCGACCTGTTCGCCAAGCTCGACAGCGACAAGGACGGCGGCATCAGCCTGCAGGAACTGAAGAGCGGCATGCGCCCGATGGGGCCGCCGCCGCCGCGGGGTGGCGAGGGCGGTGCCAGCGCCAGTGCCACTGCCAGTACCAGCGGTGCCAATAGCAGTGCCGCCAGCAGTTCGAGTTCCAGTTCTGCCAGCAGTTCCGATTCCAGCTCGGCCTCCAGTACCAGCAGCGCGCAGGATGCCTACGCATTGCTGCTCAAGTTGGCGTCGGACCAGTATCGCAGCTACGGCAGCAACGCCAGCGCGTCGACCTCGTTCTCGGTCGCCGCGTAACCGCGACGGTCCGCCTTCGCGGCGGACCGTGGCCATCGGCGCGCGATGCGCGCCTCCCGCGCGGCGCGAGGCGGGAGTCGCTGTCGAGCCTCCCGCTACACCCGCATCCGGCCGGCACGCGACGGCCCGACACGGTGCGCCGCCTGCGCTGTACCCGATGTCGCGCGATCACGCCTTCGAGCATCGCGCGGTGGAGGCGGGGTGCGATCGATGCGGTCGCGATGACACTGCAGACATTGGTGGCAGAAAACGGCGGCAGGCAGCGGCTGTCTGCGCACTCGTGCCGAAGCGCGGCCACCGCACCGGCGCACGCTCATGCGTCGAGCAACGTGGCGAAGGCGCTGCTGAGCCGTTCCTGCACGCCGTCGGCGTGGCGCAGCAGGAAGCGCACCGCCAGCCCCTCGCGCTCGGCGCAGGCCAGGCCGGCCTCGACCCCAAGCACGCCCAATGCCGTGGCCCAGGCATCGGCGCGCATCGTATCGGCAGCCGCCACCGTGACCGCGGCCAGCGTCGCGGCGATCGGGCGGCCGCTGCGCGGGTCCAGCAGGTGTCCGTAGCGCCGGCCGTCCTGCTCGAAGTGGTGCCAGCGATCGCCGGACGTGGCCACCGCCAGGCCGTCGACCGCGAGTGCGCGTGGCGCCACGTCGCCACGTCGTTCCTCTGCAGGCGCAGCCTCGATCAGCACGCGCCACGCCTGTCCATCCGGCTTGCGACCGAAGCCGTAGAGGTCCCCGCCGACCTCGACCAATGCGCTCTCCACGCCATGCGCACGCAGTGCCGCCGCCGCCAGGTCGACACCGTAGCCCTTGGCGATCGCCGACAGATCCAACTGCAGCCCACCCGGCTGTTGCCAGCGGCCAGCGCCGTCGACGTGCAGCCGGCGCCAGTCGCCGGCGGCGCGGGCCTGTTGCAGTGCCGCGACGCCGGGCACCCTTCGATCGCCGGCCTCGGCGCCGAACCCCCACAGGCCGACCACGGCGCCGATGGTGGGGTCGAAGGCGCCGTCGCTGCGCTGCGCCACCTCCAGCGCGCAGCGCAGCACCGTGTCCAGCGCGGCCGGCAAGGCGTGCCAGCTGTCGGCGTCGGCACGGTTGTAGCGGACGAGATCAGACTGCGCGTCCCAGGTGCTCATCTGCGCGACGACCAGATCGAGCCGGGCCTGGATCGCGTCGCGCAGCATCGGCAGGTCATGCGCGCGCGGTGCGACCAGTCTGGCGCTCCAGTGCGTGCCCATGCTGCGGCCGTGCAGGGTGGCGATGCCGGCACTGGTGTGGGAGGCGGCGGTCATGCATCGACCACGGGCTGCGCTGCATTGTCGGGACGTCGGCACCCGGCGCTGCGCGCGCGCACGCTGGCGCTGCGGGTCGCGTCCGCGTCGCCGCGCACGCTCAGGTCTCCGACCAGTCGCGCAGCAGGTTGTGGTAGACGTTGGTCAGGCGCAGCAGCGCCGCCGCGTTCGCGCCGCTGGCGGTCAGCGCCTGGATCGCGGTGTCCAGGTCGAACAGCGTCTGCCGGCGGCCGGCGTCGCGCACCAGGCTCTGCACCCAGAAGAACGAAGCCAGCCGCGCGCCACGGGTCACCGGCGCCACCCGGTGCAGGCTGCTGGACGGGTACAGGATCAGGTCGCCGGCGGGCAGCTTGACCTCGTGCTCGCCGTAGGTGTCGTGGATCAGCAGTTCGCCGCCGTCGTACTCCTCCGGCGCACTGAGGAACAGCGTGCAGGACAGGTCGCTGCGCACGGTCAGCGCCGGCTGCGCGGCGGTGGCGGCCTGGGTCATCACCGCGCCATCGACGTGCAGGCCGTAGCTGCCGCCGCCGGCATAGCGATTGAAGCGCGGCGGGATGGTGCGCAACGGCAGCGCCGCGGCGAAGTACAGCGGGCTGCGCGCCAGCGCGCTCAGTACCGCCTGGCCGAGTTCCTGCTTCAGCGGCGAGGCATCGGCCAGTTGCAGGTTGCGCTTGACCTGCGCACCCTGCGCGCCGACGGTTTCGCGGCCGTCCACCCAGTCGGCACTCTCCAGTGCCTGGCGGAACCGTGCGACCTCATCGGCGCTGAGGATGTCGGGAATATGCAGCAGCATGCGGCGCTCCGGCGGTGGACGCCCAGGATAGGGCGTCCACCGCGCATTGGCAGGCGCGGTCGGTCAGAACCGGACCTCGGCGGTCAGCAGCACCGAGCGCGGCGCGCCGGGGGTGTAGCGGAAGCCGCTCTTGTTGATCGCGGCAACGTAGTCCTTGTCGAACAGGTTGTAGGCGTTGAGGCGCAGCGCCACGTGGTCGTTGACCGGGTAGCTCAGCACCGCGTCCCACACCGTGTACGACTTCACGAACGCCGGCGTGCCGACCGCGCCGTCGCGCCCGCGCTTCATCTCGCCCGAGTAGCGCACGCCACCGCCGACGGTCAGTCCGAACGGCAAGGTGTAGGTGGTCCAGGCGGTGAATGCGCTGTCTGGGGTATAGGCCAGGTCCTGGCTGCCGTCCTGCGAGACCGTCGTGCCTTGCCGCACCCGCGCATCCAGCTTGGTGTAGCCGCTGGACACGGACCAACGCTCGGTCAGCTTGCCCACCGCCGACAGTTCGACGCCTTGCACGCGCTTTGCGCCACTCTGGTAGTACAGCCCGTCGCTGCCCTGCACGATCTCGTTGTTCACGTCGGTGCGGAACAGCGCCAGCGTCGCGAACAGCGCATCGTCGAGGAAATTCCATTTCGTGCCGACCTCGGCGGTCTTGGCCTTCTGCGGATCGAAGCGCGGATTGTTGGCGTTGTTCGCCGAGGCGCTCAGTTCCAGCGTGCTGCCGCCAGGCGGCTGCTGCGAGGTGGCGAAGTTCGCGTACACGCTCACGTCCTCGTTGGCCTTGTAGACCGCGCCGAGTTTCCAGCTGAACAGCGTGTCGGCGATGTCAGTGTCCAGGCCGACCACGGTGGTGCAGGGCGCGGCGGTGGAGGTGGCGGAACTGCACACCAGGCTGTCGAAGTCGGTCTTGTAGCGGTCCGCGCGCACCCCGGCGGTGACCAGGAAGCTCTCGCCGAACTTCAGCGTGTCGAAGGCATAGGCCGAGTAGGTGGTGGTGGTGCCGTGGCTGCGCGCGCCGTTGCGTGCGGTGCGCAGCGGCGTGGTGTTCCAGTCCGGCGCATACAGGTTGGCCGGATTGGCCGCCAGCCAGGCCGCACGGTCGACGAGGTTGTGCCCCCAACTGCGCAGTTCCTCGCGCGAGGCTTCCACGCCGGTGCTCAGGTTGTGCCGTACCGCACCGGTGGCGAAGTCCACGCGCAGGTTCAACTGGTCGGCGAGCAGGGTGTATTGCTGGTCCTTGAAGGTCGGCAGGCTGCGCGCCACCGTCCAGGTTGCCGGATCGGCCGGATTCGGCGTGCGCAGGTTGGCGGCGTTGGGCATGAACGCGAACAGCAGGTAATCCTGTTCGTTGCGGCCCCAGCGCGCGGTGTTGGTCAGCTTGACCGTGTCGGAGACGTCGTGCTCGATGCGGAAGGTCGCCATCTTCGCGGTCACGTCGTCGTGGTCGGCGCGGGTGCCGTAGAAGCTGCTGCGGTCCACGCGCGCCGCGCTGCCGAGCCACGGCCGTGTGGGATCGGGCGAACTGTAGCCGGGCAGGCCGATGGTCGGCACGCCGCCATCAGGTACGTTGTCCTGCTTCACGTACAGCAGGTCGAGCAGGTAGCGCGTGTCGGTACCCAGGCCGAACGCCAGCGACGAGGCCAGGCCCCAGCGCTTGTTGGCGACATGGTCGCGGCCGATGGCGTCGCTGTCCTGGCCCATCACGTTGACCCGCAGCGCGCTGCTGGCGCCCAGCGCCTGGTTCCAGTCCGCGGTCGCGCGGCGCTGGCCATGGTCGCCGCCGGACAGCGTGGCGCTGCTGGCGTTGTCCAGGTGCGCCTGCTTGCTCACCAGGTTGATCGCGCCGGTCGGCGCACTGCGGCCGTTGTCGGTGCCGGCCGGACCCTTCTCGACTTCGATCTGCTCGATGTTGAACACGTCGCGCGAGATCGAACCGAGGTCGCGCAGCCCGTCGACGAAGATGCTGCTGGAGCTGTCGAAACCGCGCATGTAGATCGCATCGCCGGTGCTGGTGTTGCCGTTCTCGCCGACGTAGAACGTGCCCACGCCCGGGCTGTTGCGCAGCGCTTCGGTGAGGGTGGTGGCGCCCTGTTCGTTGAACAGGTCCTTGCCGATGATGTTGAGGGTCTGCGGGGTGTCGATCAGCGGCTGGGTGAACTTCGGCGAGTCCGGCACTTCCACCAGGTAGCGCTTGGCGCGCTGCGCCTGCACGTCGACCTTGTCCAGGGTGGTGGGCTGGTCGCCGGTCTCCGCATGCGCGGGGGAGAGCAGACTCAGCCCGCCGAGCAGCACGGCGGTGGTGAGGGTCGGTGCGGCGGCCTGACGGGTCACGGTGTGTTTGCGGCGCTTGATCGGAGAGGTCATGGGCGGTTCGGTTGCAGGATGGATGACGCCCCGGCCGCGGACACCGGCCGTTCCTCACTAGGAGCGGGCGCGGCGCCAGGGTCGGGCGGCAGTGCGAAAGGGTGTCTGCCGCGGGTGCGATGCGGACAGTGTGTTCATTTTCCATGCAAATGCGAATTGTTTGCAATATCTTTGTCGTTTTGCGCCGACGATTTCACTGCCGCATGGTCGTTGGCACTTGAGCAGGTGTCCGCTGCCCGGTCGGTTGGACGTGCCCGGTTCGGGTTCGGTCGGCGGATGGAGTGCTGCCCGGAAGGGCGAGGCCGGACAACGTGTCCGTGGCTATGTTCGCCCTACGCTCGACAGCGGGGCGGGGCCAAGGTGCGAACGCCGCAGGATGGCGCGTCGCTACGAGGGATGGCCGGCGACACCGCCGGCGTCAGAGTACGCAGGCGTGTCGTGGAGAAATGCGTGCCGGCGACGCGCGGTGATGGGAAGATGCCGGCATGACGCAGCCTCGGGATGCGCTATCGGGTCGATCACCTCGACCCGAGCGCGGTCTCAAGGCGAAAACGCGCTAGTCGAGTTTTCCCTCGGACCAGCAGATCTCCCAGGTGTTCGGGTCGCCGGATCCGCTGCACCCATAGCGAATGGAAATCGTGGGCAGGATTCCGTCCAGGCTGCCGTAAATGTTGGTCAAAAAGCCGGGTTCGACTTCCACCGGCTTGATGTGCGCGCTGTCCAGCACCTTGGTCCAGGTGCCGGTAAACGCGTCCTCGCCTTCCGCGCGATACACGCAGACGCCTTTTGCCGTACCCCACTCGGGATAGGCGGGGCCATAGCTGGAGTCCAGATGCGCCTCGCAGACGCTGGCCATGTAGTAAAAATAGTGCCCGTTGTAGGATCCTGGCGCAAAGCCGAGCGCGGGCTTGGCATGCGATATGCCGCTTTGCCCGTTCAAGGTGAGGCCTTTCTGGCTGAGCTTTCGCTTCTCGCCGAAGTTGATGGCGTCCGGCGATTCCCGGTAGAAATAAGTGATGTCGCCGTTGCCATCCACATAGGTGTAGATGGTTCTGATGCCGGCTGCGCCGTCCGCGCTCCAGGCAACGGATTGTCCTGTGCCATAGGTGCCAGGGTCGCCGTCATGGATCACGGGCGCGTCGTGCTTCTTCCAGTTGATGCCATCGTTGGAAAACGCCACGGCGATGCGATTGTCGATGCCGTTGCTGCCAGGCCGCTCCGTGGTGTAGTACATCACGTAGGTGTAGTCCTGGCCTTGGTAATTCCACCGTCCACGGGTCACTGTGGGGTCGCAGGTGTGGACGCCTTCCCAGGTAAGCGGGCGAGCGCCGCGCAAGAACTGATTGGCTTGAAGGACAATCACGGGAGCGCTCCAACTGCCCGTTCCCGTGCGCTCGCGGTATTTGACGACGTCATGGCCATTCAGATGGCCGCACCACCACACTTTCTCTTTTCCATCCAGATCGATGAGCGAGCTGGGGGAGTAGTCCCATCCGGGCTGGTCGAATAGCAGTTCGCCTTCGGAAAAGGCAGCGGCGTGCGCCGAGGGATGAGCGGCTGCGAAGAGCAGGCCCATGGAAAGAAGAAGAGGGGTGCGCATTCGCTGGACCGTGCCTGAAGACGAATCAGTATAGGTGATTCGGCGCAAGCGAAGGCTGGCGAACCCACCAATGCGGTACGCGGATGTCTTGCGATTGTCACAGTTCGCGAACGCCCTCAATACAAGCGCATGGCGGTCGCGCATGCGCTTGTATTGGGGGGCGAGCGAATCGCCTCCCCGTGCTGCCTGGTCGTGGTGCCGCGGTGCTTGCAGCGTCGAGCGAACTCAGGCCGCCGCGGCTTGCGCCACGCGCGGGCCTTCGCGCAGGGCGCGGCCGATCAGCCCGACCAGCAGGTCGAGCTCTTCGCTGTCCATCGCGAAGTGCGGGGTGAAGCGCAGCGAATTCTCACCGCCGTGGATCACGTTGACGCCGTGCTGGCGCAGCCACTCCTCGGTGGAGCCGGCGCCGTAGCACTTGTACTGCGGGGCCAGTGCGCAGGAGAACAGCAGGCCGGTGCCCTGCACCTGGGTGATGGCGCCGCCGAGCTCGGCCTTGAGCTTCTCCAACTTCTGCACCGCCTCGGCGCCGCGCTCGCGGATGTTGGCGCGCACCTGCGGGGTCAATTGCGCCAGGGTCGCGGTCGCCACGTCCAGCGCGCGCGGGTTGCTGGTCATGGTGTTGCCGTAGGTGCCCTTACGGTACACCTGCGCCGCGTGCTCGGTCACCGCCAGCACCGACAGCGGGTACTGCGCGGCGTTGAGCGCCTTCGAATAGGTTTCCAGGTCCGGCGGGTCGAGCTGCTCGAAGCCGGGATAGTCCACCACCGACAGCACGCCATGCGCGCGCAGCCCGGCCTGGATCGAGTCGACCAGCAGCAGGCTGCCGTGGGTGCGGGTCAGTTCGCGCGCAGCGGCATAGAACGCCGGCGGCAGCGCGCGGCCGGGGTCGCCTTCGCCCATCACCGGCTCCAGGAACACCGCCTCGATGAAGCAGCCGTGCTGCTCGGCCTCGGCGAAGGCGCGGCGCAACGCCTCCACGTCGTAGGGCGCGATGGCGATCAGCGCATCGTCGCCGCGGTAGCTGGCCAGGTGCTGCAGATAGGTCTTGCGGCTGGAGTCGGAGTACATGCCGGGCCGGTCGGTGCGGCCGTGGAAGCTGCCCTTGACCACCAGACGCTTGATCTTGGCGCCGGCATGGCGCGCGCCCGGGTCGGTCTGCAGCTTGGCGTTGATGTCGACGATGCGCGCGGCCAGGCCCACCGCTTCGGAGCCGGAGTTGAGGCACATGAAGCGGGCGTACGGACAGCCGCCGCGGCGGTGGCCGATCTCCGCGCGCAGCGCGCGCTCGAAGCGCAGCTGCGACAGGTTGGGGGTCATCACGTTGGCCATCACCTGCGGCCGCGCCATCGCCTCCAGCACCGCCTCCGGGGTGTGGCCGAAGCCGAGCATGCCGTAGCCGCCGGCGTCGTACAGCACTGCGCCCTTCAAGGTCACCACCCACGGGCCGCTCGCGCTCAGCGCCACGTAGGGGGTCACCGCGTCGTCGGCGTAGAAATTGACGAACCCGGCCTGCAGGCGGCGGATCTGCTCGGCTTCGTCCAGTTCCAGCAACTCGCCGAATTCGGCAGCGATGCGCGCGTAGTCGTCGCCTGCCGCCTCGATCGCGGCGCGCAGCGCCGGATGCGAGGCCGCCAGGCGTTCGATGCTGGCGTCGTCCAGGCCACTGGTCAGGCGATCGCCGGCATGGGCACGGAGCGGGGCGAGGGGGCCGAGTACGGTCATGGGCAATCTCCTGAAGGCGGGCTGTCTGGTGACGATCCTGTCTATTATCGGGACAGGATCGTCGAATGGCAGCGTGAATCCGTGCGGGAATTGACGCGATTTCGTCGATTCGACGAAAATCGCCGGCCATGAAGATCACTGCTTCCGACGACGCCCTGCTGTCGCTGCTGCGCGAGGATGCGCGCGCCTCCACCGCCCAGATCGCCCGACGCCTCGGCCTGTCGCGCACGACGGTACAGAGCCGGATCGAGCGCCTCGAGCGCGAGGGGGTGATCTGCGGCTACACCGTGCGCACCCGCGACGACTACGAACAGGGCCACATCCGCGCGCACATCCTGATCACCGTGCTGCCGAAGAAGATGACCTCGGTGGTCAAGGCGCTGCGCGAGATCGATGCGGTGCGCGTGCTGCATTCGGTCAGCGGCTCCTTCGACCTGATCGCGCTCGGCGTGGTGCCGGGCGTCAACGACATGGACGAACTGACCGACCGCATCGGCGCGCTGGACGGGGTGGAGCGCACCACTTCGTCGATCATTCTGTCCACCAAGTTCGAGCGCTGAGGGGCCGGGATTGGGGATTCGGGATTGGGGATTCGTTGAAGCAAAAGCGGGATCGCCGCGCTCTTGCCAATCCCCAATCCCGAATCCCCAATCCCGGCGCCGCTACAATGGCCGGCCCCGTTCCTGATCGTCCCGGCGCCTTGAAAAAGTCCGATTTCCACTACGACCTGCCTGAAGACCTGATCGCGCAGGAGCCGCTGGCCGAGCGCTCGGCCAGCCGGCTGCTGCTGGTACCACCGGCGCCGGCGCTCTTCGCCGATCGGCATGTGCGCGACCTGCCCGAGTTGCTGCGTGCCGGCGACCTGCTGATCTTCAACGACACGCGGGTGATCCCGGCGCGGCTGTTCGGGCAGAAGAGCACCGGCGGGCGGGTCGAGATCCTGATCGAGCGGCTGCTCGGCGGCCAGCGCGCGCGGGCGCAACTGGGCGTGAGCAAGTCGCCCAAGGCCGGTGCACACATCGCCCTGGATGCCGGCGGCGAGGCCGAGGTGCTGGGCCGCGATGGCGAGTTCTACCAGTTGCAGTTCCATGTGGACGGCGCGCTGGAGCACTGGCTGCAGCAGGCAGGACGCTTGCCGTTGCCGCCGTACATCCGCCGCGAGCCGGGCCTGGACGACCGCGAGCGCTACCAGACCGTGTTCGCGCGCGAGGCCGGTGCGGTCGCCGCGCCGACCGCCGGGCTGCATTTCGACGCGCCGTTGCTGCAGGCGCTGCAGCAGCGCGGGGTCGAGGTCGGGCACGTGACCCTGCATGTGGGTGCCGGCACCTTCCAGCCGGTGCGGGTGGAAGCGCTGGAGCAGCACCAGATGCACCGCGAGTGGCTCAACGTCGGTGCAAGCCTGGTCGAGCAGGTGCGGCGCACGCGCGCGGCTGGCGGCCGCGTGATCGCGGTCGGGACCACGGTGGTGCGCGCGCTGGAGAGTGCGTCCAAGGACGGCGAGCTGCATCCGTTCGCCGGCGAGACGCAGATCTTCATCCTGCCCGGCTACCGCATCCGCAGCGTCGACGCGATGGTGACCAACTTCCATCTGCCCGAGAGCACGTTGCTGATGATGGTCTCGGCCTTCGCCGGCCGCGAGCGCATCTTCGCCGCCTACCGCCACGCGATCGCCCAGCGCTACCGCTTCTTCAGCTACGGCGACGCGATGCTGCTGTGGAGCAGCGAGACGCCGGCAGAACGCGTCGGATAACGCGCCGCGTCGCCGCGCCCGCACACGGGCGCGCTGCGACGCCTCGTGCCTTGGATCTGCGCATGCCAGGCATCGCGCATGCGCACAGGATTTGCGTCATCGCATCGCGACATCGGTGCCTACTCTCTATCGCCTTGCCGACGCTGCCGCAGCGATGCGACACATGCGCGGACTGTGATGCGCAGCGTGCAGCGTCTGCCTGAGTAGACGATGCCGCGCATGCGGTAGGGGAGGTGCGCATGCCTCTCGTCCTTGATGGGTGGAACCCCTGTTCCGGTGCCCCGATGAGCGGGGCATCCCCCAGTCAAAGGATGAGTTCATGAAGAAGACATCGACCGAACTGCTGCTGGCCGCGCTGCTGGCGAGCCTGGCCGTCGCCTCCGCGCACGCGCAGCCGCAAGCGGCCGGCGGCGGCAAGTTCCCGGCCAGGCGCATGCTGCAGGAAGCGACCATGCCGCGCACCGATACGCAGGGGCGACGCCTGTATGCGATCGATCTCAACCCGTTCGTGCTGCAGGAGACCACGCGCCTGTACGCCAAATCCCGTCCCTCGGACTACCGCACGCTGGATCCGGCGATCCGCGCGCACGAGAACAGCACCGGCATGGTCCACTTCGCCGACCAGATCGCGCAGTTGCCGGGGGTGAAGATCGAGCGGGTGCTGTCCACGGTCTCCAGCACCGTCTATGCCTGGATGCCGGAGCGCACCGCGGCGCAACTGCTCAAGGCCGACTGGGTGGTGTCGGTGCGCGGGGTCGAGGCGGCGCACGCCACGTTCTCGGCCGCGGGCGACATCGTCAATGGTGGCGAGATCACGTCGTGGGCATTGCCGTATACGCAGACCAATGATGGATTCACCACCTCCAATCCCGCCTATCTGCTCGATGCGGTGCTCGACAATCCGCCGCATTCCGAGCTCAACGTGGTGTATCGCCAGGACTTCCCGACGCTGTCGCCCAACCCGCTGCACAGCACCGCGACGGCCGGCCTGATCGGTGCCAGACAGAATGGGCAACTGGTGCGTGGCGTCAATCCTGGCCAGCCGATCAAGGCGTTCGGCCTTGCCGATCTGAACGAAAGCACCGTCGCCACGGCACTGGATGCAGCAGTGCGCTACGCCGAAGCGTCGGGCGAATTCGCCGTCCTGAACATGTCGTTCAATCAGAGCCCGGGCGGAACCTACAACCCGTTCAACGCCAGCAATCGCTGGGGCCGCCGCATGCGCGCGGCGAGCAATCGCTTCTTCATCACCCAGTCGGCGGGCAATGCCTACACCGTTGGGCTCTCGCCGCTGGAGCAGGATGCGTGCAAGGTGGCGTTCGGCTATGTCGATCCGCAGACCCAGCAAGGGTCTGCACGCGACATGGACGGCATCGTCGTGGTTGGCGGATTGCAGCGCGATGGCGCGCGCTTCGGCGGTGCCCAGAACAGCGATCGGTGGGGCGGCTATGCCAAGGGATCGACGGTCGGGCCCTGCATCGAGGCGTGGGCACCGGCGCACGAAATCACCAACCTCATCTACGACGGCGGTACCGAAGCGGTTTCCGGCACCTCGTTCGCCGCACCGATCGTCGCTGCGATCGCCTCGCGCTACGGCAACACCCAGACGCGGCCGATCGAGCGCGAGGCCTACATCAAGGCCGGCCTGAGCAACACCGGCTACAGCGAGGCGGGCCTGCCGCTGCGCAAGGTGCAGTATGTGGCGCCGTCCTCGCTCAACCTGATCAAGCGCCTGCCGATCATCGGTGCGACCTCGCCGACCAATTCGGACAACCTGGCCTCGCTGTACGACGGCCGCTTCTTCAGCGACACGGATTACTGGAACGCGCGCACCAACTGGGGCAGTGTCACCGTGAACCTGGGACAGATGCGCAAGGTCACCGGCGTGCGCATCACCGTGCGCACCGCAGCCAGCGAAACCGCGGGCACGCCGCAGCCGATCGACTTCGCCGTCTCCGCTGGCCGTCACGGCGCGGTGTTCGGCGGGAGCTCCAGCCCGGGACCGGTGTACTTCGACAATCCGCAGTACTACACCGAGCCCGACCAGTCGGACGTGGCGCCGGTGTACATCGCCCTGGATGGCAGTGTCTCGCAGTACCTGAAGATCGAGGCCAACAACCTGTACTCGTGGCTGGCCTACTCGGAAATCGAGGTGTACGGCGAGTGAGCCGCGCAGGCGTCGCCGCTGACGGCGGCGCCTGGCAAAGCGCCTTGGCGCTACTGGTCACGCATCGGCTTGACGCGATCGCGGTGCGATCGCAGCAAGATGGCTGCTTGCGCTGCGACCATCAGCTCCAGCCACACAATCCGGACCGCACGTTTTTCGCCGCTTGCGGCAGCCCCCTCAAGCGAGGGGGCTTTTTTCTCTGAGCATGTCAGCAATGCCGCCGTTGCCAATCCCCAATCCCGACTCCCCAATCTCGACTACTTGATTGGCTCGTCCAGCATCAGCTCGCGCACGAACCGCACCGGTGGCGCGCCGTAGGACAGCACCTGGTCGTGGTAGGCCTTGAGGTTGAACTTGGCGCCGAGCTTGTCCTGCATCGCCTTGCGCAGGTCCAGGTGCTCCTGCACGCCGACGAAGTAGGTCGGCAACTGCGCCGAGGTCAGCTGTGCGCGCACCCACTTGCCCTCGGCCTCGCTCTGCTGCTGGAAGGTGTCGTGGACCATCAGGTGCAGCGCCTGTTCCTTGCTCCAGCCGTCCACGTGCACGCCCTGGTCGAGCAGCGCGTTGGCGATGCTGCGCAGATAGAACTTTAGCTGCACCAGGTGGAACAGCGGGTCGTTGTCCAGGTAGCCCTGCTCCTGCATCATCCGCTCGGTGTACACCGCCCAGCCTTCGGCGAACACGCCCGAGCGCAGCACGCCGCGCAGCGTCGACGGGAACTTGGCCGAGTGCCAGCCTTCCACGTAATGCCCGGGCACACCCTCGTGGATGCTCAGCAGGTGGATCATGCGGCTGTTGTATTCGCGCAGGAACGAGTCGGCCTGCTGCGCGGTCCAGTCGTCGGGAATCGGCGACACCGCGTAGAAGGTCTTCAGGTTCTTGTCCAGCGGACCGGGCGAATCGCAGTACGCCACCGCCACGCCGCGCTGGAATTCGGGCATGAGGATGATGTCCACCGGCGCATCGGGCAGGGTCACCAGATCCTTCTTGCGCACGAAGTCGGTGGCATCGGCCAGCGAGGCCTTGGCGGCTTCGACCACCTTGTCGCGCGCCGGATGCTGCGCATAGGCCAGCTCCAGCGCCGCCTCGATCGCCTTCTGCTGCTGTTCGTCGCTGGGCGCATCGACCAGCGCCGGCGCGCCGGGCTTGTCTTTCAGCACGGTGCGGGCGATGCCGTACATGTCCTGGCGCACGCGCGTGAGCTCGGCTTCGGCGCGCTGTTTGATCTCGGCGCGCGACAGCGAGGAGTTGAGCGCGAACTTCAACTTCTGGTCGTACTTCTCCGCCCCAAGGCGGAAGTCGCCCTTGGCGTTGGGCACCAGGGTCTGGTCCAGCCAGGTCTGCTGTTCGGCCACGGCCTTCTTCAGGCCCTCGATCGCCGCCTGCAGGCGCTGCGCGTCGGCCTGCGGCAGTTCCTGGATGTGCGGGACGATGAAGCTGTCGACGATGCTGAGGATGCCGCGGTTCTGCTTGGCCACGGTCTTGGCGCTGATCTCCGACACGCGGGCCGGGTCGAGGTTGGCGCGCGCCTGCGCGAACAGCGCCGGGATCTTCTCCATGCGCGCAGTGGCCGACTTCAGCCGCTCCGGCAGCGGCGCGAACTCGCGCGCCATCAGTCCGTAGATCGCGCCGCCGGCCAGGCCGTTGTAGACCTGCGGGTCGGTCGCCCAGCCCTGCGCCACCTCGCTGTTCCAGATGTCCGATTGCAACTGGTTGCGCAGGATCGCCGCGTCCACCTGGTTCTCGCGCGAGAGCTTGGCCACGTCGAGCTTGTCCAGCTCGGCCAGCAACTGCTTGCTCGCGTCCAGGCTCTTCTGCCGGCCGGCGGCGCTGAGGTCGTCCAGTTCGCTGTCGTAGCGATGGTCGCCGGTCTGGGTGGCGCCGACCGGGGACAGCTGCATCCAGGTGTCGACGGCGCGCTTGGACAGCGCGGCGAAGCTGGCGTCGGCGGCTGCATCGGGCGCGGCCGCGGCCTGGCTGGGGGCTGCGTTGCTGGCGGCGGGCGCGTCGGCGGGTTTCTGGCAGCCGGCGAGGGCGGCGAGCAGGGCGGCGGCGAGCAGGTGCTTGCGCATCGGGGTTCCTGGAGTGGGTCGATCCGCCAGGGTAGCCGTGCCGTGCTGCCAGCGCCCCTGCCATTGGATTACCCTGAAGGCTTTCGCCAATCAGGAGCACTGCAATGCAGGACAAGGGACGTCGCCATCATGGCCATGTCGTGCGCGACACCGCGATCGATCCGGAGGGCGTCGCAGCAGCGGATGGCACGGTCGATGTCGTCGCGCCTGCGCGTCGGCGCTGGTGTCGCTGGGGCGCTTCCCTGGCGCTGGCGGTGTCCATCGCTGCCTGCAGCCGCGGCGGCGAGAGCGCGGCGCTGCCGGCCGCCCATCTCTATTCCGCCGATGCCGCCAGTAGCGCGGCCAGTGCCGCCGAGGCCGCCGTCGCAGCGCCCCCGCCGAGTGGCGAGGTGAACGCCGCGCCGTCCCTGGCCTATGAGCATGAGGTCGATGTGGCGCTGCCGGCAGCGCAGATTCCCGCACGGCTCAAGCAGTTGCAGGAACGCTGCCGGACATCCGGTTTCGGCGCGTGCACGGTGTTGCAGGTCGAACAGCGCGGCGGCGAGCGGCCGCGCGGCGAACTCAGCGTGCGGATCGCACCCACCGGGGTCGAGCCGTTGATCGCGGAGGCGGGCCAGGGCGGCCAGATCGAGAGCCGTACCACCCATGCCGAGGACCTGGCGCAGGCGGTGCAGGACAATGACGCGCAGCGCCAGCGCCTGCAGGCCGAGCAGCGGCGCCTGCAGGAGTTCCAGCAGCGCCGCGATCTCAGCGTGGCCGACATGATCGCGCTGTCGGAGAAGCTGGCCGCGGTGGAGACGCAACTGCTCGCCACCAGCCAGGAAGCCGCACAGCAGCGCCGGCGCCTGGATACGCAGCGGGTGACCCTGACGTTCTCGGCGCCGACCGCCGAGCGGAGCCGCAGCGACATCGGCGAGGCGCTGCACGACAGCGGCGAAATCTTCGCCGGATCAATCGCCTGGGCGATTCGTGCGGTGGTGGGTCTGGCCCCGTTCGTGCTGCTCGGCTATGCGCTGTGGCGGCTGATCGCCTGGCGCCGACGTCGACGTCGTTCGGCTTAGCGGAGGAGGCGGTTCCCATCCGACGGATCGGGCGGGGAACGGATGGAGGTGATGCGCGAGCAGCGGTGCTGCCACGCGTTGCCGACGGAACAGTGACACGTCATTCAGCAGCCGTGGACGATGAGGGGTTGCGGGTCGCGGCTGAAGCCGCTCCTACCGTTCTTCTTGTCTGACACTCAAGCTTGAGCGATAGCAGGACGACTCCTGCTGGGGCTCGCGATACATTGACTGGGTGCACTGTGGGAGGGACTTCAGTCCCGACGCTTTAAGGTCGGGTACCTGAGACACGGCTGACGCCGCTGGAAAAGGATGCTGGCCATAGGCATGCCAGGACGCAGCGCCACGCGGCGCAACGCCCCGGATGCAGGCCTCAGCCTTCGTCCTGTTCGAACTCCACGACCACGTCCAGCTCGAACGCCAGCGCTTCCACGGCCTCGCGCACCTTCTGCGCGGTGGCGGCGTTGCCGGCGTCCACTTCCACTTCGTGGGTCCCCGGTCCCTGGT
This sequence comes from Xanthomonas sacchari, assembly GCF_040529065.1. NCBI lineage: Bacteria > Pseudomonadati > Pseudomonadota > Gammaproteobacteria > Lysobacterales > Lysobacteraceae > Xanthomonas > Xanthomonas sacchari. The sequence continues at coordinate 3,428,643 of NZ_CP132343.1, read as the reverse complement.
CGTCGGGCAGGCCGGCGGAACTGGAATCGTCATCGTCCATGTGCGGCATCAGATCGTCGATTTCCTCGACGTGCTCGATGCCGTCCAGGCTCGACAGCAGATTGATGATGGCGCGGGCGTCGTCCTCGCTGCCGGTGATGCGGATGCGGAGCTGGGGCATGGTCCTTCCTCTTGGGGGGAAGGCGCAGGCTAGGCAGGCATCGGCTAAGGCGGAGTGATGACGCGCTCAGCGCACCGTTGCCACCACGTCCGGGCCGGCATGCTCGGCCACCGGCAGCAGCAGCGCCTCGGCGGCCGCGCGCAGCATGGTCGGGGCGATGTAGCGGCGATGCGCGGCGGCGATCAGCATCATGTACAGGTGCCCGAAGCGGTTGCGGCAGGCCACACGCGTTTCCAGGCTCAGCTCGGCGCTGCCGTCTTCGCGCAGCGTCACGCCGACGCAACTGCGGAACACCAGGTGGCGGTCGTCGGCACCGAGCAGCACTTGCACGCGTCGCGCCTGTGCTGACGATGCCTGCGCCAGCACCGGGAAGCGCCCAGCGAATAGCTGATCGCGCTGCGGCGACAGCAGCGAGGACACTGGGCAGCCCAGTGGCGAGGTGCGCAGCCGCAGCGGCGCCACCAGCACGTTGCGCAGGCGCATCAGCCAGGTCACGCCACGCGGCGGGTGTTGCAGGAAGCCGCCCAGCAACGCCGTCATCAGCGCGTGTGCGCCCAGCGGCCGCAGCGCCTGCGCCGGCATCGTCAGCCGCACGCTGTCCTGGTGATCATGCGCGGGTAGCTGCGGTTCGAGCAGCGAGCCGGGCAGCAACTGCGGTGTCACCTGCGCACGCAACAAGCGTGGCGCCAGCGCCGCGAAGCCGGCCGGATGCCGCCAGCCGCCCAGCCGCTGCCGCAGGCGTCCGCTGAGCGCGCGCAGGCCGGCGCACCAGGCCAGGCGCCGGCTGCCCGGCGAGGCCGCCAGCGATAGCCGCACTGTCGGCACGGATCGCGCCTGTGCCTGCGGCGAGACCAGCAGCGCCGCGACCGGGGCCGGCAGCAGTTCGGTGAGGGTGGCGATATCGGCGGTGCCGGCCAGCACCTGTGCGCGCACGTCGTCGGTCAGCGCGCCGCCGGCTTCGTCGCTGTGGCAGGACAGGGCGAAGAACGCCGGGTGTCCGGACCGCGCGCGCAGCGGCGCGAACTGGTGCCAGGTGCCGCCGCCGAAGCGCACGCTGAACAGGCAATCGGCGGGCAATTCGACATGGCGCAGCGCGGCGAGGAAATGCTGTGGATCTTCCGCCAGCTGTGCCGGTGAGGCGGTACTGAAACGCAGCAGCGCGCCGCCGCTGCCGGTGATCGCGGTGAACATGCGATGCCCGGCATGGCAGTGGAACGGATGGCCGCCGGCGCCGACCGCGAACGAATACAGCGCGGTGGACTCGCCGTTGCCGAAATCGGTGCTTGCCAGGCGCGCCGAGGGTTCGTCCAGGGCGTCGCGAAATTGCGGATGCGCACGCTGCCGCAGGCAGGCCTGGGCGATCAGCGGATCGCCGGCGCCGACCCCGAGCTGGGCGATCAGGATGACCTCCACCGGCAGGCCGCCGCTGTAGGAGGGCAGGCGCACCGAGGGAAATCCGGTTTGCGCGGCGGCGTGTTCGCTGAGCGGTGCGGCGGTCATCGGCGGACTCCTGTTGCCGTGGCGGAAGGATCAGGTGGTGCGCTTGGCCTGCCTGCGCGACTCGCGCTTGAGCGGGCCGGCGCTGGGGCAGATCTCGAAGGCGAACCCGCTGAGGGTGTTGACCAGGTTGTCGGGGGTGAGCCGGTAGACCACGAACTGGCCGCGGCGCTCGCTCGCCACCAGCCCGGCCGCTTCCAGCACCGACAGGTGCCGCGAGATCGCCGGCGCGCTCATCGCGAAGCGCTGCGCGATCTCGCCGGCCGTGAGTTCCTGTGCCGACAGGTAGGCCAGGATCTCGCGGCGCGGGCGCGAGGCGAGGGCTTCGAAGACGCGGTCGATGGACATCGGGGCTTAGCTAATTAACGAATTAGTTAATTAATGACGTGGTGTGTGTCGGTTGTCAATGGTGTTGGCTGGCAGCCCTTGGTCCAGTCGATTCGCGTGGTCTCCCGTAAGAGCGGCTTCAGCCGCGACGGGCTTTACCGGTAACGCCGCGTCGCGGCTGAAGCCGCTCCTACGATCCGATCGACACGGGGTGCCGCTGCATCGCATGCGCTGCGGCGCGCGGCAGCGCTAGCCCGCCGTCGGCGGCAACCCGAGCAGTTCCGCCGGCAGCGCCGGCAGCGGTGTGCGTTCGTCCAGCGCCTCGCGCTTGAGCCAGTCGATGAAGTGGCTGGCGGCCGGGCTGAGCAGGCGGTGGGTGGGATGCACGATGTAGTAGGAATAGCGCGCAGTCAGCGCCGGCCCGGGCAGGCGCACCAGTTCGTAGCGCTGCAGGTAGGGCTGGGCGATGTGCTTGCGCGCCAGCACCGCGCCCACGCCGTAGACCGCCGCGCGCATCGCATCGGTGCTGTCGTTGAAGGTGTGCATCGGCGGCAGCGCCACGCCGCGCACGCCGGCGGCACGGAACCAGTCGCGCCAGCCCTGTGGCGACATGTCGGTGAGCAGCGGCAATTGCGCGATCTGTTCGGGCCGGTGCAGCGTCGCCAGTTGCGGCAGCGCCGGCGAGGCCACCGGGAACAACGCATCGTCCATCAGGTGGTGCGAGGTCAGGCCCGGCCAGGCGCCCTGGCCGTAGCGGATGCCCAGATCCGGGCCACCCTCCTCGAAGCGCGAGAACGCCGCATCGGTCTGGATGTCCAGCCGCACGTGCGGATAGGCTTGGCAGAAGCGCGGGAGACGCGGCAGCAGCCAGCAGTACGAGAGCGAGCGCAACGTGGTGAGGCGCAGCGGCGCGGTGTCGGCCTGCGGATGCAGGTTGCCGGCCACTGCGGCGATGTCGGCCAGCGCCGCGCTGGCGGCATCGGCCAGTTGCCGGCCTTCGGCGGTCAGCTTGACCCCGCGCGCGTGGCGCTGGAACAGCGTGGCGCCGAGCAGGGCTTCCAGCCGCCGCACATGGTGGCTGACCGCACTGGCGGTGAGATGCAGTTCCTCCGCGGCATGGGCGAAGTTCTGGTGGCGCGCCGCGGCGGCGAACACGCCGAGCGCGGGCAGCAGGGACGGGCGCAGTTGCACGGTCAGACACGCGGCAGATTTGTGGCTCGCGACGATACTACGCGCTTGTCGGCCCCACGGTACGGGGCAATGCTGGCAGCCGAACACGACATGCGCGGCCGGGGGCGATGCGAGGTCGGTGCAGAGGCGCCGACCGGCGTCCGCAACCGGCAGCGAATGCGTGGCGTCGCACGATCGCTGCGGCGCGTTGCCGATCGACCGCGAGCCTCCTCCATGCCTACCTCCGAACCCTCCCTGCAGCCAGCCATCGCCTCGGCCTCTCCCACGCCCGTGTCCGATCCCGCGGTAGCGCGCGACTGGCGCACACCCTTGGAGCTGGGGTTCCTCGGCGTCGTCTGGGGCTGCTCGTTCCTGTTCATGCGCGTGGCGGCGCCGCAGTTCGGCGCCTATGCGCTGGTGGAACTGCGCCTGGCGCTGGGCGCGGCGGTGCTGCTGCCGTTCCTGTGGCTGGCGCGGGCGCGCTTCCCGCTGCGGCGCTGGCCGACCCTAGCGGCGATCGGCGTGCTCAATTCCGCCTTGCCGTTCCTGCTGTTCGCGTGGGGCGCGCAGCATGCGCCGGCGGCGATCGGCGCGATCTGCAACGCGATGACGGTGCTGTTCACTGCGTTGATCGCCTTCCTGTTCTTCGGCGAGCGCATCGGTACCCGGCGTGCGCTGGCATTGCTGATCGGCTTCATCGGCGTGCTGGTCCTGGCCACCGGCAAGTCGGCCGGGCTCAGCGTCGGTCCGTCCGCCTTCGCCGGCGCCACCGCCTCGCTGCTGTACGGCATCGGCTACAACCTGGTGAAGCGGCACATGGGCGATCTGCCGCCGGCCGCGTCGGCGGCGGCCACGCTCGGCTGCAGCGCGCTGCTGCTGGCGCCGCTGGCGTGGACGCATTGGCCGGCCGCGCCGGTGTCGGCGCTGGCCTGGGCCTGCGCGGGCGGCCTGGGCGTGGTCTGCACCGGCCTGGCCTACCTGATGTACTACCGGCTGATCCAGCGCATCGGCCCGGCCCGCGCCTCGACCGTGACCTACCTGATCCCGGTGTTCGGCGCGCTGCTGGCTTGGTGGTTCCTAGGCGAGCCGCTGACCTGGACCATGCTGTTGGCCGGGGCGCTGATCCTGGGCAGCGTCGCCTTCAGCCAGCGCGCACGCTAGCAACGCAGCTTGCAGGCGTGCGCGAGGATGCCGATGCTGGTGTGCGCCGCACCTGCGGTGCGGCACATTCCCTTGGCCTGGAGAACGACGCAATGACCGATTCCCTGCTCGCATCGCAGTTCGCGTTCAAGGCCTGGGCCAACGCCGAGATGCTGCAGGCGCTGGCGCAGATCGATGCGGTCGCGTATCCGGCGCAGCGGCAGCGCGCGATCCGGCTGTTGAACCACACCTACGTGGTGGACCGGATCTTCGCCGCGCACCTGGAGGGCGGCACGCACGCATACGCCGCGAGCAACACGCCGCAGACGCCGGAGCTGGAGGCGCTGGGTGCGGCAGTAGCCGAATCGGACCGCTGGTATGCCGACTATGTCGCCCGGCTCGACGCGCCCGCCTTGCAGCAGACGCTGGCGTTCCGTTTCACCGATGGCGATGCCGGCCGCATGAGCCGGCAGGAAATGCTGTTCCACGTGCTCGCGCATGGCGCCTTCCACCGCGGCAACATCGCCATGCTGCTGACCGAATGCGCCGTGGAGCAGCCGCGCGAACTGTTCACCCGTTTCCTGCACGCGCAACAGCCGCAGCGGCGCAGCGTCGGCGGCGCCTGAGCGCGCGCCGTCCGGCGCGCGCATGACGCGTCACTTCGGCGGCGTGCGCACCGGCAGCGGCACGTTGCACAGGTCGATGTGGCCGGCCGGACGCTTGTAGAAATCGTCGCGGCGGTTGCGCCGCGCCTCGGCCACCTCGCGGAAAGTGCGGCTATCGGTACGCAGCAGTTGCAGCGGGGTGCGCTCGGCGTCCGGCACGTCGCTGGCCAGGCGGATCGCGCGGATCGGCGTGCGCTGCTCGGGTTTTTCGTAGAAGCCCATCGGGTCCGGCCCGCGCGGGATCACGCTGAGCAGTTCCATCCCCTTGACCACGCGGCCGACCACGGTGATGTTGCGGTCCAGTTGCCGCGGCGACTGCCCGGTGACCACGTACAGTTCGGCGCCGATGCTGCTGTCTTCGTCGTTGTTGCGGCCGGCACCCACGGTGCCGTAGCAATGCGCCAGCCAGGCGGTGCCGTCCTTGGGATCGCGCGCCACCGGAAAGCCGTCGACGAAGCCCACCTGCGGCGCCCAGCCGTCGCGGTCGGGCAGGGGCTGGAACGCCAGTCCCGCGGCCGGGCGCTGGAATTCGGCGGGCAGGTGGGTCTTGGCACTGCCCAGCGACTTGGCCTTGCCCGGTTCCTCGCCATCGGGATCGCCGAACTGCACCACGAAATTGTCCTGCGAGCGGTAGATGCTCAGGCCGTCCCAGAAGTGCTCGTGGGCCAGGGTGCGGATGTTGCCGACATGCTGCGGCGCGAACGCCGGCGCCAGTTCGATGATCACCCGGCCGGTGTCCAGCTCCAGGTACAGCGTGTTGGCCGGATCCAGCGTGCGCCAGTCGCTGGGCTTGGATGCGTCCAGGATCTGTTGCGGGCTGCGGTACGGCACGGCCGGCGGTGGTGCCCCCGCCCATGCGGCGGAGGCGGGGAGCGACAACGCGAGGGCGAGCAGGGAAGTGCGCAACGGCATGAGGGCGGCCCGGTCGGTGAGCGCTCGATTCTCACCGAAGCGGTGGCCGCTGCCAATGCACCGGTGGCACGGCGCGATCGCCGTGCCACCGAGAGGTCCGCCTACGACAGCGCGCGCTTCTGCGGTTCCTGCGTCTCCTGCACTGGCGCCTGGGTCGGCGTCGGTGGCAGTGCGGCCAGTTGCCTGGCGCTTTCGGCGGCCGGGATGGTCGCCGCCTGCGCGGCGTCCACGTAGGCCACGCGCTTGTCGGCGGACATCGGGTCGCCCTGTACCGCGAACACGCGGCCGTTGTCGTTGCGCAGGACGTGATCGACCTGGGTCAGGCCATCGCGCCGGGCCGCCAGCAGCAGGCCGCTCGCGACGTTCGCGTCGTAGGGCGTGAGCTTGCGTTCGATCGCCTGATGCATCGCCTGCTGTTGCGGATCGGCGGCGGCGCGCGCATCGGGCGGGGCGGCGGTGGTTGGGGCGGCGCGCGTGGGCGCTGACGGTGATGGCGGGTCGGCGCGGTCGACCTGCGCGTCGATGCGCACAAGGTCACCGCCCGGCGTGCCGCCGGCGCTGCTGGACACGCGGAACAGGCGCTCGCTCAGGCCGTACTGGGAATTGCCCAGGTTGCGCGCCAGGCCGATCGCGAAGTCCTGCGGACTCTGCTTTGCATACTCCGCAGCCTCATGCGCGGTCATCGGACTGGCCTGGGCGGCGCGCTGGTACTGCTGGCGCAGCGCGTCCATCTGCTGTTCGGAGAAGCGCAGGGTGGCGGTCTGGCCGGCCGCGATCGGCGTATCGGTGGAGGCGGTGTCCTTGCCGGTGAGCGCGGCGTTGAGCAGTTGCGCCTGATTGTGGTCGACCTTGTCGAAGGTGAACTGATAGCTGCGTTCGTCCACGCGCTCCTTGCCCGCCGGGTCGAACTGGCGGGTCAGGGTCATCGGCACGTTGCCGGCGTACTGCACCTTGCCGACCACGCTGGAACTGCCGTCGGCATAGGTGGTGCGCACGTTCTCGCCAGTGTTGCGCTGGCCGCCCAGTTCGGCCTTGAACGGGCCCAGGCCGAGATTGGCACGGGTCTCCGAACTCATGGTCAGGCTTTCGACCTTTTGCACGTCGGTGACCCCTGGCGTGTTGGCGGCGAGTCGGCCGCTGGCCAGGAAGTCGCGATAGGCGGCCTGCGCCTGCGGGTCGCGCAGGTCGAAGGTGGCGGTGCGCATGGTCGCCTGGCCCAGCGCATCCTGGCGGCCGAGCATGGCCTGGGCGACGTCGGTCTTCAGGCCCACGGCCTCCAGCCGCTCCACCGCCTGGGCCGGGCCGACCGCGACGCGCACGTGATCGGCATCCACGCGTTGCACCGCATAGCTCACGCCGGCCGCGTCGGTGCGCTCGCTGGACGTGGCGACGCCGCGGAACGCGGCCTCCATCGAGGTCTTGGCGAACACCTGGCCGTCGAGCTTGACGCTGCCGCCTTCCGGAATGGTGCCGGGGTCGAAGGGATTCACCCGCGCAGCGGCGTCGGCCGTGGCCTCGCCGCGCAGCCGGACCTCGTAGCGGCCACGCTCGCCGGTGGCCTGGGTCAGGCTGCCGTCGGCGGCCAGGCGCCCGGCCTTGAAGTCGCCCTGGATGCGATGGCCCTGGGTGAATTCCATCTCGACGTTGAACACCGTGTCGCCGTTTTCCTGCTTGCGGCCGGCGCCGACCTTGCCGGTATGCACCGCCGCGTATTCCAGCGGGCCGTACTTGGCCTCGGCGGCCGTGCGGCTGTACTCGACCGAGGCCGAACCGGCTTCTGGATCGCGCTTGAACGCGCCGGTCGAGAACTGATTGCCGGACCCGGCGAAGCTGGCCTCGGTGGCCTGCCCGGGCTGTGGGGTGGCGGGCGTCGAACTCATGCGTGACCTCCTGGATGGCATGCACAAAGGAAGGTCCCGCAGTGTAGTCAGCGCGGTGTTGCCGAAACGTTTGTCGCCGGGAACGCCAGCGGGAGCGGTGCCTATGACCAACGGCACAGGGACTATGTCGAACTCTGCACTAGTATCCACTTCAACCTAGTGAGGGGCGCCATGGTCGAGCCGGATGCGCAGCTGAAGAAATTCCAGAAGGAGCTGAGCGCCGGCACCGTGTCGCTGGCCCTGCTGGCGGTGCTGGCCGCCGCCGAGGCGCCGCTGTACGGCTATCTGATCGCCAAGCGCATGGAGCAGGTGGGCGAGGGCGTGCTCAGCGGCAAGCAGAGCGCGCTGTACCCGGTACTGCGCAACCTGGAGGCGGCGGGGTTGCTGTCCAGCCATGTCGAGCCGTCGGTGGCCGGGCCGCCACGGCGTTACTACCGCATCACCGCGGTGGGTCTTTCCACGCTGCGGCAATGGGCCGCGGCGTGGCGCGCCACCCGCGATTCCGTCGATTCCGTGCTGAAGGGGATTTCAGAATGAGCAGCGCACACACCGCACCGCGGCCCTTGCCGACCACCATTCCCGACTACCTGGCGCAACTGCGTGCGGCATTGGGCGGCGCCGACCCGGCGCTGATCCAGGACGCGCTGTACGACGCGGAGGAATACCTGCGTTCGGAACTGGCCGAGCAGCCGGGCAAGAGCGAGGCCGAGGTCATCGCCGGCGTCGCCGGCAGCTACGGCGCACCGGAGGAGGTGGCCGAGATCTACCGCGATACCGAGGTCACGGTCAGCCGCGCGCTGAAGCCGCCGGCGCCGCCCAAGCGCAAATCGTTGCTCGGCCGCTTCTTCGGCGTGGTCGCCGACCCGCGCGCCTACGGCAGCCTGTTCTACATGCTGCTGTCGCTGGTCACCGGCATCTTCTACTTCACCTGGCTGGTCACCGGCGTCAGCGTGTCGGCGGGCTTGCTGATCCTGATCGTCGGCGTGCCGCTGCTGGTGCTGTTCTTCGGTTCGGTGCGGCTGCTGTCGCTGGTGGAGGGCCGCGTGGTGGAAGTCCTGCTGGGCGAGCGCATGCCACGCCGGCCGCTGTACAGCGCCCCCGAACAGCCGTGGCTGCAGCGCATCGGGCAGATGTTCACCGATGCGCGCACCTGGACCACGATGCTGTATTTCCTGCTGATGCTGCCGCTGGGGATCTTCTACTTCACGGTCTTCGCGGCCTTGCTGAGTACCTCGCTGCTGATGCTGCTGGCGCCTGCTGCGCTGTTTGCCCCGGATGTCGCGGATCTGACCGTTCATGTCGGTCCGCTGCACTGGATCGGCAGCGAGGCGTGGCTGCCGTTGCTGCTGGCCAGCGTGCTGGGCGCAGCGCTGTTCTTCGTCACCCTGCACCTGTCGCGCGGCTTCGGCAAGGCGCATGGCCTGCTCGCCAAGCACCTGCTGGTGCGCAGCGAGGCGCCCTGATGTCCTGATGCACGATCGCCCGCGGCGGGGTCGCCGCGGGCGAGATGCCGCTCAGCCCGCCTTGCGGCTGCTGCGGCGCTTGAGCGGGGTGACGTTGCCGGCCGCCGGCGCGCGGCTGGCGCCGGCATTGGCGGCGATGAAGCTGCGCACCTGCGGATACACGATGTCGCGCCAGCGGCGGCCGCTGAAGATGCCGTAGTGGCCGGCGCCTTGCACTTCCAGATGCTGGCGGCGCGCGGCAGGGATGCCGGTGCACAGGTCGTGCGCGGCGGCGGTCTGGCCCAGGCCGGAGATGTCGTCCAGTTCGCCTTCGATGCTGAGCAGCGCGGTGTCGCGGATCGCGGCCGGGTCGACGCGTTCGCCGTCGATCACCCATTCGCCGCGCGGCAGCAGGAACTCCTGGAACACCACGCGAATGGTGTCCAGGTAGTAGGTGGCCGGCATGTCCAGCACCGCGTTGTACTCGTCGTAGAAGCGGCGGTGCGCCTCGGCGTCCTGCAGGTCGCCCTTGACCAGGTTGGCGTAGAAATCCCAGTGCGACATGAAGTGCCGGCTGGGGTTCATCGCCAGGAAGCCGATGTGCTGCAAAAAGCCCGGGTAGACGGCGCGGCCGTGGCCGGGATAGGCCGGCGGCACGGTGTGGATGACGTTGTGCTCGAACCAGGACAGCGGATTGCGCGTGGCCAGGTTGTTGACCTCAGTGGGGCTGCGGCGCGCGTCGATCGGCCCGCCCATCATCACCAGCGAGCGCGGCGTGGTCTCGCCGCGTCCGGCCATCAGCGACACCGCCGCCAGCACCGGCACGGTCGGCTGGCACACGCTCATCACGTGCAGTGACTCGGCGCCGATGTGGCGGATGAAGTCCTGCACGTAGCGCACGTAGTCGTCGAGGCCGAAGTCGCCTTCGGACTGCGGCACCATGCGCGCATCGATCCAGTCGGTGACGTAGACCTTGTGGTCGCGCAGCAGGGTGCGCACGGTGTCGCGCAGTAGCGTGGCGTGGTGGCCGGACAGCGGCGCCACCACCAGTACGGCCGGCTGCTTCTTGAGTCCGTCCACGACCTTGGCGTCGTCGCTAAAGCGCTTGAAGCGCAGCAGGCGGCAGAACGGCTTGCGCAGCACTTCCTGCTCGACGATCGGCAGCGCGTGGCCGTCGACCTCGACATGGTCCAGCGCCCATGCCGGCTTCTCGTAGTCCTTGCCCAGGCGGTGCATCAACTCGTTGCTCGCGGCCAGACGCTCGGCGCCGGGCAGCGTCGACCACAGGCTGTTGGGGTCGGAGAAGATCTTGGCGTTGGCTTCGGCCTGGTGCACCCAGGGGGCGAGCAGGTTACGGGTCAGTTCGTGCCACTGGTAGAGCATGCCGGTGTTTCCATTCTGAGCGTATGCTGCCGTGCAGCATAACGCATCCGCGCGGTTTGCACCTTAATGGGGCACCAGACCAATCGTCTCCAGGGCCGCCGCATCCCCCGCCAGCGCTGGCGCCAGCCAGCAATGACTGCCCACCGGGCGCAGCCCGAGCGCACCGAACTGGCGCCGGTACCAGCGCGCCGCGCGGGGCTGGAAGCCGGCGTGGTCGCCGTCGAAGTCGTCTTCGGCGGCGAAGGTCTCCAGGAACGCCACGCCGCCGCACAACTCCACCAGGCCGGGCAGGCCCTGGCGCAGTTCGCGGCTGGGCACGTAGTGCAGCACGTCCGAGCACACCAGCAGGTCCACCGGCGCGCACGGCCGCAGCCAGGCGAAATCGCCGAAGCGCGCCGGGTGCAGGTTGCGGTGGCGGCCGTAGCGGGCAACGGCGTAGTCGCTGCTGTCGAAGCCGAGATAGCGCAGTTTCGGCCGCAGCTTGAGCAGCGGCGCGCGCCAGGCGCCCTCACCGCAGCCGATGTCGAGCACGCTGCGGATCGGCCGTTCCAGGTAGTACTCGGCCTGGGCCACGGCGAGCGCGACCTTGCGCGCCAGGCGCGCCGCGTCGCCGATGCCGTCGCGGCGATACCAGCGTTGGAAGTAGTCGGCGTCGTACTGTTTGTCCATGCGGGCGTGTGGTCCGTGCGGGCGCCGGACGAATCGGCGAAAATGGCCGCACATCCTACGCCAGCAACCTGGAGCCAGCGCATGCAACTCTACCTGTGGATCAAGTCCCTGCATCTGCTGTTCGTGATCGCATGGATGGCGGCGGTGTTCTACCTGCCGCGGATCCTGGTCAACATCGCCGAGAGCGCGGGCCAGCCGCAGGTGCAGGAGCGCCTGGCGCTGATGGGACGGCGCCTGTACCGCTTCGGCCACAGCATGTTCGGCCTGGCGCTGCTGCTGGGGCTGACCCTGTGGCTGGGCTACAAGGTGCTGCCGGACTTCCCGACCATGGTCGCGCCCGGCCACAGCGGCTGGCTGCACGCCAAACTCGGCCTGGTCGCGTTGATGCTGGCCTACTACATCTTCACCGGCCGCTGGCTCAAGCGCGTCGGCCAGGCCGGCGCGCTGCCGTCCTCGCGCGCCCTGCGCCTGTTCAACGAGGTGCCGGTGCTGGCACTGCTGGTGGTGATCTGGCTGGTGCTGGCGAAGCCGTTTTGATTGAGGCCGGGAATGGGGAATGGGGAGGCGGGAATCGGTAAAGCGGCGCAACGCTAGCTGTTAGCGCGCGAGCCGGATTTGCCCTCACGTGTCACAGCCGAGGCGGCCGGCTTTTCCCATTCCCCATTCCCGATTCCCCCGCAGCGGCTACGCCGCTGCGATCACGCCGTCTCGTAAGCGCCGTAGCTACGCAGGCGCTCGTAGCGCTTCTGCAGCAGTTGCGCGATCGGCAGCTGTTCCAGGGCGTCCAGTTCGTTGAGCAGGACCGCCTTCAGGCGCTTGGCCATCTGCGTGGGGTTGCGGTGGGCGCCGCCGATCGGTTCGCGGATCACCTTGTCGACCAGGCCCAGCGCGGACAGGCGCTTGGCGGTCAGGCCGAGTTGCTCGGCGGCGTCCTTGGCCTTGGACGCGTCCTTCCACAGGATCGAGGCGCAGCCTTCCGGCGAGATCACCGAGTAGGTGCCGTATTCCAGCATCAGGGTACGGTCGCCCACGCCGATCGCCAGCGCGCCGCCGGAGCCGCCTTCGCCGATCACGGTGCAGATCACCGGCACCTTCAGTTCGGCCATTTCCAGCAGGTTGCGCGCGATCGCCTCGCTCTGGCCGCGCTCCTCGGCGCCAATGCCGGGGTAGGCGCCGGGGGTGTCGATGAAGGTCAGCAGCGGCAGCTTGAAGCGCTCGGCCAGCTTCATCAGGCGCAGCGCCTTGCGGTAGCCCTCCGGGCGCGGCATGCCGAAATTGCGCGCGATCTTGCTCTTGGTGTCGCGGCCCTTCTGATGGCCGATGATCACCACCGCGCGGCCGTCGATGCGGCCCAGGCCGCCGACGATGGCCTTGTCGTCGGCGAACGCGCGGTCGCCGGCCAGTTCCTGGAACTCGTCGCAGAACACGTTGATGTAGTCCAGCGTGTACGGGCGCTGCGGATGCCGCGCCAGCTGCGAGATCTGCCACGAGGACAGGTCGCGGAAGATCTGTGCCGTGCGCACCCGCAGCTTGTCTTCCAGCGCGCTGACCTCGGCATCGACGTTGACCGCCGGACCGGTGCTGGCACTGCGCAGTTCCTGGATCTTGGCTTCCAGATCGGCGATGGGTTGCTCGAAGTCGAGGTAGTTCGGGTTCATTGGAAGCCGTGGAGAACGTGAAGCGGAGGAGTTTAGCCGAATGCGGGTGTGTGGCCCGTACGGGGGGGAACGGGGGAAAAGCCGTGAATGGGGAATCGGGAATGGGGAATCGGAAGAGCGGGGCGATTCCTTGCGATCCTCACCATTGCCGGGAGGCCGGCTTTTCCGATTCCCGATTCCCGATTCTCCATTCCCGGCTCACGCCCATGGCGGGCTGTACTTGACCTTCACCGCGCGCACCGCCGGGTCGCCGCGCAGGGCGTCCAGCAGTTGCGGGTCCACGCGCACCGAATGGCTGCCGTTGAGGTCGAGCATGCCGGCGATGCCGCCCTGCGCCGACTGCAGCAGCAGGTCCAGGCGCAGGGGGGTCTTGCCCGGGCGGTGGCGGGCGAGCAGGCCGTCGATACGCGGCCAGGCGCTGCGCTGGCGCAGGTCCAGGCGCAGCGACAGGCGCTGCGCGTGGTGCGTGCAGATCTGTTCGTAGTCCCAGCACTGGCGGATGCGCATCGCGTAGCCGCCGTTGAATTCGTCCTCGCGCACGCCGCCCTTGACGATGAGGATGCGGTCGCGGGTCAGCAGGTGGCCGAACTCGGCGATGGCGTCGGAGAACGCGCTGCACTCGATGCGGCCGCGGCCGTCCTCCAGTTGCACGAACACCTGGCTGTCGCCCTTGCGGCGCACGCCGACCACCTGGCCGGCGAGGATCGCGCTGACCTCCGGGCGCCACGCGCGCTTCTCGCCATCGCCGCCGCCACCGCGACCGCCGCCGGATTGCGCGCAGATCTTCTCCAGCGCGCTCAGGTCGCAGCCGACCAGTTCGCGCACTTCGTCGCGGTACGGATCGAACGGATGGCCGCTGAGGTAGAAGCCCAGCGTCTCGCGCTCGCCGGCCAGCAACTGGCCCAGCGGCCATTCCTTGCTTTCCGGCAGGTCCAGGCGCAGCGCCGGGGCGCTGGTGTCGGCGCCGCCGAACAGCGAGTTCTGCCCGGAAGCGCGCTCGCGCGCCATCTGCTCGGTGGCCTTCATCACCTCCGGCAGCTGCAGCATCAGCGTGGCGCGGTTGGCGCCCAGCCCATCCATCGCGCCGGCGTTGATCATCGCCTCGAGGGTGCGCTTGTTGAGCTTGGCCGATTCCACGCGGGTGCAGAAATCCAGCAGCGAGGCGTACTCGCCGCCGCGCTCGCGCTCGGCCACGATCGCCTCGCAGGCGCCGCGGCCCACGCCCTTGATCGCGCCCAGGCCGTACTGGATGGTGTCCGGCGTGGCCGCCTCGAACATGTAGGCCGAGGCGTTGATGCGCGGCGGCAGCACGGTCAGGCCGAGGTTGCGCACCTCGTCGAGGAAGCCGACCACCTTGTCGGTGTTGTCCATGTCCGACGACAGCGTGGCCGCCATGAACTCAGCCGGGTAATGGCGTTTCAGCCACGCGGTTTGGTAGCTGACCAGCGCGTAGGCGGCGGCGTGCGACTTGTTGAAGCCGTAGCCGGCGAACTTCTCCATCAGGTCGAAGATTTCGTCGGCCTTGGCCTCGCCGACGCCGCCCTTGGCCGCACCCTCGCGGAAGATCTCGCGGTGCTTGGCCATTTCCGCCGGCACCTTCTTGCCCATCGCGCGGCGCAGCAGGTCGGCGCCGCCCAGCGAGTAGCCGCCGACGATCTGCGCCATCTGCATCACCTGCTCCTGGTACACCATGATGCCGTAGGTGTCCTTCAGGATCGCTTCGGTGCGCGGATCGGGATAGACGATCTCCTCCTGCCCGTGCTTGCGCGCGTTGAACGAGGGAATCAGGTCCATCGGGCCGGGGCGGTACAGCGACACCAGCGCGATGAGATCCTCGAAGCGGTCGGGGCGGGCGTCCTTCAGCAGCCGGCGCATGCCCGAGGATTCGAACTGGAACACCGCGCCGGTGTTGCCCGAGGCGAAGATGCCCTTGTAGGTCGGCGCGTCGTCGAGCGGGATCGCGGCGATCTCCACCGGCGGAATGCCGGCGCGCGCGTGGCGCACGTTGATCGCCTTCACCGCCCAGTCGATGATGGTCAGGGTACGCAGGCCGAGGAAGTCGAACTTGACCAGGCCGACCTGCTCGACGTCGTCCTTGTCGAACTGGGTGACCGGGTTCTTGCCGAAGTTGTCGACGTCGTGTTCGGCGAACAGCGGGCAGAAATCGGACAGCGGCGTCGGCGCGATCACCACGCCGCCGGCGTGCTTGCCGGCGTTGCGGGTCAGGTCCTCGAGCTGCCGCGCCAGGTCCATCAGATCGCGGACGTCGTCCTCGGCCTGGTAGCGCTGGATCAGCTCCGGCGAGGCCATCTCGCTGTCCTTGCCTTCGCCCATCGCATCCTTCAGCGTGATGCCGAGGATGTTGGGGATCAGCTTGGCGACGCCGTCGACCAGGCCGTACGGGAAGCCGAGCACGCGCCCGCAGTCGCGCACCACCGCCTTGGCCGCCATGGTGCCGTAGGTGATGATCTGGCTGACCCGGTCGCGGCCGTACTTGCGCGCCACGTAGTCGATCACCTCGTCGCGGCGATCCATGCAGAAGTCGATGTCGAAGTCGGGCATCGACACGCGTTCCGGGTTGAGGAAGCGCTCGAACAGCAGGTTGTACGGCAGCGGATCCAGGTCGGTGATCTGCAGCGCCCACGCCACCAGCGAACCGGCACCGGAACCGCGGCCCGGGCCGATCGGGATGCCCTGATTCTTGCCCCACTGGATGAAGTCGGCCACGATCAGGAAGTAGCCGGGGAAGCCCATCTTGATGATGGTGTCCAGCTCGAACTCGAGCCGGTCCACGTAGTCCTGGCGGGTCTTGCCGGGCGCCAGCGGGTTCTTCTCCAGGCGCGCGGCCAGGCCGTCGCGCGACTGGCTGCGGATCCAGCTGTCCAGCGTCTCGTCGTCGGGCACCGGGTAGGCGGGCAGGAAGTAGGTGCCCAGCTGCATCTCGATGTTGCAGCGTTGCGCCAGCGCCAGGGTGTTGTCGATCGCGTCGGGGATGTCGGCGAACAGCGCGGCCATCTCTTCGGCCGACTTCAGGTATTGCTGGTCGCTGTAGTCGCGCGGGCGCTTGGGGTCGTCGAGCACGCGGCCGGAGGAGATGCACACACGCGCCTCGTGCGCGGCGAAATCGCTGGCGTACAGGAAGCGCACGTCGTTGCTGGCGATCACCGGCAGGCCGCGGGTGCCGGCGGCGTGCAGGGCGAACTGGTTGAACGCCTCCTCGCCGTCGCGGCCGGTGCGGGTCAGTTCCAGGTGCAGGCCATCGCCGAAGATGCGCTGCCAGTCGGCCAGTTGCTGCTCGGCCAGGTCGTGGCGGCCTTCGCTGGCCAGGCGCCCGGCCAGGCTCTCGCGGCCGGCCAGGGCGAACAGGTTGTCGCTGCCGGTCTGCAGCCATTCCGGGCGCAGCGCCACGCCGCCTTCGCTGCGGTGGCCTTCCAGCCAGGCGCGGGTCAGCAGCCGCGACAGGCTGAGGTAGCCGTCGCGGTTGCGGCACAGCACGGTCAGCCGCCACGGCGCCTGGGTGCCGTCGGCGATCAGCAGGTCGGCGCCGGCGATCGGCTTGATGCCCACGCCTTCGGCGGCCTTGTAGAACTTGACCAGCGCGAACAGGTTGTTGAGGTCGGTGACCGCCAGCGCGGGCAGGTCCAGCTCCACCGCGCGGCTGAGCAGGTTGGCCTGCTTGGCTTTCTTCGGGTCAGCCTGATCCGGTTTCTCGGGCACACGGATGGTCGAATCCGCCAGCGAGAACTCGGTGTGGATGTGCAGATGGGCGAAGCGGGAAGTGGACATGCGGAACCAGAGCGATGCCCGGGCAGGGTAGCGGCGGGGGGCGAGCCGGGCAAGGCTTGACAGCGAGGGGCGGGGATTGGGGATTCGGGATTTGGGATTCGCGGCGGTCTCACTGATTCCTGAGCCGCACGCGATGCTGACGGTGCCGTGCGCGCGTCTACGCGAGCTGCAGCGACTCCAGCGAATCCCGAATTTCCACGGCCGGCTCCCGGCCCGCCAGGGCCATGCGCACCGGCGCGAAGCTGCGCCGGTGGTGGATGCAGGGGCCATGCGCGGCCAGCGCCGCCAGGTGCGCCGGGGTGGCGTAGCCCTTGTGCAGGTCGAAGCCGTAGTGCGGGTGTTCGTCGTGCAGGCGCTGCATGATCCGGTCGCGGGTGACCTTGGCCACGATCGAGGCGGCCATGATCGCGCGGTCGCGGGCGTCGCCGCCGACCAGCGCCTCGGCGGCGCAGGGCAGGCCCTTGGGCACGCGGTTGCCGTCGATGCGGGCGAAACCGGCCACGTGGGCCACGCCTTCGACCGCACGGCGCATGCCCAGCATGGTCGCCTGGTAGATGTTCAGCCGGTCGATCTCCTCGGCCTCGATCAGCACCACCTGCCAGGCCAGCGCGCGCTCGACGATGCGCGCGTACAGCGTTTCGCGGCGCGCCGCGGTCAACTGCTTGGAATCGTCCAGTCCGTTGATGCGGGTGCGCGCCGGATCGAACACCACCGCCGCCACCGCCACCGGCCCGGCCAGCGGGCCGCGGCCGGCTTCGTCGACGCCGGCATAAAGCCGGGAATCGGGAGTGGGGAATGGGGAATGGGACAAAAGCGACTGCTGCAGCGACGGCCGGGGAAGGGAGCGCTTCATGCCGTTGCTCCTGTCGATTCCCGATTCCCGGTTCCCGATTCCCGGCCCTCCAGCAATTCGAGCACCGCATCGGCCGCGCGCGCCGAGGCGTCCTGGCGCAGCAGCAGGTGCAGGCGCTCGTATTCGGGCTGCAGCGCCGCCACCGCTTGCGGGTTGCGC
Organism: Xanthomonas sacchari; assembly: GCF_040529065.1. Lineage (NCBI taxonomy): Bacteria > Pseudomonadati > Pseudomonadota > Gammaproteobacteria > Lysobacterales > Lysobacteraceae > Xanthomonas > Xanthomonas sacchari. The sequence continues at coordinate 3,410,942 of NZ_CP132343.1, read as the reverse complement.
AGCCAGTGCAGCAGCGCGGCGGCCAGCGCGTCGGGGGTGCAGGCGTCCTGCATCAGTTCCGGCGCCAGGTCGTGGCCGGCGAGGATGTTGGGCAGGGCGTAGCGGTCGACCTTCAGCAGGCCCAGCGCCTTGACGATGCGGTAGGTGAGCGGAGCGACCTTGTAGCCGACCACCATCGGCCGCTTCACCAGCATGGCTTCCAGGGTCGCGGTGCCGGAGGCCAGCAGCACCGCGTCGGCGGCGAGCAGCGCGGCGCGCGCGTGGCCGTCCAGCACCTTGGTGGCGGCCGGCGGCAAGACCGAACGCGCGAGTTGCGCTTCGATCAGCGCCTTGCACGCGGCATTGGCGGCCGGCACCAGCACGCGCGCATGCGGAAGCTGCTGCAGCACCTGCGCGGCGGCGGCGAAGAAGGTGTCGCCGAGCTTGCCGATCTCGCCCAGGCGGCTGCCCGGCAACACCGCCAGCACCGGCACGTCGGCGGCCACGCCCAGGGCCGCACGCGCCGCGCCGCGGTCTTCGTGCAACGCGATCGCATCGGCCATAGGGTGGCCGACGAAGCGCGCGTCCACGCCGTGCCTGGCGTAGATCGGCGGCTCCATCGGGAACAGGCACAGCACCCGGTCGGCGCTGGCGCCGATCTTGGCCGCGCGCTGCTCGCGCCAAGCCCACACCGACGGGCTGACGTAGTGCACGGTGCGCAGCCCGCGCTGCTTCAGCCAGCGCTCCACGCCGAGATTGAAATCGGGGGCGTCGATGCCGACGAACACGTCCGGGCGCCAGGCCAGCAGCCGCTCGCGCAGCGCGCGGCGCAGCTTCAGCAGGCGCGGCAGGTGCCGCAGCACTTCCAGCAGACCCATCACCGCCAGCTCGCTGGCGTCGAACCAGGTCTGGCACCCGGCCTGGCGCATCGCCTCGCCCCCGACCCCGGCGAACTCCGCGTCGGGATAGCGCGCGCGCAACGCCTCGATCAGCCCCGCGCCCAGCAGGTCGCCGGAGGCTTCGCCGGCGACCAGGGCGATGCGCAGCGGTGTTGCGCGGGGATTGGGGATTGGGGATTGGGGATTTGCAACAGCGGACGCGGCGCTATCGGTACCGGCAATGCTGCCGTTGCCAATCCCGAATCCCGAATCCCGAATCCCGGCCGTCATCGCAACAACGGCCGCTCGCTGGATTCGATGAATTCCAGCATCGCGCGCACGTCCTCGCTGCCTTCGGCCAGCACCGCCAACTGGTGCTTGGCCTCGGCCAGCGGCAGGCCGGCCACGTACAGCGCGCGGTAGGCACGCTTGATCGCGGCCACGCGTTCGGGATCGAAGCCGCGGCGCTTCAGCCCTTCGCTGTTGATGCCGCGCGGGCGGCCCAGCGAATTGCCGCCGACCATGGTGAACGGCGGCACGTCGCCGTTGATCAGCGCGCCCATGCCAAGGAAGGCGTGATCGCCGATGCGGCAGAACTGGTGTGCGCCGGCGAAGCCGCTGATGATGACGTGGTCGCCCACTTCCACATGGCCGGCCAGGGTGGTGTTGTTGGAGAACACGCAGTGGTTGCCGACGATGCAGTCGTGGGCGACGTGGGTGTAGGCGAGGAACCAATTGTCGCTGCCGACCCGGGTGATGCCGCCGCCGCTGCCGGTGCCGCGGCTGACGGTGACGAACTCGCGGATCACGTTGCGGTCGCCGATCACCAGTTCGGTGCGTTCGCCGGCGAACTTCTTGTCCTGTGGGTCGCCGCCGAGCGCGACATGGCCGACCAGGCGGTTGTCGCGGCCCAGCCGGGTCGGGCCGACGATGCTGCAATGCGAGCCGATCTCGCAGCCTTCGCCGATCTCCACTTCGGCGCCGATCACGGTGAAGGCACCGACGCGCACGTCGGCGGCGAGTGTCGCGCCCGGGTCGATGATCGCGGAAGGGTGAATCAGGGGAGCGTTGGCGCTCATTGCAGGTCTCCTGCCAGGGTCATTCGCGGGTGCCGGCGCACAGCACTTCGGCGCAGGCCACGACCTTGCCGTTGACCTTGGCCTCGCCGTAGTACACCGCCATGTTGCGGATCACCCGCTTGATCTCCACGTGCAGCTCCAGAACGTCGCCGGGCACCACCTGGCTGTTGAAGCGGGCGTTGTCGACCTTGACCATGTAGAACAGCTTGGACTGCGCGTCGCGGCCCATCGCCAGCTGGGTCAGGATGCCGCCGGCCTGCGCCAGCGCCTCGATGATCAGCACGCCCGGCATGATCGGCTGGCCGGGGAAATGGCCCTGGAAATACGGCTCGTTGATGCTCACGTTCTTGTGCGCGACGATCCGGCGGTTCTCGAAATCCAGCGAGACCACCTTGTCCACCAGCAGGAACGGGTAGCGATGCGGAAGCAGTGCGCGGATCTGGTTGATGTCCGGCAGGGTGGCGTCCGGCAGGGGCTGATCGTGGCTCATTCCTTCTCCTTGCTGACAGACAGGATGCGACGGGCCAGGGCATCGAGCTGTTTGAAGCGCGCGGCGTTCTTGCGCCACGTGCGGTTGTCGGTCAATGGGGTGCCGGACGAGTACTCGCCCGGCTCGTGGATGGAGTTGCGCACGACCGACTTGCCGGTGACCACGACCTTGTCGCAGATCTCCAGGTGGCCGACCACGCCGACCGCGCCGCCGAGCATCACGTAGCGGCCGATCTTGGCGCTGCCGGCGATGCCGGTGCAGCCGGCGATGGCGCTGTGCGCGCCGATGTGCACGTTGTGCGCGACCTGCACCAGGTTGTCCAGGCGCACGTCTTCTTCGAGGGTGGTGTCTTCCAGCGCACCGCGGTCCACGCAGGTGTTGGCGCCGATCTCGCAATCGTCGCCGATGCGCACGCCGCCCAGCTGCGGCACCTTGATCCAGCGGCCGGCGTCCATCGCCAGGCCGAACCCGTCGGCACCGAGCACCGCGCCGGGATGCACGCGCACGCGCTGGCCCAGGCGCACCCGGGTGACCAGGGTGACGCGGGCGATCAGTTCGCTACCGGCGCCGACCTGGCAGTCCTCGCCGATCACGCAGCCGGGGCCGATCACGCAGCCCTCGCCGATCACGCTGCGCGCGCCGATGCTGACGAACGCGCCGATATGCGCACTGGCCGCGACCTGCGCGCTGGGATCGATGCTGGCACTGGGATGGATGCCGGGCGGCCGCAGCGGTGCCACGTCGAACAGCGCGGCGATCTTGGCGAAGGCGACATACGGGTCGCGCGCGATCAGCGCGGTACCCGGCGCGGCCTCGGCGTCGTCGGCGCGCAGCACCACGATCGCCGCGGTGCTGTCGGCCAGTTGCGCGCGGTAGCGGGGATTGGCCAGGAAGCTGAGCTGTCCCGGGCCGGCCTGCGCCAGCGTGGCCACGCCATGCACCGCGACGCTGCCGTCGCCATGCACCTGCAGGCCGAAACGCTCGGCGATCTCGTCAGCGGTATAGGTCGAAGTATTCACCGGGAGATTCTACCGTGTGCCATCAACACGGTCATACGTACGCCCGCGTAGGGCGCGCTGACACAGCGTGCGCTGCCCGACCCTCATCCGCCCCTATGGGGCACCTTCTCCCGGTGGGAGAAGGGAGTCGCGTCAGCCCCTCTCCCACCGGGAGAGGGGTTGGGGTGAGGGTACGGCCACAAGCGACAGACTCCCAGGCGCGGGATTCCGAAGGCAACGAACCATGGCTTGCGATTTGCAGGGCGAGGCGCGCGCCGACAGGCGCAGTGATGTGGAAGGCCAAGGCCCGGCATCGGGTGGGCAGTCGGACGGCCGCGTAGGGCGATCGCATGCGGCCGCGCAACAGGCCACGACCACCTGTCAGGAACGATCAACCGACTGGAGCAAAGCCCCCTTTGGTAAAGGGGGCGCGCCGAAGGCGCGGGGATTCGGAAGGCCAAGCCCCGGCCAGGTTTTCGTGTAGCGAAAGCCTGGGCTGCCAGGGTGAAACCCTGGCAGCGGGCGGGCAGTTCTTTAGAACTGCCCACCGAACGTGAACTGCAGACGCTCGATCTCGTCGTTGTCTTCCTTCTTCAGCGGAATCGCGTAGCTGATCGAGATCGGACCGACCGGTGCGCGCCACAGCAACGCGATACCGGTGGAGGCACGCAGCTGGTTGGTCTTGAAGTTGTCCACGCCGTTGAACACGTTGCCGAAATCGACGAATGCCGAAATGCGCGCCGAGGGGCTGTCGAACAGCTTCGGGAAGTACATCTCGAAGGAGCCGACGGTCTTGAACGAGCCACCCAGCGGCTGGCCGCGACTATAGGAAGCAGTGGCCTCCGAGCGCGGGCCGAGGGTGTTGTCCTCGAAGCCGCGCACCGAGTTGGTGCCGCCGGCGTAGAAGTTCTCGTAGAACGGCAGGCCCGACGCCGTCACGCGGCGGACCAGGTTGGTGCCGTCGCAGGCCTGCGCCGTATACACCGGCGTGCCGGAACTGTTGGTGGTGGTGGTGCCGCAGATATCGCGCGACACGTCGCTGCCGTAGCTGTCGCCGTAGCCGAATTCCGCACGCGTATTCAGCACCAGCGACGAGGACAGCGGCCAGTACTTGGAGATCTGGTAGTTGAGCTTCCAGTACTCCACGGTCGAGCCGGGCAGGGTGGCTTCCAGACCCACACGCTGGTACATGCCGCGGGTCGGCATGAAGTACTGGTCGCGCGTGTCGCGGGCCCAGCCCAGTTCGCTGCGCCAGGCGTGGAAGGTCTTGGTCCCCATCGCATCGATGTAGTTGATGATCGCCTGCGGGGTATAGCCGGGGTAGGTGGTGATCTGGTTGCTGTCCACGCCGAACATCAGCGAGACGCTGTCGGTCTCGGTGATCGGCACGCCGAAGATCACCTGCGCCGCGCCGTTGGTGCTGTTGTACTGCGCGGTGCCGAAGTCGGAGTAGTCCAGCTTGCGCCACGACAGGTTGTAGCCCAGCGACACGCCGTCGTCGGTGAAGAACGGGTTGGTGTAGGAGAACGCGTAGCGCTCCTGGTAGCTGCTGCGCGAGGCGTCCACGGCGACGCGGTTGCCGCCGCCGAGGAAGTTGTTCTGCGACAGCTGCACCGAGGTGGTGACGCCGTAGGTCTGCGAGTAGCCCAGGCCGAAGGTGAAGCTGCCCGAGGTGGTCTCCTTGACGTTGTAGACCACGTCGACCTTGTCGTTGCTGCCCGGCACCGGCGGCGTTTCCACGTCCACCGACTCGAAGTAGCCCAGGCGCTGCAGGCGGATCTTGGAGCGGTCGATCGCTGCCTGCGAGTACCAGGTGTCCTCGAACTGACGCATTTCGCGGCGCAGCACTTCGTCGGAGGTGCGGGTGTTGCCGCGGAACACGATGCGCCGTACCGATACGCGCGGGCCCGGGGTCACCTGCAGGTTCACCGCCACCGTGCGCTTCTCGCGGTCGGTGGTCGGGATCGGGGTGACCTTGGCGAAGGCGTAGCCGATGTTGCTCAGGGTGTTGGTGATCGCGTCGGAGCTGTATTCCAGCAGCGCGCGCGAGAAGGTGTCGCCGGCCTTGGGGATCACCAGCTTCTCGATCTCTTCCTGCGGCAGGATGGTGTCGCCGGTGACCTTGATGTCGGAGATCTTGTACTGCTCGCCTTCGGTGATACCGGCGGTCAGGTACATGTCGCGCTTGTCGGGGCTGATCGCCACCTGGGTGGAGTCGACGCTGAAGTCGACATAGCCGCGGTCCAGGTACCAGGAGTTGAGCTTCTCCAGGTCGCCGGAGAGCTTTTCCTTGGAGTACTGGTCGTCGCGGCGGTACCAGGACAGCCAGTTGTGCTCGCGCGACTCCCAGTTCTCCAGGATGTCCTTGTTGAGGAACTTCTCGGTGCCGATCAGGTTGACGTGGCGGATCTTGGCCGCCTTGCCTTCCTTGATCGCGATTGCCACGTCGACGCGGTTGCGGTCCAGCGGGCTCACCGTCGGGGTGATCTCGACGTTGTACTTGCCGCGGTTGTTGTACTGGCGGGTCAGCTCCTGGGTCACCCGGTCCAGGCTCAGCCGGTCGAAGGTGCCGCCCTCGCTGAGGCCGATGTCGGACAGGCCCTTGAGCAGTTCCTCGCTCTTGATGTCCTTGTTGCCGGTGACGGTCAGCTTGTTGATCGCCGGACGTTCCTTGACCGTGACCACCAGGATGTTGCCCTGGCGGTCGACGCGCACGTCCTCGAAGAAGCCGGTGCGGTACAGCGCACGGATCGCCTCGGCGACCTTGGCCTCGTCCACGGTGTCGCCGCGCTCTACCGGCAGGTAGGTGAACACGGTGCCGGACGAAATGCGTTGCAGCCCGTCGACGCGGATGTCGCTGGCGGTGAAGGGCTCCGCTACCTGGGCCAGGGCCGGCAGGCTGAGGCTGGCGGCGAGGGCGAGGGCAAGCAGGCGGCGAGTGGGAAATCTCGTCATGTCACGTCCGGTAGAGGTCGATATCGTTGTTGCATGGGCGCCGGCGCAAGACGACAGCGGGTCGAGTGGATCGGCGCGGGTCATCGCAGGGCCTGCCCGAAGAGGTCGTTGTAGAACGCCAACCCCATCAGTCCTGCCAGCAACGTCAGGCCCACGAACTGCCCCGCCGCCATGGCGCGCTCGCTCAGCGGGCTGCCCTTGACCAACTCGATAAGGTAATACAGCAAGTGCCCGCCGTCCAAGATCGGGATCGGCAGCAGGTTCATGATCGCCAGGCTCAGCGACAGCAGCGCCAGGAAATTCAGGAATCCGTCCGGCCCTTCCTTGGCCGAGATGTTGGCGACCTTGGCGATGGTGATCGGGCCGGACACGTTCTTCAGCGAGGCCTCGCCGGTCAGCATGCGGCGCAGGATGCCCAGGGTGTCGCCGGCCAGCCGGCCGGTCTCGCCGAAGGCCATCGGGATCGCCGCCAGCGGGCCGTAGCGCAGGGTGGCGTCGTAGGCGGGGCGGCGCTGCTCGCCGATGGCCACGCCCAGCTTCCAGCTCGGCGCGCCGGGGCCGGCGGCCTGCTTGAGATGGACCTCCAGCGCCAGCCGCTCGCCGTTGCGCTCGACCTCGATCAGGCCGTTGCCGCCCTCGCGGCCCAGCGCCTGGACCCGCGGCGCGACCTGGTCGGCGCTGGTGATCGGGCTGCCGTCCACCGCCAGCACGCGGTCGCCCGGGCGCAGCACGCCGTCGGCGGCCGAGCCGGGGTCGACGTTGGCGATGACCGCCGGCTGCAGGGTGAAGCGCCAGGTCAGGCCGGCCAGCGCCGGCACCTGCCGCTCGTCGAAACCGACCGGGAGCTGCGACAGGCGCAGGGTCCGGGTATGGTTGGTACCGTCCTGCGCGTCCTCGGTCTGCACCGGCACGTCCTCGCGGTCCATGGCGGCGACGGTCAGTTGCATGGCGGCCTCGCTCCAGGTCGCGACGTCGCGGTCGCCGACGCGGACGATGCGCTCGCCGGCCTGGAACCCGGCCTGCTGCGCCAGGCCCTCGGCGCGGCCGACGATGGGCGCGTAGTCCTGCTTGCCGATGACGAACATCGCCCAAAGGAACGCCACGCACAGGATCAGGTTGGCGATGGGGCCGGCGGCGACGATGGCGATGCGCTGCCACACGCTCTTGTTGTTGAAGGCTTGCGCGCGCTCGGCCGGGTCGACCTCGGCCTCGCGTTCGTCGAGCATCTTCACGTAGCCGCCGAGTGGGATCGCGGCGATCGCGAACTCGGTGCCGTGGCGGTCGTAGCGCGACCACAGCGGCTTGCCGAAGCCCACCGAGAAGCGCAGCACCTTGACCCCGCAGCGGCGGGCTACCCAGAAATGTCCGAACTCGTGGAATGTCACCAGGATGCCCAGGCTGACCAGCATCCACCAGATGGAGCCAACGAAATTACCCATGCGCGTGGCTCATGGCGGCGTGGGCATCAAGCATGGGCGAAGTGGCGGGCAATGGCGAGTTCGGTGATCTTGCGCGAGTGCGCATCCGCCGCCAGCAATGCGTCCAGGGAATCGGCCGCGACCGCAGGCAGCTCGGTCAGGGCGTTCTCGACCAGCGCAGGAATCGATAGGAAACCGATTCGGCCCTGAAGAAAGGCTGAAACAGCCACTTCGTTGGCCGCATTCAGGATCGCCGGGGCGCTGCCGCCGGCCTGCATCGCGCGCCAGGCCAGGGCCAGGCAGGGAAAGGCGTCCAGATCCGGTGCCTCGAAGTCCAGGCGGCCCTGCGCCAGCAGGTCCAGCCCGGCGACCCCGGAGGCGATGCGCTCCGGCCAGCCCAGGCCCACCGCCAGGGTGGTGCGCATGTCCGGCAGGCCCATCTGTGCCAGGGTCGAACCGTCGATGAACTCGACCAGCGAGTGCACCAGGCTCTGCGGGTGCACCAGCACCTCGATGCGCTCGGGCGCCAGCGCGAACAGGTGGTGGGCCTCGATCACTTCCAGGCCCTTGTTCATCAACGTCGCCGAATCGACCGAGATCTTCGGCCCCATCGACCACTTCGGGTGCGCCACGGCCTGCGCCGGGGTCACCGCCTGCAGGCGAGCGCGGTCCCAGCCGCGGAACGGGCCACCGGAGGCGGTCAGCAGCACCCGCCGCACCTCGGCGCCGGTCTGGCGCGAGCGCAGGCACTGGAAGATGGCGTTGTGTTCGCTGTCGATCGGGATGATCTCGGCGCCGGCCGCCGCGGCGGCGGCGGTGACCAGTTCGCCGGCCAGCACCAGCGCTTCCTTATTGGCCAGCAGCAGGCGCTTGCCGGCGCGGGCGGCGGCCAGGGTCGAGGCCAGGCCGGCCGCACCGACGATCGCGGCGACCACGCTGTCGCAGGCGTCGCTGGTCACCAATTGGTCCAGTGCGGCGTCGCCGGCATGCGCCTGGGTCGACAGCCCGGCCGCGCGCAGGCCGTCGCGCAGCGCCGGGTACAGCGCCTGATCGGCGATCACCGCATGCGCGGGGCGGTGCGTGGCGCACAGCGCCAGCAGCGCGTCGACGTTGCGCCCGGCCGCCAGCACGCCGGCGCGCAGGCGCTGCGGATGGCGCGCGATCACGTCCAGCGCCGAGGCGCCGATCGAGCCGGTGGCGCCGAGCACGGCGATGGTGCGGACCGCCGGGTCCTTGCTGTGTTGCGTGTTCACTGGCTTCAGAACCCGAAGATATCCTTGCCCAGCGCGAAGATCGGCAGCGCCGCCAGCACGCCGTCGATCCGGTCCAGCACGCCGCCGTGGCCGGGAATCACGTTGCCCGAGTCCTTGGCGCCGACATGGCGCTTGAGCAGGCTCTCGAACAGGTCGCCGACCACCGAGGCCAGCACGGTGACCGCGGCCACGATCAGCAGCCCGGGCAGGTGCGGCAGGGTCACCCCGGCCAGCCAGCCGAAGCCGGCGGCCACCAGCAGGCCGGCCAGCAAGCCGCCGACCAGGCCTTCCACGGTCTTGTTCGGGCTGACCCGCGGCGCCAGCTTGTGCTTGCCGAACTGGCGGCCGGCGAAATAGGCGCCGGAATCGGCGGCCCACACCGTCGCCAGGGCGGTCAGCAGCCAGCGGTGGCCGTTCGGCTCGCTGGCGTGGATCAGGCCCAGCGCGGCCCAGGCCGGCACGATCGCCAGGGTGCCGGCGGCGAGCTTGAACACCCGCGCGTAGGTGGCGTGGTCGGAGCCGAAGCGGTAGAAGCCCAGCCACAGCAAGGCCACGCACCACCAGCCGGCGCCGATCAGGGTGGTCAACTGGAACAGCACCAGCGAACCGGCCGAGGCCCACACCAGCAGCACCATCAGCAGCAGGTTGAGCATCAGCAGGATGGTGCGCGGCAAGGTGTCGTCGACCTCGGCCAGCTTCAGCCATTCCCACAGGCCGATCAGGAAGATCAAGGCGGCCAGCGCGACCAGCCACTGGGTCGGCAGCAGCAGGATGGCGCAGATGGCCAGCGGGGCCATGATCAGCGCAGCGATGACGCGGGTACGGGTCATGCGGAAACGTTCTCCGTCGCCGCTTCGGCGACCTGCGCGCTGGTGAGGCCGAAACGCCGCTCGCGGCGGGCGTAGTCGTCCAGGGCTTGTTGCAGCACCTCGGGGCCGAACTCGGGCCAGAGGGTCTCGGTGAACCACAGTTCGGTGTAGGCCATCTGCCACAGCAGGAAGTTGCTGATGCGCAGGTCGCCGCCGGTGCGGATGAACAGGTCCGGCGGCGGCAGGTCGGCCAGCGCCATGCGCGCCGACAGCGCGTCCTCGTCGATCTGCTCCGGGCGCAGGCGTCCGGCGGCGACGTCCTCGGCCAGCGCGCGCGCGGCCAGGGCGATGTCCTGGCGGCCGCCGTAGCTGGCGGCGATCGACAGGTGCAGGGCCTGGTTGTCGCGGGTGCGCGCCTCGGCCTGGGCCATGCGCTCGCACAGCGACGGCGCGAAGCGCGAGCGGTCGCCGATGAAGCGCACGCGCACGCCGCGCCGCTGCAGCTCGTCGACCTCGCGGTCGAGCGCGTGCAGGAACAGCTTCATCAACGCGTCCACTTCCTCCTGCGGGCGCCCCCAGTTCTCGCTGGAAAAGGCGAACAGGGTCAGCGCGCCGATGCCGCGCTCCAGGCAGAAGTCGATGGTGCGATTGACCGCACGCGCGCCGGCGCGGTGGCCGATCACGCGCGGCCGGCGGCGGCGCTGCGCCCAGCGGCCGTTGCCATCCATGATGATGGCCAGGTGGCGGGGCAGGGACATGGGGATGGGGTCGGAAGGCATGGCCGGCAGGCGCAGGCTCAGACCGCCATCAGTTCCTGTTCCTTGCCCTTGACCACGTCGTCCACGTCCTTAATCGCCTTGTCGGTCAGCTTCTGGATGTCGTCCTCGCTGGCGCGGGCCTCGTCCTCGGTGACCTTCTTGTCCTTCAGCAGATCCTTGACCTGCTGGTTGGCGTCGCGACGGATGTTGCGGATCGCGACCTTGGTGTCCTCGCCTTCGCCGTGCACGACCTTGGACAGCTCGCGGCGGCGCTCCTCGGTGAGCGCGGGCAGGTTGAGGCGGATGGTGGTGCCGGCGGTGTTCGGGGTCAGGCCCAGGTCCGAGGCCAGGATCGCCTTCTCGACCGCGCCGACCATCTGCTTTTCCCACGGGGTGATGGTCAGCGAGCGGGCGTCGGCGACGGCCACGCTGGCGACCTGGCTCAGCGGCATGTCCGAGCCGTAGTAGTTGACCTTCAGGTGCTCGACCAAGGCGGTCGACGCGCGGCCGGTGCGCACCTTGATGAGCGCATGACGCAGCGCGTCGATGCTCTTGGCCATGCGGGTCTGTGCGTCTTGCTTGATTTCGTTGAGCATCGCCGGTGTCCGTGCTGAATCTGAATCGGACGATTATAGCCGGGAAAGGCGTGGGGCCGGGATTGGGGATTCGGGATTGGGGATTCGCAAAAGCGGCGCTTCAGGCGCAATGAGATGCGATAACGCGCCCGTGCCCGCAATGCTGCAGCGCGCAACGCCTTCGCGAATCCCCAATCCCGAATCCCCAATCCCGGGTCGGGGCATCAGCCCCGACCTTTGACCAACGTGCCGATCTCGGCGCCGCGGAGGATCTTCAGCAGTTCGCCGGGCTGGCCCATGTTGAAGATGCGCAGCGGCAGGTCGCTGTCGCGGGCCAGGGCGAAGGCGGCGGTGTCCATCACTTCCAGGTTGCGGGCGATGACCTCGTCGTAGGTCAGGCTGTCGAAGCGCACGGCGTCGGCGTGCTTCTTCGGGTCCTTGTCGTACACGCCGTCGACCTTGGTCGCCTTCAGCAGCAGGTCGGCGCCGATCTCGATCGCGCGCAGCGCCGCGCCGGAGTCGGTGGTGAAGAAGGGGTTGCCGGTGCCCGCGGCGAAGATCGCGATGCGGCCCTTTTCCAGGTGGCGGATCGCACGGCGCCGGATGAAGTCCTCGCACACGTCGTTGATCTTGATCGCGCTCATCACCCGCACCTTGGCGCCGAGCTTTTCCAGCGCGTCCTGCATCGCCAGCGCGTTGATGACGGTGGCGAGCATGCCCATGTGGTCGCCGGTGACCCGGTCCATGCCGTTGGCGGCAAGGCCGGCGCCGCGGAAGATGTTGCCGCCGCCGATCACCAGCGCCACTTCCGCGCCGGCCTGTTGCGCCTCGATCACTTCATGGGCGAGGCGGTTGATGATCTTGGGGTCGATGCCGTAGTCCCCGTCTCCCATCAGCGCTTCGCCGGACAGTTTCAACAGGATACGGCGATAGGCAAGCTGGGACATGGCGACCTCGTTGGGGGATGACGGGCAAACCACACGATTTTAGCCGATGCGCGCCAGTGCGTCTGCGCCGTCGGCGATGCTTCAGCGTTGCGCCTCGCCGCACGAGCGCGCGGTGACGCGATTGCGGCCGCCGTGCTTGGCGCTGTACAGCATGTCGTCGGCCGCCTGCAGCAGTTCCTGCGCGCTGTTGAAACGCTCGCGGCCGCCCTGGGTGGCCACGCCCGCGGAGAAGCTGATGTGCAGCGGCCCCTGCTTGGTGTCGGCCATCGGCCGCTGCGCGATCTCGGCGAGGATGCGCCGCATCACGCCCAGCGCGGCCTCTTCGCCGGTGTTGGGCAACAGCACCAGGAATTCCTCGCCGCCGAAGCGCGCCACGGTGTCGCTGGCGCGCAGCATCGGCTGCAGGGTCTGCGCGAATGCGCGCAGGACCTGGTCGCCGACCAGGTGCCCGTGCGCGTCGTTGATCTTCTTGAAATCGTCCAGGTCGATGAAGGCCACCGACAGCGGCCAGTCGTGGCGATTGGCCAGTTCGAACTGCTGCTTGAGCAAGGTGTCCAGCTGGTGCCGGTTGAACACGCCGGTGAGCGCGTCGCGGCTGGCCTGTTCGGCCAGGCGCCGTGCGTGCTGCTCGTATTCGTCGGCGCGCTGGCGCACGCGGTTGGCTTCCTGCACTTCGCGCAGGTTGCGCAGCACCATCAGTTCGCGGGCATGGCTGATGATCGCATCGACCCGCTCCGGCTGGGCGATGCGCACATCGAAGATCGGGCTGACCGCCGGCAGCGCCTCGGCGATGTGGCCCACCACCTCGTCGAAGCGGCGGCTGTCCAGTTGCAGGTCGCGATAGGCGCACTGCATGGCGTGGGTGCGCGCGGCTTCGGGATCGTCGCCGAGCCAGATGTCGGCGATGGTGCCGGACAGCCGCACGCAGATGTCGAAGGGCTCGGTCGCGGGGCTGGTATCGCCGCCGCTGCCGATACTGCGCTGCAGGTAGGTGGGCAGCTTCCACTTGTGCGCCAGCCAGGCGCCGACCTCGGCGCGGTCGGCGCCCAGGTGCTCGCGCTCCAGCGCGCTCAGTCGCTGCGGGTCGCCGGCGGCCTCGTGCAGCAGGGCGGCGTAGCGGTCGTGGCAGACGTGCAGCAGGGCCAGTGCGCCCATGTCCTGCAACAGCCCGGCCAGCATCAGCTCCTCGTGCTTGCGCAAGCCCGCAGCCTGGCCGAGCAGGCGGCTGGCCAGCGCCGCCAGCACGCTGCGTCGCCACAGCCGTTCCTGCGGCTCGCCGCTGCCGCCGCGCAGGCTCTGCACCATCGAGAAGCCCAGCGCCAGGCTCAGCGCGGCGTTCAGGCCGAGCATGGTCAGCGCCTGGCCCAGGTTGTCGACGCGGCGCCGGCTGGCGTACAGCGGGGAATTGGCGATGCGCAGCATGCGCGCGCTCAGCGCCATGTCCATGGCGATGGCATCGGCGGTGGCGGCCAGATCCACGTCCGTATCCTGTGCCAGTTCGATGATGCGCAAGGCCACGCCGGGCGGCGAGGGCAGGTCGCGGGAGTGGCTCAGGATCGCTTCGAGTTCAGGATGCATGCACTTCCGATACGGCATGGAATGAGAGGTGGGGGAGCGGCCTGTCCCGGCCTGTGCAGCGTACACCCGTAAAAAAAAAGCCGCGACAATGCGCGGCTCTTTTCTTCCCGGGCGCGGGATCAGGCCAGGCCGGCCTGCTTCATCACTTCGGCGGCGTAGTCTTCCACCACCTTCTCGATGCCTTCGCCCACGGCCAGGCGCTGGAAGCCGACCACGTCGGCGCCGGCGGCCTTCACCGCCTGCTCCACGGTCTGGTCGGTGTTCAGCACGTAGGGCTGGCCGTACAGGGTGACTTCGTTGACGATCTTGGCGATCTTGCCGCTGATGATCTTCTCCAGGATGTCGGCCGGCTTGGCCTTGTCCTTCTCCGACATCTTGGCCAGCTCGATTTCCTTTTCCTTGGCCACGAACTCGGCCGGGACGTCGGAGGCCTTGACGTGCGGCGGGTTCATCGCCGCGATGTGCATGGCGATGCCGCGGGCCAGGTCGGCGTCGCCGCCCTTGACCTCGACCAACACGCCGATGCGGCCGCCGTGCACGTAGGCGGCGACGTTGTTGGCGCTGTCGATGCGCACCAGGCGGCGCACCTGCACGTTCTCGCCGACCTTGGCGATGACCGCGGCACGGGCTTCCTCGACGGTCTCGCCGCTGGGCAGCTTGGCGCTCTTCAGCGCCTCCACGTCGGCGGCGCCGGAGGCCAGGGCGGCCTGGACGACGGCGTCGGTGAAGGCCAGGAAGTTGTTGTCCTTGGCGACGAAGTCGGTCTCGGAGTTGATTTCGACCAGGACCGCCTTGCCGCCGTCCTGGGCCATCGCGATGCGGCCTTCGGCGGCGACGCGGTCGGCCTTCTTGTCGGCCTTGGCCAGGCCCGACTTGCGCAGCCACTCGGCGGCGTTGTCGATGTTGCCGGCGTTCTCGGTGAGCGCCTTCTTGCACTCCATCATGCCGGCGCCGGTGCGCTCGCGCAGTTCCTTGACCAGGGAAGCAGTGATTTCCACGGGATGTCCTCACGAAAGGTGGGAAAAGGCCGGCTTGCGGCCGGCCGGTAGATCTGGGAAGCGGGCGCCGCAGGCGGCGCTCGCGAAGCCGGGCGCGCCGAACGCGCCGGGCGGCGGCTGCGCATGATCGCGCAGCCGCATGGCGCGCCGGTTACTCGGCGGCGGGAGCGGTCTCTTCGGCCTTCTTGCCGTTCTTGCGCGGGCCGCGGCCCTTGTCGTCGCCGCCCTCGGCGAACTCTTCCTCGCGCACGCTGGCGGCGTTCGGCGCAGCGGCCTTGCCTTCCAGCACGGCGTCGGCGGCGGCACGGGCGTACAGCTGCACGGCGCGGATGGCGTCGTCGTTGCCCGGGATGGCGTAATCCACCAGGTCCGGGTTGTAGTTGGTGTCGACCACCGCGATCACCGGAATGCCGAGCTTCTTGGCTTCCTTGATGGCGATGTCTTCATGGCCGATGTCGATGACGAACAGCGCGTCGGGCAGGCGGGTCATTTCCTTGATGCCGCCCAGCGAGGCTTCCAGCTTGTCGCGCTCGCGGCGCAGGGTCAGCACTTCGTGCTTGACCAGCTTGTCGAAGGTGCCGTCGGTTTCGGCCGCTTCCAGCTCCTTCAGGCGCGCCACCGACTGCTTGACGGTGCGGAAGTTGGTCAGCGTGCCGCCCAGCCAGCGCTGGGTCATGAACGGCTGGCCGCAACGCTCGGCTTCTTCCTTCACCGCGTCGCGGGCGCTGCGCTTGGTGCCCAGGAACAGGATGGTGCCGCGCTTCTGCGCGACGCTGGAGATGAAGTTCATCGCGTCGTTGAACAGCGGAACCGTCTTCTCGAGGTTGATGATGTGGATCTTGCCGCGCGCGCCGAAGATGTACGGCGCCATCTTGGGGTTCCAGTAGCGGGTCTGGTGGCCGAAGTGGACGCCGGCTTCCAGCATCTGACGCATGGTGACCTGGGGCATTGCAGTGACTCCTGATGGGGAACCGGCCGTGCGCGGGCAGGAATGGGTGAAGCGCGCGCATGACGGCGGCCTTGCGGGCCGCGCGACGATTCCGGGGTTGGGCCTCCCTGCCGCCTCCGTGGCCGAACTCCTTGCGGAGCACCCCGGCACGGGCGATGGCGGCAGGTGTGAATTCGCCGGTGCGTCCGGCGTGGACGGTCCATCGGCCCATGACGGGCACGACGAAGCCGCGCACTATACCTGGCGGGGGCCGCTGGCGCAATGCGCCGGGCGGTTCACTCGGCGGGCAGCGCCTGCAGCGGCGCCTCGTCGTCGAGCCTGGCCGCGAAGTGGCCGCCGGGCGCGGTTGCGGCGGCCGGCAGCGGCCAGCGTTTGTAGGCGCCGGCCAGGACATAGCCGGAGAGACTGGGGAACAGGGGCAGGGTGCGGCCGTCGACGCCGACGAAGCTCAGGTCGCTGAGCCGGGCATGGGCGCTGCCGCGGTTGTGCACGACCAGCTCCGGCCCGCGCGCGCCGGCGCTCAGGTGGGCGCTGAGGCGCGGCGCGGCTGCCGGGTCCGCGGGGCTCAGGAACACCGGGGTGGAATAGCGCAGCAGCAGGGGTGGGGCTGGCGTGGCGGGCGCCGGTGCGGCCGGGTCGGCTGGGGCGGGGCGTTCCTCCAGCACCAGGCGGTAGGCGCCTTCGTCGGCGCTGGCCGGTCCGGGACGCACCAGCCGCAGCAGTTGCCGCCCCTGCGCCGGGATGTCGATCGATTGCGGGCTGGTGCGGACCTCGTCGGTGCTCTCCAGGTCGTCCATCCCGTCGGTCTGCCGCCACCGGTACACCTTCACCTGGGCCTGCCAGGGGCGGTCCTGGGTGTTGCTCAACCAGATCTCGGTGCTGGTCTCGCCGGGGGCCAGTTGCACCAGGGTCGGGCTGATCCGCACCCCCGCCGCGTCGGCACTGCCGGCAAGCGCCAGCAGCAGCGCCGGCAGCAGGTGCGCGCGCATGCGGCGGGCATCGCCCACTAGAACGCGACCGTGGCGTAGCGTGCCGGGATGCGCGGCGTGGCGCCTGCCGTAGGCACGCTCAAGGCCAGGGCGGTGGCGGCGTCGGGCGCGGGTATGCCGTCGATGCTGACCTGGTAGGCCAGCGGGCGGTTGCAGGCGACCGTCGGCAGCGCCCCGGGCTGCGCACGCGCCGCGGCGCCGATTTCGCAACTGCGCTCGATGCGGATACCGATCCGCAGCATGGCGGCGCCGCTGCCGGCCCCCGGCTGCGCCGCCGCGTCGACGCCGGCCACGCACAGGCTCGCCAACAGCAGCGGTCGTAGAAACGGCAGGCGCATCGATCGGCACTCCGAAGTAGACACAACCGATAACGGCTCCCATCCCGGCAACTTGACCGGCACCGCGGCACCGTTCAGGCCTCAGTAGGTGACGGTAACCTTGACCACGTCGCTGTAGCTGCCCGGCGCGGGGGTCTGCCGCGCGGGAACCTGCCCGTACAGGGTCAGCGACTGGGCGATGCCGGTCCCGATGCCGGTCAGGGTATCGGTATTCAGGGTGCTGCCCCAGCGCTGGGTGCGCGCGGCGTCGCGATACAGCTCGTAGGTCAGGTACTGGCCGCTGGCGCTGCGCATGCGCCGCACGTTGCCGCTGGCGTTCTGGCCGTTGTCCAGGCTCACCTGCCAGGCGGTGCGGGCGCGGCAGTTCATGCTGAGCGTGGTGGTGTAGTTCAGCGCATTGTCGATCAGGCCCGATTGGGTGCCGAAATCGAGGTCGGCGATGCTGGCGATGGTGCAGGTCGGCGCGGCGGTGGCGCTGGCGACGAACGGGAACTGCACCGAGGTGCCGCCGCCCTTGCCGCCGGTGGTGCAGGAGGTGGGAATCACCGCGGGGTTGCCAACCAACGGCTCGTCGTAGCGGTACTGCAGGTTGGTGTACACGCCGCTGAAACTGTTCTGGTAGGTCCCGGTGGCGATGCCGCTCTGCAGCGGGACGCGCGCATAGATGGTGTAGGTCGCGGTGCCGGTGCCGCCGGTCGCCAGCGACGCGTAGGTCAGGTCCACCTGCAGTGGGGTGGAGCCGCTCAGGGCGCTGCCCCAGATCAGACTGCGCGCGCTGTCGCGGTAGAGCTGGAATCCCAGGATGTCGTTGAGCGGGTTGAGCATGCGCCGCGGGGTGATGCCGAAGCCGGCGCCCTGCGCGCCCTCGCCGATGTTCAGGCACATGCGCACATAGATCGTGCCCAGCACGCTGATCGCGCCGGTCTGGCAGGTCACCAGGATCTGCGCGGTGGTGTCGGTGGCGGCGGTGTCGGAGAGGGTGCCGAAGCTCGCCGCCGTCGCCTGCGCGGTACAGGTGGTGGTGGCCGCGGCGCGCTGCGGCAGCAGCGCCACGGCCGCCAGCAGCAGCGCCGTCAGCGCCATCGGCCAGGCACGCGCGCTCATGGCGCCGTCTCCGGCACGCAGCGCAGCGGGCCCAGCCGGGTGGGCGGCGCCTGGATCGGGCGTTCGATCCGCAACCGGCAACGGCTTCCTTGCATGTCCACCTCCAGGTCGTTGCGGCCGGGCGCGAGCCCTTCCACATAGGCCTGGCCATCGTAGCCCACCACCGTGTCGACGCTCGCGCCGCGCACCCGGCTGCCGACCGGCAGCGGGAGGTCGGCGGCATCGTGCAATTGCACCAGCACGCCGTCGCTGCGGCGGATCGGGAACGCCACCACCACCCCGGTGCGGTCGCGCGGCACCACGATCTGGTCGACCTGCTCCGGCCGCAACTCGGGCGGCAGGCGCATCGGGTCGATCGACAGGCGGTTGTGCTGCCAGGCCAGCAGCGGCGTGACCAGCAGGAAGCCGCGCGCATCGGTGCGGCCGATCGGCCGGTTCTCCAGCAACACCGGCACGTCGGAGACGCCGCCGGTGGAGACCAGGGCGAAGGCCTGGTCGAGATCACGGCCGCGGAACCAGCCGCCGCCGATCCAGGCCAGGCCGCCCGAGGCTTCGGCATAGCCGTAGGTCTGGCCGCCGGCGCTGGCGATGCCGCCGGCGTAGCGGGCGCTGTCGCCGCGCCAACTGGCTTCGGCCAGGCCGCCGCCGCCGTCCTGTCCGCCGCGCGCCTGCAGCCGCCAGCCGCTGCCGCCGTCGGCGGCGGCTGCCTGGCTGAGGTCCGCCGTCGCACTGGTGCGCGCGCCGATGCGCTGCATGGCCACCCCCGCCTGGCGGCGGCCGTCCAGGGCGATCGACCAGCCCAGGTACACGCTGCGGTCGCTGGCCTGGTCCAGGTTCTGGTTGATGCTCAGGTTCAAGGACGATTGCCGCGGCAGGGTCCGGGTCCAGAACAGGCTGGCGTAGCGCTGGTCGCCGCTGTCGGGGTAGGCCAGGCGCACATAGCTCAGGGCGATGTTGCCGACGCCGTTCCAGGTGCTGCCGAACAGGGCGCGTTCGCTGACCCGCGGCGGCGCGGCGCCGTAGCGCGCGGCCACGTCGCGGTAGCCGGCCTGCGCGCGCTGGGTGTCCATCGCCAGGTTGAAGCGGCCGTTGTTCCAGCGGTAGCTCAGCGCGTACTGCAGGCCGTGCTGGCCGGCAGCGCCGCCGTGCGCCAGCGAGGCGCCGAACACGCCGGCGCGCGGCAGCAGCCACAGGCCGCCGACCCCGGCATTGCGCACGCCGGCCCCCGCCTCGGCGTGCGCCTCGGCCGTGAAGCGCGGGCCGAGGCCGCGCCGCCAGCTGGCGCTGCCGACGGTGTCGCCGGCATAGGCGAAGTCGGCGACGCCGTACTCCTCGCGCACCCGGCCCAGCGCCAGCGACCAGTCGGTCAGCCCGCTGGCCAGCAAGTCCTGGGTCGCATAGAACGGAAAGGCCAGCGAGCGGGTGCGGCCGTAGGCATCGGTGATCACCACCTGGGCATTGCCGGCGCCGTCCACGCCCGGCGCCGCGGATAGCTGGAACGGCCCGGCCGGCAGCTGCGCGCCGTACTGGCGGATGCCGTTGACGTACAGGTCCACGCTGGACGGCACGGCGACCTCGCCGAGGAATTCCGGCAACGGGGTGATCGCGCGATACGGCTGCAGGCCGAAGTCGCTGCCCACCCGCACGCCGCCCAGGCGCACGGTGCGGCTCCAACTGGTGCTGCTGCTGAAGGTGTCGCCCAGCACCACGCTGGTCATGCGCTCGGGCAGGGACCATTGCCATTGCGTGTCCAGGCGGATCGCCTGGGCGCGCCAGTCGCGCTGCGGTTCGCGATACAGGCGGCCGACGAAGGACTGCCGCAGCAGGCCCGGACCCAGGCCGAACACGCGCAGTTCGCCGCTGGCGGTGAGATTGCTGGCGCCGCCCTGGCGGCTGGCGTAGAGGTCGTAGTCGAGCAGGGCGCCTGGGGAACTGGTTGCCGGCAGCGACGGCACGCCACCGCGCGCGTCGATCCTGGTGGTGGCGACGTCGAGAAGCGCCACCGGTGCGTCGATCTGCAGCGTCTGCAGGTTGGCGTCGTAGCGGAAGCGCACGCCGTCCAGGTCGCCCAGGGCGATCGCCGCGCTGGCGTCGCTGCCGTCCACGCGCAGGCCGAGCTGGCGCAGCGTGGCGGCGCTGGCGCGCAGTTGCTCGCCGTCGCGCTGGAACTGGAACAGGCCGGGCTGGCGGGTCTGGTTCAGGGTGACCTCCAGGTACAGGGTCTCCTGCGCCGGTGCCGCGGCCTGGGGCTGGGGCAAGACCTGTGGCTGGGCGACGGCGAGCGCGGCAGTGCCGACCCACAGCGCCAGCAGCAGTTCAGGGTGCCGCGGTGTCCACGACCAGCGACTGCGCGTGCGGCTCGCCATTGATCCTTGCCTCGAACGTTCCCTGGGTCTGCGCCAGCGCCGCCGGCAGCGGCCAGCGCTTGCGCTGGCCCGGCAGCACGTAACCGGCCAGGCCTTCGGCGATCGCGGTGCGCCGGCCGTCGCCGGCGACGAACTGCAGGTCCACCAGTTGCGCGTGGCCGTTGCCCTGGTTGGCCACTTCCAGCGCCGCGGCGGCGCCGTCGCGGAGCAGCCGTGCGCGCAGTGTCGGCGCGGTGGCGACGGCGGGCTGCAGGAATACCGGCACCGAATAGCGCAGCACGAACTGCAACCCGGCGCTGGCGCCGCTGGCGGGATCCTGGCCGGGCAACTCGTCGACCAGGATGCGGTAGGCGTCCTCGCCAGCGCCGGGTGCGGGATCCAGGCGGATCACCCGCACCAGTTGCCGCGCGTGCGGCGCCAGTTCCAGCATCGGCGGGCTGAGCGCGATGCGGTCGCTGGGGTCGAGCACATCCTCGCCGTCGCGCTGCTGCCAGCGGAACACGCGCACCTGCGCGCGCAGCGGCACGTCGCCGCTGTTGCTCAGCCACAGGCCCTGCGCGGTCTCCTCGGCACGCAGCGACACCGAGGTCGGCGCCACCTGCAGACTCGCGGCGACAGCCGCGCCGGCCGCTGCCAGCCACAGCGCGGCGAGCGCCGGCAGGCGCAGGAAGGAAGGCAGTCGCAAACGCATGCAGGCGGCTCCGGTTACCAGGTGACGGTGGCGGTGACGACGTCGCTGTATGAACCGGCAGGGTAGTTGGTGCTGGCAACCTGGCCGTAGACGGTGATCGGTTGCACTGCACCATTGCCGGTGCCGGCCTGGGTGTCGGTGCCGATGGTCGAGCCCCAGTTCTGGGTGCGCGCGGCGTTGCGGTACAGCGCGTACGGCACGCGTGCGGTATTGCTGGCGTCGGCGCTGCCCATGGTGCGCGTGGTGACCGTGGCGCCGGAGCCGGAACCGGCATTGAGCGCGATGTTGTACGGCGTGCCGGAGGTGCAGCGCACGTTCAAGGTGCCGGTGCTGTTGATCGAGGTCTGGGTGGAATTGACGCTGCCGAAATCGACGTCGGTGGGCGCAGTCTGGATGTCGCAGACGCTGGTGATCTGGATCTTGACGTTGAAGGTGCGCGAGTCGGACTGGCCCCAGGCCAGGCCGGTCCCGGCGGCGAACAGCACGAGGAAGGCGAGAACGCGATGGAAGAGGTACATGGCAGGGTTCTTCGGTGATGGCGGACAACCGCCGGTGCCGCTGCCACTGCAAAATGCACGCCAGTTCACATTATTTTGGATCGCCATCCAGCTTTCACATGAGATGACCACCACGCCGCGCCGCGTTCATCACGGTGAAGGCGGGGATGGTCACGGAAGCGTGCCAAAAAGCCGCCAAAGCGCCCGGCGCGTTCAGCCAGCGCCGGGATGAGCGATAATGACGGCCATGACCGTCAATCTGAAAACTCCGCAGGACATCGAGAAGATGCGCGTGGCCGGCCGCCTGGCCGCCGAGGTACTGGACCTGATCGGCCCGTACGTGAAGCCCGGCGTCACCACCGCCGAGCTGGACCGCATCTGCCACGACCACATCGTCAAGGTGCAGGGCGCCGTCCCGGCCAACGTCGGCTACCGCGGCTATCCGAAAACCGTGTGCACGTCGGTGAACAACGTCATCTGCCACGGCATCCCCAGCGACAGCAAAGTCCTGAAGGACGGCGACATCGTCAACATCGACGTTACCGTGATCAAGGACGGCTGGCATGGCGACACCAGCCGCATGTACTGCGTCGGCACGCCCTCGGTGATGGCGCGGCGCCTGATCGAGGCCACCTACGAGGCGATGTGGCGCGGCATCCGCGCGGTGAAGCCGGGCGCCACGCTCGGCGACGTCGGCCATGCCATCCAGCAGTACGCCGAGAGCGAGCGCTTCAGCGTGGTGCGCGAGTACTGCGGCCACGGCATCGGCAAGGTCTACCACGACGAACCGCAGGTGCTGCACTACGGCCGGCCGGGCGATGGCCTGGTGCTGAAGCCGGGCATGACCTTCACCATCGAGCCGATGATCAACGAGGGCACGCGCTACACCCGCGTGCTGCCGGACGGCTGGACCGTGGTGACCAAGGACCGCAAGCTGTCCGCGCAATGGGAGCACATGGTCGCCGTCACCGACGATGGGGTGGAGGTCCTGACCCTGTCGCCGGGCGGCCTCGGCGAGCCGTGAGCCTGCTGCCGGCCGGCGCCGATGCCGGCATGCCCGGCGCCGGTGTCGACGACGCCGGCTGGGCGGCCGCGGTCCGGCAACTGCTGGCGCAGACCGATGCGCGGCTGAGCAAGCGCTTCGACCAAGGCGACGATATCGACCGCCTGCTGGCGTTGCGCGCCCGCGCCCTGGACCAGTTGATCCGCCATGCCTGGAGCCGCTGCGTGCCGCGCGAGGCCGGGCTGGCCCTGTTCGCGGTCGGCGGCTATGGCCGTGGCGAACTGTTCCCGCGCTCGGACATCGACCTGCTGGTGTTCGGCGAGCTCGATCCGGCGCACGAACCGGCGCTGGCGCGGCTGTTCCCGCTGCTGTGGGATGCCGGCGTGCCGGTCAGCCATGCGGTGCGCTCGGCCGCGCAGTGCACCGCGGCCTGCGCCGACCAGACCGTGCTGACCGCCTTGATCGAGGCGCGCCCGCTGCAGGCCGACGCCACGGGCAAGGCGGCGCTGGCGGCGGCCATCGCGCCGCAGCGGGTGTGGCCGCCGCGCGAATTCTTCATGGCCAAGCGCGAGGAGTTGCAGGCCCGCCACCAGCGCTTCGGCGACACCGCCGACAACCTGGAGCCGGACATCAAGGACGGCCCCGGCGGTCTGCGCGACCTGCACACGCTCGGCTGGATGGCGCTGCGCGCGTTCGGGGTGCGCGATCTGGAGCCGCTGATCGGGCTGGGCCACGTCGGCGGCGACGAAGCCGCGGCGCTGCGCCGCGAGCGTCGCGAACTGGCGCGCTTGCGCTACGGACTGCACCTGGTGGCCAACCGCCCGGAAGAGCGCTTGCGCTTCGATTACCAGAAGGCGCTGGCGCAGCGCCTGGGCTTCTCCGACGACCCCGAGAGCCTGGGCGTGGAGAAGATGATGCAGCGCTTCTACCGCAGCGCGGCGATCGTGCGCCGGCTCAGCGACCGGCTGCTGCAACGCTTCGAGGAACAGTTCGACGGCGAAGCACAGCCGCAGCCGCTGCACGGCGGCTTCTCGCTGCGCCGCGGCTACCTGGCCGCCGACGACGAGCACTGGCCGCAGGCCGACCCGGTGCAGGTGTTCGCGTTGTTCGCCACCTGGGCCACGCACGGCGAGATCCGCGGCCTGCATTCGCTGACCGCGCGTGCGCTGGCCGAGGCGCTGCCGCACCTGCCGGCCTACGCCGACGCCACGACCACCGCGCGCGAGCGCTTCCTGGCGCTGCTGCGCGGCCCCCGCGCGGTGCAGACGCTGACCCGGATGGCGCGGCTGGGCGTGCTCGGGCAGTGGATCCCGGCGTTCGCGCAGGTGTCCGGGCGCATGCAGTTCGACCTGTTCCATGTGTACACGGTCGACCAGCACACGCTGATGGTGCTGAAGAACATGGCGGTGTTCGCCAACGCGCGCGCCGACGAGCGCTTCTCGATCGCGCATGAAGTGTGGCCGCGGCTGCGCAAGCCGGAACTGCTGCTGCTGGCCGGCCTGTTCCACGACATCGCGAAGGGCCGCGGCGGCGACCATTCGGAACTGGGCGCGGTGGATGCGCGCGCGTTCTGCACTGCGCACGCACTCAGCGCCGCCGACACCGACCTGGTCGCCTGGCTGGTCGAGCAGCACCTGCGCATGTCGGTGACCGCGCAGAAGCAGGACATCGCCGATCCGGAGGTGATCCATCGCTTCGCCAGCCTGGTCGGCGACCGCGAGCGGCTGGACTATCTGTACCTGCTGACCTGCGCCGACATCGCCGGCACCAGCCCCAAGCTGTGGAACGCCTGGAAGGACCGGCTGCTGGCCGACCTGTACTTCGCTGCGCGCCGCGCCCTGCGCGAAGGCCTGGAGCATCCGTTGCCGGTGGCCGAGCGCCTGCAGGAAGCGCGCGAGGCCACGCGCGCGCTGATGCACATCCAGGGCCACGACGACGTCACCATCGATCGCCAGTTCGCCGGCATGCCGGACGAGAGCTTCCTGCGCTTCCGCCCCGAGCAACTGGCCTGGCAGGCGACCTCGCTGATGGAGGTGGAACTGGGCGGCACCCTGGTCAAGGTGCGCCCGGTCACCCCCGACGACGCGGCACTGGAAGTGTTCGTGTACTCGCCGGACCGCGACGGCCTGTTCGCCGCGATCGTGATGACCCTGGACCGGCTCGGCTACGGCATCCATCGCGCGCGGGTGCTCGACGCTCCGCACAACGCGATCTTCGATACCTTCGAAGTGATGCCCGCCGATGCCTTCGCCAGCGGCGACCTGGCGCAGTTGCAGGCGGGGCTGCGCGAGGCGCTGGCCGGCGACCTGGCGCGCCTGCGCCCGGCGCGGCGGGTGGTGCCACGCCAGCTGCGGCACTTCCGCTTCGCGCCGCGCATCGAGTTCCGCGAGAGCCTCGATGGCCGCCTGACTCGGCTCGGCCTGGTCGCGCCGGACCGCCCGGGACTGCTGGCGGACGTGGCGCAGGTGCTGCGCCGGCACCACCTGCGCGTGCACGACGCGCGCATCGCCACCTTCGGCGAGCGCGCCGAGGACCTGTTCCACATCACCGACGAGCACAACCTGCCGTTGCCCGAGGCCGCCCGCCAGGCGCTGCAGGCCGCGCTGCAGGCGTGCCTGGACCCCGATACCCCGCCTGGAGACCCCCGCTGATGGCCACCAAGAAGCCCGCCGCCAAGAAGTCCGCTGCCAAGACGCCGGCGCCCGAGAAGACGGCCCCGAAGAAGACCGCCAAGCCGGCCGCTGCCAAGCCGGCGACGCCCATCGCGGCAGCCAAGCCGGCCAAGCCCGCGCCGAAGCCGCTGCGCGCCAAGCCGGTCGCCGTGCCCAGCGCCGACGAACTGAAGTTCACGATCGACAGCGCCTTCGAGCGCCGCGCCACGCTGACGCTTGACGAGATCGAGGGGTCGACCCGGCCGGTGGTCAACCGCGTCATCGATGGCCTGGAGAGCGGCGAGTTCCGCGTCGCCGAGCCGGACGGGCACGGCGGCTGGAAGGTCAACGAGTGGCTGAAGAAGGCGGTGCTGCTGTACTTCCGGGTCAACGAGATGGCGGTGGTGGAAGCGCAGCCGGCACCGTTCTGGGACAAGGTGGAATCGCGTTTCGCCGGCTATCACGAAGCCGAGTTCCGCAAGGCCGGGGTGCGCGTGGTGCCGGGCGCGGTAGCGCGTCGCGGCAGCTACTTCGGCAAGGACGTGGTGCTGATGCCGAGCTTCACCAACATCGGCGCGCACGTTGGCGAGGGCACCATGGTCGACACCTGGGCCACGGTCGGCTCCTGCGCGCAGATCGGCAAGCACTGCCACCTGTCCGGCGGTGCCGGCATCGGCGGCGTGCTCGAGCCGCTGCAGGCCAGCCCCACCATCATCGAGGACCACTGCTTCATCGGTGCGCGCTCGGAGGTGGTGGAGGGCGTGGTGGTCGGCCATCACAGCGTGATCGGCATGGGCGTGTTCCTGGGCCAGAGCACGCGCATCTACAACCGCGCCACCGGCGAGATCTCCTACGGTTACGTGCCGCCGTACAGCGTGGTGGTGTCCGGGCAGTTGCCGTCCAAGGACGGTTCGCACTCGCTGTACTGCGCGGTGATCGTCAAGCAGGTCGACGCCAAGACCCGCAGCAAGACCAGCGTCAACGATCTGCTGCGCGGGCTGGCCGACTGAGGATGGTGGGACCGGGCTCAGCCCGGTCTCGCTTTGGTGTGCTGCTTCCTCAATTGACGCTACATAGCCTTGAGCTCAAGGCAACAGCAAGGGCTTTCGCCTTGCGGCGAGTTACTTTTCTTTGCTTGTGCAAAGAAAAGTAACCAAAAGAAAGCACACCCTGCCTACGCGCCCTCCGCGCTGCGCGCTCCGGGTTCGCGGATGCACCGGGGATCCGCGGAAGGGGCATCCTGCCCCTGCCGCGGACGGCGCACATCCATGTGCGCCGCCCTTCGGGTGTTTCTCCGGTCCATCCGCCGCTGCGGAAGGGAGCCCGGTAGATCAAAAGCAAACGCAACGGCGGAAAAGCACACTGTGGCTTCCGTTGTCATCGGCATGCTGATGCCGAACCTCCAGCGAATCCAACGCCAGTGCCCCATCTGCGGGTAGCCCGGGCACATCATGTGGTTGTCGCACGGTGCGACGCGGCTGCCTCGCAGGGCCCGCGATCTCGCGGCCAGGGAAGGGCGCACACCCGACGTACATCGGCGCCTGGATATGCTGCCGCACGCAGGTCTGGGCGCTGTTGCGGCGGCGCGTATCGGACCCGATGTCCGGTGCAAACCGTCGCCGGGTGCTGCCACTGCCACTGTCACGACAGGAGACACCGATGCGCACGACCATGTGGGCTTGCTGGATGACGGCAGCGGTCGTGCTGTCAGGGTGCGGCCGTGAGGGCGCGCCGGCACCGACGGCGCCCAAGGATGGCGACACGCCAGCGGCGGCGGCCGCTGTGCCAAATCCCGCTTCGTCCGCGACACCTGCGCCTGCGCAAGCGCCTGCAACGACGGCGCAGAGCGCCAGCGCCGCAGGCGAGCTGCTGTCCTGTGCCGACGAGATCGGTGCCGACGCGGCGGCGGCGCGCGTGGACACCTGTCGCGCGGTGTCGCCGGCCAGGCATCCGCCCTGCAATGCCGCCAACAGCTGCGCGATGATCGACGACGAGATCGCCCGCAGTTGCGCGCTGCTTGACCGCGACGGACCGACCACGGCCGGCTGCGGCCCGGCCGCCGACAGCCCGCAGGCGGCGGCCGACGTGGTGCGGCGTTATTACGCAGCGATCAACGCGCGCGACTACGCCACGGCCTGGCAGCAGTGGGGCGAGGACGGGCGGCCGGGGCAGTCCTACGCCGCGTTCAAGGCCGGCTTCGCGCAGACGCGCGCGGTGAAGGCGACGATCGGCGCGCTGGGCCGCAGCGACGGCGCCGCCGGCTCGGTGTATCAATCAGTCCCGGTCACCGTGGAGGCGACGCTGGCCGACGGCACGCGGCAACGCTTCCGCGGCGACTACGTGCTGCGCCGGTTCAACGGCGTGGACGGGGCTTCGGCGGCGCAGCTGCGCTGGCGGATCGACTCGGCCAAGCTCCAGGAAGTGCCGGCGCAGTGAGGCCTGGCAGCTTCTTCTTGCGCCTGGGAAGCTGATGGCGCGCGCGGCGGGTAAGATCACGCGCGCTGCGGCCTGCCGATGACGGAGTGCCCGGTTCGTCTCGCCCGCCGAAAGGCTGTGTGCGGCGCTTTGGGGCGCGCTCTGTTCTGGGCCGACCGACCCTCACCCCAACCCCTTTCCCGGTGGGAGAGGGGCTTTATTCGCTTGAAGGGATGTTTCGATGACGACGTTGTACGGATTGAAGAACTGCGACACCTGCAAGAAGGCGACGAAGTGGCTGGACCGCTTCGGCGTGGCCTATACCTTCGTCGATTACCGCGAGCACAAGCCGACCCCGGAGACCCTGCTGGAGTGGGCCGGCCAGGCCGGTGGCTTCGACGCGCTGGTCAACAAGTCCTCCACCACCTGGCGGCAGTTACCCGACAACAAGAAGACACCCGGCTCCGATGCCGAGTGGAAGCTGCTGCTGCGCGAATATCCGCAACTGATCCGCCGCCCGGTGGTGGTGACCGATGACGGCAAGCTCAGCCAGGGCTTCTCCGACAACGGCTTCAAACAGCGGTTCGGGGTGGCGTGACCGTCCGGCCGTACCGGGCCGAGGACTGGGCGCGCCTGTGCGCCATCCACGATGCCGCGCGCCTGGAAGAATTGCAGGCGGCGGGGCTGGTGGAGGCGTTTCTGCCGCTGCCGATCGCGGCCGAGCGCGAAGGCCTGTTCGATTACCGCGTGCAGGTCGCCGAGTGCGATGGCCAGGTGCTCGGCTTCGTCGCCGATGATGGCGAGGAACTGGCCTGGCTGTACGTGGATCCGGCCGCGCGCCGGCGCGGCGTCGGCCAGGCGTTGGTGACCGCGGTGCAGGACGCTAGCCCGCCCGGCCTGACCCTGGAATTGCTGGAGGGCAATGCCGCGGCACTGGCGTTCTATCGCGCCTGTGGCTTCGTCGAAACCGGCGTGCACGGCGGGCGTATGCCCGGCAACGAGGCCTTCGCGGTGCGCGTGCAGTGCATGCGCTGGCCGGGCGTCGCGTCGTAGCCAAGCCGCGACCGCGCCGCACATCTGCCAGGCGACACTGGCAGACCCTTCGAATCCGCCAGCAGCGCTCGTACACTGCGTTTCCGGCGCCGCCCGCACGCGACGGTGTCGCTGTCGGTCCGCATCGCGTCTCCCTCGTGTCTTCCAACGGTGTCCTTGCATGTCCGATGTCCTTGAACTCGCCTGCGACCTGATCGCCCGCCCGTCGGTCACCCCCGACGATGCCGGCTGCCAGGAGTTGATCGCGCAGCGGCTGCAGCGCGCCGGTTTCGCCATCGAGCGGCTGCGCTTTGGCGAGGTCGATAACCTGTGGGCCACCCATCGCGGCGGTGATGGTCCGGTGCTGGCGCTGCTTGGCCATACCGACGTGGTGCCGCCGGGGCCGCGCGAGGCCTGGAGCAGCGATCCGTTCGCGCCGCAGGTCCGCGATGGCGTGCTGTACGGGCGCGGCGCCGCCGACATGAAGGGCAGCGTGGCCGCCTTCGTGGTCGCCGCCGAGCGGTTCGTGGCCGCGCAGCCGCAGCACCCGGGCACGCTGGCGCTGCTGCTGACCAGCGACGAGGAAGGCGATGCGATCGACGGCGTGCGCCATGTGGCGCGCGTGTTCGCCGAGCGTGGCGAGCGCATCGACTGGTGCATCACCGGCGAGCCTTCGTCCACCGAACGGCTCGGCGACCTGCTGCGGGTCGGCCGTCGCGGCAGTCTTTCCGGCGCGCTGCGCGTGCGTGGAGTGCAGGGGCACGTGGCCTATCCGCACAAGGCGCGCAACCCGATCCACCTGGCCGCGCCGGCACTGGCCGAGCTGGTCGCGCGGCACTGGGACGACGGCTACGAAAGCTTCCCGCCGACCAGCCTGCAACTCTCCAACATCCATGCCGGTACCGGCGCCAACAATGTGATCCCCGGCGAACTGCAGGTCGCCTTCAACCTGCGCTACACCCCGCACTGGGATGCGCCGCGGCTGGAAGCGGAGATCGCCGCGCTGTTCGATCGCCATGGCCTGGACTACGAACTGCGCTGGCACCGCAGCGGCGAGCCGTTCTACACCCCCGAAGGCACGCTGCGCCGGGTGGCGCGCGAGGTGCTGGGCGAGGTCGCCGGCGCGCCGCCGGAGGAGAGCACCGGCGGCGGCACCTCCGATGCACGCTTCATCGCGCCGCTGGGCGCGCAGTGCATCGAGGTCGGCCCGGTCAACGCCAGCATCCACCAGGTCGACGAGCACGTGCGCGTGGCCGACCTGGAGGCGCTGCCGGACCTGTACCTGCGCCTGATCGAACGGTTGCTGCGGTAACAGTTGCGCCGGCCCGCGCGCCGGGTTACGGTCGCCCCATGACCTCGCTGTCCGTCCTCCGCTCGAGCAACGCCAACGGCCGCAATAATGCGCTGGCGAATAATCGTGCGCGGCCGATGCGGGTCTGCGACTAGGCGCTACCAGAAACACCACGCCCAGCCACCAGAAAACCCGCATCGGCCGATGCGGGTTTTTTTGTGCCTGGGTATCTCCCCTCCGCAACCACCACCCCACGATCAGGAGCTTTCCCATGTGTTCGATCTTCGGCATCTTCGGCCTGCAACCGGGCGACGACCTGCAGGCGCTGCGGCGGCAGGCGCTGGACTGCTCGCAGCGGCAGCGCCACCGCGGCCCGGACTGGAGCGGCGTGTATGTCGACGACGGCGCGATCCTGGTGCACGAGCGCCTGGCCATCGTCGACCCGGCCGGCGGCTCGCAGCCGCTGCTCTCCGACGACGGGCAACTGGCGCTGGCGGTCAACGGCGAGATCTACAACCACCGCGAACTGAAGAAGCAACTCGCCCAGCCGTATGCCTTCCAGACCGGCTCGGACTGCGAGGTGATCAACGCGCTGTACCGCGAGACCACGCCGGAGGCGCTGCTGAACCGCCTCAACGGCATCTTTGCTTTCGCGCTGTGGGACAAGGCCGCCGGCCGCGTGCTGATCGCGCGCGATCCGATGGGCGTGTGCCCGCTGTACTGGGGCCATGATGCGCAGGGGCGGCTGCGGGTGGCGTCGGAGATGAAGTCGCTGGCCGACAGCTGCGCCGACGTCGCCCAGTTCCCGCCGGGCCACTACTACGACAGCGCCAGCGGCGCATTGGTGCAGTACTACCGCAAGCCGTGGCGCGACTACGCGGCGGTGCAGGGCGTGGAGGTGAGCAAGCAGGAACTGCGCGAGGCCTTCGAGCGCGCCGTGCATCGCCAGTTGATGACCGACGTGCCGTACGGCGTGCTGCTCTCCGGTGGGCTGGATTCGTCGCTGGTCGCGGCGGTGGCGGCGCGCTTCGCGCGCAAGCGCATCGAGGAGAACGACGAGGCCGAGGCCTGGTGGCCGCGCCTGCACTCGTTCGCGATCGGCCTGAAGGGCTCGCCGGACCTGGCCGCCGCGGCGATCGCCGCCGAGGCGCTGGGCACCGTGCACCACGGGTTCGAATACACCTTCGAGGAAGGCCTGGACGCGCTGCCGGAAGTCATCCGGCACATCGAGACCTACGACGTCACCACCATCCGCGCCTCCACGCCGATGTTCCTGCTGGCGCGGCGGATCAAGGCGATGGGGGTGAAGATGGTGCTTTCCGGCGAAGGCAGCGACGAGATCTTCGGCGGCTACCTGTACTTCCACAAGGCGCCGAACGCGCGCGAATTCCACGAAGAACTGATCCGCAAGCTCGACGCGCTGTACAACTACGACTGCCTGCGCGCCAACAAGTCGATGATGGCCTGGGGCGTGGAGCCGCGCGTGCCGTTCCTGGATGTGGAATTCCTGGACGTGGCCATGCGCATGGACGCCCAGTACAAGATGATCGACAAGGCCAGCGGCGCCGCGGTGCGCATGGAAAAAGGCGTGCTGCGCGAGGCCTTCGAGGGTTACCTGCCCGACTCGATCCTGTGGCGGCAGAAGGAGCAGTTCAGCGACGGCGTCGGCTATGGCTGGATCGATGGGCTCAAGGCGCATGCCGAGGCGCAGGTCAGCGACCGCGAACTGGCCGCGGCCGACAAGCGCTTCCCGGTAAACCCGCCGCAGACCAAGGAAGCCTATTACTACCGCAGCCTGTTCGAGCGCGCGTTCCCGACGCCGGCCGCGGCCGAGACCGTGCCCGGCGGCAAGTCGATCGCCTGCTCCTCGCCGGCGGCGATCGCCTGGGACGCCAGCTTCGCGGCCATGGCCGATCCGTCCGGTCGTGCGGTGGCGGGAGTGCACGCGCAGGCGCTGGGATGACCGCCGCCAGCCTGCTGGCGATCGCCGGCGTGCTGCTGCTGGGGGCGATCAGCCCCGGCGCGAGCTTCTTGCTGGTGGCGCGGCTGGCTGCTGGGCGCTCGCGCGCGGCCGGAGTCGCCGCGGCACTGGGCATGGGCGTGGGCTGCGCGCTGTTCGCGTTGGCGGCGTTGTTCGGCCTGCAGGCGTTGCTGGAGCGGGTGCCGCTGCTGCATCGCGCGTTGTCGGTCGCCGGTGCCGTCTATCTGCTGTGGCTGGCCTGGCGGGCGTGGCGGACGCCGGCGCCGGCCGTCGCGCCGGAACAGCAGGTCCCGGCGGTGCGTTCGGCCTTCGTCATGGGCCTGCTGACCCAACTCGGCAACCCGCAGACTGCGTTGGTGTTCGCCAGCCTGTTCGCCGCACTGCTGCCGGTGCAGCGCGTCGCGGCCGAGTATGTGACGCTGCCGCTGCTGGCCTTCGCCATCGATGCGGCCTGGTTCGCGCTGGTGGCCGGGGTGCTGTCCGCGCCGGCGCCGCGGCGCTGGTGGATGCGCGCGCGGCGGCCGCTGGACCGGCTCAGTGCGGTGCTGATGAGTGGCCTGGGCCTGCGCTTGCTGTGGCGGGCGGTGTAGCGACGGCACGCGGGGCACGAAGCAGGGTGGCGCTGCGCCTGCTGCATGCCGGCGCAGCTGCGCTACCGCCGCACTGCAGCCGGGGCAAGCACAGCGTCTGCCGCGGCTGCGGCGGGCGCCGCGCCCACGGCCGGCCCCGGCTTACAGCGGGGTGACCGCCGGCAGATCGGCGTCGCCCGCGAACACCGCGGACGTGCCGGGCGACGCGCTTGCGGCACCATCGAGGCGGAGGCCGCCGTGGCGGTCTTGCCGGGCGGCGGACAGCGCGCGGTCGGCGCGTGCGAGCAGGTCCGACACCTCGCCGCCGGCCGGCAGCGAGGCCAGGCCGACGCTACAGGTGAACGCGGCCCCGTCCACGCGCAGGTTGCGGATGCGCTGCTTCAGGCGCTGCAGCCGTTCGCTCGCCTTGGCCTGCGACACGCCCTCGAACAGCAGGCCGAATTCCTCGCCGCCGAGGCGGCCGACACGGCAGCGCGGATCCAGCCGCACCAGCTCCGTCGCCAGCGCCTGCAGCACCGCATCGCCGACGTGGTGGCCGTGCTCTGCGCCGATCCGCTCGAAGTCGTCGATCTCCAGCATGGCCAGCTGCACGGCATGCCGGGCGCCGACCGCTGCCTCCAGCTCGGCGATGAGCGCGCGCCGGTTAGGGAGTCCGGTCAGTGCATCGGTGGCGGCCAGGCGTCGATCGTTTTCCCGATGCGCGTAGTTGCTGCGCAGGGCGGTGACGACGACGTGGTTCATGGCCAGCCCGATGATCGTCACCGCCGCCACCAGCAGTTCCAGCAGCGGCAGGTCGGCCGCGCTCGGCACCAGGCTGTCGTGCCAGCCGAGCATGATCGCCCAGGTGCAGGCCAGGGCCAGCAGATAGTCGCGCGCGTGGCTGAACAGCACGCTGTAGCCCAGGCTCAGGGTCACCGCCACCGGCAGCATCCAGCTCACGCTGGCGCCGCCCATGTGATGCAGTTGCAGCCGGAACGCGGCATCGAATGCGATCACCGACAGAAAGCCGCCCAGCCGCCATTGCCAGGATTGCCTGGCCATGCGCATGACCGCACCGCTGCCGAGCATGGCGACGAACGCCAGCGCGTAACGCGGGTCCAGCGGATGGCGCAGGTAGGGGTTGCACAGCAGCAGCGCCAGCCAGACGCACAGGGTCAGGCCCTGGATCGCCAGGATCGGCCGGTCGAGGGTGCGGCGGACATGAAGGTGGTAGCTCATCTGCTCTCCCAGAGCACGCGGCGGCACTCCAGCGCCTGCGCGGCACGGCCGATCGGTGATCCAGCGCGGTCCGTCGGTCGCTGGGGCGTCGTCACCGGTTAGCGGCCGCCGCAGGGAGAGCTTGAGCGGCTTGCCGCGTTCGCCGGCGCACCCGTGGTCAGCGTGGCGGGCAGGCGTCCCGCGTCGGGCGGACGAAGCAGGTGACACCGGGCGCACAGACCCGGGCGCCGTCATGCGTAGGCGCGAAGCCTGGCGGGCGCCTGCCGCGCCAGGCCGCCACGCCACCCTGCCGAGGCAGCCAGTGGCGTGCCGCAGGTGCGGCGGCCGCGTGCGCTTACTCGAAGCGCACGCAGTGGCCGTAGCGTTCGGGCTGGATGTCGATGCCCGAGGCATCGGCCTGGTTGTTCTTGCGCCACAGGTTGGGGCGGAAGTCCGGTCCGGTGCAGTTGGCCGCGCTGTCCACGCCGATGGTGTAGGTGTAGGGGTTGCCGCGGAAGGTGTTGTTCTCGAAGGTGTTGTCCTGGCTCATGCTGTTGTCCCAGCACAGGATCTGCGGCGTGCGCTGGCGGATCGAGCAGGTCAGGTAGAGCCCGGCGCCCTTGTTGTCGATGAACTGGTTGCCCGCGAACAGGTTGCGGCGTGCGTCGGCCAGGTACACGCCCTGGCTGCCGTTGCGCTCCAGGCGGTTGTCGCGGATCTCGCTGTCTTCCAGGTGCTCGGTGGTGATGCCGGCGGCGACGTTGTCGTGGATCACGTTGTCGATCAGTTTGACCTTGGCAGTGCGGTTGAACGACACCCCGTCCCAGGTCGCGCCGGACACGTCGTTGTGCGCGATCAGCAGGTCGCGGCTGTCGAATTCGCTGAGCAGGCAGGCGCTGCGGCACTTGCTCACCCGCAGGTGGGTCAGCTGGATGTTCTGGCCGTTGCGCACCACCACTAGGCTGTTGCTCAGGTACGGGCGCTCGGGCATGAACTCCTTGTCGATGGTGCCGCCGACGATCTGCAACTGCTCCACGCGCACGTCGCGGATCGGCCGGATCGGACGCTCGTTCTGGTAGTCGCCGATCACGATGGTGGGTTGCTGCACGTGGTCGCGCATGCGCAGCACGGTGCTGTCGCCCTGGCCGCGCAGGCGCAGGCCGTCGCGCTGGATCGAGATCAGCTTGCTCACCGGGAACTCGCCCGCGCTCAGGCACACGGTGGCGGGCTTGCCGTCGTTGGGGACGCGGTCGATCGCGGCCTGCAGATCGTCGCCGGGTTCGGCGCGCACGCTGCAGTCGGCGGCGGCAGTGGGCGCGTCGGCGGTCGGCGCGGCGCTGGCGGAGAACGACACGGCCGCGGCGAGCGGCAGCAACAGGGCGAGCAGGGGAGGGCGCTTCATCGGTAGGCAGACTCGGCAGTGGGGGGAGGGAAGGCGGCAGGCCAGCGCAAGCGGACAGACGCCGGCGCGGACCGAGATCAGGTCATTGTGGTGCGGTCGGGCTTAATGTCAGCGTGTACCGGGTCGGGCCGGGCAGGAACTTTGTGGCTCGGCCCTGCACCCAGTCGGCGTGGCCGGCGCCCCAGAACGGCGACAGCGGGTGGCCGCTCTGGCCGCCCGGCATGTGCACGATGCCGTCGGCTTCGTGGCCGGGCGCCACCACCATGCGTTCGGAGGCGCCGAATTCCGGGCGCTGCACCCGTGGCATGTTGTCGTCGCCGGGGAGCGGGGTGTCCGGCATGCACAGCCAGCCGCGCAGCGGCCCGGGCAGGCCCTGCGCCAGCGGATGGCAGATCGCCGCGCGGTTCTCCAAGCCCCAGCGGCGTGTGTCCAGCGGGCCTTCGGCCTGCAGGTGCGTGCGCACCTCGGCGGCGGCGTCTTCCAGCAGCGCCTGCCAGCTGCCGTAGCGGCGCGGCAGCAGGTGCAGCGGCTGTTGCTGCAGCAGCGGCCAGGCCACGCCTTCCAGTTGCGGCAGCGCCGGGGGTGAGGCATCGGCGTCCGATCCTGTACGCGCCGGTGCGATCAGGCCGTCGCGGATCCGGGTCAGCACCGCCAGGCGCCAGGCGCGCACCACGGTGTAGCTCACCGAACCGGTGCTGGCGCGGCCTTCCCAATGCTTGGCCGCTTGCGAGACAGCGTGCAGCGCCGGCGTCGCCGCACCGGCATCGCGTTGCTGCAGCAGCGCCCACCAGCGCTGCAGGAACAGCGCGCGGTCGTCGAGCTGGATCGCCAGCAACTGCCGTTCGTCGAGGTGCGGATGCAGGCGCAGGTCGTCGCGGATCTGCTGTGCGCGTGCGCCCAGCGCGTAGCCGCCGTCGCCTAGCGGTGCCAGTTCGGCACCGCCGACCACGCGGGCATTGGCGGTCCACAGTTGCCCGTCGGCGGGATCGATGCGCTGCGGCGACTGGGTGGTGGATAGCGGCCACGGCGCGCAGCGCGCGTCCGCCGGCACCGACGCGCGCACGTCGTGCATCACCGGATCGGCTGCGCAATGCGGGCCGCGCAGCGGCAGCGGGCCGAGCACGCGCCAGCCGATATGGCCGTCGCGGTCGGCCAGCACCAGGTTCTGCGCGGGCGTGGCGATGCGTTGCGCGCGGGCGAAGGCATCGGGGAGGGACGTGGCGCGGGCGAAGTCGGCCAGGCCCAGGTTCAGCGCACCCGGCAGTTGCGCCGCCCAGCGCAATGCCAGGGCGCTGCCGTCGGGTTCATGCTGCAGGATCGGACCGTAGGCGGTGTCTTCCACCTGCAGCACGGTGTCGGGCGCGCCCGACACCCGGATCCGTTCGTTGTGTACGGTGACCGGCGTGCAGCCGGGTTGCGGCGTCGCGGCGCAGGGCGTGAGCCGGTACCAGTCGGCGGTATCGGCATAGCTGTTGGTGAAGCCCCAGGCGATGTGGCCGTTGCTGCCGACGATCACCGCCGGCAGGCCGGGCAGGGAGAACCCCGACACGTCCACGCGGCCGCCTGGCGCCTGCGCATCGGCATAGCGCAGGCGCACCCGGAACCACAGGCTGGGCGCGCGCAGGGCCAGGTGCATGTCGTTGGCGACGATGGCGCGGCCGTCGGCGGTGCGGCTGCCGGCAATCGCCCAGTTGTTGCTGCCGGGCGCGGCAGGAGCCACCGCGTCGGCGTTAGCCTGCGCGGCCCCATCCGGCAGCCTGCGCAGATCGACCTGACCGGCGTCGGGCAACACCGCGTCGCCGACCGCGCTGCCATCCAGCGCGGCGTCCCAACTGCTGCCGTCGTGGCGCAGCAGGGCGTACAGCGGCGCGGGCAAGCGCTGCTGCAGCCGGTACAGCTCCAGCTTGCGATCGAGCTGCTTGCCTTGCAGGTCGAAGTACATCGCCTGCCCGGCCAGCGCCGAATCCACCGGCTGCCAGTCGCGCGGCGCGGCGAACAGCAACAGGTACGGCCACGGCCGCACCCGCAGCGCGTGCAGGCCCTGGTTGACGCCGGCGCTGTAGGCCTGCAGCGCCGCCGCGTGCGTGCCGGCGAATGCGGCCAGTTGCGCGTTGCTGCGGGCCCGCAGGCGCTGCGCACGGCGCGCCTTGTCCACGCCCAGCGCGTGCGGGCCGACCAGCTCGGACAGTTCGCCGGCGGCGGCGCGGCGCAGCAGGTCCATCTCGAAGAAGCGCTCCTGCGCATGCACGTAGCCGAGCGCGCGCATCGCATCGGCTTCGTCGGCGGCCTCGATGGTGACCGTGCCCAGCGCGTCGCGCTGGATGCTCACCGGCGCCTGCAGGCCTTGCAGCGGCGCCTTGCCGTCCAGCGTGGCCAGGCTGCCGCGCAGCAGCAGCCAGACGCCCAATACAATGGCGACTGCCAGCAGCAGCGTGCCCAGCAGCAGGCGTTTCCATCGACCGCGCATTGTCTCTCTCCGGTGACAAGTCTCCGATTCTAGACACGCATGCGTGTCGTTCCCGCGTAGGCGCGGCGCGCTGTGCGCGGGGTCACGCATCGTGGGTGGTGCGACTCGGGATGTGAATGATTCCGATTGGAACGCGGCGCGGCGGCATCGGGCACTATGGCGCCCTCAGTCGACCCCACGGAGCCCGCCCATGAAGGGACACCCCGACGTTGTGCAATGCCTCAAGGAGCTGCTGCGCGGCGAACTGGCCGCGCGCGACCAGTATTTCATCCACTCGCGACGTTACGAGGACCAGGGCCTGCTGGCGCTGTACGAACGCATCAACCACGAGATGGAAGAGGAAACCGAGCACGCCGATGCGCTGCTGCGGCGCATCCTGTTCCTGGAAGGCGACCCGGACATGCGCCCGCATGCCTTCGAGCCCGGGCGCACGGTCGAGGAAATGCTGGAGAAGGACCTGAAGGTCGAATACGAAGTGCGTGCCAATCTGGCCGCGGGCATGAAGCTGTGCGAGCAGCACGGCGACTACGTCAGCCGCGACGTGCTGCTGGCGCAGTTGCGCGACACCGAGGAAGACCATGCCTGGTGGCTGGAGCAGCAGCTCGGCCTGATCAAGCGCATCGGCATGGCGCTGTACCAGACCTCGAAGATCGACGGGCACGTGTCCGGCAAGGACGCCTGATCCAGACGCGCGCCTCCCGCTTGCGGGAGGCGCCGATGCAGTGAGCGGGGAGTTCCCCGCCACCGCGGCAGTGCCATCGCCGGCTGCCTGCGACCGGCCGCTCGTGCCGGTCGCCACCTCTCGCACTGGCCTGCATCGGCAATGCCGCCCCGTGTGCGCGGCGGCCCCGCTTTCGATGCCGTGGCGATTGCCGCTGCAGTCTGCTGGCCGCAAACCCCGACCAGCGCTCTGTCCTCCTCGTTTTTTGAAACTGCCGATCGAGTCGGGCGGCGCGCCGCGCTCGGCTGTGGCGTTGGCTGGTGTGGCCGACGCGTTCGCCGCATGCACTGCGATGCCGTGACCGTGACGTGCGCCGAGGTGTTCGCTGTCGGCTGTTGCGACGCCGCAAAGACCGGCCGGCGCACGCAGGGTGCCGCTCAAATAATCCCTTTGAGTCCAGGCGCTTGCGCGCTTCGTCGCGCCCGCGGCGAACGCCGTGCGCACAATGCTTGCAAAACGGTAGTGATCGCTATACGGTAGTTTTCACTACTTAATTGCGCGATGGCGAGGGGGCGTTCGATGCAGGCGAGTCCGGGAATCAAGTGGTACGGCGTGGTCATTGCGGGGTGGTTGCTGGCGCCGGCTGCAGCAGGCGCTGCACCGGCCGCGGCGCAGGGGCTGTGGCTGACCGCGGCCAAGGACGCGGTGGTGGAGTTCGCGCCCTGTGCGGATGCGGCCACGGCCTTGTGCGGACGCATCGTCTGGGACAAGGACGCCGGCACCGCCACCGATACCTGCGGCGTGCAGATCGCACGTCTGGCGCGCGAGGACGGCGACACCTGGCGCGACGGCTGGGCGTTCGATCCGCGCAGCGGCAAGCGCTACAAGGCGACGTTGCGCGCCAGCGGCAAATCGTTGGACCTGCGCGCCTTCGTCGGCGTGGAAGTGCTCGGCGAGACCGAGCGCTTCACCCGCGTGCAGGCGCTGCCCAGCACGCCGGTCTGCGCCAAGTAGTCCACCTGCCGCGCGCGCAACGCGCCGGCGCCATCGACGTGCGGGGCCCGCGACGGCCGCCGCGCGTCCCACCTTCCTCAGCGAACAGGGGAGATTGAGATGACTGCAGTCCGCTTCATGGCGACCCTCGCGGGCGCACTGGCCCTGCACGGCGCGTGCTGCGCCCGGGCCGACGCCCAGCAGGCCGACGCCGATGGCATGGTCAACTACGAGTTCCAGAATCAGATCAAGCTGATGAGCGAGCAGCGCACGCGCGGCGTGTCCGACTCGCTGATGCGCCCGTCGCTGAAGTGGACCACCCAGTTCGTCCACGCCAGCGGCTTCGTCGCGCTGCTGGAGGTGGCCAAGGTCAGCAAGAAGCAGTTCCTCGATGGCGACGGCCTGGGCATCACTGCCGCGGCCGGCTATCGCTTCGGCAATCCCGATGCCTGGCATGCCGGCGTCGGCCTGGCCACCGAGCGCTTCCCGGGCGCCAGTTTCCTGGCCCCGCATCAGATCGATCTGCAGACCGGCACCCCGGCGGACATCCGCCGCACCGACTACGACAGCAATTTCGGCGTGCTCGAACTCGGCTACGGCGCGGTCGAGGGCCGCCTGCTGTACGTGTTCTCCAAGACCTACCGCGGTGCCGACACCGGCGGCGTATGCGCGCAGATCCTGCAGTTCGCTGCCGACCCGACGACGGCGTTGCGCTGCTTCGCCCGTGGCGAGCACGACTCGCGCGGCACGCTGCTGGGCGATCTCAACTACCAGACGCCGCTGCTGCCGTCGGTATTGCCGTCGACCACGCTGCGCCTGCACGCCGGCTACCAGAAGCTGCGCAATTTCAGCGAGGGCAGCTTCGCCGACTACCAGATCGGCATCACCCACAAGCGTTGGGGGCTGGACTGGAACCTGGACTGGGTCAGCACCCGGGTCAACGCGCACGAGCTGTACTGGGTGCAGGACGGCGCGCGCATCCGCAAGACCGATGGCGACACCCTGGTCGCCTCGATCGGCTACACGTTCTGACCGATGCGCAGCGAACTGCTCGATGCCGACCGGGGCGGCGACCAGCCACTGGTGCTGGCGGTGGACCTGGGAACCTCCGGCTGCAAGTGCGCGCTGGTCACCCTGGACGGCCAGGTGATCGCCTGGGCGTTCGAGCCGGTGCCGCTGCACGTGCATGGCGTGTGCGCCGAGCAGGATCCGCGCGACTGGTGGAACGCGCTGCTGGTCACCGCCGCGGCGGTGCTGCAGGGGGGCGAGGCGCTGCGCCGGCGGGTGACCGCGGTGTGCTGCTCGACCCAGGGCGAGTGCACCGTGTGCGTGGACCGTGACGGCCGCGCGCTGGGCAACGCGATGCTGTGGCTGGACATGCGCGGGCAGGCGGCGATCGCGCGGCGCCTGCGCGGGCGCTGGCTCAACGTGCGCGGCTATGCGCCGCTGAAACTGCTGCGCTGGCTGCGCCTGAGCGGAGGTGCGCCGGCCGGCAGCGGCAAGGATTGCGCCGGTCACATCGCCTACCTGCGCGACCACGAGCCGCAGCGCTACCAGCGCACGCACAAGTTCCTCAACGCGCTGGACTATCTCAACCTGCGCCTGACCGGGCGCTTCTGCGCCACCGCCGATTCGGTGCTCACCACCTGGGGCACCGACAACCGCGACCCGATGCGCATCCGCTACGACGACGGCCTGCTGCGGCTGCTCGGCATCGAGCGCGACAAGCTGCCGGACCTGGTGGCCTCGACCGAGGTGCTGGGGCCGCTGCTGCCGGGCGTGGCCGCACAACTGGGCCTGTCGCCGCAGACCCGGGTGATCGCCGGCGCCATCGACAACTCGGCGGTGGCGGTGGCCGCGGCGGTCGAGGACTACGCCGCGCATCTGTATCTGGGCACCTCGTCGTGGCTGGGCGCGCACGTGCCGCGGATGAAGACCGACGTGTTCAGCAACATCGCCGCGGTGCCGTGCGCGGTGAGCGGGCGCTACCTGGCCACCGCGCTGCAGTCCACCGCCGGCGCCAACCTCTCGTTCCTGCGCGACCGCATCCTGTTCCATCCCGACGAACTGCTGCGCGACGAAGAACGCCCGGACGTGTACGAGGTACTCAACGTCATCGCCGCGCGGGTGCCGCCCGGCGCCAACGGCCTGGTGTACATGCCGTGGCTGTTCGGCGAGCGCACCCCGGTCGAGGATCACAGCCTGCGCGCCGGGCTGGTCAACCTGTCGCTGATGCACACCCGCGAGGACATCATCCGCGCCTTCATGGAAGGGGTGGCGTTGAACACGCGCTGGATGATGGAGCCGTTCGCGCGGCTGCTCGGTCGCGATCCGGGCGTGATCGCCGCGGTCGGCGGCGGCGCGCAATCGGACCTGTGGTGCCAGATCATCGCCGACGTCAGCGGCCAGCCGATCCGGCAACTGCACAATCCGATCCAGGCCAACGCGATCGGCGCCACCTTCATCGCCGGCGTGGGCCTGGGCCGGCTGCGCTTCGCTGACCTGCCGGCGCTGCAACGCGCACGCCGGGTATACGAGCCGTCGCCGCTCACCCGCGCGCTGTACGACGACCGCTATGCGATGTTCCGCGAGTTGCAGCGCACGCTGGCGCCGATCTACCGGCGCATGAATCCCGTTCCCGAGTGCGTGCCGGAGGTTCCCCAGCATGTTTGCCCATGAACAACGCGCGCGTGTGGTCGCGCTGTGCGTGGAACTGTCGCGGCGCGGCTATCTGGCCGGCACCGGCGGCAACGTCGCCTTGCGCCTAGACGCCGAGCGCTTCGCGGTGACGCCCTCGGCCATCGATTACCTGGCGATGCGCGCCGAAGACATCTGCGTGGTGCGCCTGGCCGACTTGCGGCAACTGGATGGCGCCGCCACGCCATCGGTGGAGACTGGGCTGCATGCGCAGGTGCTGCGTCGCCGCCCCGACGTGGCCTGCAGCATCCACACCCATCAGCCGGTGGCCAGCGCCTGCGCGCTGCTCGGCGCGGCGCTGCCGGTCGAGGATCCGGCGTTGCAGGCGGCGATCGGCACGTGCGTGCCGATGGTCGGCTACTTCCCGTCCGGCACCGGGCTGCTGACCTGGCTGCTGGCACGCCAGCTGCGGCCGTCGAGCAACGCCTACCTGATGCGCAACCACGGCGTGCTGTGCTGCGGCCGCAGCCTGGAGCAGGCGGTGGCGGCGGTCGATGCGCTGGAGCAAGTGGCGCGCGAACACCTGACACGCCGCATCCGACGCCGCGCCCTGCACGACACCGGCCTGGCCGCGCCGTTGCGCGCCGTTCTCACTGCTCTGGAGGCCTGAGCGCATGCACGCCCTTTCCGTTTCCGTTCCCCCGAGCCCGGCACCGACCATGAGCCAGACCCCCGCCATTTCGCAATGGCCCGATGTGGACCAGTTGTACGCGCGCTTCCATGCGCTGGTGAACCAGCCGATGCGTCCGATCGGCGCCGCCGGCATGGCCAAGGTGATGCGCTATTTCGACGCGCGTTGCCAGGGCTCCAAGCGCCTGGGCGAGGCGGCCAAGCA
Organism: Xanthomonas sacchari; assembly: GCF_040529065.1. NCBI lineage: Bacteria > Pseudomonadati > Pseudomonadota > Gammaproteobacteria > Lysobacterales > Lysobacteraceae > Xanthomonas > Xanthomonas sacchari. The sequence continues at coordinate 3,368,078 of NZ_CP132343.1, read as the reverse complement.
GGTGATCCCCGGCGGCGTGCAGCACAACCTGGCGTTCAACCATCCGTTCCCGCTGGCAATGCACAGCGCCGAGGGCGCGTATCTGACCGACGTCGACGGCAACCGCTACATCGACTTCCTGCAGGCCGGTGGTCCGACCCTGCTCGGGTCCAATCCGCCGGAACTGCGCGAACACGTGCAGGCCGTGCTGGACCAGTGCGGCCCGGTGACCGGCCTGCTGCACGAATACGAGGTCAAGCTGGCCGAACTGGTCTGCGCCAGCATGCCGGCAGTGGAGATGCTGCGCCTGCTCGGCTCCGGCACCGAGGCGGTGATGGGCGCGGTGCGTTTGGCCCGCACCCACACCCGCAAGAAATGGATCATCAAGATCGGCGGCGCCTACCACGGCTGGAGCGACCAGCTGGTGTACGGCATGCGCCTGCCGGGCACCGGGCGCATGGAGGCGATCGGCATCCCGCGTGGCGCCACCGCCTACACCCAGGAATGCCACCCCAACGATCTGGAGGCACTGCGCCGCAAGCTGCAGTTCAACCGCCTGCGCGGCGGCACCGCGGCGGTACTGCTGGAACCGCTGGGACCGGAGAGCGGCACGCGGCCGGTGCACCACGACTACAACCGGCAGGTGCGCAAACTCTGCGACGAGTTCGGCGCGCTGCTTATCTTCGACGAGGTGGTCACCGGCTTCCGGCTCGGCCCGGGCGGTGCGCAGGGCTACTTCGGGGTCATGCCCGACATCACCGTGCTCGGCAAATGCCTGGCCGGCGGCTATCCGATGGCCGGCGCGATCGGCGGCCGCCGCGAGGTGATGATGAGCCTGGTCGGCGGCATCGGCACCACCGCGCGGCGGGCCTTCGTCGGCGGCACGCTGTCGGCCAATCCGCTGTCCTGCGTGGCCGGCTACCACGCCTTGCTGGAGGCGCAGCGCAGCGACGCCGCCGGCCAGGCCGGCCGCGCCGGCGATCGCCTGCGGCAGGGCCTGGAGGCGATCATCCGCCGTCTCGGCCTGCCGTACGTGGTCTACAACATGGGCTCGATCGTGCACCTGCAGACCTCCGGCGTGCTGCTGCTGGATACCGGCAACCTGTACAAGCTGTGGCGCGTGCGCAACGAGGCCAAGGAGCGCAAGCACATGATGGAGGAGATGGGCGCGGCGTATTCCGCGCACGGGCTGATCACCCTGGCGGGCAGCCGCATCTACACCAGCCGCGCCGATACCGATGCGGTGGTGGACGAGGCACTGAATCGCTTCGACGACGTGTTCAAGCTGGTGTAGCGCATGCCCACCCTCTCGCACATCGAAGCGCTGTGGCTGCAGACCCGCGAGCGGCTCGCCGCCAAGCGTCTGCTCGGCGACGACGCGGCGGCGCTGGCGCTGCGTTGTCCGGGCACCACGGCGATGTGCTGCGGTGCGCTCGATGCGGAGCGGCCGCAGTGGCTGGACTGGCGCGATCCGGCGCTGCCGCCCGCGGCGCAGGTGCACGCGCAGGTGTACGCGCGGCGTCCGGATGTCGGCGCCAGCGCCTGGTCGGCCGGCGTGTTCGGCTTGCGCCTGGCCGACGTCGGCGGCGTGCTGCCGCAGGTGTTCGACGAGCAGGCCCGGCACATCGGGCCGATGCCGGCGCCGTTGGCGGCTGTGGATCGGGTGACCAGCGGGCCGCCGCAGATCGGCAACGCCCTGCTGCTGGGCGGGCGCCCGCTGTGCCTGGGGACCAGTGCGCAGCGGCTGGCGTTGAACGTGGAGTTGTTCGAGAAATGCGCCAAGGCCTACGTCCTCGCCGCGGCCACCGGCGGCCGGGTGCGGGAGCTGCCCTGGTGGGTGCGGCGCATCGCCAACGGGCGGCTGCGCAAGGACCAGCGGCGTGCCGCCGCGGCCTTCGCCGCGGGCGAATTGCCGGCCGAAAGCAAAGGCTACTGAGGGTCCACTGCGATGACCGCCATGCCATCCCCGTCCTCCAGCGCGGCAAGCGCCGTCCAGGCCCCGCGCCCGCTTGCGGCGGCCTTGTCGATCGGCGCCATCGCCCTGCTGATCCTCGGCGTACAGCCGATCGTGCTCGGCGCGCTGGTCGAGCAACACCTGATCACGCTGCCCGGCGTGGGCGTGGTGGCGATGGGCGAGATCATCGCCCTGGGCATCGGCGTGGCATTGGGCGATGCGCTGCTGCCGGTGTCCTGGCAGCGCGCCACCGCGATCGTGGCGGCGTTGCTGGCCGCGGCGCTGAACCTGGCCACGGTGCAGGCGCAGGGCGATGCGGCTTTCGTCGTGCTGCGTGCGGCCGCCGGCCTGGCCGAAGGGTTGTTGGTCTGGGTGGCCACGGTCAGCATCGTGCGCGCGGCCACGCCGGACCGGGTCACCGCGGTGTTCATGGTGCTGCAGGCGCTGGCGCAGATCGCGCTGGCGGCGGCGCTGGCGCTGTGGGTGTTGCCGGCGGCCGGCTGGAAGGGCGGCTTCGTCGCCATGGCCGCGACCTGCCTGCTGGTGCTGCCGCTGGCGGCGGCCCTGCCGGCAGCGGCGAGCCAGGCCCCCGCCGCCGGCGTCCAGTGCGCGACGATCGCCACCGCCAGGCTGCGCTGGTCGCCGGCGACTCTGGCGCCGCTGCTGGTGGCGTTCCTGCAGATGTCGGCGATCGGCGCGCTGTGGGCCTACCTGGAGCCGCTGGCGCTGCGCGCGGGACTGGACGCGCACGCGGCGCAACTGCAGACCTCGTGGGTGCTGGGCATGCAGATCGTCGGCGGGCTGGCGGCGATCTATTGGGTGCGGCGGCTGTCGGTGTCGGCGACCCTGACCCTCGGCAGCCTGGCGCTATGCCTGGTGGCCGCGGCGATGTATCGGGTTCCTGGCGCGCCGGCACTCGGGTTCGCGGCAGTGTGCGTGGCGTTTGGCTTCACCTGGATGTTCCTGATGCCGTTCCATGTCGGCCTGGCGCTGCGCGCCGATGCGCAGGGGCGGGTGGCGGTGCTGGTGCCGGCCGCGCAATTGATCGGATCGGCCTGCGGGCCGTTGCTGGCCTCGCTGCTGCTGCACGCCGACGATCCGGCGCCGGTGCCGCTGGTCGGCCTGGGCTTTGCTTTCGCCGCGGCGCTGCTGGCGTTGTGGATCGGCCGGCGGCAACGCCATGCGACTGCCTTGCAGGCCGGCTCGCATGCTGGGTGAGCGGCGCCATGCGCGTGCGCTGATTGGGACTGCGATGCGTGCCGGCATGCCGCGCGTGGCGCAGGGCAGGGCGCTGCTGCGTGAAGCGGGGTCGCCGACCTCCGCCAAGCAGGAGAATGACGATGTCGCCTGAGCCCGTGCAGGACACCGCGCCGGACACAATCGCGGCACTGTTCGCCGCGCAGCAGGCCACCGCGCTGGCCTGGCGCGGCGCCTCGGCGAATGCGCGACGCGCCCGCCTGCGTGCGCTGCGCGATGCGCTGCTGGCGCGACGGCAGGCGCTGGTCGCGGCCTTCGCCGCCGATTTCGCCAAGCCGGCGCTGGAAGTGGAGTTGACCGAAGTGCTGCCGGTGGTCGACGAGATCGCCACCGCGATCGCACAGTTGCCGCGCTGGATGCGTCCGCGCAGGGTCTCGCCCACCTTGCTGGCCCTGGGTACGCGCGCGCGCATCGCGTTCCAGTCCAAGGGCCGCTGCCTGATCATCGGACCCTGGAACTACCCGGTGGCCACCGTGCTGGGGCCGCTGGTGTCGGCGTTGGCCGCCGGCAACACGGCGCTGATCAAGCCCTCCGAATTCACACCGCAGGTCAACGCGGTGCTGCAGGCAGTGCTGGACGAGGCATTCGCGCCGGAAGAGGTGGCCCTGGTGCAGGGCGGGGCGGCCACCGCGCAGGCCTTGCTGGCCTGTCCGTTCGACCATGTGTTCTTCACCGGGTCGGCGGCGGTGGGCCGGCAGGTGATGGCCGCGGCGGCGCGGCAGCTCACGCCGGTGACGCTGGAACTGGGCGGCAAGTCGCCGGTGATCGTCGACCGCAGCGCCGACCTGCGCCGCGCCGCCGAGGTGATCGTCTGGGCCAAGCTGGTCAATGCCGGACAGACCTGCATCGCCCCGGATACCTTGTTCGTGCATCGCGACGTCAGCGCGCGCCTGCTCGAACACTGCCGCGCCCTGCTGGTGCAACGCTACGGTGCCGATGCGCAGGCGGTCGCCGCCAGTCCGCACCTGGCGCGCATGATCCACCCGGCACATGCCGCGCGCGTGGCCGCGCTGATCGACCAGGCGCGCGCCAATGGCGCGCAACTGCTGGCCGGTGGCGAGCACGACGCGGCGCGGCGCTACGTGGCGCCGACGCTGCTGGCGCAGGTGCCGGCGCAGGCGCGCATCGCGCAGGAAGAGATCTTTGGTCCGGTGCTGCCGGTGGTCGAGTTCGAGCAGTTGGAGGAGGTGCTCGACCGACTCGATGCCGCGCCCAAGCCGCTGGCGCTGTACCTGTGGAGTCGCGACCGCGCCTGCATCGCGCGGGTGTTGGCGCGCACCAGTTCCGGCAGTGCGGTGGTCAACCACTGCCTGCAGCAGTTCGTGCACAGCGGCCTGCCGTTCGGCGGGGTCGGTGCCTCGGGATTCGGCAGTGCGCACGGCGTGCACGGCTTTCGCACTTTCTCGCACGAGCGCGCGCTGCTGCAGGGTGGGCGCCTGCCGATCGTCAAGGCGTTCTTTCCTCCGTACACCGCCCTGCAGCAACGCTTGGCGGCCGGCCTCAGCGGTTGGTTGGCGCGGCGCTGAGCGTCGTTGCCGATGGGCCAGGGACGCGCGCGGTAAGATGCGTTGTCGGCGCGTGCAGCGGCGCTGCGGCGCCGTCCGCGCGCGCAGGGCCGCGGCGATGCGCGCCGCAACGCGGCCTGTGCCGCTTCATCACCATCGAGATCCCATGCCCGCCGACACGCCGCGTTCCCCCGCACCGCACCGCCCGCGCCTGACCGGGAACAAGGTGCCGGCCCAGCATCGCGCCACCGAGACCTATGAACAGATCCTCTCGGTCACCGCGCAACTGCTCGGCGACGTCGGCGTGGAGCGGCTGTCCACCAACCTGGTGTGCGCGCGGGCCGGGCTGACGCCGCCGGCGCTGTACCGCTATTTCCCGAACAAGTACGCGCTGCTGTCGGAACTGGGCCGGCGGCTGATGGAGCGGCAGAACCAGCTCATCCCCAAGTGGATCACCCTGCAGGCGATGAGCGGCACGCGCGAGGCGTTGCAGCGCGCGCTGGCCGGACTGGTGCTGGATACCTACCGCGTCACCAAGGCGACCGAAGGCGGTGTCTGGGTGCTGCGCGCGCTACGCGCGGTGCCGGCGCTGCAGCAGGTGCGCCTGGATTCGCATGCGCAGGTGACCAAGGGCCAGGTGCGCTTCCTCAGTGAGGCCTTCCCCGACGCCGACCCGCGCCAGTTGCGCCTGGTCAGCCGCATCGTGGTCGACCTGATCTATGCCACCGTGGAGTTGCTGTTCGACACCCGCCTCAGCGCCCGCGCGGTGGCCGATACGGTGGCGGCGATGATCGCCAGCCATATCGAACAACTGCGCGATGGCGCGGCGGCGGATGACAGCGCGGAGCAGGCGTCGACAGACGCCGCCTGAGGCAGCAGCGACGCGTCCGCAGACAAGGCGCGGCACCCGCAGGAGGCTGTACATGCCGTGCAGACCGCGTGGCTAGGCAGCGAACTTGCCTGCGTCCAGATCCGCGATCAGCGTCGGGCCGGTCGGCGTCCAGCCGAGCCTGGCCTGGGTCAGCGCGCTCGAGGCCGGCATGTCGAGTTGCACGAACATCGCCATCCAGCCGAAATGCGCGGCGGCCTCGCTCGGCGCGATCGACACCACCGGCAGCCTCAGGCCGCGCCCCAGCGCCTCGGCGATCTCGCGGCTGCGGATGCCTTCCTCGCCCACAGCGTGATAACGCGCGCCCGGCTGCGCCCTCTCGATCGCAAGACGGTACAGCCGCACCACGTCGGACAGGTGGCCCGCCGGCCAGCGGTTGCTGCCGTCGCCGACATAGGCGACCACGCCCTTGTCGCGCGCGATCGCCACCAGCGGGGTGACCAGCCCTTGCCGATACGGGGTATGGACCTGCGGCAGCCGCATCACCGAGACATTGACCCCGGCCTCGAGCAACGCGTTGCCGGCCTGCTCGGAGGCGATGCGCGGATTCGGGTGGGAGGCGTTGAACACGTCCTCGCTGGCGGGCTCGCCGTGTTCGCCGCTGCCCACGCCGGTGCCCGAGGTGATCAGCAGCGGGCGATCGGAGCCGTGCAGCGCCGCGCCGAGGGCCGCGATCGCGCGTCTGTCCTTCTCGCAGTTCGCGGCGAAGTTGCTGAAGTCATGATCGAACGCCGCGTGGATCACCGCATCGGCCTGCGCGGCGCCACGCGCCAGGCTGTCCGGATCCTCGAGCGTGCCATGATGGACCTCGGCGCCGGCCGCGCGCAGCGCCTGCGCGCCGGCCTCCGATCGGGTCATGCCGAGCACGCGATGGCCGGCCTGGAGCAGCTCGGGAACCAGTGCCGAGCCGATGAAACCGGTCGCGCCGGTCAGGAAGATACGCATGGTGCACTCCGTTGTGTCGGTGCGATCGACTCTCCGGCATCGGCGTATCCCGTTAAAGTAGTGACGTCATCGTAGTAAAGCGACTAACAGGCTCGCCATGCATTCCGATCCAGCCCATTCCCTGGGCGACTTCCTGCGCAGCCGCCGGACCCGGCTCGATCCCGCCAGCTTCGGCTTCTCCGGCCGTCGGCGCACGCCGGGTCTGCGCCGCGAGGAGGTCGCGCAGCGCGCCAACATCAGCCCGACCTGGTACACCTGGCTGGAACAGGGGCGTGGGGGCGCGCCGTCGGCGCAGGTGCTGGAGCGCATCGCCGGCGCGCTGCTGTTGACCGAGGCCGAGCGCGACCACCTGTTCATGGTCGCGCTGGGGCGCCGGCCGGAGGTGCGCTACCGCGCGGTGGCGGGGGTCGACCCGCGGCTGCAGCGCGTCCTCGATGCGCTGGAAACCAGTCCGGCCATCGTCAAGACGCCGACCTGGGACGTGGTGGCCTGGAATCGCGCGGCGGCTGTGGTGCTGACCGACTACGGCCAGCTCCCCGTCGGCGAGCGCAACATCCTGCGCTTCCTGTTCTGTCACCCCGCCACGCGTGCCAAGCAGCACGATTGGGCGAGGGTGGCACGCTTCGTGGTGGGCGCGTTTCGTGCCGACGTGGTGCGTGCGGGCATCGCGTCGGACGCGGCGGCCCTGGTGACCGAATTGTGCGCGCGCAGCGCCGAGTTCGCGGCCCTGTGGCACGACCACGAGGTGTTGAGCCACGGCGAGGGCGATGGCGAAAAGCGTCTCAGGCATCCGCTGCTCGGCGAGATCGCGCTGGAGTACTCGGCCTTCGCCGTCGATGGCCGGCCGGACCTGGGCATGATCGTCTACACGCCCGTCGATGCCGGCGTGGCCGCGCGCATTCGCGCGCTGGCTGCCGCGCATGGTGCGGCCGAGGGTGCGCGGGAGGAGACGGCGCTGGCGCCAGGTTGAACAGCGGAGACCTGGGATAACTGGCGCGCGCCTCGTCGCGCCATCCTTGCGCTTGAGAACAGCGGTGGCGACCTGGAGTCTGGTGCCGTAGGAGCGGCTTCAGCCGCGACCTCGTGAGCTGTCGCGGTGAAGCCGTTCCTACGATAAAGAAGGTGGATCTGCTGGCCGAGGTGGACAGTTTCGATCGCCCAAGGCCTCACCAGGAGGCGACGACGCTGCCCTTCTTGACCAGTTCCACCTTGTCGCTTGAGCTGTTGTAGCGCAGATACACGCTGCCGTACTTCTCGAGGATGATGCGTTGATTGGCATTCATTCTCAGGCTGTTGTCGCCAAGGTCGATGCCCATGTTGTAGTTGGACTGGTCGAAGTTGATGCCGATGTTGCCGAGCGCGCCGCTGTCGAAGTGGATGCCGTTCTGCCAGCCGCGCGTGCCCGGCTGGATCTGGATGGCATGCGTGCCGGCGGTGCTTGAACCCGGGGTGTTGAGCAGATTGAGGCCGATGGTCGAACCGCCGTTGGTGTAGGAGGTCAGTTCGCCGTTGAACAGGATGCTGGTGCCATGCGTTGCGACGTTTTGTCCCGCGATCCCGTCGTAGCCGTGGAACAGCTCGCTGTGGAAGCCTGCCAGCCACGGCGAACCGGTGCTGCGCTGGAACGCACGGACGGTGGCGCCCACGCTTTGCGAACTGTCCTGGGTCGCGTTGGGATGTTTGGTCGCGTTGAGCTGGATGTACAGCGGCCAACTGAAGGAATTCTGCTGGTCGGACTCGGAGATCAGCGACAGGATCTCGTTGGTGTAGCCCGGGCCGACATTGGACGCATCGCGCCGGCCCCAGCGCACCGAGGTGTCCAGCGCTGGCGCGGACACCGGCGTGCTGGAGAAATCCATGTACTGGCTCAGTTGTTCGCCGACGCTGGTGATGGCGCCGGCGCTGGCGACCACCAGGGCGGCGACGCCGAACAGCAGCACCCGGTTGACCGTCACGGCGCGGCGCAGGCGTTGGTCCTTGGCCTGGAGCTGTTGCTCCAGCCTCTCCACCCTGGCCATCAAGGAAGCGTCGTTGCCGGCGTTGCTCACATTCTCGTTCATGGTTGCGTTCCTTCGTTGAGATGACTGCGATGCCGGCGCTGGCACTTGCCCAGCGACGTGCTTACTCCACCGCCAGATCGTCGACCTTCTGCCAGCCGCGCGGCAGCAATCCGCCGCGGCTGGCGCGGGCGCCGAGGTAGGCGTCCAGGTCCTTGAACGACAGCGACATGGTGCGCTGGCCGCTCTTGACCAGCAGCGTGTTGCCCGGCGCCACCGCGGCGATCGCCACCACCCGCTCGGTGCTGAGCTTGGCCTTGGGGATGTCGATGATCTTGTTGCCCTTGCCCTTGTCCAGCTCGGGCAGGTCGGCGACCGGGAACGCCAGCAGGTGGCCGGCGCTGGTGACCGCGACGATGCGGTCGCTGCCGGCGCCGCTCACCGGCGCCGGCGGCAGCACCTTGGCGTTCGGGGTCAGGTTGAGCATGGCCTTGCCGGCCTTGTTGCGGCTGGTCAGGTTCTCGAAGCGGGTGACGAAGCCGTAGCCGTGCGAGGACGCCAGCACCAGGCGGCTGTCGTTCTCGCCGCTGGCGATGGCCTGGAACGACGCGCCGGCCGCGGGCGAGAAGCGTCCGGTCAGCGGTTCGCCGTTGCCGCGCGCCGAGGGCAGGGTGTGGACCAGGGTCGAATAGGCGCGGCCTTCCGAATCCAGGAACGCCACCTGCTGCGTGCTGCGTGCGCGCACCGCCGCCAGCAGGCCGTCGCCGTCGCGGTAGGACAGCGCCGCCGGGTCCACGTCGTGGCCCTTGGCCGCGCGGATCCAGCCCTTCTCCGACATCACCACGGTCATCGGCTCGCTCGGCACCAGCTCGGTCTCGTCGATGGCCTGGGCCGCGCCGCGCTGCACCAGCGGCGAACGCCGCGCATCGCCGAACTTCTTGGCGTCGGCCGTCAGCTCGTCCTTGATCAGCTTCTTCAGCTTGGTCTTGCTGGCCAGCAGCGCCTGCAGCTGCTCGCGTTCCTTGGCCAGCGCGTCCTGCTCGCCGCGGATCTTCATCTCTTCCAGCCGCGCCAGCTGGCGCAGGCGCGTTTCCAGGATGTAGTCGGCCTGTTCCTCGCTGAGTCCGAAGCGCGCGATCAGCGCCGGCTTCGGCTCGTCCTCGGTGCGGATGATGCGGATCACTTCGTCCAGGTTGAGGAACGCGGTCAGCAACCCTTCCAACAGGTGCAGGCGGCGCTCGACCTTCTCCAGCCGGTGGTTGAGGCGGCGCACCACGGTGTCGCTGCGGAAGCGCAGCCATTCCTCCAGCAGGGTCTTGAGGTTCTTGACCTGCGGGCGGCCGTCCAGGCCGATCACGTTGAGGTTGACCCGGTAGCTGCGCTCCAGGTCGGTGGTGGCGAACAGGTGACCCATCAGCTGCTCGGCGTCGACCCGGTTGGAGCGCGGCACCAGCACCACCCGCACCGGGTTGGCGTGATCGGACTCGTCGCGGATATCTTCCAGCCACGGCAGCTTCTTGGCGCGCATCTGCTGCGCGATCTGCTCGATCACCTTCGACGGCGACACCTGGTAGGGCAGCGCCGTGACCACGATGTTGGCGTTTTCCTTCTGGTAGGTGGCGCGGGCGCGCACGCTGCCATGGCCGGTTTCGTAAATGGTGCGCAGGTCGGCGGCCGGGGTGATGATCTCGGCGGTGGTCGGGTAGTCCGGGCCGCGCACGTGCTCGCACAGGTCGGCGACGCTGGCATCGGGGTCGTCGAGCAGGCGGATCAGCGCGCTGACGATCTCGTTGAGGTTGTGCGGCGGCACGTCGGTGGCCATGCCCACGGCGATGCCGGTGGTGCCGTTGAGCAGCAGGTGCGGCAGCCGCGCCGGCATCCAGGTCGGCTCGTCCAGGGTGCCGTCGAAGTTCGGCGACCAGTCCACCGTGCCCTGGCCCAGTTCGCCCAGCAGCACTTCGGCGATCGGGGTCAGCTTGGACTCGGTGTAGCGCATCGCCGCGAACGACTTCGGGTCGTCGGTGGAGCCGAAGTTGCCCTGGCCTTCGATCAGCGGGTAGCGGTAGGAGAACGGCTGCGCCATCAGCACCAGCGCTTCGTAGCAGGCGCTGTCGCCGTGCGGGTGGTACTTGCCGATCACGTCGCCGACGGTGCGCGCGGACTTCTTCGGCTTGGCCGTCGCGTTCAGGCCCAGCTCGCTCATCGCGTAGATGATGCGCCGCTGCACCGGCTTGAGCCCGTCGCCGAGGAACGGCAGGGCGCGGTCCAGCACCACGTACATGGAGTAGTCGAGGTAGGCGCGTTCGGCGTATTCGCGCAGCGGCAGCTGCTCGAAACCATGGAAGGCGGGGCGGGCGAGATCGGTCATGCGCAGGAAGTACCTATAGGGGAACGCGGCGCCAGGCGCCGCAGGTCAGCCGGTCGATTATCCGGATGCGGCTGGCGATGCCAAGCCGCGCGTGCCGCCGGCGCTGGCCAGGTAACGGGCCGGAGGATGGCCGAAGCGGCCGCGAAAGGCGGTGACGAAGGCGCTGGGGCTGCTGTAGCCCAGGCGGAAGGCGGTGTCGGCGACGCTGGCGCCGTCGCTGAGCCGGCGCAGCGCCTCGGCCAGCCGCGCCTGCTGGCGCCAGCCGGCGAAGCCGAACCCGGTCTCGTCGCGGAAGTGCCGGCTCAGGCTGCGCGGCGACAGCCCGGCCCAGTGCGCCCATTGCGCCAGCGAGCGGTCGTCGGCGGGGGTCTCCAGCAACTGGGTGGCGATGCGCAACAGGCGCCGGTCGCGCGGCATCGGCAGGTGCAGGTGCTCAACCGGGGCGTTGCGCACCTCGTCCAGCAGCACCGCGCACAGGCGCTGCTGCTCGGCCTCCAGTTCCAGCGGCACGCCCCATTGGGTCATCCGCCGCAGCACCTCCCGGAACAGGCCGTTCATGCCGATCACGCAGGTCCGCGGCGGCAGGTCGGCGCAGACGTCGGGGCGGAGCAGCACCAGGTAGCTGCGCACCCGCCCGGACACCTGCACCGTGTGCAGTTCCTGCGGCGGCATCCAGCCGGCGCAGCCCGGCGGCAGCGACCACTGGCCGTGCGCGGTGCGGGTGCCCAGCACGCCGTCCTCCACGTAGATCAACTGGCCGCGCACGTGGCGGTGCCAGTCCACCTCGCGCCGCAGCGACACCGGCGAATGCGCCAGAAAGGCCAGCGCGGGTGGCCCATCGGCGCGTTCGAACCACTCCATGGCGCGCGGGTCCAGGGCACTGTCGGATCCGTTTGCGACCGGGGAGGGCACGGCGTGGGTTGGCGCGATTTCGATATCCATTGTCCCGATTGTAATACCGAGCCAGGCGCGGCCGCCGCTACAGTGCGCTCGCCGTCAGCGTTCCTCCGTTGCAACGCAGCATCTAATTTCCATGGGGATATTTTCTTGACATATATTTCTAAATGAAAATAATAGGCGCCCATGAACTGCGCTCCCTCCCTGCCTGGCCCGCCCTCGTTCGGCCTGCTCCTGCGCCAGGTGCGTGACGGCCTGATGCGCCGTCTCGACCAGGCCATGACCGGGTTGGAGCCGGAACTGGGCTTCAGCCACTACCTCGGCATGAAGGCCCTGGCCTACATGGCGCCATGCACCGCCAACGAACTGGCCCAGGCCATCGACCAGAACCCCAGCGCGGTGACGCGTCTGCTGGACAAGCTGGAAGACCTGGGCTGGGTGCGTCGCGAGGCGCATGCGCAGGACCGCCGCGCGCTGCAGATCGTGCTCACCGACGACGGCCGCGCGCTGTGGCAGCAACTCAAACAGCGCGGCGACGACGCCATCGCCGACGCGCTGCGCGATCTGTCCGCTGAAGAGCGCGAGCAACTGTTCTCGTTGTTGGCCCGCGTCCGCGACTCCCTCAATTCGCACTGAACCCGCCCACATGACTCTGTCTTCTTCTCCTTCCCGCCTGCGTCCATTCGCGGTCGCGGCCCTCACCCTGGCGCTGGCGGCCTGCGCCAGCAGCCGTGGCCTGGAACCGCAGGGGCGCCGACTCGATGCCGACCGCCAGCTGCACATCGACAAGACCCTGGCCGCCGACGCACTGGCGCCGGCGCCGTGGCCGCAGCAGGACTGGTGGAAGGCGCTGGGCGATCCGCAGCTCGACGCGCTGATCGCCGAGGCCCTGCAGGGCACGCCCAGCCTGGACGCCGCCGATGCGCGGCTGCGCCTAGCGCAGGCGCAGGCCGGCGCGGCCGATGCCGACCGCGGCGCCAAGCTGTCGCTGTCGGCCGGCTACACCGGCCTGCAACTGCCCAAGGGCCTGGTCGGCGACGAGATCGGCGGCAAGTACATCCACAACGAACAGGCGCTGCTGGACTTCAGCTACGGCTTCGACCTGTGGGGCGGCAAGCGCGCCTCGTGGGAGGCGGCGGTGGACCAGGCGCATGCGGCCGAGGTCGACGCGCAGGCCGCACGCCTGGACCTGTCGGCCGGCGTCGCCCGCGCCTACGCGCAGCTGGGCTACGCCTGGCATCTGTACGACCTGGCCGGCGCCGAACTGGCGCGCTCGGAGAACAGCCTGAAGCTGGTGCGGCAGCGTCGCGATGCCGGCATCGACAGCAACCTGCAACTGCGCCAGGCCGAGGCGCGGGTGCCGGCGGCGCGCCAGCAGCAGGCCGCCGCGCAGCAGCAGATCGACGAAGCGCGCACCGCGCTGGCGGCCTTGCTCGGCCGCGGCCCGGACCGCGGGCTGCAGATCGAGCGGCCGCGCCTGCTCGACCCCCAGGCCGCGCGGGTGCCGTCGGTGCTGCCCAGCGACCTGCTCGGCCGCCGACCCGACGTGGTCGCCGCGCGCTGGCGCGTGGAAGCCGCCTCGCAGGGCATCCATGCGGCCAAGGCGCAGTTCTATCCCAGCATCAACCTGAGCCTGCTGGGCGGCGTGGCAGCCACCAACCCGGGCGACCTGTTCAAGAGTTCCTCGGTGCTGGGCCTGCTCAGCCCCGGCGTGAGCCTGCCGCTGTTCGACAGCGGGCGGCTGCGCAGCCAGCTGGCCGAGCGCGATGCGCAATACGACCTGGCGGTGGCCAACTACAACCAGACCCTGGTGGCGGCGCTGCGCGAGGTGGCCGACCAGGTCAACGCGGCGCGTTCGCTGGCCGAGCAGGCGCAGCAGCAGGCGCAGGCGCTGGAGACCGCACAGGCCGCCTTCGACCTGTCGCAGCAGCGCTACCGCGCCGGCATCGGCAACTACCTGGACGTGCTCAGCGCGCAGCAGCAGTTGCTCGACGCGCAACAGCGCCTGGCGTCCCTGCAAGCCAATCAGATCCTGGTCTCGGTGCGCCTGAATCAGGCGCTGGGCGGCGGCTACGACGCCACCTCCGCCGCCGACGCGCCGAGCTCTTCTTCCGCACCTTCGCATTCCTGAGATCGCTGCAATGAATCAGACAACGACCCCCGCTTCCTCCGCTCCCGCCTCCAGCCGGCGCGGCAAGCTGCTGCGCGGCCTGGCCGTGGTAGTGGTGCTGGTGCTGATCGCGCTGGCGATCTGGTACTTCCTGGTCGGCCGCTGGCACGAGGACACCGACGACGCCTACGTGCAGGGCAACCTGGTGCAGATCACCCCGATGGTGGCCGGCACCGTGGTGCGCATCGATGCCGACGACGGCATGCGCGTGGAGCGCGGCCAGCCGCTGGTCAAGCTCGACCCGGCCGACACCGAGGTCGCGCTGCAGCAGGCCGAGGCCAATCTGGCGCGCACCGTGCGCCAGGTGCGCGGTCTGTACCGCTCGGTCGAGGGCGCCCAGGCCGAACTGTCCGCGCAGCAGGTGACCCTGCAGCGCGCCCGCGCCGACGTCGCCCGCCGCGCCAGCCTGGTCGCCACCGGCGCGATCTCCGCCGAAGAGCTGGCGCATGCCCGCGACCAGCTGGCTGCCGCCGAGGCCGCGGTCAGCGGCTCGCGCGAGACCCTGGCGCGCAACCGCGCCTTGATCGACGAGAACGGCGTGGCCGACCAGCCCGACGTGCAGGGCGCCGCCGCGCAGGTGCGTCAGGCCTTCCTCAACAACGCCCGCAGTGCCATCGTCGCGCCGGTGTCCGGCTACGTGGCGCGGCGCTCGGTGCAGGTCGGCCAGCGCGTGCAGCCCGGCACCGCGCTGATGGCGGTGGTGCCGCTGAACCAGGTGTGGGTGGACGCCAACTTCAAGGAAACCCAGCTCAAGCACATGCGCCTGGGCCAGCCGGTGGAACTGGAGTCGGACGTGTACGGCAGCGCGGTGACCTACCGCGGCACCGTGCAGAGCCTGGGCATCGGCACCGGCAGCGCGTTCTCGCTGCTGCCGGCGCAGAACGCCAGCGGCAACTGGATCAAGATCGTGCAGCGCGTGCCGGTGCGCATCGCCATCGACGCCAAGCAACTGGAGCAGCACCCGCTGCGCATCGGCCTGTCGATGAAGGCCGACGTCAACCTGCATGACCAGAACGGCGGGGTGCTGCCGGCCAAGCCGGCCAGCGGCACGCTGCTGGATACCGACGTCTATGCGCAGCAGCTGCAGCAGGCCGACGCGGCCGTGAAGCAGATCATCCACGCCAACCTGCCCGACGCCGCCAAGGCGAACTGAGCCCGGTCATGTCCAACCAAGCTGCCGCTCCCGCCGCGCCCGGGGCTCCGGGCGCACCGGCCGCCGGGTTCCGCCCGGCCAGTGTGGCGTTGTGCACGGTGGGCCTGGCGATGGCCTCGTTCATGCAGGTGCTCGACACCACCATCGCCAACGTGTCGCTGCCCACCATCGCCGGCAACCTCGGCGCCAGTTCGCAGCAGGCCACCTGGGTCATCACCTCGTTCGCGGTCAGCAACGCCATCGCGCTGCCGCTGACCGGCTTCCTCAGCCGCCGCTTCGGCGAGACCAAGCTGTTCGTGTGGGCCACGCTGGCCTTCACCGCGGCCTCGCTGCTGTGCGGCCTGGCCCAGAGCATGGGCATGCTGGTGGTGTCGCGCGCGCTGCAGGGCTTCGTCTGCGGCCCGATGTACCCGATCACCCAGAGCCTGCTGGTGTCGATCTATCCGCGCGAGAAACGCGGCCAGGCGCTGGCGCTGCTGGCGATGATCACCGTGGTCGCGCCCATCGCCGGGCCGATCCTCGGCGGCTGGATCACCGACAACTACAGCTGGGAATGGATCTTCCTGATCAACGTGCCGCTGGGCATCATCGCCGCGACCGTGGTCGGCTCGCAGTTACGCGATCGTCCCGAACCCACCGAACGCCCGCGCATGGACTACGTCGGCCTGATCACCCTGATCATCGGCGTGGGCTGCCTGCAGGTGGTGCTGGACCTGGGCAACGACGAGGACTGGTTCAATTCGACCAAGATCGTCGTGCTGGCCGCGATCTCGGCGGTCGCGCTGGCGGTGTTCCTGATCTGGGAACTGACCGACAAGGATCCGATCGTCGACCTGCGCCTGTTCCGCCACCGCAACTTCCGCGCCGGCACCATGGCGCTGATCGTGGCCTATGCGGCGTTCTTCAGCGTGTCGCTGCTGATCCCGCAGTGGCTGCAGCGCGACATGGGCTACACCGCGATCTGGGCCGGCCTGGCCACCGCGCCGATCGGCATCCTGCCGGTGATCATGACCCCGTTCGTCGGCAAGTACGCCTCGCGCTTCGACCTGCGGTTGCTGGCCAGCATCGCCTTCATCTTCATGGCCACCACCAGCTTCATGCGCTCGGACTTCAACCTGCAGGTGGATTTCCCGCACGTGGCCGGCGTGCAGTTGCTGATGGGCGTGGGCGTGGCGCTGTTCTTCATGCCGGTGCTGCAGATCCTGCTGTCGGACCTGGACGGGCGCGAGATCGCCGCCGGTTCCGGCCTGGCCACGTTCCTGCGCACGCTGGGCGGCAGCTTCGCCGCCTCGCTGACCACCTACCTGTGGGCCAAGCGCACGCAGCTGCACCATGCGCACCTGACCGAACACATCTCCACTTACACGCCGGGCATGCAGGAACAGGTGCAGATGATGGGCAACGGCAGCCTGCAGAACGGCGCGGCGTTGCTCAACAACACCATCAACCACCAGGCCTCGCAGATGGGCTTCAACGACATCTTCTACCTGCTGGGCTGGACTTTCCTCGGGATCATCTTCTTCCTGTGGCTGGCCAAGCCGCCGTTCGGCGGCGGTGGCGGCGCGGCGGCCGCCGGCGGCCACTGAGGCAGCGACGGCCGGCGACGTCGTTCGCCGGCCGGTCATGCAATGTGTCCTTTGTGCGGCGGCGTGTCGTCCCGGCACGCCGCCGCGATGCGGCCAGCGCGACCTGCGTGCCCGGCGTCGCGCTCCGGTGCCGATTTACTTGCCGCCGCTGCGGCCCGCGCACCAGAATCGGCGCTCCGCAGGCTTCGGCAGCCCCGCCCATGCAGCGTCTTCTCCGCGCCCTCGGCGCCCGCTTCGTCACCGCGTCTGCAGGCGCGACCGTCTTCGCGCTGCTGTGTCTCGGCGCGCCTCCTGCGCATGCGCAGGCCGCGGCGCCGCCCGCAGCATCGCCGGTGCCGGTGACCCCGGCCGACCGTCTGCACGAGGCCTGGTGGGCCGAGCGCCACCAGCAGGTGCTGGCGCAGGTGCGTGCGCAGCCGGAGACGCCGCTGCTGCTGATCGGCGATTCGATCACCCAGAACTACGAAAAGGCGCAGGCGCCGGACCAGGACTTTCAGTCGACCTGGCAGACCTTCTACGGCAGCCGCGGCGCGCTCAACCTCGGCTTCAGCGGCGACGCCACCGAGCATGTGCTGTGGCGCCTGCAGCACGGCGAAGTCGACGGCCTGCGGCCCAAGGTCGCGCTGGTGCTGATCGGCACCAACAACACCGGCCACGAGGGGCAGGGCGCGGCGGACACGGTGCGCGGCATCGAGGCGGTGGTCGCCACGCTGGAGCAGCGCCTGCCGCGCACGCGCATCCTGTTGCTGGGCCTGCTGCCCAGTGCGCTGTCGGCGCAGAAGAGCGCACGCGATGCCGAGGTCAATCGCGCACTGGCGGTGCGCTACGGCGACAACCCGCGGGTGACGTACCTGGACATCGGCACCGTGTTCCAGCGCGCGGACGGCATGCTGGATCAGGGCCTGTTCTACGATCCGCGGCAGCGGCCGGGCAGCGGTGCGCTGCACCCGGATACGCGCGGGCAGCGGCGCATGGCCGAGGCCATCGAGCCGACCCTGGCGAGGTTGCTCGACGACGCGCCACGGGTGCCGCTGGACGCGATGACCGACGTCGACACCGCGCGCATCGCGGTGCCCTGGCTGGAGCAGGATTCCTACGACTGGTACGGCCGCCACCATGCCGCGCTGGACGCTGCCCGCCAGCTGCAGCCGCAGGTGGTGATGCTCGGCGACTCGATCACCCATTTCTGGGCGGGCGCGCCGCAGGCGATCCGGGTGAACGGCGCGCAGGCCTGGCAGCGCACCTTCGGTGGCGCGCGCGTGCTGAACCTGGGCTTCGGCTGGGACCGCACCCAGAACGTGCTGTGGCGGCTGCGCCAGGGCGAGGTCGACGGCCTGGCACCGCGCTGGGTGGTGATCAACGTCGGCACCAACAATCTCACCGGCACCGAGCATGCGCGCGCCAACACGCCGCAGGAGACCGCCGACGGCGTCGCCGCGGTGGTCGCCGAGGTCCGGCGACGCCTGCCGCGCAGCCGGATCGTGCTGATGGGCATCTTCCCGCGCGGCTTCGCCGCCGATGCGCCACAGCGCGCGCCGATCCTGCAGACCAACCGCCTGCTGGCCGCGCGCTTCGGCCACGACCCGCAGGTGCGCTGGCTCGACATCGGCGCGCGGTTCCTGCAGCCGGACGGCACGCTGCCGGCGGCGCTGATGCCGGACAGCACCCATCCCAGCGAAGCCGGCTACCGCATCTGGGGCGACGCCTTGCGCGAGATCGGCGTCGGCGGCTGAAGCTCGCATCGAACGACGTGCTTTTGCTGCCACTCGGCAGCAGATGTCGTTGCTCTGGTAGGAGCGGCTTCAGCCGCGACGAGGCTCGTCGGTAGTGCCTGGTGGCGGCTGAAGCCGCTCCTACGGCATTACGCGAGGGCAACGCGCGAGCGCGCCTCAGCCGCTGCTGGGCTTGAGCAGTTGCAGTACCGCTTCGCGGTGGCCCGGCGGCGCGTTGCGATAGCGGGCCAGCAGTGCGCGTTCCTGCGCATCCTGCGCCAGCAACGGATAGTCGGAAGGCAGGTCCTGCACGCGCTTGCCCGGGCCCACGCCGCACACCAGCTCGTCAAGCGAGCGGTTCAGCACGCTGCGCAGCGTCGGCAGCAGGCGGAAGCTGGGCGTTTCGCGGTCGTTCTCCCAGGCCGAGACCGACGACTTGGTGACGTCCAGCGCGAAGCCCAACTGCTCCTGGGTGAGCCCTGCGGCTCTTCTGGCTTCGCGCAAGCGCTCGCCGAAGCTATTCATCGCGGTGGGCCTTGGGGGACGGCGGGCCTACCAAGATATGGAGCATCCGCCGGCTTGTCGTACAGCTGTGCTTGACTCGAATTGTTCGGAAATACAATACTCGTGCGGTGCGGAACGCACGGACGCGCGAGGATGCGCATGCAGCACAAGGACGTCATGGACACGAGGGCGTCGGCACAGCGGTGCGCCGCCGCGATGTGCCGGCCGACAGCGGCACGACACGGCGCCCGCCGGTACGTGGGGGAGGGCGCATGGCCACCTACGAAGTGAGACTCCGGCGCGTCGCGCAACTGGAGCCGTCCTTGCAGGTGCTGGTACATGCCGCCAATGCCTACCTGGCCGCGCGTGCGGCCGAGCGCCACAACCCGGGCTACCGTGCCTACAAGGTGGCGGTGTGGGTGAAGGGCGTGCGTGTGGACATCGGTCCGTTGCGTCCGCCGCAGCGCTGAGCGTCGCGGCCTGCATGCAGCCAACAAAAAACCCGCCGAAGCGGGTTTTGAGATCATGCTCGACCTGTCGGTCGTGGTGCCCAGGAGAGGACTCGAACCTCCACGGTTTTACCCGCTAGTACCTGAAACTAGTGCGTCTACCAATTCCGCCACCTGGGCAACTCAGAACGAGAATTCTGCGCGTGGCGGCGGGTGCTGTCAAGCGCTTTGTCGCGCCAATTCGGTCGGCAGGGATGCGCCCTTGATGGCGCTTGCCCCGGATCACAGCACCTCCGATGCGCGACGCCGCAGCGCGCGTCTCGTGCGATGGCTGCGCGTGCGTGCGCCTCGGCAAGCACGCAACTGACGTCTCAATAGCGCAGCACGGCTGCCCGGATGTTCGTTGCACGCGGCTCGGGCAGGTCGGCAGTGCGCTCGGTGATGGCATCCAGCAGCGCGCGCTTGCGTTGCTCGCCCAATGGCGTATAGGTGTCGCTTCGGTCGATCCAGTCGTCGATTGCCAGCAGCCACCAGTGACGGTCCGCTTCGCGCACATGCAGTGCCAGCAGCTGCGTCAGACCGTCCCAGAGGCTGCACATGCGCATGAGCCTGTGCAGCCGCGCGCGGCAAGCGGCGTCCGTCGCTGCATCGCCAAGGACGTGCAGGATCAGAGCAGCGTCGAGCGTCACCGCGCTGTTGCGGATGGCGTCGTTCAATGTCTCCATGACCCTGCCGCCACCCAGTTGCAGGAGCCGGCTGATGGTATCTGGGGGAATCGGTTGCCGGAGGCGCAACAGACCCTTCAGTGCCTGCTGGCGCACGCTCGCGCGCGTGGCGAGCAGGCGTGTGCGCAGGCGCGCCGCGTCTTCCGGCTCGGCGTCTTCGGCAAGCGATGTGAGCGCGCCGATCTGGGCATCCTGGCTGTCCTCGTCCAGTGCCGCGCGCCATGCGATGCGCGGGTCGGTGCCTTGTTCCCGCGTGAGATAGGCCGCAAGGCGGCGGACGCCGGACGCGCGATCCAGCAGGGCGCGCGGCAGCGCAGCGGCGGCGGTCGCCGGGTCCGCCGATGCAAGTGCGTGCAGACATTCCCGGCGCACAGCGGGGTGCGGCGCATGCAATCCGGCCGCGGCGATCGCCGCGATGGATGCCGCATCGAGCGTCTCCTGGGCATGGCGCAGCGCATGCAGACCGATGCGCGGGTCTTGCTGCATGAGCGCCTGCCCGTGCAACCGGGTGTTTCCGCGTTCGATCGACGCCCTGTAGGCCCAGGCGCGCAGCGCCGGATCCGTGGACGCATGTGCCCGCTGAAGTAGAGCGTCGTTGGACGGGGCCAGCATCCAGCCGTCCACGCTCGCTTCGAGCCATCCGTCGGATGCGCGCTCCCATCGCTGCAGCCGCAGGACCAGCGGCCACGCGTCCAGCACCGCATCGGCGCTGCAGCCGTCCAGCAGTCGCTGGACCGCTTCGCGCGCGGCGAAGCGCACTTGCGGTACCCAGTCGGCGGATCGCAACAGCGCAGCGACCAGGCTCAGATAGCAAGGGAACTGGCCGAGATTCCAGACCGCCTTCTGCCGTTCCCGACCATCCGGATGCGCGCATGCCAGGAACAGCAACGACTGCCGCGCGTCCTCGCGCATCGGACACATCAGGATGCTCCGCAGCGTGTCGGCCGACCACGTTGCGTAGGCAGCGCTGGTCCAGGTACGCAGCCGTTGGTCGATGATCGCCAGGCCGTTCGCGCTGGTCGTGGGCAGGAACGTTTCCGTGACCTCGGGGCGACGGTTGCCCATCAGCGGAGCTAGCGCCTGCAGCAGGAACTGCGGCAGTCTGGCGCAAGCCGTGGCAGGCGCAGGTGGCTGTTTGGAGGTCCGGAACAGGGCGGCCACCAGGGGCGGAAGCGAGGCAGGAAGTCTCGCACCGGCGGAGACGGCTGCCAAGTTCACGGGCCGCCCCTGAGATGAGGTGGCCCGCGTGTCTGCGGCAGGCATCCTCCAGACGCCTGTGCAGTGGCTGCTGACCGAGCGGGTCAGTAGCCGACGTTGAAGCGCAGGCCCTGATTGATCGCGCAGCGATAGCCGAGGGTGCTGCCGGTCTGCTGGTAGCTGGGCAGGGCGAACACGAACATGGTGAAGTCGATGCTGTTGTCCGGATGCACCTGGTAGCGCAGGAACTGCTGGATCGGCTTGCCGTCGCGGCCGACCGTCACGTGCTCGTCGGCGAAGGACAGGGTGCCGTCGGCGGTGACGCGGTAGGCGCCGATGCGCAGGCCGCCGCGGGTCTGGCTGGGCGTGGCGCCGCCGGAAATGGGCGTGCACTGGCTCAGGTCGAGCGCCACGGCGACCGAGGCGCCGCTGTCCAGGGCGCGCTGGATCTCGGTGAGGGAATTGAGCGTGGCGTCGTCGGCGCCCGCGGTGGCGGCGGAGGCGCTGGTGGCGCTGGCGAACAGGGCAGCGGCGAGCAGGGAGGCGGACAGGCTGTGCATGGGGATGCTCCGGAGCGTGGGGGAGGGCGACGGATTGCCGGATGCAAACTAGCGGGGCGCCGATCCGGGTCAACCGACAAAATCGCGAACTTCCGCTGCCGTCACGCCGGATCTTCGAAGCGGGTCCGCTTGTGACAGCGCCGTGTCGGAATCCGCAGTGCACCTGCGGTTTTCCGCCGACTGCGTGCGCCGCCGACGCGCGCGCGGTGCGGCTGCTTGCCCCGAAGGGGTCGTGGCATCGGCGCAGGCGATCGCGAGCGAATGCGAAATAGGCGTTGACAAGGTCGCGCGGGCACCGCAGAATTCGCGGCCTTCAGCGCCCAGGTGGCGGAATTGGTAGACGCACTAGTTTCAGGTACTAGCGGGTAAAACCGTGGAGGTTCGAGTCCTCTCCTGGGCACCAAAAGCAAGATCGCGAGAGCGCTGAACTCTCGCACCGACCGGCCCGCTGACGCGGGCTTCGTCGTTTCTGGGGGACGCGCTCGCGGGGCGCGCACCGCCCGGTTCGGGTGGTGACCACCCGCATGGGAGTACCATGCCCGGATGACAACCCGCAAAAGCAAGTCCGGCAAGCCCGGCAAATCCGCCTCCAGCGACGCTTCCACCCCCGATACGCCGAAGAAATCGCGTCTGCCCGCCTGGATGCCCAGCTTCCTGCGCCGCGGCCCCAAGCCGCCGCTGCAACCGCTGCACCCGCCGTCACCGCCGCGGGGTGGCACCCCTGAGACCGCACCCGCGGCCGCCGCGCCGATCCAGGACCCCTACGCCGCGCGCGAGGCCGAGCGCTATGCGCAGCCGATCGCCAGCCGCGAGGCGATCCTGCAATTGCTCGAACGCTGCGACGGCCCGCAGACTCTGGACGAACTGGCCGAACAACTCGGCCTGACCGAGCCGACGCGCAAGGAAGCGCTGAGCAAGCGCCTGGGCGCGATGCTGCGCGAGGCGCAACTGGTGCAGAACCGTCGCGGCGGCTACGCGCCGCTGCAGCAGACCAACCTGATCCCCGGCGTGGTGATCGCCAATCCGGACGGATTCGGCTTCCTGCGCCCGGACGAGGGCGGCGACGACCTGTTCCTGCCGCCTTACGAAATGCGCAAGGTGCTGCACGGCGACCGCGCCCTGGCCAACGTCACCGGCATCGACCGCCGCGGCCGCCGCGAAGGCAGCATCGCGCGCGTGCTCGAGCGCGGCCTGACCCGGATGATCGGTCGCTTCAGCCTGGAAGCGGGCATCGCCTTCGTGGTACCCGACGACAAGCGCATCCAGCGCAATGTGCAGATCCCCGCCGACGCCGTCGGCGAAGCCCGCGACGGGCAACTGGTGGTGTGCGAACTCACCTCCGCGCCGGATGCGCGGCGCCCGCCGATCGGCAAGATCATCGCCGTGCTGGGCGACAAGCTGACCCCGTCGCTGCTGGTGGAAGCGGCGATCCACGGTCACGAGCTGCCCTACGAATTCCCGCAGGAGGTGCTGGACGAAGCCGCAGCGGTGCCGCTGACGGTGGAACCGGCGGCGATCAAGGGCCGCGTTGACCTGCGGCAGACGCCGCTGGTGACCATCGACGGCGCCGACGCCAAGGACTTCGACGACGCGGTGTTCTGTGAGCCTAACGCCGACGGGTTCCGCCTGGTGGTGGCGATCGCCGACGTGTCGCACTACGTGCGTCCTGGCACGCCGCTGGATACCGAGGCGGTCAAGCGCGCGACCTCGGTGTATTTCCCCGGCTTCGTGGTGCCGATGCTGCCGGAGACGCTGTCCAACGGCATCTGTTCGCTCAACCCCAAGGTCGACCGCATGTGCTTCGTCTGCGACATGCAGATCGATCGCCAGGGCGAGGTGGCCGGTGCGCGCTTCTATGAGGCGGTGATGAACTCGCACGCGCGGCTCACCTACGAACAGGTGTGGCAGGCGGTGGGCGAGAAGGACGAACAGGTGCGCAAGGACGTGGCGGCGGTGCTGCCGCAATTGGAGCGGCTGCACCAGCTGTACCAGATCCTGGCCAAGGCGCGCGCGCGCCGCGGCGCCATCGAGTTCGAGTCCTCGGAAGTGCGCTTCGTGCTCGACAACACCGGCGAGGTGACCCAGGCCGGCATGCTGGTACGCAACGACGCGCACAAGCTGATCGAGGAATGCATGATCGCCGCCAACGTGGCCGCGGCGCGCTACCTGCTGGAAACGCATATCCCCGCGCCGTTCCGCGTGCATGAGCGCCCGCCGGAATCCAAGTACGCCGACCTGCTGGAGTTCCTCAAGGAGTTCAAGCTGAGCCTGCCGGCGTGGAGCAAGGTGGTGCCGGGCGACTTCACCAAGCTGCTGAAGAAGGTGCGCGAGCGCCCGGACGCGGCGCTGCTGGAATCGGTGCTGCTGCGCAGCCAGAGCATGGCCGTCTACTCGCCCGACAACGCCGGCCACTTCGGCCTGGCGCTGGAGGCGTACGCGCACTTCACCTCGCCGATCCGCCGTTATCCGGACCTGCTGGTGCATCGCGCGATCAAGTACGCGCTGACCCGTGGCGCGCCGGACAAGTACCTGTACGCGCCGCGCGCGATGGCGGCGCTGGCGCTGCAGTGCTCCGAGCGTGAGCGCCGTGCCGACGAGGCCGAGCGCGAGGTCGACGAGCGCTACCGCGCCGCGTGGATGGAGAAGCACGTCGGCGGGCAGTTCGACGGCGTGGTCAGCGGCGTGACCAGCTTCGGCCTGTTCGTCGAGCTGGACCAGTCCAAGGTCAACGGCCTGATCCACGTGACCCAGTTGCCGCAGGACTATTACCACTTCGACGCCACCCGCAAGACCCTGACCGGCGAGCGCCGCGGGCGCGAGTTCCGCCTGGGCGACCGCGTGCGCATCCTGGTGTTGAAGGCGAGCATGGAGGAGCGCAAGATCGACTTCCGGCTGGTCGAGGAAGGCGCACCGGCACACGACGAGTTGCCGCCGCCGCCACCGCGTGGGCAGCCGGCCAAGCGCAAGAAAAAGAAGTACTGACGGCGTGCGTCGCGGCGGTCGTGACAACCGCCGCTGCGCCGCCCCGCATGCACGGGAGGAGTGGCCATGGAGCAGGACCATTACAGCGGCGGTTGCCAGTGCGGCGCGGTGCGCTTCCGTGTGCGCGGACGGCTGCACGACGCCTCGATCTGCCATTGCCGGATGTGCCAGAAGGCCTTCGGCGCCTACTACGCGCCCTTGGTCTCCACCCGCGGTGCGGAACTGACCTGGACCCGCGGCACGCCAAAGCGCTTCGCCTCGTCCAACCTGGTGCAGCGCGGCTTCTGTGCCGACTGCGGTACGCCGCTAACCTACGAAGCGCCGGACGGCGTCGCCGTGGCCGCTGGCGCCTTCGACCATCCGGAGGCCTTGCCGCCGACCATCCAGTACGGCATCGAAGCGAAGCTGCCGTTCGTGGACGACCTGCATCGTCTGTCGGCGATCCGCACCGAAGGCGATCTGGCCAACGCGTCGTTCCTGGCCGATGTCGTCTCGCGCCAGCATCCGGACCACGACACCGAGCACTGGCCGGCTTGAGGTAAGACCGGCGGTGCCGACGTCGCGCGGAGCGTGTCGGTGCCGGTAACCTCGGGTCATCGGCGCGCCAGGCAGCAGGCCGGGGTTCCCCAGTTCACCGCGTCGGGACTGAAGTCCCTCCCACAAGGCTGCGCCGCGCCCTGACTGGATGACTCTGCGTCGGTGGTCTTGCCGCCGCGGCACGCATGCCCCGGGCATCGCAGGAAAGCACGACGTCGCGGCCAAGCCGCTTCTACCATTCCCAATTCCCCATTCCCAGCCCCCAGGCATGACGCCAGCGGCCACAACCCCTACCATGCCCGCTTTCCTTTCGCGTAGTCCCGCCTCATGAGCAAGCAGAACCAGTGGATCGTCGGCGTCAATGCCGTGGCCTCGTCGATCGAGAACGACGCGGACAACGTGCGCGAGGTGCTGGTGGAGGCGGGCAGCAAGAATCCGCGCCTGCAGGAGATCGAGGAGAACGCGCGGCGCAAAGGCATCGACGTGCGGCGGGTGAACACGCAGGCGCTGGACGGCGTCGGCGGCGCGGTGCGCCACCAGGGCGTGGCCGCGCGCTACGCCGCGGCGCGGACCTGGTCGGAGAACGAGTTGGAAGGCCTGGTCAGCGCCGCCGAAGGCCGCGCCCTGCTGCTGGTGCTGGACGGCGTGCAGGACCCGCACAACCTCGGCGCCTGCCTGCGCAGCGCGGCCGCGGCCGGGGTGACCGCGGTGGTGATTCCCAAGGACAAGTCGGCGCCGGTCAACGCCACCGTGCGCAAGACCTCGGCCGGCGCCGCCGACCGCCTGCCGATCGTGGCGGTGACCAACCTCGCGCGCTGCCTGCGCGACCTGCAGAAGCAGGGCGTGTGGATCTATGGTCTGGCCGGCGAGGCCGAGACCTCGCTGTACGCGCAGGACCTGCGCGGCAACGTGGCGCTGGTGCTGGGCGGCGAGTCCGACGGCCTGCGCCGGCTGACCCGCGAGCATTGCGACGGCCTGGTCCGCATCCCGATGCCGGGCGAGATCGAGAGCCTCAACGTCTCGGTCGCCGCCGGCGTGACCCTGTTCGAGGCGGTACGGCAACGCATGGGCTGAGCGCCCCTTAAAGCCCCTCTCCCCCCGGGAGAGGGGTTGGGGTGAGGGTACGGGGGCGAAGCCTCTCGCGCATCAAGGCGACGCCAAGCTTCGTTCTTTACCCTCAACTGCTGCTGCAATCGACGTTTCCCCAGGCTTCGCCCGTACCCTCATCCGCCCCTTCGGGGCACCTTCTCCCGACGGGAGAAGGAAGCGCGCGGCGCCGGAGCCCCTCTCCCTCCGGGAGAGGGGTTGGGGTGAGGGTCCGAGGGCGAAGCCCCTCGCGCATCAGGGCGACACCAAGCTTTCGCGCTTCACCCTCATCCGCCGCTGCAATCGCCGTTTCCCCAGGCTGCGCCCGTACCCTCATCCGCCCCTGCGGGGCACCTTCTCCCGGTGGGAGAAGGGAGGCGCGCGGCGCCAGAGCCCCTCTCCCTCCGGGAGAGGGGTTGGGGTGAGGGTCCGAGGGCGAAGCCCCTCGCGCATCAGGGCGACACCAAGCTTTCGCGCTTCACCCTCATCCGCCGCTGCAATCGCCGTTTCCCCAGGCTTCGCCCGCACCCTCATCCGCCCCTGCGGGGCACCTTCTCCCGGAGGGAGAAGGGAGGCGCGCGGCACCAGAGCCCCTCTCCCCCCGGGAGAGGGGTTGGGGTGAGGGCACGGGGGCGAAGTCCCTCGCGCATCAGGGCGACACCAAGCTTTCGCGCCTCACCCTCATCCGCCGCTGCAATCGACGTTTTCCCAGGCTGCGCCCGTACCCTCATCCGCCCCTGCGGGGCACCTTCTCCCGACGGGAGAAGGAAGCGCGCGGCGCCGGAGCCCCTCTCCCTCCGGGAGAGGGGTTGGGGTGAGGGTCCGAGGGCGAAGCCCCTCGCGCATCAGGGCACACCAAGCTTCGCTCCTTCTCCTCAGCGGTTGCGGCAATCGACGTTTCCCCAGGCTGCGCCCGTACCCTCATCCGCCCCTTCGGGGCACCTTCTCCCGATGGGAGAAGGGAGGTGCTGCGCTTGCACGGGCCAGCCCGGCTTAACCGTCGCGCAATCTTCACGCGTTCTTTTTCGGTGACCTGCTAACGCCTGCACCCGCAGCGCCTTGTTTTTGCCTACCATGGGCGCTCGTCCCGTGTTCTGTTCCGGTAATGAGTCTGCGTCGCCCCCGTCCCCTTGACGCTGGCTCCCCGCGCCAGGGTCCTGTCGCGCCCCGTCTGCGTCGGATCGGGTCGGGACAGTGAACGTTGCCAGGGGGAGGGGGGACGCGGTGCTCGCATGCGGCCGCGGGCGCGCGTGTCTGGTGCTGCTGGTCCTGCTGCTGGCGCTGGGCGCGGCCTGGCGCGCCGTTGCCGCCGACGCCGACGCCGCTGCGAACGGCGTGCCCCCGCTGCGCGATTACGCCGTCGATTCCTGGACCTCGCGCAACGGCCTGCCGCACAACTCCCTTCGCGATCTGGCGCAGACCCCGGATGGCCGCCTGTGGTTCGCCACCTGGGAAGGACTGGTGCGCTACAACGGCCTGGACTTCACCGTCATCGACCGCAGCACCCGCCCGGGCCTGCCCGACAACGGGGTCGGCTCGCTGTACGTGGACCGCGCCGGCGCACTGTGGCTCAGCGATTCGCGCGGCAACCTCGGCCGCCACGATCCCGCCGGCCACTGGCGGTTCTGGCGACAGCCGCCGGGCTGGCCGCACGCGCTGATCCACGCGATGACCCAGGACCGCGACGGCCGCATGTGGCTGCTGTTCGAAGGCAACGGCCTGGGCTGCCTGTGGCCCGACGGCCGTTTCGATTACCAGCCGGCGCCGCGTGACCTGCCGTTGGCGGCGAGCTTCCCGCACCTGGCCGCAGACGACCAGGGGCGGATCTGGATCGGTAGTCTCGATGGCTTGCTGTATCGCGACCCGCAAGGCGTGCTGCGCCGCGCGCCGGCGGCGTTCGGCCTGCCACCCGGGCTGGCCTGGCCGTATCGGGCACCGGACGGCTCGCTGTGGCTGGTGGCGGGAGAGAACCTTTACCGGGTGCAGGGCGAGCGCGCGGTGCTGGTGCAGCACTTGCCGGGCTATGGCCATTTCACCTCGATGCTGCGCGATCGCGATGGCGCGATCTGGCTCGGGACCGAGAACCAGGGGCTGCTGCGGATCAGTACGCATGGCATCGAGCGCATGCTGCCGGGCGACGTGCTGCCCAACGGGCGCATCGTCAGCCTGCTGCAGGATGCCGAGGGCAGCATCTGGATCGGCGCCAACGGCGGCCTGTTCCGCCTGCGCGAGACCTTGTTCGCCGGCTATACCCGCCGCGATGGCCTCAGCGGCGACTACGTACGCGCGCTGCTGGAGACACCGGACGGCGCGCTTTGGATCGGCAGCGCCGCCGGGCTGGACCGGATGGCGCCGGAAGGCCGCATCGCCCCGGTCGCGCTGCACGATGCGCCCTCGGTGCTGAGCCTGGCGCGCGGCAGCGACGGCGACCTGTGGATGGGTACCTATGCCGATGGCGTGTTCCGCCTGCGCGATGGTCGGGTGGTGCGCCACTACGGGACGCGCGAGGGCTTGCCCAGCGGGCAGGTGCGTGCGCTCAGCGTCGATGCCGCCGGCACGGTCTGGATCGGCACCCGCAGCGGGGTGATGCGCATCGATGGTGACCGGCTCTCGGTGCCGGACGTGCCCGGCCTGCCGCACGGCCTGATCACCGCGCTGGCCAGTGTCGACGGCGCGCTGTGGATCGGTTCGGTGGAAGGCGCGGCGGTGCTGCGCGACGGCCGGGTACGGACGCTGGCGTTGGAGCCGCTGGGCGGCGCGCGTACCGTGTTCGGGTTCCAGGCCTTGGGCCGCGACATGTGGATCTCCACCGACCGCGGCCTGCACCGCGACCGCGACGGTCAACTGGCACGGGTGGGACTGGAGCAGGGCATGCCGGTGGATACGGTCTTCCAACTGGTCCGCGACCGCCTCGGCAATGTCTGGATCAGCAGCAACCGCGGCGTGCTGCGCACCACCGCGGCGGCGCTGGACGCGGTCGCCGACGGCCGCCAGCCGCGGCTGCAGGTGAGCCGCTACGACGAGATCGACGGCATGTCCAACGCGCAGGGCAACGGCAGCTCCGGGCCGTCGATGATCCTGCGCCACGACGGCACGGTGTGGCTGGTCACCGCCGGC
The DNA here is from genome assembly GCF_040529065.1 of Xanthomonas sacchari. Taxonomy (NCBI): domain Bacteria; kingdom Pseudomonadati; phylum Pseudomonadota; class Gammaproteobacteria; order Lysobacterales; family Lysobacteraceae; genus Xanthomonas; species Xanthomonas sacchari. Next base: position 3,338,509 of record NZ_CP132343.1, on the reverse strand, counting down.
GGCGTCAGCATGGTCGACCCGCGGCGCCTGGCGCGCTTTCGCGATCGCCTGCCGCCGCCGGCAGCGATCGAGAGCGTGTTGTTGGACGGCCAGCCCTTCCCGTGGCAGACCAGGACGGAACTTCCTGGCGCCAAGCGCATCAGCGTGTCTTACGTTGGCCTGAGCTATCTGCTGCCCGAGCGCATCCGCTACCGCACTCGCCTCGACGGCCTGGACAGCGGGTGGATCGACCGCGGCAACCAGCGCAGCGTGGAGTTCATCGGCCTGCCGCCGGGCGACTACACCCTGCACGTGGCCGCGGCGCATCCGGATGGCGCCTGGAGCACCCGCGAGGCCGTGTGGCGCTTCAGCGTGGCGCCACTGTGGTGGCAGCGGCACAGCGTGCATGCGGCGGCCGTGGCGGTGCTGGTGCTGGCGTTGGTGCTGCTGTACCGCTACCTGATCGCGCGCTACAAGCGGCGCGCGCTGCGCCTGGAGCGGCTGGTGGAGCGGCGCACCAGCGCGCTGCGGCTGCAGACCGAACGCCTACTGCAGGCCGATGCCGAAAAGAGCCAGTTGCTGGCGGAACTGCAGCGCCAGGCCACCGCGTTCGAGCGCTTGGCGCACGAGGACGCATTGACCGGCTTGCCGAACCGGCGGCACTTCGACGAGGTGCTGGAGCGCAGCATGCAGCGTGCGCAGCACAGCGGCGCGCCGCTGTGCCTGCTGGTGATGGACATCGACCGCTTCAAGCAGATCAACGACGGTTACTCGCATGCCACCGGCGACGCGGTGCTGCGCGAGGTCGGGCAACTGCTGCTGGGCGCCTGCCGCACTACCGACCTGCCGGCGCGCCTGGGTGGCGAAGAATTCGCGATCCTGCTCGGCGACACCCCGCTGGCCGAGGCCGAGCGCCTGGCCACGCGCCTGCGCGACCTGTTCCATGCGCGCCTGCAGTGGGCGCCCGAGGCCCCGGCGCTGCGCGTCACCTTCAGCGGCGGCCTGGTCGCATTGCGCGCGGACGAGACGCCGAGCCAGTGGCTGGAGCGCGCCGACGGGGCGCTTTACCGCGCCAAGGGGCTGGGGCGCGATCGGGTGTGCGTGGGCTGAGCACGCGTCCGGGCATGCCACTCGGTGCTGTCGTTCTACCTTGCAGCGTGCATCGTAGGCGCACGCGGTTCAGCGTGTGGCGTGGCGATCCAGCATCTCCAACGCCATCTCCGCTGCCTCACGGACGTCCGGATGCGCCGACCGCAATGACCGCGCCAGGCCCTCGCGCAAGGTCGAGTCCGGAAAGGCCGCCGCCAGCTGCGTGACCCAGTAGCGGCTCCCGTCGGGCAGCGTGGGATCTTCCAGCGCCTCCCGGATCGCGGCGACGGTGTCGCTGCGGTCGCAGGCATGGAACACGTCCTCGACCAACGGATAGACGCCCCAGCCGTCGCCGGTGCCGAAGGAGCGCAGGAACAGCGAGAGCGCGGCGCGATCGGGATCGGCGACAAACAGCCGTCTCGCCACGTCATAGGCGTCGATCAGGTCCTGGCTGAGCTGGTCGTCGTCGGGCAGCGGTTGCTGCGCGCGCAGGAACGCCATCGAATCGGTCTTGTTCACTGGCGCGCGTTTGCCGTCATGGCTCGCCATGATGTGCGTTGTCGTGCGGTGGCGCAGCGCCTGCTTTCGTCGTTGCGTCGGCGCCGCGGCGCAGGTGTTGCGCAAGGACGAAGACGACCGCCAGGGCGAACAGGTTCAGGCCGAAGAACGTCGCGGTCTCCGACGGAAACAGGGTGAACGCGAAGCGGCTGCCGAACAGGAAGTTCGCGCCGAACTTGAACGGCGCGAACTGCACGCCAGCGGTGAAGTGGAAGCCGCAATTGAATACGTAGCTCACCAGGGGCGTACTGAAGGTCGGCACCTGCGCCAGCCAGAACGCCAGATTGGCGCGCACTGCGTTGCGGCGACCTTCCAGCAATTGCGTACCGCAGTGGATGCCCCAGGCATAGAGCGCGACGAACGCGGCGCCAATGATCCAATCGGCTGGCTGTCGCAGGTTCGGAAACTGGCTGACGATGGCGATGATGCCCACGCCGGCTCCGCCAATATCCAGAATGCCGATGCTTCGGTGCTTCCATGCTTGCATGAGGCGGTCGTCCTGGGACAGGCGCCTTGGCCGGCGCGGCGGCGAGCGTAGCACGTGTGCCGGCGTGTTTCGGAAGGGCGGTCGAGGACCAGGATCAGCGCACGGGCAGGTGCCGCGACACCTTCGCGGTCAGCACCTGCACCAGCGCCGGATCCATGTAGCCGTAGTCGTCAGGGATGTCGAGGCAGACGATGCGTGCACGGCCGAGATGGCGCCTGAACCGGCGCGACAGCTTTGTGCGATGCATCGGTTCCATCACGAAGACGATGTCCGCCCACTCCAGCAATTCCGGGGTGACCGGGGTGTCCGCATCGTGATCGACGCCGGCCGAGGCGGTTTCCACGCCGGGCCAGGTGGCGAACACCTGTTCGGCGGTGGGGCTGCGCAGCCGGTTGCGGCTGCACACGAACAGCAGGTGGCGGGTCATGCGAGCCGCTGCCGGCGAGTGCGCGGCGCTAACACCGGCGGTTCGCTGGCAGTGCCGCTGCGCCGACGCCACGGTGTTGCGCGTGTGCCACGCAACGCGCGCCACGGCTCAAGGCGCCACGCCGACCTGCGGCGCCGGCCAGGCGTTGGCGATCTTGCAGAACAGGCGGGCGGTCTGTTCGGTGTCGTAGACCGCGCTGTGCGCGTCGGCGGCGTTCCAGTCGAAGCCGGCGGCCTGCACCGCGCGCGCCAGCACGGTCTGGCCGTAGGCGATGCCGGCCAGGGTGACGGTGTCGAACACGCTGAAGGGATGGAACGGGTTGCGCTTGTGGCCGCAGCGGGCGACCGTGGCGTTGAGGAAGTTGAGGTCGAAATGGGCGTTGTGGCCGACCAGGATGGCGCGCTGGCACCCGTACTTCTTCACCGCCGCGCGCACCGGCGCGAACACGTGGTCCAGCGCCTCGCGCTCGGGCTTGGCGAAGCGGAACGGGTGGTCCAGGACGATGCCGGTGACCTCCAGCGACTTCGGATCGATCAGGGTGCCGGGCGCCGGCACCACGTGCGCGCTGGCGGTGACGCCGGGATAGAGCTGGCCGAAATCGTCCATCTCGATCGGCACCACCGCGATCTCCAGCAGCGCATGCTTGTTCCAGTCGAAACCGCCGGTTTCCACGTCCACCACCACCGGCAGGTAGCCGCGGAAACGCCGCGACATCGGGGTGATGACCAGGGGTTGCGAGGGGCTGTCGACCGAATCGTTCATCCGCCAAGGTTAGCAGAGCGCGGCCGCCGGCCGCCGCGGCGTCACTCCGGCAGGCGCGTGCCGAGCACGCTGCCCTGCGCGCGCAGCCGTTCCAGCAGGGCCGCGCCCTCGTGCAGCAGGGCGTCCGGCGCAAGGCCGTGCGCGGCGGCCAGGTCCACCAGCAGCGCCCGCCCGCTGCGCGTGCCCGGCTGCAGCGCCGCCAGCACGGCGTAGGCCAGCGGCGCCAGTTCGGCGAAGCGGACCTGGCCGTCGGGCTCGCGCCGCGCCAGCAGGCAGGTCGGCTGCGCCGGGGCCGTGTCCGGCTGCCAGGCCGGGCCGATGCGCTGCACCGGCCAGCGGTAGCGCAGCAGCCGCAGCCACGGCGACAGCAGCGGGATGCCGTCGAGCAGGTCGCCGCGCGGATCGTGCGGCGGCAGCGCCGCATCGTCGATCTGCACCTGCAGTTCCACGGTTTCGTAGTGCGCCAGTTCGGCCAGCCAGGGACGCTGCGGATCGGCTGCGCGCTGCTGCAGGAACGCCACCAGCTCCTCGCCCAGGCGCGGGAACAGCGGTGTGCGGGCGCGGTGCTCGGCGCAGAACGCGCGCAGCAGCGCCGTCCAGTCGGCGTCGCCAAGGGTGGCGCGCAGCACCGGGAACTGGCCGCTCAGCAACTGCGCCAGGTTGTCGAAGAACAGCGCCCGATACAACGCCAGGCGCTGCGGTGGGATGTCCGCCGGCGCCGGGTAGCGCTGCGGATCGCGCAGGTGCCGGGTCAGGGCGAATTGCTGCGCGCGCAGGGTCTCGCTCATGCGTCGCGCGACTGCGCCTGCGCGGCGCGGATGCACTGCACCTCGTCCAGCAGTTCGCGCAGCGGCGGGAACTGGCCGTCGCGCTCGAGCACGGTGGGGCGCACGCCGTGCAGGCGGTAGGCGGCGGCGAGTAGGTCCCACACCGGGTCGGCCACCGGCGCGGCGTGGGTGTCGATCTTCAGCCCGCTGGCGGCATCGTCGCGGTGGCCGGCGACGTGGTAGGAGGCGATGCGCGCGCTGGGCATGGCGGCGAGGAAGGCCAGCGCGTCGTCGCCATGGTTGCTGGCGTTGACGTGCACGTTGTTGACGTCCAGCAGCAGGTCGCAATCGGCCTCGTCCAGCACTGCGGCCACGAACGCGGCTTCGCTCATCGCTTGGCCCGGGGCGGCGTAGTAGGAGACGTTCTCCACCGCGATGCGCCGGCCCAGCATGTCCTGCACCTGCGCGATGCGCGCGCCGACGTGGCGCACCGCCTCCTCGGTGAACGGCAGCGGCAGCAGTTCGTAGAGTTGGCCGTCGTCGGCGCTGTAGCTGAGGTGTTCGCTGTACAACGCGACCCGGTGCCGGTCGAGGAACTGGCGGGTCTGCTGCAGCAGGGTGGTGTCCAGCGCGGCCACGCCGCCCAGCGACAACGACAGGCCGTGGCAGCTGAGCGGATGGCGCGCGCTCAGCGTCTGCAGCAATTCGCCGGGGCGGCCGCCGACGCCGATCCAGTTGTCCGGCGCGCATTCGAGGAAGTCGAACGCATCTGCCGGCGCCTGCAGCAGGTCCTGCAGCAGGCCGCGACGCAGTCCGAGGCCGGCACTGGCCGCGGCCAGCGGCCGGGCGTCGTACCGGGGTGGTTCAGAGGCTGCCACCGCACTTGCCCTCGCCGCACTTGCCTTCGGCCATGGCCTTGTCGTCGTGCTTGGCCGCGGGCGTGGCGGCGCCGGCCGCCGCGGGCTTGGCCGGCGTCGCCGCCGGGGCGTGCGCTCCGCAGCTGCCGTCGCCGGCCTTGGCGCCGCAGCCACCTTCGCTGGCCTTGGCCGGGTCGGCGGCCTGCCCGGTGTGCGCTGTCGGCGCAGGCGTCGGCGTTGCTGGCGTGGTCGATCCGGTGTCCTGCGTCGGGGGGACGGCGGCCTGTGCGCCCAGCGCATAGCCCTGGGCGAGGTCGGTCATGGCCAGGGCGGAGGTGGACAGGCCGATCCCGCCGAGCAGGACCGCACCGGCGAGGACAGAAGACGAACGGGACGCGTTGGACATGCGCAGGCTCCTGGCGATGGGCGGACGCCGGCCGTGGTGGCCGGCGCTGCGCCAAGCCTACTCGCTGGCGCACGCCGTTGCATGCGGCAGTGCGTGGCGACAAAAAAGGCTCCGCTGTGCACGGAGCCCGGGATGCCGCGACAGCGGAACGGCGCAGGGCCGGTCCGCAGGGCAGGGGTCAGATGCCGCTGGTGGAGCTGGTTTCGTCGCGCTTGTCGCGCGGCGGCAACGGCTCGTCGCCATGCACCAGGAACCACACGTTCTCGGCGATGTTGGTGGCGTGGTCGCCGATCCGCTCCAGATTCTTGGCCATGAACAGCAGATGCGTGCACGGGGTGATGTTGCGCGGGTCTTCCATCATGTAGGTCAGCAACTCGCGGAACAGCGCGGTGTACTGCGCATCGAGCTGCGCGTCGCCCTGGCGCACCCGCAGCGCGGCGTCGGCGTCGTTGCTCTGGTAGGCGGCCAGCGCGGCGCGCACCTGCTGGGCGGCGAGCTTGCCGAGCTGGCGCAGGCCCAGGGTCTGCGGCATCGGCGGCGACATGTTCAGCGCGATCGAGCGCTTGGCCACGTTGGCGGCGTAGTCACCGATGCGTTCGACGTCGGCGGGGATGCGCAGGCCGGCCAGGATCTCGCGCAGGTCGCGCGCCATCGGCCCGCGCAGCGCCAGGCGCATCACGTCGTGGCTGATGGAGTGTTCGAGCGCGTCGATCGCTTCGTCGTTGACGACGATGCGCAGCGCGGCGTTGTCGTCGCGGCGTTCGACCACGTCCAGTGCCGCCTCCAACTGCGCCACCGCGGTTTCGCCCATGCGCACGATCTCGGCGGCGAGGCGATGCTGTTCTTCGTCGTAGCTCTTCACGATGTGCTCGTTGGGCTGAGTGTTCATGTCGTAGGTCCAATAAGTGCGTTGGTGTCGCCGCGGCCATGCCTGGCGCTGCGGTGCTGGCGTCGCCGGGCGCCCGCCCGAAGGGCGACGGGCGCAGCCGCTGCGGCGAGGCAGCGGCGGCCGCGGCGGCTCAGCCGAAACGGCCGGTGATGTAGTCTTCGGTCTGCTGCTTGTTCGGCTGCGAGAAGATGATTTCGGTGCGGTCGTGTTCGATCAGGTCGCCCAGATACATGAAGGCGGTGTAGTCGGACACGCGCGCGGCCTGCTGCATGTTGTGGGTGACGATGACGATGGTGTAGTCGTTCTTCAACTCTTCCACCAGTTGCTCGATGCGGCTGGTCGAGATCGGGTCCAGCGCCGAGGTCGGCTCGTCGAGCAGCAGCACGTCCGGACGCAGCGCCACGGCGCGGGCGATGCACAGGCGCTGCTGCTGGCCGCCGGACAGGCCAAGCGCGCTCTGCCCGAGCTTGTCCTTGACCTCGTCCCACAGCGCGCCCTGGCGCAGCGCCTGCTCGACGCGGTCGGCCATGTCGGCCTTTGACAATTTCTCGTGGTGGCGGATGCCGTAGGCCACGTTCTCGAAGATGGTCATCGGGAACGGCACCGGCTTCTGGAACACCATGCCGACCTTGCTGCGCAGGCGGTTCATCGGGTACTTCGGCGAGAGGATGTTCTCGCCGTCCAGCAGCACCTCGCCGCGCGCTTCCAGCTTCGGGTACAGCGCGTAGATGCGGTTGAAGATGCGCAGCAGGGTGGACTTGCCGCAGCCGGAGGGGCCGATCAGCGCGGTGACGCGCTTTTCCGGCACTTCCAGGTTGATGCCCTTCAGCGCGTGGTACTTGTCGTAGTAGAAGTCCAGGCCGCGCGCGGCGATCTTGACCGGCGACGGCGCCAGCGCGGTGTGCCCGTTGGGCATGGCGATGCGGTGCATCGGTGCGGCGTTGTGGTGATCGTTCATGGCCGGGTCCATAGGGGGTTCAATCGTTGGAGATCTTGTTGCGCACCAGCAGGGCGCGCGCGCCGAGGCTGACCAGCAGGACGAACACCGTCAGCACCAGCGCGCCGGACCAGGCCAGCAACTGCCAGCTCGGGTAGGGGCTGCCGGCGAAGGAGTTCATCACCACCGGCACGCTGGCCATCGGTTGGAAGATGTTGTTGTTCCAGTACTGGTTGCCGAAGGCGGTGAACAGCAGCGGCGCGGTCTCGCCGCTGATGCGCGCCAGCGCCAGCATCACGCCGGTGACGATGCCGGCCGAGGCGCTGCGGTACAGCACCTGCATGGTCACCTTCCACTGCGGGATGCCCAGCGACAGCGCCGCCTCGCGCATCTGCGCCGGCACCAGCCGCAGCATCTCGTCGGTGGTGCGCACCACCACCGGCAGCACGATGAAGGCCAGCGACAGCGCACCGGCCATCGCCGAGAAGCGGCCGCCGGTCTGCATCACGTACAGGGTGTAGACGAACAGGCCGAGCACGATCGACGGCGCCGACAGCAGGATGTCGTTGACGAAGCGCACCACCTGGCCGGTCTTGCGCGCGTTGCCGTATTCGGCCAGCCAAGTGCCGGCGGCCACGCCGAGCGGGGTGCCGATCAGCAGCGCCAGGCCGCACATCACCGCGCTGCCGAAGAACGCGTTGGCCAGGCCGCCTTCTTCGCCCGGCGGCGGGGTCATGCGGGTGAACAGGTCCAGGTTGATGCCAGAGATGCCCTTGGCCACCAGGGTCCACAGGATCCAGGCCAGGAACACCAGGCCGAACAGCGCGGTCAGGCAGGACAGGGTGAGCGCCACGGCGTTGACCACGCGGCGGCGGTTGTACAGGCGGTGGGCGACGTCGGCGGCCATCTCAGTTGCCCTCCTTGCGCGAGAGTTGCGCCAGCATCAGGCGGGCGATCGCCAGCACGATGAAGGTCACGATGAACAGGACGAAGCCCAGCAGCAGCAGCGCCGAGCGGTAGGTCTCGGTCGCCTCGCCGAAGTCGTTGGCGATCAGCGCGGCGATGGTGGTGCCCGGCTCCAGCAGCGAAGGCGAGAGGCGCACCGTGTTGCCGACCACGAAGGCCACCGCCATGGTCTCGCCGAGCGCGCGGCCCAGGCCCAGGAAGATTCCGCCGATCACCGCCGAGCGGGTATAGGGCAGCACGATGTCCCAGCTCACTTCCCAGCGCGTGGAGCCGAGCGCGTAGGCCGATTCCTTGAGCCGGGTCGGCACGGTCAGGAACACCTCGCGCATCACCGAGGAGATGAAAGGGATCACCATGATCGCCAGCACGAAGCCGGCGGTGAGCAGGCCGATGCCCAGCGGCGGGCCCTGGAACATCGGGCCGATCAGCGGCAGCGTGCCGAGATGGTCGTTGAGCCAGGGCGTGACGTACTCGGTCATCATCGGCACCAGCACGAACAGGCCCCACATGCCGTAGATGATCGAGGGAATGCCGGCCAGCAGTTCGATCGCGGTGCCCACCGGCCCGCGCAGCCAGCGCGGCGCCACTTCGGTCAGGAAGAAGGCGATGCCGAAGCTGACCGGTACCGCGATCAGCATCGCGATCAGCGCGGTCACCAGAGTGCCGTAGATCGGCGCCAGCGCGCCGTACTTGTTCTCGACCGGGTTCCATTCGCTGGAGTAGAAGAAGCTCAGGCCCTGCAACTGCAGGGCATGGCGGCCGCCCCACAGCATCGACAGCGCCGCGCTGCCCAGGGCGACGAGCACGAACACGACGGTGGCAGTGAGGATCCAGCGGAACACTCGGTCGGCGCGGGCGTCACGCAGGTCGCGTCCGCGTGGCGCCGACATCGCTTCGGGAAGGACAGTGCTGTTCATGGGCTCGGTCGTCGCCGGAGCGCGCGACTGCGCGCTCCGATCGTGGCCGCGGCGCGGTGAGGCGCGCGCGGTGGGTGGTTGCATCGCTCCCGCACAGGCGGGAACCCGAAAATCCGGATCAGAAGGTGCCGAGACGGCGACCGGCGGCGCCTGGAGCGCACCGCCGGTCGCCGGGTGCCGCCGCGGTGCGCGCAGGACGCACCGCAGTGGCGCTTACTTGAATTCCTTGCTCCAGTAGGACTCGATCTGCTGCACCAGTTCCGGCGGCAGCGGCACGTAGTGCAGGGCGTCGGCCTGCGGCTGGCCCTTCTCGAAGGCCCACTTGAAGAACTCCAGGGTCGCCTTGCTGCGCGCCGGGTCCTTGGCCTGCTTGTGCATCAGCATGAAGTTGGTGGCGGTGATCGGCCAGGCCTGCGCGCCCGTGGCGTTGGTGATGACCAGATTGAAGTCCTTGGCGTTGGCCCAGTCGGCCGACGCGGCGGCCGCGGCGAAGCTCTCGGCATTGGGCTGCACCCAGTTGCCGGCGGCATTCTGCATCGACGCGTACGGCATCTTGTTCTGCAGCGCGTAGGCCAGTTCGACGTAGCCGATCGAGCCCTTGATCTGCTGCACGTACGAGGCCACGCCTTCGTTGCCCTTGCCGCCGACGCCGCCCGGCCACTGCACCGAGGTGCCTTCGCCGACCTTGCCCTTCCACTCCGGGCTGACCTTGGACAGGTAGTTGGTGAAGTTGAAGCTGGTGCCCGAGCCGTCGGAGCGGTGCACCAGGTTGATCTTGGTGTCGGGCAGGGTCACGCCCGGGTTCAGCGCCGTCAGCGCCGGGTCGTTCCACTTGCTGATCTTGCCCAGGAAGATGTCGGCCAGCACCGGGCCGGTCAGGCGCAGCTTGCCCGCGTCCATGCCGTCCAGGTTGACCACCGGCACCACCCCCCCAATCGCCGAGGGGAACTGGCCGAGGCCGGCCGCGGCCAGTTCGGCGCTGTCCAGCGGCTTGTCGGAGGAGCCGAAATCGACCGTGCCGGCCTTGATCTGGGCGATGCCGCCGCCGGAGCCGATCGACTGGTAGTTGATCTTGTTGCCGGTGGCCGCGTTGTAGTCGGCCGACCACTTGGAGATCAGCGGATAGATGAAGGAGGCGCCGGCACCGGAAATCTCCGCCGCGGTCTTGGCACCGGATGCCGGAGCGGCAGCGGGCGACCCGCCCGCCGCGTCGGCGGCACCCTGCTTGTCGCCGTTGCCGGGCTGGCAGGCGGTGACGGCGAAGGCCAGGGCGAGGGACAGGACGGCAATGCGCGCCGGCTGCAGTTTCATGGGGGTCACTCCGTAGCGAAGAGCGCCGGGACATCCGGCGGATGCTCGCTATGAAATGATATTTTTGTTACAGCCAGATGACTTGCGGACTGGTTGGCGGACGCCATCACGGGATGCGGCGTTCGCGCCGTGCTCCAGGGGCTGCGCGGGGCAGGGGGACTGCCACCCGTCGGCGTCGTTGCGGTGCCGCCAGCGGGCACAAAAAAAGCGCGGACCCTGCGGTCCGCGCCTTGGAGTATCGCCGTGCCGGGCGAGCGCGCCGGCACGGACGAGACGCCGGCTTACTTCATGTTCTGCGCCCAGTAGGCTTCGATCTGCTTGACCAGCGGCTCCGGCAGCGGCACGTAGTCCAGCGCCTTGGCCTGCGCCTGGCCCTGCTCGAACGACCACTTGAAGAAGTCCAGCGCGGCCTTCGACGACGCCGGCTTCTTGGCCTTCTTGTACATGATGGCCCAGGTGGTGGCGGTGATCGGCCACGCGTCCTGGCCCGGCGCGTTGGTCATGATCAGGTTGAAGTCCTTGGCCGACTTCCAGTCCGCGGTGGCGGCGGCAGCGGAGAAGGTCTTGTCGTCCGGCATCACGAAACGGCCGGCGGCGTTCTTCATGCCGGCGTAGCTGAGCTTGTTCTGCAGCGCGTAGGCGTACTCGACGTAGCCGATGCCGCCGCGGATCTGCTTGACGTAGGCGGCCACGCCCTCGTTGCCCTTGCCGCCGATGCCGGCCGGCCACTGCACGGCGGTGCCTTCGCCGACCTTGCTCTTCCACTCCGGGCTGACCTTGGACAGGTAGTTGGTGAAGTTGAAGCTGGTGCCCGAACCGTCGGAGCGGTGCACGATGGTGATCTTCAGATCGGGCAGGGCCAGGCCCGGGTTCAGCGCGGCGATCGCCGGGTCGTTCCACTTGCTGATCTTGCCCAGGAAGATGTTGGCCAGCGTGGTGCCGTCCAGCTTCATCGCGCCCGGGGCCACGCCCGCCACGTTGAACACCGGCACGATGCCGCCGATCACGACCGGGAACTGGCCCAGGCCGAACTTGTCCAGCTCCGCGCCGCTGAGCGGCTTGTCGGACGCGCCGAAATCGACCGTGGCCGCCTGGATCTGCGCGATGCCGCCGCCGGAACCGATCGACTGGTAGTTGACGCGGTTGCCGCTTTTCTCGGCATAGGCAGCCGACCACTTCGACAGCACCGGATAGACGAAGCTGGAGCCTGCGCCGGTGACATCGGTGGCTTGCGCCGCGAGCGAAAACGTAGCGACCGCGGCGGCTGCCAGCAGTCGGAGCTTGAGGGAACGCATCGGGAGAACTCCTGGAATAGGTGGGAAGCCGGCACCCCTGCCGGCATCGAGTGCATTCCAAGACTTTTTCATGAACGTCTGAAGAAAATCAGATGTCAGTCCGGTGACAGCCTTCCCGGGCGCGGATGCCTTCGTTTCGACACGAAGCTGACTCAAAACCGTCATGTCTTTGACGGAATCTTTACAAATGGTCGGGCCGTCGCACTGGGGCCGCACCGCACCCATCCCACCCTGCCACCACCCATCGGAGACATCCTAATGCGTTCTCATGTTCTCGCCACGGCGATCCTCGCCAGCCTCGGCCTGGCGGCCGCGCCGCAGGCGTTCGCGGCGAAGGCCAAGGCCAGCAGCAACCCGCCCGCCGTCAGCGCTGCCCAGTTGCAGCAGCTGCAGGCCCAGATCGAAGCGCTGCAGACCCAGGTCCAGCAGCTGCAGGCGCAGTCGGAGGCCTTGCAGGCGCAGTCCGACGCGCAGTCGGAAGTGAATGTCGTGCAGGCCCAGGCGACCGAAACGGCGCAGGCCAGCGCCGCCAAGGTCGACAAGCTCGCCAAGCTGGTCAACGACAACAAGATCGGCGGCCGCATGTTCTTCGACCTGACCAACATCGACCGCACCAGCGGCGGCGCCAAGACCGCCGCCAGCGGCACCGGCCTGGACGTCAAGCGCTTCTACCTGACCGTTGACCACAGCTTCAACGAGATCTGGTCGGCCAACCTGACCACCGACTTCCAGTACAGCTCGGCGCTGTCCAACACCCAGCTGTTCGTCAAGAAGGCCTACGTGCAGGGCAAGTTCGACGACGCCTTCGCGCTGCGCATCGGTGCCGCCGACATGCCGTGGGTGCCGTTCGTCGAGAAGTACTACGGCTACCGCTACGTCGAGAACACCCTGACCGACCGCCTGAAGTACGCCAACTCCTCCGACTGGGGCCTGCACGCCTTTGGCGACCTGGGCTCGCAGGTCAACTACGCCATGTCGGTGGTCAACGGCGCCGGCTACAAGAACCCGACCCGCGGCAAGGGCATGGACGTGGAAGGCCGCGTGGCCTACATGCCGATGCAGAACCTGGCCATCGCCGTCGGCGCCTACTCGGGCAAGCTGGGCAAGGAAACCGACATCCTCGACGCGCAGCACGACTACACCCGCGCCGATGCGATGGTCGCCTACGCCGATTCCAACTTCCGTCTGGGCGGCGAGTACTTCCAGGCCAAGAACCTCAACAACGTGCTGACCGCGGCCACCGACAAGTCCAGCGGTTGGTCGGTGTGGGGCAGCGTGGCGCTGACCGACGGCGGCATCAACGCCTTCGCCCGCTACGACAAGACCGACCTGAGCAAGACCATCGACCCGACCCTGGCCGACAAGTACTGGAACGTCGGCGTCGAGTTCCCGGTGCTGAAGAACCTGAAGCTGGCGACCGTGTACAAGTACACGCACCAGGACAACGCCAGCAAGAAGACCGACGTGGAAACCAAGGAATTCGGCGTCTGGGGCGACCTGTCGTTCTGATTCGCGGACGTTCCGCACGGTGTACGAAAGGCGGCGCAGTGCGCCGCCTTTCTTTTTTTGCGGCGTGATCGCCAAGGCCCACGCGATGGCGCCGTGCCGGGGTGGCTTTCACGGTTCGTGTCGACGGCCGTGGACGATGCAGTGAATTGTGCGGCGCAGCACTTGTCATCGCCGATGCGCCTTCCTACTGTCGAAGCATGCTCGCCCGTCTGTCCATGTTGATGTTGACCGCGTTGCTGGCGCTGTCCGCGATCCGTGCAGGATCGGCCGCGGCGGCGGTACCGGCGGCGCTGTGCGCGAGCGTCTGCGCCAGCGATGTCGACGCCGACCTGGATGGGGTCCCGCCCGCGCTGGAAGCGCCCGCCGCCGATCCCGATCCACACGACGCACCGCTCGCGGTCGCATCCGCGTTGTTTCCGCCGACCCTGCTGATCCAGTCGGTCCTGCCGACGCCACCGGCAGCGCCTTGCCGCAGCTATCGCCGCCCCGCGCTGCGTCCTCCATCCCGGGCCTGACGCCTGCATCGCCGCTGGCGGTGCGGATCCCTCGCTTCTGCTGCTTGCGTCTGCGTCGTACCCATTGCGGTGCGGCCTCTCTCCCCCCGTGCCTGGAGATATCCCATGCAACGTCTGCTCGACGGTTTCCGCCATTTCCGCAACGAGGTCTATCCGCGCCAGCGCGGGCTGTTCCGGCAACTCGCCGCCGGCCAGACCCCGCACACGCTGTTCATCACCTGCGCCGATTCGCGGGTGATGCCGGAACTGATGTTCGCCGCGCAGCCCGGCGAGCTGTTCGTCTACCGCAACATCGGCAACGTGGTGCCGCCGTACTCGCAGCACGTCAGCGGCGTGGTCGCGGCGATCGAGTACGCGGTGGCGGTGCTGCAGGTCGAGCACATCGTGATCTGCGGCCATACCGATTGCGGCGCGATGAAGGCCGTGCTCAATCCCGCGTCGCTGCAGGACGTGCCGACCGTGGCGGCCTGGCTCAAGCACACCGACAGCGCGCGCCAGGTCGCCGCGCAGCACGGCCATGCCGCGCATGCCGAGGATGCGCTGCACTGCCTGACCGAGGAGAACGTGGTGGCGCAACTGGATCACCTGCGCACGCAGCCGGTGGTGGCGGCGCGGTTGGCGCGCGGCGCGCTGCGCATCCACGGCTGGATCTACGACATCGGCCATGGCGAGATCCGCGCCTTCGACGCCGCGCAGGGGCGGTTCCTGCCGCTGCTGCCGGAGGCCGGCCGGCGCCCGCCCGATGCCACGCCGCCGCCGCGCCTGGCGCCGGTCCTGCGCAACGTCGCCGTCTGAGGAGCCGCCCATGCACACCATGACAGAGCACGCTCCGGCCGGCGCTTCCGCGCTGGCCCGTTACCTGCGCGGCGGCGCCTTCGGCCGCGACCTGCTGGCCTCGGTGGTGGTCTTCCTGGTCGCCTTGCCGCTGTGCATGGGCATCGCGATCGCCTCGGGCATGCCGCCCGCCGCCGGCCTGATCACCGGCATCGTCGGCGGCCTGGTAGTCGGGTTGATCGCCGGCTCGCCGCTGCAGGTCAGCGGACCGGCGGCGGGACTGGCGGTGCTGGTGTTCGAACTGGTCCGCGCGCACGGCGTGGCGGCGCTGGGACCGGTGATCCTGCTGGCCGGCGCGATCCAACTGTTGGCCGGGCTGTGCCGCGCCGGCGTGTGGTTCCGCATGACCTCGCCGGCGGTGGTCGCCGGCATGCTGTCGGGCATCGGCATCCTGATCGTCGCCTCGCAGGTGCACGTGCTGCTGGACGCCGCACCGAAGGCACGCGGCCTGGAGAACTTCGCCGCGTTGCCGGCGGTGCTGTGGCGCGCGCTGGACGCCGGCGTGGGCCGCGCCGCCCTGCTGGTCGGCCTTGGCACCATCGCGATCATGCTGGCGTGGGAGCGGCTGCGCCCGCAGCGCCTGCGCTTCGTGCCCGGCGCCTTGCTGGCGGTGGTGGCGATGACCGCGCTGGTGCAGGTGCAGGCGCTGGACGTGCGCAAGGTGGACGTGCCGGCCAACCTGCTCTCGGCGATCCGCGTGCCGAGCCTGGACGACCTGCTCGGCGTGCTCGATGCCACGCTGCTGCTGTCGGCGCTCACCTTCGCCTTCATCGCCAGCGCCGAGACCCTGCTGTCGGCGGCGGCGGTGGACCGCATGCACCAGGGGCCGCGCACCCAGTACGACCGCGAGCTGGCCGCGCAGGGCGTGGGCAACATGCTGTGCGGCTTGCTCGGCGCGTTGCCGATGACCGGGGTGATCGTGCGCAGCGCGGCCAACGTGCAGGCCGGCGCGGCGACGCGTGTGTCGACCATGCTGCACGCGGGGTGGCTGCTGGTGTTCGCGCTGTTGCTGCCATGGCTGCTGCGGATGACGCCGGTGGCGTGCCTGGCCGGCATCCTAGTTTATACCGGGCTGAAGATGGTCAAGCTGGGGCAGGTGCGCGAACTGGCCGCCTATGGTCGCGGCACCGCCGCCATCTACCTGGCGACGACCTTCGCCATCGTCGCCACCGACCTGCTGACCGGTGTGCTGATCGGCTTTGCGTTGTCGCTGTTGCGGCTGGCGCTGCAGCAGTCGCGGCTGACGGTGGGGGTGCATGCGCATGAAGATGCCGGCGACGCGGGCGCGGGCGAGGGGGCCGGCAAGCTGCGCCTGTCGCTGGAAGGCTCGGCCACGTTCCTGCGCGTGCCGACGATGGCGCGGACCCTGGAGCGGCTGCCGCCGAATACCGAGCTGCACCTGGACGTGGCGCGGCTACGCCATGTCGACCACGCGTGCCTGGAACTGCTGCGCGACTGGAGCCGCAACGCCGCGGCCCGCGGCTGCGCGCTGGTGGTGGACTGGAAGGAACTGGACAGGCGCGTGGAAGGGCAGCGTGCGGCGTAGTCGGTGGCGTGGCCGGCGGTGCCTCCGGTGAGCGATTCGAAGATCTGTAGGAGCGGTTTCAACCGCGACGCGCAGGCGAGGCAGTGTCGGCGGCGGAGACTGTCGCGGCTGAAGCCGCTCCTAAAAGTGCTGCATCCAGCGAGCGCTTCGGTGGAGGTGTAGGAGCGGTTTCACCGCGACGGGCGCAGCGGCGGACGTCGCGTGTCGTACGTTGCCGGGGCCGATGACCAGAAGCTCGCGCCGGACAAGGCTCAAGACCATCCTGCACGCCGCTCAACCCGGCGTCTTGTCCTTGTACCGGCACAGGTCGCGGATCGCGCACTGCGGGCAGTCGGGCTTGCGCGCCTTGCACACGTAGCGGCCGTGCAGGATCAGCCAGTGGTGCGCGTCCTGCAGGAACTGCGCCGGCACCCGCTTGAGCAGGGAGTCTTCGACCGCGCGCACGTCCTTGCCCGGAGCCAGCCCGGTGCGATTGGCGACACGGAAGATGTGCGTGTCCACCGCCATGGTCGGCTCGCCGAACGCGGTGTTGAGCACCACGTTGGCGGTCTTGCGGCCGACCCCGGGCAGCGCTTCCAGCGCGGCGCGCGCACGCGGCACCTCGCCGCCGTGCTGCTCGACCAGGATGCGGCAGGTGGCGATGACGTTCTTGGCCTTGGCGTTGAACAGGCCGATGGTGGAGATGTAGCGCTTCAGCCCGTCCTCGCCCAGCGCCAGGATCGCGGCGGGCGTGTTCGCCACCGGATACAGGCGACGGGTGGCCTTGTTGACGCCGACGTCGGTGGCCTGTGCCGAGAGGATCACCGCGATCAGCAGTTCGAACGGGGTGCTGTATTCCAGCTCGGTGGTCGGGCTGGGATTGAGTTCGGACAGGCGCGAGAACAACTCGTGGATCTCGTCCTTGCTCAGCAGGCGTCCGCGCCGTGCAGGCGTGCTTGCGCTCGTGCTCGCGGTCGCACTCATCGGTCGCCTCGCTGCGCCGCCTTGGCCTTGGCGCGGGCCAGGATCGCCGCCGCCGCGGCGGGCAGCGCCGGCGTGCCGGGTGCGGACGTGGTCGCGCAGCTGGCGGTCGCTGCAACGCTCGCACGCCGCGCCTGGCGCGCCGCGGCACGACGCTGCAGCCGCGCGGTGCGCGCCCGATAGCGTGCGCGCGCGGCCCAGGCGTCGCGCAGGCGTTGCTGCGTGGCGAGCAATTGCGCGCGCAACTGCGGATGCGCCGGGTCCAGCGCGTCGTCGCCGGGATCGGTGCCGCGGTAGTCCATCAGGCCGCCGTCGATCGCGGCATCCAGATCGTCGTCCAGGATCCAGCGCAGCAACTGCAGCGGCGTGGCGGGAGTGGGGGCGTGCGACATCGTGCGCGGGCTCAGCGGTTGCGGAACTGCGGCGGGCGCCGCTCCAGGAAGGCGCGGGTGCCTTCGCGCATGTCGTCGCTGGAGAACAGCAGGCCGAATTGCGCGGTCTCGTACTCCAGTCCCTGCTCGATCGCGCTTTCGCCGCCGATCTGGATCGCGTCGAGGATGCCGCGCAGCGCCAGTGGCGCGGCATCGGCCAGTTGCTGCGCCAACTGCAGCGTGGTCGCCTGCAGGTCGCCGGCGGCGACCACGCGGTTGACCAGGCCCAACTGCAGTGCGCGCGCCGCGTCGATCGGCGCGCCGAGCAGGCACAGTTCCAGCGCCGCGGCGCGGCCGACCAGCCGCAGCAGGCGCTGGGTGCCGCCGAAGCCGGGGATCAGCCCGAGATTGATCTCCGGCTGGCCCAGGCGGGCGCCGTCGGCGGCCACGCGCAGGTGGCAGGCCATCGCCAGTTCCAGCCCGCCGCCGAGGGCGAAACCGTTGACCATCGCCAGCACCGGCTTGGGCATGCGCTCGATCCGGCGCATCAGGCGCTGGCCCAGTTGCGAGAAATCGCGGCCCTGCACCGGTGTCAGTTCGTTCATTTCGGCGATGTCGGCGCCGGCCACGAAGGCCTTCTCGCCGGCGCCGGTCAGCACCACCACGCGGATCTTCGGGTCGTTCGCGGCGTCGGCGAAGGCCGCATCCAGCGCCTGCAAAACCTGGCGATTCAAGGCGTTGAGCTTGTCGGCTCGATTCACGGTGAGGATGCGGATCGCACCCTGGGTATCGGCGAGGACCGGCGTGCCGGACATGTGCATTCCTGGTTGTTAAAAAAAAGTAATGGGAACTCTGGGCGGGCCGCACCAGTCAGAGCAGCGTCGTCGGTAGCGGTTCCGCGCCGCGGCGGCTATCCTAACGCGTCATCTCAGGCGGCACGGGCCGCCCTGTGCCACCACCCTGGAGAATTGTTTGATGAAGTTGCGTTCTATTGCGGTCGCTGTCGCGGCCCTCGCCCTGAGCGGCAATGCGTTCGCCCAGGACACCTCGTCCGAGAAGGGCAAGCTGAGCTATTACTTCGGCTACGACTACGGCAACAACCTTGCCGAACTCACCGGCCGCGGCGAGCAGCTCGATATCAATGCGGTGGTGAAGGGCTTGCAGGACGCCTACGCCAAGAAGCAGCCGGCGGTCAGCGCCGACCAGCTGAAGCCGGCGGTGGAAGCGTTCCAGAAGCGCGAGCAGGCCCGCGCCCAGCAGGCCAAGGCCGACTACGAGAAGGCCGCTGCCGAGAACAAGACCAAGAGCGACCAGTTCATGGCTCAGAACAAGGCCAAGGCTGGCGTGCAGACCCTGCCCAGCGGCGTGCAGTACCGCGTGATCGAGGCCGGCACCGGCGCCAAGCCGACCCAGGCCAGCACGGTGCAGTTGGAAGTGGCCGGTCCGTACCCGTTCGGCCAGCGCCCGGCGCAGGCGCGTCCGGCTCAGCAGATCCCGGCGATCAAGGTCAGCGAAGTCGAGATGCAGGCCATGCGCGACACGCTGCTGCAGATGCCGGCCGGCTCCAAGTGGGAAGTGACCCTGCCGCCGGACAAGGCCTACGGTGCCGACCCGCGTACGCCGTTCCCGCCGAACGTGGCGGTGCAGTTCGAGATCAAGCTGGTCAGCGTCAAGTAAGCACGCTGGTTCAGTGCACGACGATTGCGCCGGCAGCGATGCCGGCGCAATTTTTTTGGGCAGGCGACGACGGCGCCGACGAATCGCGCTAGGCTGGCAAGGTGTCGAATCCGATGGATCCCGTTCCGCATGCCCCGCTCACGCCCTGCATCGGTATCTGCCGTCTCGATGCGCAGGGCTATTGCACGGGCTGCCTGCGCAACGGCGACGAAATCGCAGGCTGGCGCCGCATGAGCGACGCCGAACGCCGCCGCTACATGGACGAGGTGCTGCCGGGCCGCGGCTGGTCGCCGTCGCCGGGGCAGCGCCTGGCCGAACGCGCGCATCTGCTGCGCGCGCTGCATCCGTTGCAGCAGCCGCCGACGGGGCCAGGCTGGAATCACCACGAGTTGCAGGATCTGTTGCCGGACGGCGCGCCGGTGGAAGCGGCGGTGCTGGCCGGCCTGGTGCCGCGCGCCGACGGCACGCATGTGCTGCTGACCCGGCGCACCGACAGCCTGCGTCACCACGGTGGCCAGGTCAGTTTTCCCGGTGGCCGCATCGAGGCCAGCGACGCCGATGCGGTGGCCGCGGCGCTGCGCGAGAGCGAGGAAGAGATCGCGCTGGCGGCGTCCCAGGCCGAGCCGTTGGGCTATCTGGATCCGTTCGTCACCATCAGCGGTTTCCGGGTGATGCCGGTGGTCGCGGCGATCGATCCGCGCTTCGTGCCGCAGCCGCATCCGGGCGAAGTGGCCGAGGTGTTCGAAGTGCCCCTGGCCTACCTGATGGCGCCGGACAACCTGCGCAGCATCGAGACCGATTACCGCGGACGCCCGCGCGTGGTGCTGGAGTACGGCTGGCCCGGCCAGCGGATCTGGGGCGCGACCGCGGCGATCCTGCTCAACCTGCGCCGCCGACTGGAGCAAGCCGCATGACCGCAACTTCCCTCGAATGGCACACCCTGGTCGAGGCGCCGGCAGTGGCCGCCGCGCTCGGCGATCCCGCGCTGCGCCTGGTCGATGCGCGGTTCGTGCCGGCGGCGTTGCTCGATCCTGCCGCGGCAGCGGCGGCGCGCGCGGCCTATGCGCAGTCGCACCTGCCCGGCGCGGTCTACGCCGATCTGAACGCCGATCTGTCCGATCTCGGCCGTCCCGGCCTGGGCCGGCACCCGTTGCCGGACGACGCCGCGTTCGCCCGCACCCTGGGGCAATGGGGCATCGGCCCGCAGCACCAGGTGGTGGTCTACGACGCCGGCGACGGCAGCATGGCTGCGGCGCGGTTGTGGTGGATGCTGGGCCTGCTCGGCCATCGTCGGGTCGCCGTGCTCGACGGCGGCCTGGCCGAATGGCGCCGGCTGGGCCTGCCGGAAACCGACGCGGCCTCCGCGCCGTCGCCGCTGCCGCCGTATCCGCAGGCGTTCGATGCGGCGCGCATCGTCTCTGCCGAGGAGGTCGCCGCGCGTCTGCACGAGGCGCCGGGCTGGTTGCTGGATGCGCGCCCCGGCGAACGCTTCCGTGGCGAGGTGGAGCCGATCGACCCGCTGCCCGGGCACGTGCCCGGCGCGCTCAACCGGCCGCTGGCGCAGAACCTGCGCGACGGCCGCCTGCGCCCGGCGCAGGAACTGCGCGCGGAACTTGAGCCGTTGCTGCAGGGGCGCGATCCACGCGAGGTGGTGCTGATGTGCGGTTCCGGCGTCACCGCCTGCCATCTGCTGCTGGCGCTGGAGCATGCCGGCCTGCACGGCGCGCGCGTGTACGCCGGCTCCTGGAGCGGCTGGATCGCCGATCCGGCGCGGCCGCGCGCCGTCGGCTAGGGCCGCGGCGCACACCGAACGCATGCACGATGGCGCGCGACAGGGGCCGCACCATGCGCTGGCGTGAGGCCTGCGGGCTGGCGTTGATGCTGGGCCTGGCGTCCTGCGGCGAGCGACGCACGTCGGCCGATGGCGCCGATGCCTCGCCGCGCGCGCAATCGGCCACGCATTATCGCGAGGAGGTGGAGCGCAACCGTGCGCAGCGCCTGGCGACGTTGCGCGCGCCGTCGGGCTGGTTGAGTTTCACCGGCTCCGGGCGGTTGCACAGTGGTGTGCACCGGGTCGGCAGCGCACCGGACAACGACGTTCAGTTGCCGGCCGGCCCGGCGCATCTGGGCATGCTGCAGGTGGATCTGCAGGAGGGCGTGCACTTCCAGCCCGCCGCGGACGCGACGGTGCAGGTGAACGGCCAGTCGTTCGCCGGTGGCCGCCTGGAGACGGACGCGGCGCACGACACCCAGACCCGCTTGGCGCTGGGGGCGCAGGAGTTCTACGTGGTGCGCACCGGCAACCTGTTCGGCTGGCGCTTCCGCGATCCGCAGGCGCCGGCGCGCGCGCGCTTCCGCGGCATCGATTACTTCCCGATCGATCCGCAGTGGCGGGTGGTGGCCGACTGGCATCCGGTGCCGGCGCCGCAGGCGATGGTGCTGCTCACCTCGATCGGCACGCCGCAGCCGCTGGCCCTGGTCGGCAGCGCCGAGTTCGTGCTGCGGGGGCGGCGCTACAAGCTGCAGGTCCTGCGCGACGGCGCCAGCCAGCGCCTGTTCCTGCCGTTCTCCGACCGCACCAGCGGCCGCGAGAGCTATGGCGGCGCTCGTTATCTGTTCGTGCCGGCGCCGCAGGGCGAGCGCATCGTGCTGGACTTCAACCTGGCGCAGAACCCGCCGTGCGCGTTCACCCCGCACGTGGTGTGTCCGCTGGCGCCGGTGGGCAATCGCCTGGACGTGCCGGTGACCGCCGGCGAGAAGAACTACGTCGGCGCGCATTGAGCGCGTGCGGCACTCTTGTTGGGTTGGTTCTCGGTCGCTTTGCGGGATCGGCCGCGACCCGATGCGATCGGCAATGCCCGGCCGCGGCTGAAGCCGCTCCTACGACAAGGCTTGATCAGCGGGCGGCGCATACGGCGCCAGCGCCACCGCCTCCAGTACTTGCGGCCAGGGGAAGCGCGGTCCCGGATCCAGCTTGCGCTGCACCTGCCGCGTCGGATCGTCGCTGGCCGGTTCCAGGCTGCGGTCCAGCGCCTCGTGTCCGGCGATGTGGCGCAGCTGCGGCAACTCCGCGCGCAACTGCTGCAGCAAGCGGATCAGGGCCTGGATCTGCGCCGGGGGGTAGTCTTCGGGCATCGCCTGGTGGCGCGAATCCAGCCACAGCGGATAGCGCCCGCGGTTGACCAGTTCGATGCCCAGCGACTGCGGGTTGTAGCCGCGCACGTGATGCGCGATGCGCTCCGCGGGCACGTAGCGATGCACGCTGCCGTCGCGGTCGATGTAGAAGTGGCCGCTGTTGCCGGTACCCGATGGATACAGCACACGCTCGCCGTACAGGCGCGCGCTGGCCAGGTCCGGCAACTCGGTGCAGTGGATCACCGCCAGCGTGATGCTGTCCGGCGCACGCTCCTGCAGCAGGCCGACGTAGGGCAGGGGCGCATCGTGGATCGGCAACGGCGAGGTGGGCGACATGCGCGGATGCTAGCATTCGCCGATGACCCTGAATTCCGAAAGCCCGCTGGCGACTCTGCTGGCCACACTGCCGCGCGCCGGACGCGTGGAATGGATCGGCCTGCGCCCGGCGCGCGACGTGCCGATGCACGAAGTCGACGCCGCCACCGCGCAGACCGAGGGCGGCCTGCACGGCGACCGCTACGCCGGCCGCAACGGCAAGCGCGGCGTGACCCTGATCCAGGCCGAACACCTGCCGGCGATCGCCGCGCTGGCCGGCCATGCTGCGGTGGCGCCGGCGACCCTGCGGCGCAACGTGGTGGTCTCCGGCATTCCGCTGATCGCCCTGAAGGGGCGCCGCTTCCGCATCGGCGAGGTCGAACTGGAAGGCATCGCGCCATGCGATCCGTGCTCGCGCATGGAGCAGGCGCTGGGCCCGGGCGGCTACAACGCCATGCGTGGCCACGGCGGCCTGTGCGCGCGCATCGTGCAGGGCGGCACGCTGCGCCTCGGCGATGCGGTGGTGGCGCTGTGAGCCGCGGTCACTGCATTCTGTCGCACGGCTTCGAGAGCGGGCCGGACGCGATCAAGGTGACCGCGCTGGCCGAGGTCGCGGAGCGCCTGGGCTGGAGCCACTCGCGCCCGGACTACACCGACCTGGACGCGCGCCGCGACATCAGCCCGCTCGGCGACGTGCCGACGCGCCTGCAGCGCCTGCTGGAACTGGCACAGGCGGCGGCGCAGCGCGGGCCGCTGGTGCTGGCCGGGTCCAGCCTCGGCGCCTACATCGCCGCGCAGGTGTCGCTGCACGTGCCGGTGCGCGGCCTGTTCCTGATGGTGCCGCCGACGCGGATGGGGCACATGCCGGCGCTGGACGCGGCGCCGGTGCCGACCTCGGTGGTGCACGCCTGGCGCGACGAACTGATCCCCGCCGCCGAGGTGATCGCCTGGGCGCAGGCGCGCGCGGCGCGGCTGCTGCTGGTCGACGACACGCATCGCCTGGGCGAGCACGTGGCGACCTCGGCGCAGGCCTTCGCCGAGCTGCTGGAGCGCCTGTGAGCGCAGCCGACGCCATGCTGTTGCGCGCCGAGCGGCCGGCCGACGCGGCAGCGATCGAGGCGCTGACCCTGGTCGCCTTCTTCCGCGTCGCGCACAGCCGCCACGACGAGCAGGACATCATCGAACGGCTGCGCGCGGACGACGCGCTGACCCTGTCGCTGGTGATCGAGCACGAGGGCTATGTGGTCGGCCACGTCGCGGTGTCGCCGGTGAGCCTGTCCGACGGCAGCCGCGGCTGGTATGGCCTGGGCCCGCTGTCGGTGGGGCCGGGCCACCAGCGCCAGGGCCTGGGTGCGCGGCTGGTGCGCGAGGCGCTGGCGCAGTTGCAGGCGCTGGGCGCTGCCGGCTGCGTGGTGCTGGGCGATCCGGCGTATTACGCGCGCTTCGGGTTCCGCCCGGAACCGGGGTTGACCCTGCCGGGCGCGCCGGTCGAGGCCTTCCAGGCGCTGGCCTTCGGCGAGCGTCTGCCGCCGATGGCCGAGGTGGAATACCACCCGGCCTTCCTGTCCGCACCCTGAGCCGCGCGGCGCGATCTCGCCCGGCGCGGGTCGGATGCGCTAGCATCGTCCCGCCCCTTCATCGAGGATCTACGCCGATGCGCCATTGATGCCGCCGTCTTCGCGACGGCCTTTGTCCTTCCTGCCGAGCGATCGGCGGGCACGACCGGCATCCATGGAGGTTCCCATGACGCATCCGCTGCTTGCGCTGGACGGCGCGACGTACCTCCTGCCCGGTGGCAGGACCCTGTTTTCCGATCTGCACTTCGCGCTCGATGCGCGGCCTACCGGCCTGGTGGGCCGCAATGGCGTCGGCAAGAGCATGTTCGCGCGCCTGCTCGCCGGCGAACTGACACCCAGCGCCGGGCGCTGCGTGCGCCACGGTCGCCTGCATTACTTGCCGCAGCAGATCGCGCCGGCGCCGCACGCCACCGTCGCCGATCTGGCTGGGGTGGGCGCGGCGTTGCGGGCGTTGGCGCGGATCGAGGCCGGCAGCGCCGACGCGGCGGATTTCGACACGCTCGGCGAGCGCTGGGACATCGCCCAGCGCCTGCAGGCACAACTGCACGCGCACGACCTGGGCGCGCTGGAGCCGCACCGCCTGGCCACCACGCTCAGCGGCGGCGAGGCGATGCGGGTGGCGCTGATCGGCGCCTGGCTGGCCGAGGCCGATGCGCTGATCCTGGACGAGCCGACCCTGCACCTGGACGCGGCGCAGCGGCAGCGCCTGCGCGAGGCGCTGCAGCGCTGGCCGGGCGGCCTGCTGGTGATCAGCCACGATGCGCTGCTGCTGCAGGACATGCAGCGCACGCTGGAACTGTCGCCCGGCGGGCTGCGCGACTACGGCGGCGACTACGCGTTCTACCTGCAGTGCCGGGCACGCGAGCGCGACGCCGCGCAGGCCGAACTGGCCCAGTACAAGCTGCAGCACGCGCGCGACAACGCCGCCTGGCAGGCGCAGCACGACCGGCAGCAACGGCGCAGTGCGCGCGGGCGGCAGCAGGCCGGCGCGGCCAATCAGGCGCCGATCCTGCTCGGCCGGCAGAAACAGCGCAGCCAGGACAGCGCCGGCAAGCGCGTGCGCGACCATCAGGCCACCCAGGCGCGCAGCCTGGCACGCATCGCCGAGGCCGCGCGCCATGTGCAGCCGGACGCGCCGGTGGCGCTGTTCGCGCCGCCGTCGGCCGAGGCGGCCAGCCGTCGCCTGGTCGAGCTGCAGGCAGTGCGGCTGCCGTTCGCGCCGGCGACGCGGCAGCCGCTGGACCTGGTGGTGCAGGGTGGCACACGCATCGGCGTGGTCGGGGCCAACGGCAGCGGCAAGTCGACCCTGCTGCGGCTGCTGGCCGGGCAGGTAGCGGCGCTGTCCGGCACCTGCCGGGTGCGCGCCGCCAGCGCCTACCTGGACCAGTCGTTGGCGGCGCTGGACCCGGACGCCACCGCGCTGGCGCAGGTGCAGGCCGCCGCGCCCGGCATCGCGCTCGCCGACTTGCGCACGCGGCTGGCCCTGCTCGGCCTGGACGCGCAGCGCATCGGCGTACCCTGCGCCCAGCTCAGCGGCGGCGAGCGGCTGAAGACCGCGCTGGCCTGTGCCTTCTACCGCACGCCGCCGGCCGAACTGCTGTTGCTGGACGAGCCGGACAACCACCTGGACCGCGAGGCCCGCGACGCCTTGCGCGCCGTGCTGCTGCAGTATCCCGGCGCGCTGCTGGTGGTGTCGCACGATGCGGACTTTCTCGACGCATTGCGCCTGCAGCAGCGCTTGCAGGCCGACGCCGAGGCGTGGCGGCTGACGCCGTGGTGAGCGGATACGGCGCCGTTGTCGTGGTCGGCCATGGAGGGCGAGCGTGGCGGGCGGGGCAGGGGGCGACCGTGCTCGTCGGGGCGCGCGCTCATCGGTCGTCGTCTTGGCGCGGCCGGGGCGGCCGGAGCCGCTGTGCTATTCTGCGCCGCGTTTCGATGGCGTGCGTGGGCGTCCTGTCGCGCGCCTCCGCGACGCGCCATGCCGTCGCAGGCGCTGCGCAACCGCCCGCAGTCTGTCGTGTGCCTTGGATGGCCCCTGCGGCCGTCGTGCCCGTGGCGCCCTTTCCTGTCCCTTGTGGTCCGCCTTCCGTGAAATTCTTCGTCTCCTGCGCCAAGGGCCTGGAATACCTGCTCGTCGATGAACTGCTCGCGCTCGGCGTGGCCAAGGCCACCGCCACCGTCGCCGGGGTCAATGCCGAAGGCAGCCTGCAGGACGCGCAGCGCGCGGTGCTGTGGTCGCGCCTGGCCAGCCGCGTGCTGTGGCCGTTGCAGTCCTTCGACTGCCCCGACGAGGCGGCGCTGTACGCCGGCGTGGCCGCGCTGCCGTGGCGCAGCCATCTGGCGCCGCAGCACACCCTGGCGGTGGACGCGCATGTGTCCGGCACCGGCATCACCCACGCGCGCTTCGCCGCGCAGCGGGTCAAGGACGCGGTGGTGGACACGCTGCGCGGCGAGGGACTGGAGCGGCCGTCAGTGGATGTGGAGCACCCGGACCTGCGCTTGAACCTGTCGCTGCGCAAGGGCCGCGCCACGCTGTCGGTGGACCTGGGCGGCGGCTCGCTGCACCGGCGCGGCTGGCGCCAGGCGCAGAACGAGGCGCCGCTGAAGGAGAACCTGGCCGCGGCGGTGCTGCTGCGCGGGCAGTGGCCGGCGCTGTATGCGCAGGGGGGCGGGCTGCTGGATCCGATGTGCGGCAGCGGCACGCTGCTGATCGAAGGCGCGCTGATGGCCGCCGATGTCGCGCCGGGCCTGCTGCGCGGCGAGCTGGCGGCGCAGCAGCGCGGCGACACCGATGCCGACGCCACGCCGAGCCGCTGGCTGGGGTTCGACGTGGCGGCCTGGCGCACGCTGCTGGCCGAGGCGCGGCAGCGGGCCCAGACCGGCCGCGCCGCATTGCGCCCGGTGCTGTACGGCAGCGACCTTGACCCGCATGCGCTGCGCGCGGCGCGCGAGAACGCGCAGGCCGCCGGCGTGGCCGAGGCGATCGCCTTCGCCGTGCACGAC
The DNA here is from genome assembly GCF_040529065.1 of Xanthomonas sacchari. Taxonomy (NCBI): domain Bacteria; kingdom Pseudomonadati; phylum Pseudomonadota; class Gammaproteobacteria; order Lysobacterales; family Lysobacteraceae; genus Xanthomonas; species Xanthomonas sacchari. Next base: position 3,311,420 of record NZ_CP132343.1, on the reverse strand, counting down.
GTCGCCGCGTTGCCTGCGCCGGCGCAGGCGTTGGGCACGGTGGTGTGCAACCCGCCCTACGATGAGCGCCTGGCCGCCGACGCGGCGCTGTACCGGCGCCTGGGCGATGCGCTCAAGCGCGCGGTGCCGCAGTGGCGCGCCAGCCTGCTGTGCGGCAGCGACGAACTGGCCTATGCCACCGGCCTGCGTGCGGCCAAGAAGTACCAGATGTTCAACGGCGCGCTGGAGTGCCCGTTGATCGTCTGCGACCCGATCGCGGTCGCGCCGCGCGCCGGCGCCACCGAGGAGCCGCGCGCGCTCAGCGACGGTGCGCAGATGGTGGCCAATCGCCTGCGCAAGAATCTGCGCAAGTTCAAGACCTGGCGCGCGCGGGCGGGGATCAGTTGCTACCGCGCCTACGACGCCGACCTGCCCGAGTACGCGGCGGCGATCGACGTGTACCAGGAGGACGGCGGCCAGGCGCGCACCTTCCTGCACGTGCAGGAGTACGCGGCGCCGGACAGCATTCCCGACGCGGACGTGCGGCGCCGTCGCAACGAACTGCTGGCGGCCGCGCGCGAGGTGTTCGCGGTGCCGGCCGAACAGGTGGCGCTGAAGACCCGCGAGCGCGGCAAGGGCGGCAGCAAGTACGGCCGCTTCGAGCAGCGCGGCGAGTTCCTGGTGGTGCGCGAGCACGATGCGCTTCTGCGGGTGAACCTGTTCGATTATCTGGATACCGGGCTGTTCCTCGATCACCGCCCGCTGCGCGGGGTGATGGCGCAGCAGGCGCGCGGCAAGCGCTTCCTCAACCTGTTCTGCTACACCGGCGTGGCCAGCGTGCAGGCGGCGGTGGCCGGCGCCGATTCCACCACCAGCGTGGACCTGTCCGGTACCTACCTGCAGTGGTGCGCCGACAACCTCGCGTTCAACGGCAAGGGCGGCGCCCAGCACCGGCTGGTGCAGGCCGACGCGCTGAGCTGGCTGGAGGCGGAGAAGAACCGCTACGACGTGATCTTCTGCGACCCGCCGACCTTCTCCAACTCCGCGCGCGCCGAGGATTTCGATATCCAGCGCGAGCACGTGCGGCTGTTGCGCGCGGCGGTGGCGCGGTTGATGCCCGAGGGCGTACTGTACTTCTCCAACAACTTCCGCCGCTTCAAGCTGGACGAGAACGCGCTGGCCGAGTTCGCGGTGTGCGAGGAGATCAGCGCGCAGACCATCGATCCGGATTTCGAGCGCAACCCGCGCATCCATCGCGCCTGGCGTCTGCAGCGGCGCTGAGCGCGCGGCGCTTCGTGTGCTTTTCTGTAGGAGCGGCTTCAGCCGCGATGGGCGTTACCGGTAACGCCCATCGCGGCGCGTAGTGCGCTGTTCCTTCTCCATCCGGGAGAGGGTGCCCCGAAGGGGCGGGCGAGGGGACGGGCGAAGCCTCGTGTCCTCAATCTCTGCGCGTCGCTTCGCGTCATCCCCTCACCCCAACCCCTCTCCCGGGGGAGAGGGGCGTGTATCAGCCGCCGTGCTGCCGCAACGCGGCCTGCGCCTTGCCGCGCGGCGGCGGGTCGTCCTCGCCCTCGCGTTCGTTCCAGTACGCCTGGATCTGCAGGATCTGCGGCAGGATCGCCTCGAACAACGCGACCAGGCGTGGCTCGAACTGGCTGCCGGACTTGTCGCGGAACAGTTCCATCGCCTGCTCCAGCGTCCACGGCGCCTTGTACGGGCGCGGCGAGGTGAGGGCATCGAACACGTCGGCCACTGCCACGATCCGCGCCGATTCGGGAATCTGCGTGCCCGACACGCCGGCCGGGTAGCCGCCGCCGTCCCAGTGCTCGTGGTGGTACAGGGACACCTCGGCGGCGAGGCGGAACAGTGGCGCGCTGCTGCGGCTGAGGATGTCGTAGCCGATCCGCGGGTGCCGCTTCATCACCTGCCACTCGTCCGCATCCAGCGGCCCGGGCTTTTTCAGCACCGCATCGGGGATGCCGATCTTGCCGGTGTCGTGCATCGGCGCGGCCTGTTCCAGCAGGTCGGCGTCCTCGCGCGACCAGCCCGCGGCCAGCGCCAGCGCGCGGGCGTAGGCGGCCATGCGCCAGATATGGGTGCCGGTGTCCGAGTCGCTGTAGTGGCCGGCCATGCCCAGCATCTCGATCGCGGCGCGGTGGCTGTCGGCGAGGCTGGCGGCGCTGACCAGCGACAGGTGGGTGCGCACCCGCGCGCGCAGAATGCTCGGCGAATACGGCTTGGTGATGTAGTCGACGCCGCCGGCGTCGAAGCCGATGCTCTCGTCGGCGTCCTTGTCCTTGCCGGTGACGAAGATGATCGGGATCGCCGCGCTGCGCGCATCTTGCTTGAGCGTGCGGGCCAGGGTGTAGCCGTCGACGTCGGGCAGGTCGACGTCGAGCAGGATCAGCGCCGGGCGATGCTTGGCCACCCCGCGCAGCGCTTCGGCGCCGTTCTTTGCGAACACCAGCGCATAGTCCTCGCGCAGCAACTGCCGGATCAGCGCCAGGTTGCTGGGTTCGTCGTCGACACAGAGAATGCACGGCTGGGTCATGGTGGTGTCTCGTTACGCGCTCAGTCGGTTGCCTCGGCCAGCCATTGCCTGACCTTGGCCTCGGCCTCACGGAAGGAAAAATTCTCCAGCAACTGCTGCAGTTCGGCGGTGTGCGCCGCCGGCAGGACGGCGGCCAGTTGCCGCAGCGTGTGGTCGATGCGGTCCGGATCGTCGCTGTCCAGCACCTGCAGCACCTGGTACCAGGACGCCTGCAATGTCGCCGGGTCCACCGCTGCGTCGGTTGCCGCCGCAGGCGCCGTGGCGATCTGGGTGGCGTCGGCGAAGCGCAGCACTTCGGCGGCGGTGTCGGCCATCGCCGCGGCCAGCGCCGCGATCTCCCCCGCGGCCTCCGCTGGCGCCGTGCTCAAGCGTTCCTCGAGGGCGGCGCTGGCGACGCTCAATGCCGGCAATGCCAGCGATCCGGCCGAGCCGCGCAACTTGTGCGCCAGCGAGACCGCTTCGCCCGGTCGCTGCGCGTCCAGCAGGGCGCGCACGCTCGCCGCCGGGTCGGGATATTCCTGCAACAGCTTCAGCAGATAGCGCCGGTACGGATCGCGCTCGCCCCAGAGCCGCTGCGCCTGGACGGTATCGAGCAACGCCGGATCGCTGACCGGCCAGTCGTCCGACGGCAGCACCGACGGTGGCAGCGCCAGCGGCAGCAGCGGCAGCGCGGCCAGGTTCGGCGGCAGATAGCGGCGGATGATCGCGATCAGGTCCTCGACCTGGAACGGTTTGGCGATGAAATCGTTCATGCCGCTGGACAGCGCCATTTCCTGCTGCTGGCGATAGGCGCCGGCGGTGAGGGCGATCACCGGCACGTTGGCCAACTCCGGGTCGGCGCGCAGTTGCCGGGTGGCTTCGTAGCCGTCCATGGTCGGCATCTGCACGTCCATCAGTACCACGTGGAAACGGCCGGGATCGCGCCGTAGCCGCTGCAGTGCCTGGGCGCCGTCCTGCGCCAGGTCGACCACCGCGCCTTCGCCTTCGAGGATGCGCTGCGCGACCTCGCGATTGATGTCGCTGTCGTCGACCACCAGCAAGCGGGCCCCGGCCAGGCGCGCGACGCTGTCGCCGGGCGCTGCCGCGGGCAGCTCGCCGTTGCGGCGCGCCAGCAGCATGGCGATGGTGCGCTGCAGGGCCGAAGCGGTGACCGGCTTGGTCATCACCGCATCCACGTCGGCCACGCCGGGCTGCTGCTCCTGGATCATGCGCCGTTCGTAGGCGGTGACCATGACGATGATCGGCTGCCGGTCCGGCGCCGATTGCGCGCGAATGCGCTGGGCCACGCTCAGTCCGTCCAGGTCGGGCATGCGCCAGTCCAGCAGGATCACGTCGAACTCGTCGCGTTCCGGCGCGGCCGCGGCCAAGGCGGCAGTGCCGCTGGACACCGCTTCCACCTGCCAGCCGAACCCGTTGGCGATGTCGGTCAGGCTGCGCCGCACCAGCTCGTGGTCGTCGGCGATCAGCACCCGTCGCGCCTGTGCCGGTGCGTCGTCGTCGGCCGGTGCCGGCGCCACCGCGAACGGAATGACGAAGTAGAAATCGCTGCCCTGGCCGGGGGCGCTCTGCACTTCCAGTTGCCCGCCCATCAGCTCCACCAGGCGCCGGCTGATGGTCAGGCCCAGGCCGCTGCCGCCGTAGCGGCGGCTGGTGGAGGTGTCGGCCTGCAGGAACGGCGAGAAGATCAGGCTCTGCTTCTCGCGCGCGATGCCGATGCCGGTGTCGCGCACCGAGAACAGCAGCTTGAGCTTGCCGGGTTCGGCGCCAGGGAAGGCGCGCACCGACAGCACCACCTCGCCCTGTTCGGTGAACTTGATGGCATTGCCCACCAGGTTGATCAGCACCTGGTTCAGGCGCAGCGCGTCGCCTTGCAGCCAGCGGCAGCCCGGCGGCAGCGGCTCGACGATCATCTCCACCGGCTTGGCGCTGGTCGCCGAGGTCATCAGCGCGGCGATGTTCTCCAGCAGTTCGTTGAGGTCGAACGGCGCCGATTCCAGGTCGATGCGCCCGGACTCGATCTTGGAGAAGTCGAGGATGTCGTTGATGATCTCCAGCAGGTTGCGTGCCGACAGCTCGATCTTCTGGATCATGTCCTGCGCCGCCTGCGACAGGGCGCTGTGCCGCAGCAGGTACAGCATGCCCAGGATCGCGTTCATCGGCGTGCGGATCTCGTGGCTCATGTTGGCCAGGAAATCGCTCTTGGATTGGTTGGCGGTTTCGGCCGCGTCGATGGCCAGGCGCAGCTCGCGCTCGTGGCGCTTCTGCTCGGTCAGGTCGACGGCGATGCCGAGATAGCCGATCACCCGGTCGTCGTCGTCGCGCAGCGTGCTCAGGGTGAGCAACACCGGGAAGGCATGGCCGTCCTTGCTCAGGTATGTCCATTCGCGGGTATCGCTGCGTCCCAATGTGGACAGCGCCGCCACCGATTCGAACGAGGGCTGCACCGGCATGCCCGACTGCGTGGCCATGCGTTCGGCACGCGCGGCCAGTTGCTCCGGATCCAGGAACAGGCCGGTGGCCTTGCGTCCGATCAGTTCGTGCGCGGCGTAGCCGAGCAGGGTCTCGGCGGCCGGGTTGAACAGGGTGATGACGCCGTCCGGGTCGGTGGCGACGATCGCGTAGCCGGCATTGGCCAGGATCGCGCGCTGCAGCGCCGAATAGGTGACCAGTTCGCTGGTGCGCTCGGCCACCTGCTGTTCGAGCGTGGCATTGAGTTCCAGCACCCGCGCCTGCGCGCGCACCTGCTCGGTGACGTCGTGCAGCAGGTGCGAATGGCCGATGGTGCCGCCGCCGGTGCCGACGATCGGCGAGACGCTGGCCAGCACGCTGACCGCATGGCCGTCGCGGTGGCGCAGTTCGCGCACGCCGTCGCCGCCATTGGCCGGATCGCGGATCTGCGTGCCCAGCAACTGCTGCAGCGGCTGGCCGATGGCCTGCTCCGGGGTGTAGCCGAAGATGCGCATGGCTGCCGGGTTCCAGTGGGTCACCCGGCCGTGCAGGTCTTCGGCGACGATCGCCTCGCTGGTGCCGGCGACCAGCGCGGCCAGTTGGCTCTGCTCGCTGAGGATCAGGTCGCGGCGGCGCAGGCTGGTCAGGAACACGTACAGCAGCGCGGCCAGCAGCAGCGCGATGCCGGCGGCCAAGCCGCCGGCGAGCAGCGGGGAGATTTGATCCAGCGAGCGCACGAAGCCCGGCGTGGCGTGCACCCCGATCCGCCACTGGCGTCCGTAGACCTGGAGAGTGCGCTCGGCGGCCGGCCCGCCGGCCAGGATCGGCGTGGCGTCGTCGCGGTAGAACGGCTGTGCCGGGTTCTGGCTGTCGGCCAGGCGCAGGCGCAGCTCGTTGCTGTGATCGTCGGAGGAGGCCAGCACCTCGGCGATGTTCAGCGGTGCATAGGCCCAGCCGGTGGTGGCCTGCCAGCGCTGCTCCGGGGTCTGCAGCGGCATGCCTTCCCGGTACACCGGCAACAGCAGCAGGAAACCGCCCTGGCCCAGCCCCGGCGTCTGCACCAGGCGGATCGGCGCGGTGATGGTGGGCGCACCGGAGCGCGCCGCGGCGATCGCCGCGGCCCGCCGAGCCGGCTCGGAGGCGATGTCGAAGCCCTCGGCGGCGTTGTTGGATCGGAGCGGCTGGATATAGACGATGACGAAACGGTCGCCGTCGTGCGGGGCCAGTTCGACGATCCGCAGCGACGGCGCGCCGTCGGCGTGGGCCTGCTGCAGGAACGCCGCCTCGTCCGCGCGCGGCACCCGCTGGATGTAGCCGAAGCCGCGCACGCCGGGGAACTCGCGCAGGTAGTCGCGCGAGGCGCTGTAGCGGGCGAAACGCTCGCGCGAGATGTGCTCGCCGCCAGCGGCGATCACCGCGCCGCGCGCGCCGCGCAGGCCGTGCTCGTACATGTCCAGGCGTTGCCGCAGGTCGCTGGCCACGTGCGAGGCCAGTTGATCGAAGCGCGCCTGTGCCTGTGCGCGATTGCGCTGCTGCACGCCGTGCGCGATCAGCAGCGCGGCGAGCAGCCCGACGGCCAGCACGGCCAGGGCGGCGAGCCGCGCTAGACGCGCAGGGCCGGCGACGGGTGTCCGGCGTTGATTCGACATGCTCCCCCTTCCTTTGGCGAACGCACGAGCGGCACGCGGCACGGCTTCCCCGGTTGGTTGCGGGACGGCGTTCACGGTGGTGGCGAACGTCCCGCGGGTCGTCCCTCAACGCTAGCGCGGGCGCGGCGGTCGCGCCAGCCCTCCAGGCCGAAGAGCCGAGGCGTGTCTACACCTTGCTGCGCGGCTGGCAGGTCTGCCGCGAGCGCGCGGTCCGCCAAGCGGGGCGTCCGGCTGGCGTGGTGCGTCGGCGGCGGGCCGGCCGCTCACGCAGCGCAGTGCATCCTTGCCAGCCACGCTCAGCCAAGCAGCGTGACGGCAGCGTGCAGCGCCAGCCCGATCAATCCGCCGACCAGGGTGCCGTTGAAGCGGATGTACTGCAGGTCGCGGCCCACGCTCAGTTCCAGTTGCTCGACCAGGTGGCGTTCGTCCCAGCCCTTCACGGTCTGCGCGATGTGCTCGGTGACGCCGCTGCGCAGGCGCTGGGTCAGCCGCTCGGCGCCGCCGAGCAGGTGCTGGTTGAGCGCCTCGCGCAGGGCGGGATCCTGCGCCAGCGACTGGCCGAGCGCGCCGAGCGCGCGCTGCAGATGCTGCACCAGCGCACCGTCCTGGCGCGACAGGTCCTCGCGCAGCGCAGCATGGATCTGGTCCCACAGGCCCTGCACGTACGCCTGCACACCGGGGTGGTCGATCAGCCGCTGCTTCAGCGCCTGCACCTTGTCGGCGGTGGCCGGATCGGTGCGCAGCCGTTCCACGTAACCGCCGAGCCAGCGCTCGTAGTCCTGGCGCAGCGGGTGCTGCGGCTGCGACAGCACCTCCTGCAGTTCCTCCAGCAGCGCATGCGCCAGGCGCTCGGCGAGGGTGTCCGCGATGCCCTCGACCGGCTTCACCCACTCCACGGTGCCGACCAGCTTGGGCCACTCGCGGCGCGCGTACTTGACGATCATCGCCGACACCCGCTGCTTGACCGCGGCATCGTCCAGGTGCCGGCCGAGCCGGGTCAGCGCTTCGTCGAGCAGGGCATGGTGGCGGCCGTCGGCGGTGAGCAGGCCGAGCAGCTCGCCGGCGGTGGCGGCGGCGTCCCAGTCGCGCAGCCGCGCCACCACGAAGCCGTGGATGCGACGCCGCACGGCCGCTTCGTCGAGCAGATCCAGCGCCTGCAGCGCCCAGCCGCGGGCGAGGTCGGCCAGCCGTGCGGACTGCGCCGGTTCGGCCAGCCACTGGCCCAGCCGTGCCGCCGGATCGAAGGCGCTGAGCTTGGCCAGCAGCGCGGCCGGCTCCAGGAACTGATCGCGCACGAACACCGCCAGGCTGTCGGCGATGCGCGCCTTGCCGTGCGGGATGATCGCGGTATGTGGAATCGGCAGGCCCAGCGGGTGCCGGAACAGCGCCACCACCGCGAACCAGTCGGCCAGCGCACCGACCGTGGCCGCTTCGCAGAAGGCGCCGACCCAGGCCCACACGCCGTGCAGGCCCATGGCATGGCTGAGCAGGAAGCCGCACAGCATCGCCAGCAGCAACAGCGCCGCCAGCAGCTTCATGCGCCGCAACTGTGCGCGGCGCGGATCGGGGGGCAGGGGAAGGCCGGGAGACACGCTCATGCGGCCGAGTCTACGCAGTGCGCGGTGAGCGCGGTTGCATGCGCGGCGGCCGCAGCGGCGGCGGACGCTGCTTGCCGGTGCCCGACGCCAGCCAGGACGCCCAGGGAATCCGGACTGCGACGCACGGCAGCGGGCCATCGCCGGCCCGACACGCATACGTACGTCGGCGCGCGGCATTGGCCGCGCACGCCAGCGCGTGGATCAGCCCGACAGCTGCGCGCGCAGTGCCGCCAGTTCCTCGCGCAGCGCCTGGTTCTCTGCTTCCAGTTCGGCAACGCGCTGACGCAGCGCCATCGTGGCGTCGCCCGCGGCGTCCTGCGCTTGCGCGTCGGCGTGGGTGTCGGCATCGGTATCGGCCGCTTGGGTCTGCTTCGGCTTGCGCTTGGACTCGCGGGCGCGCTTGGCGGCCTGCTTCAGTTCGTCCTTGCCGGCCATGGCCGCGGCGCGCTGTTCCTCTTCGGGCAGGCTGGCCACCGCCGCGGCGGCGTTGATCGAGATCGCACCGGACTTGACCGCTTCCACCACCTCGGCGGCGGCCTGCTTCTGGATCTTCTCGATCTGCACCACCTGGCTGTTGCTGAGCCGCGCCACGCGCGCCAGTTCGGCGCGGCTGAGCGGTGCCGGTGCGTCGGCCCAGGGCGGCGTGTCGGTGTCGTTGGCGGCCTCGGCAGCCGCATCCGGGTCAGTGGCGTCGGCCGCGGGAGCATCCACGGCGGCCGCGCTGGCGCGCCGCTCGGCGAGGATCTCGCGCTTGCGCAGCGCCAGCACGCCGCGCTGGAAGTCGGAGACGCTGCGCCGGCCCAGGTGCTGGTCGATCATCCACAGGTGCACGTCCTGCAGCGACTGGAAGCGGGTGTTCTGCACGGTCTGGAACGGCAACCCGTGCTTCTGGCAGATGCCGTAGCGGTTGTGCCCGTCGACCAGGATGTCGCCCCACAACACCAGCGCGTCGCGGCAGCCCTCGGCCAGCAGGCTGCGTTCCAGGGCGGCGTATTCGTCGGCGGTCAGCGGATCGATATAGGCCTTGAGGTCTTCTTTGACAACGATGTTCATCAACGGGCGGTGCGGCGTGGCGACGGGGGCGGCATTGTAGAGGGCAGGGATTGGGGATTGGGGATTCGGGATTCGCAAGAGCGTCGAGCTGCCTGTCCGACGCTGCCGCGCGCTGTCCGAATCCCTACTCCCGAATCCCCAATCCCGGCTCGCGCAGCGAGCCTTACCCCACCACCACCTCACTGATCTGCATCACCGGCGTCAGGTCGGTGTAGTTCTTGATGTCGCCGAGGATCTCCTCCGCGTGCGGGCCGAAGCCGGCTTGGAAGGCCTCCACCGAGTCGCTGAAGATGTGGCACATGCCGACGTAGGTCGGGTCGCTGCCCGGGGTGCCGCCGGACAGGCCCCTGTCCACGGTGTAGCGCAGGCAGGCGGCGCCCATGCGCGCCTGCAGCAGCGGCATGTGCGTATCGCGGTAGTAGGCATGGTCGAAACGGGCGCCTGGCGTGTACGGGTACATCACGCTGACCTTGATCATGGAGCGGCTCCTGTGGCGGCGGCGGACCCCGGCCGGGTGCCGGGGTGGCGCAAGGCTACACCCGGGTAAGGCCGGCGCGTGTTGCGCTGCGGCGGGCGCTTGGTCGGGAATGGGGAGTCGGGAATGGGGAATGGCAACAGCAACAGCAACAGCAACAGCAAGGGATGCGCCTGCCCGTCGACCGGTGCGCGCCGGGATGCTTTTGCGATTCCCTATTCCCGATTCTCCATTCCCCTCTACCGCATCGTCGGCATCGCGAACTCGGCGCCGCCCGCGGCCTCGGGCCAGCGTGCGGTGACGGTCTTGAGCCGGGTGTAGAAGCGCACCCCGTCCGGGCCATGCACGTGCAGTGGCCCGAACAGCGAGCGCTTCCAGCCGCCGAAGCTGTGGAAGGCCATCGGCACCGGGATCGGCACGTTGATGCCGACCATGCCGGCCTGCACCTGCCGTGCGAACGCACGCGCCGCGCAGCCGTCGCGGGTGAACACCGCCGCGCCGTTGCCGTAGTCGTGGTCGGCGATCAGGCGCAGCGCAGCGGCGGCGTCGGCCACCCGCACCACGCACAGCACCGGGCCGAAGATCTCCTCGCGGTAGATGCGCATGTCGCTGCGCACGTGGTCGAACAGGCTGCCGCCGAGGAAGAAGCCGTCCGGGTGGCCGGCCGCGCCCGCCGGGCGGCCGTCGACCACCAGGCGTGCGCCCTCGGCCACGCCGCTGTGGATGTAGCCGAGCACGCGCTCGCGGTGCGCTGCGCTCACCAGCGGGCCCATGTCCGGCTCGTCGCGGCCGGCGTCGGCCTGGCCGGGGCCCAGGCGCAGCGCGGCCACGCGCGGCGCCAGTTTGGCCACCAGCGCGTCGGCCAGCGCATCGCCCACGCACACCGCCACCGAGATCGCCATGCAGCGTTCGCCGGCCGAGCCGTAGCCGGCGCCGAGCAGGGCGTCGGCGACGTCGTCCAGGTCGGCATCCGGCAGCACCACCAGATGGTTCTTGGCCCCGCCCAGTGCCTGCACGCGCTTGCCCAGCGCACTGCCGCGCGCGTACAGGTCGGCCGCCACCGTGGTGGAGCCGACGAAGCTCAGCGCCTGCACCTGCGGGTGCGTCAGCAGCGCATCCACCGCCGGCTTGGCGCCGTGCACCACATTGCACACCCCGGCCGGCAAGCCGGCCTCGTGCAGCCATTCGGCCAGATGCAGCGACGCCGACGGCGCGTGTTCGGAGGGCTTGAGCACGAAGCTGTTGCCGCAGGCCAATGCCACCGGCAGCATCCACAGCGGCACCATCGCCGGGAAGTTGAATGGGGTGACGCCGGCGACCACGCCCAGCGGTGCGTACTCGCTCCACGCATCCACGCCGCGACCGACGTCGTGCGAATGCTCGCCCTTGAGCAGGTGCGGGATGCCGCAGGCGAACTCCACCACCTCCATGCCGCGCACCACTTCGCCGCGCGCATCGGTGACGGTCTTGCCGTGCTCGGCGCTGATGCAGCGGGCCAGGGCGTCGGCATGGCGTTCCAGCAGCTCGCGGAAGCGGAACAGCACCCGCGCGCGCTGCAGCGGCGGCGTCGCCGCCCAGCCGGGAAAAGCGGTACTGGCGGCGCGCACCGCCATCTCCACCGCATGCGCGGCGCCCAGCGGCACGTGGCGCTGGACGGCGCCTGTCGCCGGGTCGAAGACCTCGGCGTGTTCGTCGCCCCGGAACGCGACGGGCTGGCCATCGATGTAGTGGGACAGGATCTCGCCCATCGTGTTCGGTCCTTGCATTGAAATCGTCAGCCCAGCGCGTCCAGCGGTCGCACGAAGTCCTGGCCCAGGGCCTGCGCCACCGCGCGGTGGGTGAGCTTGCCGGCGTGCACGTTGAGGCCGTTGCGCAGGTCCTGGTCGTCGCGCAGCGCCTGCAGCCCGTGTTCGGCCAGCAGCAGCACGAACGGCAGGGTGGCGTTGGTCAGGGCGAAGGTGGAGGTGCGGGCGACGCCGCCGGGCATGTTGGCCACGCAGTAATGCACGATGCCGTCGACCTCGTAGGTCGGCTGCTGGTGCGTGGTCGGGTGGCTGGTCTCGAAGCAGCCGCCCTGGTCGATCGCCACGTCCACCAGCACCGAGCCGGGCCGCAGCAGCGCCAGTTGGTCGCGCGACACCAGCTTGGGTGCGGCGGCGCCGGGGATCAGCACCGCGCCGATCACCAGGTCGGTGTGCGGCAGGCACTGCTCGATCGCATCGCGGGTGGAGTACAGCGTGGTCAATTGCTGGCCGTAGAGTTCGTCCAGATATTTGAGCCGCTCCAGCGAGCGGTCCAGCACGGTCACCCGCGCGTGCAGGCCCATCGCCATGCGCGCGGCGTTGATGCCGACCACGCCACCGCCGATCACCAGCACCTGCGCCGGCTTGACCCCGGGCACGCCGCCGAGCAGCACGCCGGATCCGCCCTGCGCCTTCTCCAGCGCATGCGCACCGGCCTGGATCGCCATGCGCCCGGCCACCTCGCTCATCGGCGCCAGCAGCGGCAGGCCGCCGTGGCCGTCGGTGACGGTCTCGTAGGCGATGGCGGTGCAGCCGGAGCGCTGCAGCGCCGCGGCCTGCTGCGGATCCGGCGCCAGGTGCAGATAGGTGAACAGCAATTGCCCGGGGCGCAGCATCGCGCATTCCTCCGGCTGCGGTTCCTTGACCTTGACGATCATCTCGGCCTGCGCGAACACGCTGGCCGCATCCTCGGCAATGCGTGCGCCGGCGCGTTCGTATTCGGCGTCGGTGAGGCCGATGGCCTGGCCGCCACCGCGCTGCACCAGCACCTGGTGGCCGTGCAGCACCAGTTCGCGCACCCCGGACGGGGTCAGCCCGATCCGGTATTCGTGGTTCTTGATCTCTTTCGGAACGCCGACCAGCATGAGAGGTTCTCCAGGCAGACGCGGCGCGTGGGGAGCGCGGGCGGTGGGTTGGGTGGGGATGGGTCAGGGCGTGCTGCGGATCATGTCCGCCAGCACCGCGAAGATGCGCTCGATGTGCACGGGCTCGACGATCAGCGGCGGCGACAGTGCGATGGTGTCGCCGGTGACGCGGATCAGCAGGTCGCCTTCGTGGAAGCAGCGCTCGAAGATCTCGTAGGCACGCGCGCCGGGCGCGCCCTTGCGCGGCGCCAGTTCGATCGCGCCGATCAGGCCGAAGTTGCGGATGTCGATGACGTGCGGCAGATCGCGCAGCCGGTGGATGGCTTCCTCCCACACCGGGCCCAGTTCGATCGCCTTGTCGAACAACTGCTCCTCGGCATAGGTGTCCAGCGTCGCCAGCGCGGCGGCGCAGGCCAGCGGATGGCCGGAGTAGGTGTAGCCGTGGAACAGGTCGATGGCGTTGGCCGGGCCGTGCGCGAACGCCTCGTGGATGGCGTGGGACACGAACACCGCGCCCATCGGCACGCAGCCGTTGGTCAGGCCCTTGGCGGTCGTCATCATGTCCGGGGTCACCCCGAAGCGCTGCGCGGCGAAGGCGTGGCCGACGCGGCCGTAGCCGGTGATGACCTCGTCGAAGATCAGCAGGATGCCGTGCTTGTCGCACAGTTCGCGGATGCGCTGCAGGTAGCCGTGCGGCGGCAGCACCACCCCGGCCGAGCCGGAGATCGGCTCGATGATCACCGCGGCGATGGTGGAGGCGTCGTGCAGCGTCACCAGTCGCTCCAGGTCCTCGGCCAGTTCCGCGCCATGCGTCGGAAGGCCGCGCGAGAACGCGTTGCGCTCCAGGTCGAGCGTGTGCCGCAGATGGTCCACGCCCGGCAGCAGCGGACCGAACGCCTTGCGGTTGTTCGGCAGGCCGCCGACCGAAATGCCGCCGAAGCCGACCCCGTGGTAGCCCTTCTCGCGGCCGATGAAGCGGGTGCGCTGGCCCTCGCCGCGGGCGCGGTGGTAGGCGAGTGCGATCTTCAGTGCGGTATCCACCGACTCGGAGCCGGAGTTGGTGTAGAACACGTGGTCCAGGCCGGGCGGCGCCAGTGCCACCAGGCGTTCGGCGAGCACGAACGGCAGTGGCGAGCCCATCTGGAAGGTGGGCGCGAAATCCAGCGTGGCGATCTGCCGCGCCACTGCCTCGACGATGCGCGGCCGCGCGTGGCCGGCGTTGCAGCACCACAGGCCGGCGGTGCCGTCGAGGATCTGGCGCCCGTCCACGCTGCGGTAGTGCATGCCCTCGGCCGAGGCCAGCAGCCGCGGCCGCGCCTTGAACTGGCGGTTGGCGGTGAACGGCATCCAGAACGCCTCCAGCGTGTCCGGCTCGCGTGTGGCCTGCGCGGCGTAGTGGTCGGACAGCGCCTGGGACGAGAGGGGCGGCTGAGGGCGCATCGCAGGCTCCACGCGAGGGATGTTGAAAAAACTTTACACCATGCCGCTGTGCCGGGGGTGACCCGGCATGGCCCAGTTCGCGCGAGCGGTGCCGGCATTTCCTGGTTGCGCCGCAGCACGGGCGCGCTGCACGAAATTGACCGTCCGGGGCGGGTGTGTAAAGTATCCGGCAACACCGTCACCGGCGTTCCCCCGCGATGGACATCGGCGCCCGCCTGCATCGGGTTCGTACCGCCCATGGCCTGAGCCAGCGCGAGCTGGCCAAGCGGGTGGGCGTGACCAACAGCACCATCTCGCTGATCGAGCAGAACAAGGTCAGCCCGTCGGTGAGCTCGCTGAAGAAGGTGCTGGACGGCATCCCGATCTCGCTGGCCGAATTCTTTACCCAGGACCTGGACCCGGGCGAGGCCGATGCGCCGTTCTACCGCGCCGACGAACTGCCCGATGTCGGCAGCGACGGCATCCATTACTACCTGGTCGGCCAGCATCGCCCGCAGCGACAGATGTGCATCCTGCGCGAGGTGATGCCACCGGGCAGCGACACCGGCAGCGCGATGCTGGTGCACGACGGCGAAGAGGGTGGGGTGGTGGTGGCCGGCGAGGTGGAGATCACCGTCGGCAGCCAGGTGCGGGTGCTGCGCGCCGGCGAGGGCTACTATTTCGAAAGCCGGGTGCCGCACCGGTTCCGCAACGTCGGCCGCGACACCGCGGTGCTGGTCAGCGCCAATACGCCGGCCACCTTCTGAATCGCATGCGCGCCGCGCCGCCGCCCGCCGTCGCGTCCTTCCGATCCTTCCGTCGCCGCAGGAGTTCCCGATGACCGCACCCCGCACCCGCGACGCCTGGCAGGCGCTGGCCGACACGCTGCGTCCGCGGACCCAGGCCTTCATCGACGGCCGCTACGTCGACGCCGCCAGCGGCAAGACCTTCGACTGCGTCAGCCCGATCGACGGGCGCCTGCTCGGCCACGTGGCCGAGGGCGAGGCCGCGGACATCGACCGCGCGGTGGCCGCGGCGCGGCGCAGTTTCGAGGCCGGGCACTGGTCGCAGGCCAAGCCGGCGCAGCGCAAGAAGACCCTGTTGGCGCTGGCCCAACTGGTCGAACGCCATGCCGACGAACTGGCGTTGCTGGAATCGCAGGATATGGGCAAGCCGGTGCGCGATGCGCGCGCGGTGGACCTGGCGGCGACGGTGCGCTGCCTGTCCTGGACCGCCGAAGCGGTGGACAAGCTCTACGGCGAAGTGGCGCCGACCGGACAGGACGAACTGGGCCTGATCACCCGCGAGCCGCTGGGCGTGGTCGGCGCGATCGTGCCGTGGAATTTCCCGTTGCTGATGGCGGCGTGGAAGATCGCCCCGGCGCTGGCCGCGGGCAACTCGGTGGTGCTCAAGCCGTCGGAGAAATCGCCGCTGAGCGCGCTGCGCCTGGCCGAGCTGGTCGCCGAGGCGGGCGTTCCCGACGGCGTGTTCAACGTGGTGCCCGGCTTCGGCAAGGGCGCCGGCGAGCCGCTGGCGCTGCACATGGACGTGGACGGGCTGGTGTTCACCGGCTCCACCGCGGTCGGCCGGCGCCTGCTGCAGTGCGCCGGGCTGTCGAACATGAAGCGCGCCTACATGGAATGCGGCGGCAAGAGCCCGAACCTGGTGTTCGCCGATGCGCCGGACCTGGAGCAGGCGGCGCAGGCGGCGGCTGCGGCGATCTTCTACAACCAGGGCGAGGTCTGCACCGCGGCCTCGCGGCTGCTGGTGGAGCGTTCGATCAAGGACGCCTTCGTCGAGCGCGTGGTCGCCGCCGGCCGCGCGCTGCAGCCGCGGCATCCGTTCGACGACGACGCGGCGATGGGCGCGCTGGTGGACGAGACCCAGACCCACCGCGTGCTCGACTACATCGCCCGCGGCAACGCCGAAGGCGCGCGCCTGCTGCTCGGCGGCAAGCGCGTGGAGGTGGTGCCCGGCGGCTGCTACGTGGAGCCGACCATCTTCGACGAGGTCGGCCACGAACACACCATCGCCCGCGAGGAGATCTTCGGCCCGGTGCTGTCGGTGATCGCCTTCGACGACGAGGCGCACGCCCTGCGCATGGCCAACGACAGCGACTACGGCCTGGCGGCGGGCGTGTGGACCCGCGACATCGGCCGCGCGCACCGTGTGGCGCGCAAGCTGCGCGCCGGCAGCGTGTGGGTCAACTACTGGGACGGCGGCGACATGACCGCCCCGTTCGGCGGCTACAAGCAATCGGGCAACGGCCGCGACAAGTCGCTGCATGCCTTCGACAAGTACACGGAAATGAAGGCGACCTGGATCAATCTGGGTGAGTAGCCAGGAGCGGGGATTGGGGATTGGGGATTCGGGATTGGTGAAAGCGGAGCTGCGGCTGTGGATGTCGTAGGAGCGGCTTCGGCCGCGATGGGCGTTCCAGGTAATGCTCATCGCGGCTGAAGCCGCTCCTACGGAACAGGTGGTGTTCTAGAGCGCGGCGCAGCCCCTCATCCCCAATCCCGGCTCCCGCTCCACCCGGCACGCAAAACAGCCTTGCCGCGCATGATGCAGGTGCAGGTAGCGCACCTGCGGGTCGGCGAAGGCGCAGGCGATCGCGGTGGCGATGCGCTCGCCGGGCTGCACGTCGGCGGCGATCAGCATGTCGTCGGCGTCGTAGGCGCGCAGCGAGATCAGGCGGCGGACGATGGCATCGGGCACCTCGCCCGGCGCCGGCGTGGCGGTGGCGACGTCGCGGCGTACGTAGATCGGGCCGGCAGCGCGGTACGGCGTCTGCGCGGGCTGGTGCAGGTAGTGCAGCAACAGCAGTTCCTCGCCGGGCCGCGCATCCTCCAGGCTGATCCTGCACGGATAGCCGAGCGCGCTGTCGGCGCGCAGGCGCCGCGCGTGGCGCGCCTGCAGGTGCGCGTCGTCGAGGTCGAACAGGGGGGCGAACTGGGCGGCGGGCAGGCCGACGCAACGGAAGCTGGACATGGCGGCTCCGGAAACGGATGGAGCGCGCAGCGTGCCGTTCGCGGTGACCGCGTGCCGGCCGCATTCGGACGCGGCATTGGCCATGTGCGGTGTGCGGTGCGTCGTCGCCAGGGTCGGCGACACGCCACGCTGTCGCGGACGCGCCGACGCGCCGACGCGCCGACGGGACGGCGCGCCTTGCGGCTTCAGCGCGGAACGTAAGCGGCGAAATCGACCGGATGCCGCGGATCGGCCGACTGCACCTGGTCGCCGTCCTTGACCAGTGCCTCGGCGTCGGGCGCAGGATTCGGGTTCATCTCCCAGCGCTGCTGGATGCGCTTGTGGAACAGCCACTGCTTGCGCTGCGCGTCGTAGCGAAAGGTGATGAAGTCGGTCCAGTGCTGGCCGCAGGAGACCCCGTTCTGCACGGTGAAATAGCGGCCCTTGGCGGCGAACGGGTCCTCGCCATCGGTGAACGGGTCGCACTGGCCACCCTCGTCGCGCTTGAGGATCACCCGGTCGTTGCGCGCCGCCAGCCGGTAGTGGCCATCGCCCTGCTGCACGAAGATCAGCAACGGTCGGGCCGGCGCCGGATCGCGTTGCGCCTCGCCGCGCTGCTGCAGCGCGAGCAGGTAGTCGGCGCGGCCGTCGCCATCGAGATCGGCCTGCAACTGCGCCAATGGCTGGTAGCCGGCCGGCACCTGGCGCAGCACGTCGGCGGGGAGGTCGGCGGCATGGGCGAGATGGCTGCCGAGCAGCAGGGTGGCGGCGACGCCGAGGCGGGACAGGACGGGCATGGATATTTCGCAGGCGAAAGGGGGCGCAAGCCTAACCGACCGGCTTGCAGGAGCGGAATCACGCATCGGCCGGCGTCCTGTGCGCTGGTGGATCGTGGGGCACGCGTCAACCCTCGTGCGCCAGCGCACGGCGGGCGTGTGCTGGCGGGCGCGGCGGCGCTGCGCGTTTTGTAATACCCTCGGTCCGTCCGGTCGCCCGTTCTGGCGCCGTTCAGCAAGCGGTAGGGTGGAGATGCCGCAGGCGCTCCACCGCAACCAGGGGCCACGTCTCGGAGGAAACAACTGCATGAATGAACCGCACCGCATCGTTGGCTCCGTGCCGGCCGATCACGCCGGCCTGCTCTCGAAGGAACGCATCGTCGCCCAGCCCGGATTCAACCGCTGGCTGGTGCCGCCGGCGGCGCTGGCCATCCATCTGTGCATCGGCATGGCCTACGGCTTCAGTGTGTTCTGGTTGCCGCTGTCCAAGGCGCTGGGCGTCACCGCGGCGGTGGCCTGTCCGCCCGACATGGGCTTCCTGGCGCGCATCGTCTCGGCCAGTTGCGACTGGAAGATCAGCGAGCTGCAGTGGATGTACACGCTGTTCTTCGTGTTGCTGGGCTGCTCGGCGGCGCTGTGGGGCGGCTGGCTGGAACGCGCCGGCCCGCGCAAGGCCGGCGTGGTCGCGGCGCTGTGCTGGTGCGGCGGCCTGGTGATCTCGGCGCTGGGCATCCACCTGCATCAGATCTGGCTGCTGTGGCTGGGTTCGGGCGTGATCGGCGGCATCGGCCTGGGGCTGGGCTATATCTCGCCGGTGTCCACGCTGATCAAATGGTTCCCGGACCGCCGCGGCATGGCCACCGGCATGGCGATCATGGGCTTCGGCGGCGGCGCGATGATCGGCAGCCCGCTGGCCGACGCGTTGATGCGGCATTTCGCCGGCCCCGACTCGGTGGGCGTGAAGGAAACCTTTCTGGTCATGGCCGGGCTGTACTTCGTGTTCATGATGGCCGGCGCGTTCGGCTACCGGGTGCCGCCGAGCGGCTGGACCCCGGCCGGCTGGACCGCACCGACTGCCAGCGCCAATGCCATGATCACCGCCCACCACGTGCACGTGCGCAAGGTCTGGGGCATTCCGCAGTTCTGGCTGCTGTGGGGCGTGCTGTGCCTGAACGTGTCGGCCGGCATCGGCGTGATCGGCATGGCCTCGCCGATGCTGCAGGAAGTGTTCGGCGGCCGCCTGATCGGCGTCGATGCCGGTTTCGCCAGCCTCGACACCACGCAGTTGGCGGCCATCGCCGCCATCGCCGCCGGGTTCACCGGCCTGCTGAGCCTGTTCAACATCGGCGGGCGCTTCTTCTGGGCCAGCATGTCCGACAAGCTCGGCCGCAAGCACACCTACACGGTGTTCTTCGTGCTCGGCATCGCCCTGTACGCGGCCGCGCCGTGGGCCGGCAAGGTCGGCGGCAGTGCGTTGTTCGTCGGCATCTTCTGCGTGATCGTGTCGATGTACGGCGGCGGCTTCGCCACCATTCCGGCCTACCTGGCCGACCTGTTCGGCACGCAGATGGTCGGCGCCATCCATGGCCGCCTGCTGACCGCCTGGGCCACCGCCGGCATCCTCGGCCCGGTGGTGGTGGGTTACATGCGCGAGTACCAGTTGGGCATGGGCGTGCCGCCGTCACAGGTGTACAACACCACCATGTACATCCTTGCCGGGATGCTGGTGCTGGGCCTGATCTGCAACCTGCTGGTACGGCCGGTCGCGGCCAGGCACTTCATGACGCCGGAGGAACTGGCGGCGGAGAAGCGGCTGGCGCACGAGCGGGTCGGCGGCAGCGGCCAGACGGCGCCGGACGCGGCGCAGCTGGCGCAGGTCGGCCGCGGCGGCAACCCGTTGTGGCTGGTGCTGGCCTGGCTGGCGGTCGGGGTGCCAATGCTGTGGGGCATCTGGGTCACCCTGCAGAAGGCGTTCGTGCTGTTCCACTGAGTCCGGAGGGTCGCGATGTATTCGGGTGCGTCATCCAGGCCAGGTGCGGTCGCGCGCGGCGTGCGTCGCCACCGCGACGGGCGCACGGCCGTCGCCCAGGACCTGGTCGCGGCCGAGGTGCCGGTGGCGTTCGCCTACAACGACACGCCGTTCGTGGTGATGATGGCCACGCCGGAAGACCTGGAGGATTTCGCGCTGGGCTTCTCGCTCAGCGAGGGCATCGTCGCGACGCCGGCGCAGTTGCGCATCGAGGCGGTGGAGACGTATCTGGAAGGCGTGTCGCTGCGCCTGCGGATCCCGCCGGCCCAGGCCGCCGCGCTGCAGGCGCGGCGCCGCAACCTGGAGGGGCGCAGCGGCTGCGGGGTGTGCGGCAGCGAGTCGCTGGAGGCGGTGCTGCGCACGCCGCGTGCGGTGCCGGCCGGCGTGCCGATCGCGGCCGAGGCGCTGGCCCGGGCGCTGCGCGACCTGCGCGCGCGGCAGACGCTCAACGCGCTCACCGGCGCGACCCATGCCGCGGCCTGGGCCGATGCGCAGGGCGAGCTGCAGTTGATCCGCGAGGACGTCGGCCGCCACAACGCGCTGGACAAGCTGATCGGCGCGCTGGCCGGCGCCGGCCTCGACCCGGGCGCCGGCTTCGCGGTGGTCACCAGCCGTGCCAGCTACGAAATGGCGATGAAGGCCACCCAGGCCGGCATCCCGCTGCTGGCCGCCATTTCCGCACCCACCGCGCTGGCCATCGCGCTCGCCGACAACGCCGGCCTGACCCTGATCGGCTTCGCCCGCGATCACGATTACGTCGTCTACAGCCATCCGCAGCGCCTAGCGCAGACCGAACCCGCCGGAGAGCCCGCATGAGCAAGAAGACCATCCAGCCCTACACGCAACCGGCTGGCGGTTGGGGCGCGTTGCGCGCCGTGGCCAAACACCTGATGGAGCAGGACGTGGCGGTGCAGGGCGCCAAGACCCTGCTGCACGCCAACCAGCCCGACGGCTTCGACTGCCCCGGCTGCGCCTGGCCCGACCGCGACCACACCTCGACCTTCGAGTTCTGCGAGAACGGCGCCAAGGCGGTGGCGGCCGAATCCACCGCACGCCGCGCCACGCCCGAGCTGTTCGCCCAGCACAGCGTGGCGCAACTGGCCCGCTACAGCGACTACTGGCTGGAAGGGCAGGGCCGGCTGACCCAGCCGCTGCGCTACGACGTCGAAACCGATCACTACGTGCCGATCGACTGGGACGCGGCGTTCGCGCTGATCGCCCGGCATCTCAATGGCCTGGCCTCGCCGGACGAGGCGATCTTCTACACCTCCGGCCGCACCAGCAACGAGGCCGCCTTTCTGTACCAGCTGTTCGTGCGCGAGTTCGGCACCAACAACTTCCCGGACTGCTCCAACATGTGCCACGAGCCGTCCGGCACCGCGCTCAAGGCGCAGATCGGGGTCGGCAAGGGCACCGTGTCGCTGCAGGATTTCGAGCTGGCCGATGCGATCTTCATCTTCGGCCAGAACCCCGGCACCAACCATCCGCGCATGCTCGGCGAACTGCGCCAGGCGGCCAAGCGCGGCGCGGCGATCGTCTCGTTCAATCCGCTGCGCGAACGCGGCCTGGAGAAGTTCGCCGATCCGCAGGACAAGCTGCAGATGCTGCACAACGGCTCCACGCGCATCTCCTCGGACTACTTCCAGCTCAAGATCGGCGGCGACCTGGCGGCGGTAAAGGGCATCATCAAGCACGTGCTGGAGCGCGACGCCGAGGCGGCCCGCGGCGGCCAGCCGCGGCTGCTGGACCTGGAGTTCATCGCGCGCCACACCGTCGGCTTCGAGGACTTCGCCGCCGAGGTCGCGGCCGAGCCGTGGGACACCATCGTCGAGGAGTCCGGGCTGAGCGAGGCCGCGCTGCGCAAGGCCGGCGAGATCTACCTCAAGGCCGAGCGGCTGATCGCCTGCTGGGGCATGGGCATCACCCAGCACAAGCATTCGGTGGCGACCATCCAGATGATCGCCAACCTGCTCCTGCTGCGCGGCCATCTGGGCCGTCCCGGCGCCGGCGCCTGCCCGGTGCGCGGCCACAGCAACGTGCAGGGCGACCGTACCATGATGATCTACGAGAAGCCGCCGGAGGCGTTCCTGGACCGGCTGCAGGCGGTGTTCGGCTTCGCCCCGCCGCGCGCGCCCGGCTACGACACCGTGGGCGCGATCGAGGCGATGGCCGACGGTCGCGCCAAGGTGTTCTTCGCCATGGGCGGCAACTTCGCCACCGCCACGCCCGATACCGACGCCACCCACCGCGCGCTGCGCCGCTGCGAACTCACCGTGCACGTCACCACCAAGCTCAACCGCAGCCATCTGGTGCACGGCCGCGACGCGCTGATCCTGCCGTGTCTGGGCCGTACCGAGATCGACATCCAGGAGGGCGGGCCGCAGCACGTCAGCGTCGAGGATTCGATGAGCATGGTGCACCTGTCCGGCGGCATCAATCCGCCGGCCTCGCCGCACCTGCTGTCCGAGCCGGCGATCGTGGCGGGCCTGGCCGAGGCCACGCTCGGCGCGCGCAGTGCGGTGCGCTGGCGCTGGCTGGTGGCCGACTACGATCGCATCCGCGACCTGATCGGACAGATGTTCGACGACTTCGCCGACTTCAATGCGCGGGTGCGGGTGCCGGGCGGCTTCCGCCTGTCCAACGGCGCGCGCGATCGCGTGTGGGACACGCCCGAAGGCCGCGCGGTGTTCAAGGTACATGCGGTGCCCACCGATAACCCGATCCACCGCGCGCGCCGTCAGCATCCCGGGCAACTGGTGTTCACCCTGGCCACCACGCGCTCGCACGATCAGTACAACACCACGATCTACGGCCTGGACGACCGCTACCGCGGCGTGTTCGGCGAGCGCCGGGTGCTGTTCATCAACGCCGCCGACATCGCCGACCTGGGCATGCGCGCCGGCGACTGGGTGGACCTGCACAGCCTGTGCGAGGACGGCGTGCCGCGCCAGGCCAAGCGCTTCATGCTGGTCGAGTACAACATCCCGCGCGGCTGCCTGGCGGCGTATTACCCCGAAACCAATGCGCTGGTGCCCCTGTCCAGCTTCGCCGACGAGGCGCGCACGCCGACCTCCAAGTCGATTCCGGTGGTGGTCACTGCGCATCTGGCCGACGCCGCCGCAGCGGCCCCGCGCGACATCGGAGTCGCGCTTGTCCGCTGATCCACTGCTGACCGCGCGCCTGCTGCACCTGCTGGCCGAGGCGCCGGAGGGCATGGCACTGGCGCGCGTGTGCAAGCGCCTGGACGTGCGCATGAGCGTGCTGTTGCGCACCCTGGCCTGGCTCGGCGATGCCGAACTGGCCGGGCAGGCGGGACCGGGTTGGGTGCGGGTGGAGCGGGCGGGCGAGCGCGAGCTGGCGGTGCTGACCGCTGCCGGTCGGGCGGCGGCACAGACGCTGCATGCGGAGGTTGGGCACGACTGAATCTGCAGGCGCGCGCCGTCTCTGCCTCGCCCTGCGGCGTCGACAGACAGCGCTGCCCGGCGAGCTGCTGGCGTCGCGCCACGCCCCGCAAGCGCGCGATGTGGCCTGTGATGTTCACCACAGCATGCGCGAAAAGCCCTTGGTTTCTCGCATTTCGGCCGGCATTCGCGCCTGCTGACGGTCAAGTTCGCCCGGCCCACGCCGATCACGCCAGCAACGACTGCAGCTTCCGCGACATGCCGGGCGGAAGGCACGTCGGGCGTCGGTCACGCTGCCGCGGGCAGCCGCCGATGCCGCACCGGGGACACGCATGGCGAAGCGGCGCATCACGCGCTGGCCGTTCTATTGGGCGGGCAGCGTCCTGTTGTTGGGAATGGCGGCGACGGCGATCGTCGCCATGCAACTGCATCGGGCCAATGCGCGCCACGTGCATGTGCGACTCGCCGCGGATGCGCGCGCCACCTTCGACGAGATCGAGGAAGTGCTGTACCGCTACCAGTACGGCTTGCGCGGGATGCGCGGCGTGGTGCTGACCGCCGGCGATGGGTTGAGCCAGGCGCAGGTACAACGCTATACGCGCAGTCGCGACTTGCGCAAGGAGTTTCCGGGCGCGCGCGGCTTCGGCTTCATCCGCCGCGTCGCCGAGGCCGGGCAGGACGCCTTCGTCGCCGCTGCGCGCGCGGAAGGACGGCCGGGCTTCGACATCCGCCAACTGGCGCCGCACGCTGGCGACCGCTTTGTCATCGAATACATTGAGCCGCTGGCGGACAATGCCGCCGCGGTCGGCCTGGACATCGCCTCGGAGTCCGCCCGCCGCACCGCCGCGCAGGCGGCCGCGGACAGCGGTGCGCCGCGGCTGACCGCGCCGATCACCCTGGTGCAGGCCGGCGCGCAGCGTGCGCAGTCGTTCCTGATGCTGCTGCCGGTGTACCGCGATGGCGCGACGCCCGCCGCGCCGGCGCAACGCCAGCGCGAGCTGCTTGGCTGGACCTATGCGCCGCTGCTGATGTCGCAGGTGATGCAGGCTCTGCATCCGGATCCGCACTGGTCGGGGCTGGCATTGCGCGACCTCGATGCCGCCGATGCGGGCACCTTCTATGCCAGTGCGGCGCAGCCGACCGACGCGCCGGCGCCCGTTGTGGCGTTGCAGCGAGAGGTCATGGGGCGGCGCTGGCAGTTGCGCGTGACCGCGGGGCCGGCATTCCTGGCGGCCAACACGCCGTGGTCGCTGCGCACGGCGCTGTCGCTGGGCGCCGTGCTGAGCGTGCTGGCGTCGGCGCTGGCGTTCGCGCTGTGTAGCGATCGCGTGCGTCGCCGGCAGATCGCCCGCGACCAGGCGAACCTGGTCGCGGTCGTGCAGAGCTCCGCCGACGGCATCATCGGCAAGACGCTTGAGGGCGTGGTCACCAGTTGGAACCGCGCCGCCGAGCAACTGTTCGGCTTCAGCGAGGCCGAGGCGATAGGGCGGCGGCTGGGCGAGCTGATCGTGCCGCCGGACCTGATGCACGAGGAAGAATCGGTGCTGCGGCGGATCGGACGTGGCGAGGAGGTGCCGTATTTCGAAACCGTGCGCCGGCATGCCGACGGACGCCTGCTGGACGTGCTGGTCAGCGTATCGCCGATCTACAACGCCGAAGGCCGGCCGATCGGCGCGTCCAAGACGGTGCGCGACATCTCCGAGCAAAAGGCCGCGCGGGCGCAGATCCTGGCCTTGAACGCGACCCTGGAAAGCCAGGTGGCGGCGCGGACCGCCGAGTTGAGCCGCAGCACCGCGATGCTCGAAGGCGTGCTGAGCGCCGCCTCGGAAGTGTCGATCATCGCCACCGACCGCGACGGCACCATCACCCTGTTCAACACCGGCGCCGAGCGCCTGCTTGGTTACCGCCGCGAGGAGGTGGTCGGCACGCTGACGCCCGGCGCGTTCCACCTGGCCGAGGAGGTGGCCGCCCGCGGCGCGATGCTGGCCGCCGAGCTGGGGCATCCGGTGCAAGGTTTCCGTGTGTTCGTGGAAAAGGCCGAGCGCGATGGTGCCGAGATCCGCGAGTGGACGTATGTGCGCCGCGACGGCACGACCCGCCAGGTGAGCCTGGTGGTGACGGCGATCCGCACCGGGCAGGGCGAACTCTCCGGTTACCTGGGCATCGCCCTGGACATCAGCGAACGGCAGGCGGCCGAGCGCTCGCTGGCGCGCAGCATGGCCCTGACCCAGGCGATCCTGGACACCGCGGTCAACCCCATCATCACCTTCGACGCGCGCGGCAAGGTGCGCTCGGTCAATCGCGCTGGCGAACGCGTGTTCGGCTATGGCGCCGACGAACTGGTCGGCGAGGACGTCAGCCGGCTGATGCCCGAGGCGGCGTCCAGCCTGCACGCGGCGATGGCGGCCGACGTGCCGCCGACGGGCGCGTGGCCGGAGCGCGTCGACAGCGCCCGCGAACTGCAGGCGCTG